>CAYIDD010000026.1:0-1633 GCA_964362175.1 uncultured Candidatus Saccharibacteria bacterium | reverse complement strand
CATTTCGCTTGAAGGCGGCGCGCAGGGCTTGATCCACATTTCCGAATTCGGCGGCCAGGACGAAATGAAAACCGTCCTCACTCCGGGGAGCTTCCATAAATTCGTGATTGATTCCGTAAAACCGGAAGAAAAAAGGATTATTTTGAAATTGAAGAAATGACCTCGCTATAGCGAGGTCGTCCCGGCGCCTGCCCGCCTCTGGAGGGAAAGCCGGGATCGGGTTCTGTCTGAATTCCTGGATTCTAGCTTGAAATGCAACGACCATTGAACACCTCTCGCGGAGTAAGATAGCCGTGCCGTTTTCTAGGCCGGTCATTGAGGAGCCGTACGGCTCGCTCGATATCGGATTGCTTCACTGTAGCAAAAGAACTTTTCTTTGGGTAGAACTGCCGAAGGAGGCCGTTCCAGTTCTCATTCGTGCCACGCTCCCAGGAGTGGTAGGGGGTTGCACGATAGATTTTCATGGCAACATTCTCTTCGAGTAGCGTATCGTAATCGCCGAACTCGGTCCCGTTATCCCTCGTCATCGTGTGCCGCTTGCGCTTCGGGATCATCTTGAATCGCCTGCGGATGATCGCGTGTACGTTCTCCGCGGTGACTATTGCCACTTTGTCTGCGACCGCAAACCCACTCTTGCGTTCCACGTGGGTGAGAATGCGCTGCCGTTTCGTGCGATCAATGATCGTATCACCCTCCCAGTCGCCGATCCGAATCCGTCGTTCGACCGCTTGCGGACGCTCCCCGATGCGCCTGATTTTCATGGCTTCCCGCGTGATCTCTCGCTGTTTTGTCCCGCGTTTCCTCTGATACTTTCCCTTGCGACAGCGTAGATATGCCTTGAGGCCAGGTCGGTCCCGATAGACAAACTGGTAAATGGCTTCGTGTGAGATGACGGCGCGGCCCGTCATGCGCTTCAAGCGTCCCGCGATCTGCTCCGGCGACCAGCATCGCTTCAACTTTCGCACGATATGCCGCCGCAGCTTCTCATCGTTTCTTATCTTTTGCGCCGGTGCTTTCGCTCCATATCGTCGTATTCGCGTCTTCCGGTGGGCGTTTCCTCCGCGATAGACGCCGTCACCGTCCTTGTTCCGGGCGATCTCCCGGCTCAGCGCGCCAGGCGATTTGCCGAGCCGTTCCGCTATGGATTTTTGTGTCTTTCCCGCCAAAAGAAACGCTGCGAGCGCGACGCGGTCGTCGCGCGTAAACTGGGTATGTGGCATCTCCGTATATGTTGGTTTATTTGATATCGACGTACCGATATTCTCACCTGCGGAGATGTTGCATTTCAAGGTTGAACTCGCGTACAGGCGTTTGACTTTTTTGCAGATATCTGCTAAAATGCAGGCAGCTAGAGATTTGTCAATTCGGAATAAAAAAGGATGGAAACGAGATGAGAAAACAACTGTTTTTGACTGTTTTGGTAACTCTGATTTTCGCGATCAGTTCGACAGCCTGTGGCGGCGGTGGTGGTGTGGGAGGTCCGCCTCCTCCTCCGCCGACGAATTTCAGCATCACGCTTACCCCGGCGAGCGCCTCGCTTGTTACGGGGAAAACACAACAGTTCACGGCCACGGTATTCGTTAACGGCGTAGCAACGCCGGCCAACGACTATAATCTGCTCGTGAACGATGTT
>CAYIDD010000025.1:0-1947 GCA_964362175.1 uncultured Candidatus Saccharibacteria bacterium | reverse complement strand
CTTGGTGGCGGTGTGGGCCATAGTAGTGACAATTTTTAATTTTCAATTTTTAATTTTTAATCAAAATCAAATTTTTAATTTCTTAATTGGGGCCGGAGTTGGGATAGCCGTCGTTGGCGGATTATGGCTGTTGACCAAAAAAAGAGGGATGGGGGAGGGAGATGTGGGAATTGCGGCGGTGGCGGGATATTGGGTGGGGTGGCCGCGAATTGCACCTGCACTTTGGATTGCTTTTGTAGCAGGCGCGGCGTATGGTCTTTGGCTATTGGCATTTGGTAAGAAGAAAATGAAAAGCAAAATTGCCTTTGGTCCGTGGCTGATCCTGGGAGCATGGGTAGGATACATGTGGGGAGAGAGGGTAATTAAACTGATTTTTTGATTTTACCCTTTCGATACCTCTCTCTTGATCCCTCTCCTATTATAGGAGAGGGAAAGCCGAAGGCAGGGTGAGGTATGATTCAGGAGAGGGGTTTATGAAATACATTTCTGTATTTAATGCACGAAGGATGACAGACAGGAGGAGAGATTTGAGAAAAAAACAAACCAAAAGTGAAGAAATGTTGTGGCGTGAATTAAGAACTAAAAAGTTGGGAGTGAAATTTAAGAGGCAGTATAGTTTGGGAAATTATGTGGTTGATTTTTATTGCCCAAGCTCGAAATTGGCAATTGAGTTAGAAGGATCTGTGCATACGACTAACGAGGTATGTAGATACGATTCGGGTAGATTGAAGTATTTTGAGTCGTTGGGAGTAAAGTCTTTGGTGTTTTGGAATAGTGAGGTAGAGAGGGAGTTACCGGAGGTTCTTGAGATGATTTCTAAATACCTCTCCCCTAACCCCTCTCCTATAATAGGAGAGGGGAACGCAAGGGGTGAGGTATAATCGAAGAATGGATACCTTTTCAGTTTTCGACTGGAAAAAGAGTGAGGCAGTATTCGTAATGGTGGTGTTGGCAGTGATTTTGACAATTTCCGGGATTCAGCTGAAAATCGGGCAGATGAAAACCCGGGACGCGCAGAGGAAGGCAGACGTGGAGCTGGTGGGACGGGCTCTGGCCGTTTACCTGGAAGATCATCAAGTTTTGCCCCTGGCTGGTGCGGGGCGGATAGTGGCCTGTGGTTATTTGGGCGGCGAGGTGTGTGAGTGGGGCGGGGGGCCGATTATCGATGGCGAGGGGGTGACGTATTTGAAGAAGCTGGCTGTGGATCCCTTCGCTTCAACTCGAGGCTGGAAATACGTATACTCGGTCAACCAAGAGAGGACGAAGTACAAGCTGTGTGTGAGCTTGGAGTATAAAGCTGACAAGCAGTATAAAAAAGATATACAATGTAATTGGTATGTGGAAAATTAGAAAAGGCTTTACCTTAGTAGAACTTATAATCGTGATGTCTATTATTGGAGTGCTGGCCGGATCAACTGTGTTAATTAGCGTAAATACTAATCTGCAAAGGGGGCGGGATACTAAACGAAAGGCGGATTTGGAGACGATCCGCTCAGCGCTGGAGATTTACAGAAGTGATTTGAGTGCTTACCCGGCGGGTACGGGTAGCTTGGCCCCTACGTATATGGGAACGGTTCCCACGGATCCACAAACCAAGCAGGCTTATGCTTATACTCCGGTGGGGATGGCTTATACTTTGTGCGCAGTTTTGGAAAACCCCGCTGGTCCGTATTGCGTGAATAATCCATGAGGCGAGGATTTACCATTGTGGAATTAATCGTCAGCTTTGGAGTGATTGCCATTCTAATAGGAACGGGAGTAAGCATATCCCAACAAGCCCAAAGGCGGCAAGCCGTTATCCAAACCGCGGAAGGGTTATCCGCAGCTATGAAAACAGCCCGAGAGAACGCGCTGGCGGGGAAGAAAGATACTATAGCTTGTGGAGCTGCTCTATTGGATGGGTGGAGAGTAGTTGTTTTGGCTAATGGTTACAGACTGGAAGGCGTG
>CAYIDD010000024.1:0-2129 GCA_964362175.1 uncultured Candidatus Saccharibacteria bacterium | reverse complement strand
GAGTGCCGTGAGAACACGGCACTCCTCCCACCCGTGCGCGCACGCGAGGACTCCCTTCTGTAGTCAGGGCAAAACGGGTTGCAATTTGAGACAAGGTGTGCTATACTCCTTACAGAAAATAGATAACGATACCATCGGGGGTTACGCCAAACGTTTTTACGCGACGCATAACCATAATTACCCTCGATTCTCCACAAAAACGAAAGTTTGAGCGAAGACCCGAGGACGCATTCGATGCGTGTTCGGGTTTTTGTTTTCTTGGTCGATATTATTCCCCAAGTTCTAGTCTTTCATCATGAAAAAGCAACACTGCATTTGCAAGAATTGTGGACATGAGTTCGAGAATACAAATCTCGATCCCGATGAGGCGCAGCGCTTTATCGTAGAGAACCCGCATGTTCGTGTAACGCACGAACCGCACTGTCCGAAGTGTGGCGGTCCAGCTGTTTGTAGGTAATCGGTGTCTTAGCAAAGTTGTCCTATAGGTAGAGCCCGACGATCTGTGGTATGAGGATACGATTGAGTCTCGATGCAATTCAAGACCGGAATGGCGACCGAACGGACACGCCTGCTACCAGAATCCGCCCTTAGGGCGGATTCTGGTTTAAGCCCACAAACAGGTTGTGCTTTCAGCGATTAACTCAACCCGTTGAGTTAATCGTTTATGGCCTATTTACTTGATGGTATAGAAGACGTTTTGACCGATAGTGCCGTGTTGTGTGAGTTTTCCTTCTTTTTCTAGCTCGTCCAAATACCGCTCGGCGGTTGCGTTAGATACTCCGGCTAGTTTTTCTACATCGTTGTTCTGAATTTTCTCGTGCTCCTGCGCGAACGCGAGAATTTTCTGTTTGTTCTCAACCTTTTGCTCCATCTGCTGGGCGATAAATCCAGAGGTGCTCTTTCGTCGAGCAAGATACATTCCAAGCGCGATACCGACGAGGGCAACGATGATTAAGATAATGTAGTTCATATACGACTGGGTTTCTTTATTTTGAGTCGTCTAAGTTTTCCAACGATCGTGATAAAGTATCTTCAACAAGTTTTAATAAGTCTATGTAGAAGGTGGTCGCAGCTGTTATGGAAGGTAATTGCAGACGAAAATTCTTTGGTAGGCCGCTGGCAAAATTCTTTCTTATATGTGTATAATCTTGCTCGATGTAATGAATCCCATCTCCATGGACAATACTGTTTCGTCTAGAGTACAACCAGTCGGCATAGCCAATAATGCTATTTGGCTGTCTCTTGTTTCCTCTACGTGTATTGTAAATCTTTCCATCTTCATAAACTCTCGATTTCAAGTATTCTTTCTCTTCCCATTTTAAAGCCTTAGAAAGAATTTTCTGCACTTTCTTGGAGTGCCTATCTCGTAGAAGATTTGTTGTTGCGAGACTCTTAATTTTTTCGTTAAGAAATCCAAACACTTTTTCCCTCATTATAAACAGTTCAAAAACATCTTTTCTGTCTATTGGCTCATCTTTCAAATCTTTTAAAATCTCACTTCTGATGGTGCCGTTATTGATAGAGAACCAAAGTACCAAATTATCAACGAGCGAATCGAATCGATTAACAAGATTTGTATAAACTAGCTTCTGTAGATGTACCCTGTTGTTTGCAACTTTAATTTTCCCGAGCTCTTTAAGTGCTTGTTCAATCTCGTTTGCACAAAACTCTCTATACTGTTCAATAAAATTGAGGGGTTCAGAAACAGCATATTTAGCAGGATCTATCGACCCGACTGTTCCGCTACTGTTCCTTGGCATTTTGGTTGCCATTACCTCTTGTAAATAACGAATCTAGATATTTCTCTTTTTCAATTTCGGACATGTTTGATTCCAAGGAGGATTTGAGGATGGCCCGTGCCTCTTCGAGAGATATAAGCTTTCGAGCCATCAAGGTGTTCAGGATATTAAAAATTACCTTTATAGGATCCAATGGACCAATGGTTATCGACATAGCGAGTTAATCTTATCACATACAGTGTCTCTTTGATTATTGGTGAACATCTTGTATTTTCTTGTTTTTAAACAACGCATCATAAGGACTGGGGGCTTTGCCTACAGCAACGAGGTCAGCATATATTTTTTTACCAATGTGATGAGCAAACTCGACCGGCACTGCATTGCCTATCA
>CAYIDD010000023.1:0-2470 GCA_964362175.1 uncultured Candidatus Saccharibacteria bacterium | reverse complement strand
GGTGGGCGGTACAGGACTCGAACCTGTGACCTTTCGCGTGTAAAGCGATTGCTCTACCAACTGAGCTAACCGCCCGTGCGTGCATCATAGACGATAAAACAGTTGTTTTCTAGCCACGCCGATGCTATAGTGCCGCGACATGAAAAACGCAGTCAAAATATCGCCCGTCGATATGGATGCCCGCAAGAATATGGACCTCCGACCGGGGGACACCGTGCGTGTGCACCAAAAGATCGAGGAAAAGGGCAAATACCGTATCCAGATATTCGAAGGTCTCGTTTTGGCGCGCAAACACGGAACCGAAGCGGGCGGGACGTTCACTGTGCGCCGTGTGGCAAGTGGCGTCGGTGTCGAGAAGATATATCCACTCTATTCTCCGATGATAGACAAGATCGAGGTCGTGAAGCGCGCACGCGTGCGTCGCGCCAAGCTCTACTACATCCGCGAAAAAGTCGCCCGCGAAGCGCGCAGGCAGTTGCGCCGCTCGCGCATGATGGGCGGTTCCACGGTCTCTGAGGAAAAGTTGGAAGCTGCTGCGGAGGCAGATATTCGCGAAGAGAGCGAACCTATTGCTGAAAAGGCTGGCGTTTCGGCGAAATCCGAGTAACATTTAACGCGCTGCGCAGGTGGCGAAACTGGTAGACGTACTACCTTGAGGTGGTAGCGCCCGCAAGGGCATGGGAGTTCGAGTCTCCCCCTGCGCACATGGCACTCTTTACGGGGAAAGGTGATGATGGGACGACCAAATTGTTTGACTCGGAGTCGGGCAAGCGCGCATCCAAGACAAGCCCTATTTTTGAATGTCTGGGAATGCTCGATGAGCTGAATACTCTGGTTGGCTGGTGCAAAGTCGCATGCTCGGACGATCTCGTGGTGCAAGAGCGAGCAATGAAGATCATACTGCACGACGTACAAGATCACCTGTTTACACTGCAGGCGGAGGTTGCAGGAGCACCGAAGTCGATCCCCCTGTCAAGCGTTGAGGCGCTCGGTGTGCTCATCAATCGCATTGAGGGCGAGATGCCGCCGATAAAAACATTTCTCGTGCCTGGCGGTACCGAACTTTCCTCGCGGCTCGATATCGCGCGTGCTGTCGTGCGCCGCGCGGAGCGTCGTTTGGTGACACTGCACGAATCGGGGGAGCGGAAAGTGAGCGAATCAAGCCGCGCCTACGCGAATCGTCTGTCCTCGCTCTTGTACGCGCTCGCACGCATCGTGAACAGTCGCGCAGGAGTCGTCGAGAAGCCACCACAATACCAAACTGAATAGTCATGGTGCGAAAATTTCTTCCGAAGAATATTGATGAATTAGCGCAGTGGTACATGCGCTACATCTCGCCCTTGGCGCTCATCGCGGGTTTCTTCGCCGACAACCTCATCCTTCTGCGCCGCGTCGATGTATGGACGAGCAATCTGCTTTTCTTTTCATACCTTGCGATCGCCGCGTCTTGTATCGTCGTGCTGAACCTGATAACGAGCGGCCGCTTACGCACGCCGTGGCTTCTGAAAATAACGCCGCTTATTCCCGTTGTCGCGCAGTTCGCCTTCGGCGGGCTTTTTAGCGGATACCTCTCGCTCTATAGCCGGAGCGCCGCGTTCGCGGTGAGCTGGATATTCGTCCTGATCGTCGCGGCGCTCCTTGTGGGCAATGAGCGCTTCGTACGTTTCTACATGAAGCTCTCTTTTCAGATCTCGATATTTTTTACTGTTCTTTTTTCATTTCTTATTTTCTTTTTACCTGTCGTTTTCCACGAGATCGGGCCGTATACGTTCTTTGCAAGCGGGCTTATGAGCCTTGTTGTGATAGCGTTTTTCCTTTCGATCCTGTACCGTCTGGTACCCGAAACGGTGCTTCAGGAACGAACACGGATCGCGCGCTCGATCGCGGTTATTTTTGTTGTGTTCAACATCTTATATTTCACCAATGCCATTCCGCCTTTGCCGCTTGCGCTCAAAGATGCCGGCGTGTATCACGGTGTTACGCGTCTATCTGATGGCAGTTACCGGCTGTTGGCAGAACCGGTGCCGTGGTACGAAGCATACCTGCGCTACAACACGCTCTTTCACCGCGCGGCAGGCACGAATGTCTACGCGTACAGTGCGATCTTTGCCCCTACGGGTCTTTCAACCATCATTCTGCACGAGTGGCAGCGCTACGATGAGGCGTTGGAGGGATGGGTAACGACCAACACCGAGCAGTTCCCGATCCTCGGGGGTCGCGATGGCGGATATCGCGGCTACTCCATAAAAGCCGGTATTGCGTCAGGCGAGTGGCGCGTCAATGTCATCACGCAATACGGTCAGTTGATCGGACGTATCTCTTTCACTGTCGTGGACACCCCCGCAGTAACTCCGCTTGAGGAGTTGGTAAAGTGAGACTTTCTCGCGCAAAACCTCCAAATTTGTTATACATACGAGTGTTCGATGGCGACCGTGGTGTAACGGTTAACACTGGAGCTTGTGGAGCTCTC
>CAYIDD010000022.1:0-2750 GCA_964362175.1 uncultured Candidatus Saccharibacteria bacterium | reverse complement strand
AAAAGCCCCGAAAGATGTGCTTCGCCTCTACTTACAACATCCATACCGGCAAAAAAGATCGAGTTCGGCTTGATCACGACCGGACTGTAAAGCTTACAGAAGCCATTATATATCGCGACCCCTTCTTCGATGAGCTTTTTCCGAGTCTTCAACATCCTTCTCACCTCTGCCGGAAAGTTCCTCGCCTGAAAAAGAACGAAGAGTTTTTGCCCTAAATACTTAATGGTGTGCATGTTGAACTTGGGCTCATTCCATATTACGACGACCCGTGCACCCTTCGGTATGATCGGTAGTTTATAGAGCGCGAACGGATCAAGTGCCCCATCGACATACGGCTCAAAGGGCGTGCCCCTTAGAATGTGCTGGTCATGAATAATCATGGCAAGATGCAAATACTCCCACATGTGATCAATGAATTCCGGATCCGCGCTCGTGCGGGACTCGAGCCTTTTTACAACATAGTTATAAAGCGGTACGACCATACGTGTCCGTGATGCACGCATGGCATTGAGCGAGAGCGGACGCTTTTTCTTAAAAATAGTGTTGATCAGGAAATCGATATCATATATCGGTTTTCCGAGCAGCATATTGTCGTAGCGTATAAAACGGTCGGTCGTGACCTCCTTCGTCCATATCGCTCGCATATCCTCGATCTGGTGCGCTACATAGTAAGCGGCGGTGGGAACGCTCGAGGACGCCGCCGCGATCACATCCGGATAGAATCCGCGCGATCCGAATTCATAGAGGACACCCGCGGCAAACGCGCCGCGCATGGCACCCCCTTGCATGATTATTGCGGTTGGCCGTTTTTCCATGATCTAAGCCTCGTCCTGAAATTCTATGTTCGTGTGAGTGGCTTTTTGTATCTCATCCCGATGTCTTTCGATAACAGCCCGATTTTCCGGGGATGTTTTGAGTTCGTACGTAGCGGCCTCGCCCGGTCTCAAATTCTCGGACTTCCGGAATGCCTGTATCTCGCGAATGGTATCACGCACCAGCCCCTCTTCCCGCAATTCCTCGGTGAGGTTGGTATCAAATTGCAACGCACCACCGACCTCGACTGCTTTCACGTTCACCTCGTCCGCAATGAGTGAAATGTATTCTTGTGACAAATGCGGCTCTGGGGGGATCGTTAACTTCGCGAGCGGCTGACGTACTTTTATCTTCGCCTTGTCGCGAGCTTCAAGTGCTTGAGAAACGATAAATCGGGTGGCGAACATCTTGGTCAGCACATCGGCCGGTTCGAAATTAAATTCCGGCATTTCAGGCCACGTAGCGAGATGCACGCTCTCTTCATCCTCCCCCTCGCGTACTGCTTGGAACAGGTGCTCGGCAAAAAATGGCATCGCGGGAGCCATCACGCGAGAAAGCGTGTGGAGCACGTACCGCAGTGTCGCGAGTGCGGCTTTCTTATCCCCCTTTCCGCCGGAGGCGGATCTGCCTTTGGCAGAGAAGCGATCGCGGGAGCGACGCACATACCATACTGAAAAGTCATCAATAAAAAGTGCGAGTGGGCGGACTGCTCTGTCGAGTTCGTACTTCTCGTACCCTTCGGTCGTTTCTCCGGTAAGCGCTGCCAAGCGCGCGAGTATCCACTGATCAAGAATATGTACGCTCTTCCAGTCGCGTGGGGTGCCGTCTTCGTACAGTTTGTAAAACGCGAGCACATTGCCGAGACGCTTAATATTCTTTTTGACTATCTCGTCAACCCCGCTTTCCGAAAAACTCAGATTCTCCGCCTGCATGACGGGCGACGAAAGTAGGTAGAGCCGGAGCGCATCGGCACCGTATTTCTCAACGATCTCTATGGGGTCAGGATAATTCTGGAGTTTCTTGGACATCTTCTTGCCGTCTTCCGCCAAGACGATGCCGTTCACGATGGCATTCCGGAACGCCTCTTTGCCAAACAGCGCACCCCCAAGCACGTGAAGATAGTAGAACCACGCGCGCGTCTGGTCGAGCCCTTCGGCTATGAATTGTGCAGGAAATGAGCCATCAAATTGCTCTTTATTCTCGAACGGGTAGTGCCGTTCACCGTATGGCATCGAGCCGGAATCGAACCACGTATCCAAAACATCAGGAATGCGCTTCATCGTCTCGCCGCATTCGCACGGCACGGCGATCTCATCGACGATATGTTTGTGAAGGTCATCTATTTTTTTGCCACTCGCTTTTTCGAGCTCAGCTGCACTCCCGAACACTTTTTCTTTTTTACACGCTTCACAGCGCCATATCGGAATGACACTC
Organism: uncultured Candidatus Saccharibacteria bacterium; assembly: GCA_964362175.1. Classification (GTDB taxonomy): domain Bacteria; phylum Patescibacteriota; class Minisyncoccia; order Phycocordibacterales; family UBA2100; genus UBA10103. The sequence goes on along the minus strand of CAYIDD010000022.1, from coordinate 503 downwards.
GCCCAAAAACGCTGACGCGAGATGGACCAGTCGCGCGCGCCCTCAAGCCATTTGCCAAATCTTCCCTCTTTAATGTGCTCGGGTGACCAGTTGATCGCTTTCGCACTCTTGAGCAGATTTTCTTTTATCTTCGTCACCGACACGAACCATGAGCTGGTCGCGTAGTTCAAAAGCGGCGTATCGCATCGCCAGCAGTGCGGATATGAGTGTGTGATATTTTCTTTCGAGAAAAATGTTCCGTGCTCCTGCAAATATTTCAAGACTGCGATGTCAGTCCCAAGCCGTGTCTTGTCATCATCCGAGCGCGGCTTCACTTCGAGGCCCGCAAAATCCTTCACCTCCGGCTTGAACGTGCCGTCCATGTTCACATGCTGAACGAACGGTAGGTTCACTTTCTTCAAAAGTTCCCAGTCATCCGCACCAAATGCGGGTGCTTCGTGTGCAATGCCAGTGCCGCTTTCTGCCGTCACAAAATCCGCAGCGTATACTTTCCACCCATTCTC
>CAYIDD010000021.1:0-3193 GCA_964362175.1 uncultured Candidatus Saccharibacteria bacterium | reverse complement strand
ATCCGTAAGATCGCCCGCGTACGCCTCACCAACGGCATGGAAGTCACCGCCTACATCCCGGGCGAGGGACATAATTTGCAGGAACACTCGGTGGTTTTGATCCGCGGCGGCCGCGTGAAGGACATCGGACTCCGATACACCATCGTACGCGGCAAGCTTGATACCGGTGGTATCGAGAAACGCCGCCGCGGCCGCTCGCTCTACGGCGCCAAGAAGCCGAAGGCCGCTAAATAATCTATGCGACGACCGGTAAAAAACAGAATGCAGCCTGCTCCCGACGAAGTGTACGGCTCTTTTAAAATTGCCAAACTCATCAACTACGTCATGGAACGCGGCAAGAAAGATACGGCTCGCAAGATCGTGTACAAAGTGATGGATGAGTTGAAGAAGGAGGGCGATCCCGTAGCGATCTTCGAAGAAGCGCTTGAAAAAGCATCGCCGACCGTAGAAGTACGTTCACGCCGCGTCGGCGGTGCCAACTATCAGGTGCCTCGTGAAGTGAATCCTCAACGTCGCCTCGCGCTCGGTATGCGCTGGATGGTGGAAGCTGCAGAAGGCACAAAGGGTAAGCCGATGCACGAATCGCTGCTCGCAGAGATCAAAGCCGCGCACAAGGGCGAAGGCGCTGCGGTTACAAAGAAAGAGACAACTCATAGGATGGCGGAAGCCAACAAAGCGTTCGCCCACTTCGCGTGGTAGTTTTGGACTTTCCACCCTTCTCAAAAAGATCCGCCTTCGGGCGGATCTTTAGCAGTATAATTGCTGCGTGAAGCACTACCTCATAGAGGAATCACCGTTCTCATATTTTTTCACTGCGGATACGCGCAGCGCGTGGTTGTGGCTTATCGCGCGCGTGTATCTCGGTTGGATGTGGTTGGAAGCGGGATGGGGCAAACTCCACAACGACGCATGGGTCGGGACGAATGCGGGGAAGGCACTCTCGGGTTTCGTGCAGGGCGCGCTTTCCAAAACGACCGGCGCGCATCCGGACGTGCAAGGATGGTATGCGGATTTTCTGCAAAGCACAGTTTTCCCGAACGTCGTCTTCTGGTCGCACATGATCGCGTGGGGGGAATTTCTTGTCGGCACCGGACTTATCGTAGGCTTCCTCGTCGGCATTTCGGCGTTCTTCGGCATATTCATGAATCTCAATTTCATGCTTGCGGGGACGGTCTCGGTGAATCCCATCTGGTTTACCATCGGCATCGGGCTCGTACTCGCGTGGCGCGTCGCCGGCTACTGGGGTGCCGACCGCTACGTGCTGCCGCTTCTGCATCGCTCGATCCGCCCGCGCATGCGGGACGGGTGAAGCCTTCTTGCTTCTGCGGGGTTTTTCCGCTACATTACGGGGACGCCTTCGGGCGTTTTCATTTTAAATTGTATTTGTATGGCACGGGATTACCCACTCGAAAAAGTCCGTAACTTCGGCATCGTCGCGCATGTGGATGCGGGTAAAACGACCACATCCGAGCGTATCCTCTACTACACCGGCGAGAGCCACAAGATAGGCGAAGTGCACGAAGGCAACACAGTGACCGACTGGATGGAGCAGGAGCGCGAGCGTGGCATCACCATCACCGCTGCCGCCATCACGTGTTTCTGGAACCCGACGTACATGGGAGCAGATACGTCCGCAAAAGTCCGTTTCAATATCATCGACACTCCGGGCCACATCGATTTCACTTCCGAAGTGAAGCGCTCCATGCGTGTGCTAGACGGAGCCGTCGTCGTGTTTGACGGTGTAGCGGGTGTCGAACCGCAATCCGAGACCAACTGGCGCTATGCCGAGGAAGCGAACGTGCCGCGCATCTGCTACATCAACAAACTCGACCGCACCGGCGCATCATTTGAAAAATCATATGCATCCATCCTCGACCGACTTTCCACCAAAGCGGTGCGATTGCAGATACCTATCGGTCTTGAGGATAAATTCGAGGGCATCATCGATTTGCTTACGATGAAGGCATACAAATTTGAAGGCGAGATGGGCAAGAATGTGATCGCGTACGATATTCCGGAGAATATGAAGGCTGAGGCGGAGAAATATCGTGCAGAACTCGTGGAGCGAATCGTTGAGTGTGACGATGCGGTCATGGCTGATTTTCTCGACGGGAAAATAATTCCAAATGACGTTTTGAAGACGACGCTCCGCAAAGGCGTCATCGCCAATAAGATCTTTCCCGTACTCACGGGCTCCTCGCTCAAGAACAAGGGCGTACAGCTCGTACTCGATGCGGTCGTCGACTACCTCCCATCACCAAAAGACATGCCTGAATCAAAAGGCACCAATACGGATACCGGTGAGCCTGATTCGCGTACCGCTTCTGACGACGCGCCGTTTGCGGCACTCGTCTTTAAGATCCAGACCGATCCATTCGTCGGCCAGCTGTCTTTCTTCCGCGTGTACTCCGGAAGTTTCACCGCAGGGGAGACCGTGTATGACTCTGCGAACAATAAGAAGGAGCGTGTCGGACGCATCGTCCGGCTGCAGGCGGACAAGCGCGAAGACGTGAAAACCGTGTACGCAGGTGAGATCGCCGCCGCGGTCGGAATGAAAGAGGTGAAGATCGGGCACACGCTCTGTGACGCCGAACATCCCATCGCGCTTGAATCCATCGTATTTCCCGAGCCGGTCGTTTCCATGCGCGTCGAGCCCAACACAAAAGCGGACCAGGAACGAATGGGTATGGCACTCTCCAAACTTTCAGACGAGGATCCAACGTTCCGCGTTAAATCCGATCCGGAAACCGGCGAGACCATCATTTCGGGCATGGGTGAATTGCATCTCGAGATCATCGTCGATCGTATGAAGCGCGAATTTAATGTGCAGGCCTCAACGGGCAAGCCGCAGGTCGCGTATCGCGAGACCATTCAGGGCATTGCCGACGTGGAATACAAACACATCAAGCAGACGGGTGGTCGCGGCCAGTACGGTCACGTGAAGATCCGCATCAGGCCGCTTGAGCCGGTGGAGGAGGGGAAGAAAGTGAAGAACAATATCGACCGCGAGGACCACTTCGAATTCATCAACAACATCAAGGGTGGCGTGATACCTCAGGAATTCATCCAGCCGGTCAAAAAAGGCCTCAAAGAGGCGATGGATCGCGGCGTTTTGGCAGGATTTCCCGTCGTCGATATTTCTGTCGACCTCTACGATGGCTCCTACCACGATGTCGACTCATCCGAGATCGCG
>CAYIDD010000020.1:0-4256 GCA_964362175.1 uncultured Candidatus Saccharibacteria bacterium | reverse complement strand
GCACCAACTCATTTCTTTTTTGCGGGAATTGCACCCGAAACCTCGCCACTCGAAGCCGGAATAAGAATTCACAGCCGCAAGTGCCAGCGTGTTCATAAAAAGTATACCCCATCCGCGCAAAGCGCGGATGGGGTTGGAGGCTCGAATGCAAGTGACCCGAAGAGACAAAGGGTCAAAGATTCGAAGCGACCGAGTTGCCGACGACAAGGCGAACGCCGCGGAGCCAGACGTCGTCGCGACCGAGCGAGTTGACGTGGCGGCGCCACCGCCCGCCGCGCCGGCGCGCGTTGACGACGGAGACAGAGCCGTCTTCGTTTTCGACGAACACGAAATTGCCCCAGCCGTCAGTGCGCAAGCCGACATCTTCGCCGCCTTCCTGCTTCTGGAAGAATTTCTCCTGCTTCGCGACCAAAATGTCGAGCTGCGGGAGCGTTACGGTGTGCTTGCGCTTCTTGAGCAGTTTGCCGACCCGCTCGAGCGAGACATTCTCGCCGACTCTCACGACCGCGCGGGCCATGGTGGCAAACGTCATGTCCTCGGCGAAACCGTAAACCGATACCTTGCCGGCCTTCCGCGCAAGCTGCTGTTTCCGCAACCAACTATTGATGTTGGGATCGCGGTAACCGTACATGTCGCCGACCAGGCATTCGGTCGTATTCTCGGCCTGTGTCGCGGCAAGCTGTACCGACCTGACGAGCGTGAGCGTCGGGTCTTTCACGACTGGCGCCGCTTTCTCGCGGAGAGTCGCCGCAAGCGATTCATGCACCGCGTCGCCGTCATCGCCGCCCAATTTGCGGACGATATCGAGAACGAGGCCGAGGTACTTGCGGGGAAGTTTGCGCAAAAGCCGATGGATCGGCCCGAGCATGTCCTTGGACATGGTCTATCTCCTTCTGGTTTGCGTGCCGCCCTATGGCGTTTAAGGCTCATCCGTTTGGATTTGCCACAGCGGAAAAGGGCCCGATGTGAGCCGCTTTCCGCCATGGCAAAACACGCCTTTTCTCAAAGAACAAAGATTCGTTATTATACTACACAAAATCGATACCTGTCAACTTTTTTCACCAATCGATTTCATATGACTCCCCCGCTTGCGGCACCTGCGCCTCCACCCCAAGAAAATCGCGGATACGCTGCGCCAAGAACATCGAAGAATGTGGTTCGCCCATCGTCACAAAGACGCGTTCAAGAGATCCCCCCGCGCTGTCGACGAACGAGAGTAGCTGATCGCGATCGGCGTGGCCCGAGTAACCTGTGAGCGTTGCTATGTGTGCATGGATGCGAATATGTTCTCCATCGATCTCGATCCTCTTCGCACCTTCTTGTATACGACGCCCTAAGGAGCCGGGTACCTGGTAGCCGACAAAGAGTATCGTGGCATGCTTGTCGCTCAGGTAGTATTTTTCATGCGCCCGAACGCGACCTCCGCTCGACATTCCCGCGCCCGCGATGATGATCTTTGGATTTGGCGCCTGATGAATGGCCTGCGACTCACCTGTGTTAGCCGTCGGCTTGAGGCTGCTGAACGTGAACGGATCACTCCCGCTGGTGAAATGCTCCTGCGCTGCCTGATTCAGAAGATTTTTATGTGCTCGGAAAACATCGGTGATCTCTACCGCAAGCGGCGCATCAAGGTACACGGGGATGGGCTGCATGACCCCCTCTTCGATCATCGCATTCAGCTCATAAAGCAATATCTGCGTACGCTCTATCGAAAAAGACGGGATGAGGAGCACCCCCTTGCGCGTACGAACATCTTCCACAAATTCCCGCAAATGTTCCCGACGCTCTTCCCGCGCCTCATGTATGCGATCTCCGTATACGCTCTCCATCACGATGTAATTCGCCCCCTCGGGACTTTCCGTGTCGTTCAAGATCGGTTCCGGAGAGTTGCCAACGTCGCCGGTAAAAAGAATGGTTCGCCCATCGCGGGTCAATTTCACCATCCCCGACCCCAGTATGTGTCCGGCGTCCAGAAATTCTGCTGTCGCATCACCCACGGTAAACGACTGATGATACTCGTGAGTCTCCCAGAGTCCGAGGGCGCTCTGCGCGTCTTCTTTCTCATATAACATCTCACGTCCATTTCTCTCCACATCCTGTGTCATGATCTTGAGCGCATCATCGAACATGAGCGCCGCGAGATCTTTGGTGGCCGCTGTTGAATATATGCGCCCCTTGAATCCGTCATGTACAAGCTTCGGGATGCGGCCGATGTGATCCGCGTGTGCATGCGTCACGATCAACGCGTCGATCGTATGGGGCACATACGGAAAGGGCGCAAAGTTCTCCGTTTCGCACACACGCTCACGTTGAAGTATGCCGCAATCCACAAGGACTTTTTTCGAGCCGGTATCCAAAAGAAAATTTGCCCCCGTAACGGTACCCACGCCTCCGTGAAATATTATCCGCGCGCCCATAGGTATCTCACAAAGAATCATGCCTCAGACCGTAGAACACTATGCCTACAAGAACGATGAGAATGATGAGCTGGACGAAAAGCAGACGTGAAGACATAGCGAAGATTCTAGCACCCCCGGTCGTAGCCCCCCCACGGGTGAGACCCAAAAACCCTGCTCGCGGCAGGGTTTCTCGGGGCGGCAAGTACGGTGAGCCTGGTATTGGAGCCAGGTGGGTGCTCTCAGCATCCGTACCAAAGCACAGAGCGATTCGAGCTCCCTTATTCGCACCAGCAGGTTTTCGTACTGACCGCTGCACTAAGTATAGCACCGCCCCAGAAGTAGCAAGTGCAAATTTCACCAAGCACTTATTCCAAGATGCCGTCAAGATTTACGTCGTAGAGGATCTGTTCGCCGACAAGGCGGTACTCTGTCATTTCGCTACCCGTAAACCAAATGGCGATTTCACGCTTCGCCTCATCTACCGATTCGGAGCAGTGGATGAGATTGCGGACCGCGCGATCATCGATCGCCGCTATGTTGTAGGAATCGACCGTGAGGTCGCCGCGGATCGTACCAACATCGGAGGTGGAGGGCTCGGTGTCTCCCGTAATTTTCTTAATGACCGCTGCCGCCTGATTCCCTTCCCACACCATCATGAGGACGGGGCCACTTGTCATGAATTTCACAAGCTGGCGGATGATGTCTTTGCCGTACTCAAGCGGCTCTTTCTCCGCCGACAGACCGTTTGCTTTCTTATCTTCCACAATTTTCGTTCCTTTTTTCAAGAACCATGCGTCGTCTTTGTTGTAGTGTTCCCAAAATTTCTTCTCGTCAGCGACACCAAAGCGCATCCCAACGAGCTTGAGGCCGGTGCGCTCGTAGCGTTTGATGATCTCACCAATGAGCCCGCGCTGGACTCCATCGGGCTTGATAATGACAAATGTGCGTTCCTCCTTGGGGTGTGCATTCATGAGCGAAATTGTACTATAAAAACTCTATCTGTACACATCGTCATGCGTTCCGACGTCGATGAAAGTAACGGCCTCTTTCTTCAACACGAACACGATGCGGTACTCGTAGGAAATGCGGGCGGCTCGACAACCCTTCAGGAGTCCTTTCAGCGCATGAACGCGCAGTCCATTCTTCTTGTCGGTGGCAATACATCGCATCGCGTACTCGACCGCCGCCTCAAGCTCAGGATGAGTTGCGATAAATTGTCCCAGTTTCCTCTCGAAGCGAGGCGTCGCAGATACCTTCCTCATGCCCGCTTTGCTTTTTGTATCAGTTCTTTGAGGGAACCGTAAAAATTGATGCGGCCTTTCCGGTACTCCAGCAAGCCCAAATATGCTTCGAGTTCGTTGCTCTTACGCAGCGTCTTTTTTGCCAATGCCGCACTTTCGGTCGCAATCCTCTGGACCTTCTCCGCCTGTGCTTGCGTCATATACCCGAATGTCGAGTTTTTCGTTGCCATAAGGGCCATTATACCACAGGGCAAACTTCGACACACAATGCCGGGAGGTTAAACCTTCGGAGTCTACTGATACAGCGACGCGGGGAGGTCGGGGCTGAGCCCCGCCTCCGGCGGGGTGAGCGGGTTCGGAGCGGGTTTTTTGCCATACGCCGCGTCGAATTTACGGCGGATCTCGGCTTCTACCTCCTCGCGCGGCTTACCGTATGCCCTGTATGAAAGTTCCTTCATCGCATCTATCTTGCTGTAGTCCATATGCGGGAGGTCTACCGTCTGGATGGTGAATGGTCGTGCAGGAACACCGTCCACGAGAAGGGAGAGGACGGCGTTGCGATTCGGAAGATTTTCGAGGTCCTGCGCGGTAAAAATGGGGGTGAATTGTTTTTCCA
>CAYIDD010000019.1:0-4858 GCA_964362175.1 uncultured Candidatus Saccharibacteria bacterium | reverse complement strand
GGGCGGCACAACTATCAACATTCTCCCTTGTGAGATGCAAGACTTCCATCGGGTGCGCGGTAAGGGATTCGAACCCCTGGCCTTGTCTACGTCAAAGACACGCTCTAACCAACTGAGCTAACCGCGCAACGCAGTCCAATATACCTTTAGACAGGGGCTTTTTCAATCTTCCCGCCGCATCCATCCAAAAACTCATCGAACGTTCGCATAAGCTCCTTGAGGACCGTCGGCTGTTCACCGAATTCGTAGCCATCTATCGAACGGATGGGGAGGATTTTCGCAGACGTACTCGTGAGGAACGCGCCGTCATAATCGCCTAGGTCTGTCGGTCGGATGTCCTTCTCAATGACTTCATACCCGTTTTGCGCAGCGACCTTCAATACCGCCTTTCTCGTAACGCCGAGCAATATGTCGTTCTCGTCCGGAGTGAAGAGCGCCTTGTCTTTGATACAGAAGAAATTCGTGCGCGTGCCTTCGACAATGCATCCTTCCCTATCCGTGAGTAGCGCGTCATAGGCGTCCGCCTGTTTCGCCTTCCGGAACGCGAGATAGCTCTGCAGCATATTGAGCGTTTTTGCGTGGGGGAACGGCCGCTCGTATTCATGGGTGACTGTCTTCACGCCATCCCGATAGATCTTTTTGTCCGGAAATAGGGGATTGAGACAGAGAATATTGAGCGTGGCATCTTCCGCAGTTCGCCCTCCGATGAGAAGTATCTTAATGTTGCACGTCTCGACCTCATTTTTCCGGAGGAGCTCCGCAATCGCCTTCGCCACAAAATCTGGAGAAAACCCGTGCTCCAGTCCGATCATCCGTGCCGACCCCATCAAACGTTCGATGTGGTCTTCGAGAAAATAGGTTATCCCACTCACGATCCGGATGCTTTCGTATACTCCAAACCCATAGCTGTACTCGATATTGGAAAGCGGGATGACCGCCTCTGTTATAGGCAAGATCGTGCCGTTGCGAGAAAAGCATCTGGGATCCATGGACCACCATTATGCCACAGAGCGTTTCCCGCGTGTTGACGGGGGATTTGTATTGCCGTAGTGTGCGCGGGGACAGGGAGGAGTCTTGGTCATGCCGACACAGCGGACGGTCTACATAATACGGCCGTCTGGTATGCCCTATCGGCGTACCATACGGCAAAGGATCTTGCGCGGAGGTCTTTCCATTCTTGCATCGCGGCAGCTGAAAATACCGCGATGGGCATATGAGGCTATCTATCCGCGTCACAAGCGTGCGGCGGTGCCAGACGGAGCATGGATGCGCCGACTCGTGTACACAACGGGCGGACGCTCTGAGATCGGCGTCGTCGAAGGAGAGAATGCTATTGAGTGTCTCATGACGCTGGTTGGAAAAAAGCCTGGTCCCGCAGATTGCGAGGTCGGGACCATCCGGCGCGACCTCGGAGTGCATGCCGTCGAAAATATCGACGGATTCGACTTCCATGCCCGCGTCATGCACCGGGCCGAGAACGAGGAAGAGGCTGCGCACGACCTTCCAATCGTTCTGAAGCTGCTTCGCAAAAGACAGCGTGATAGATTACTGGGCACCTGACGTTGGCAGACTCAGGTGCTCGCTTTATATATACTTCATCTATGAGAATTTTAGGGATCGAAACTTCGTGCGATGAAACGGCTGTTTGCATTATCACGGCCGACGGCAGTTTCGGGAAGGACTTTACATTCAACATACTCGGAAACGCGCTTCGATCTCAGGCGGCATTGCACGCGGAATTTGGCGGCGTGTTCCCCAATCTTGCCAAGCGTGAACACGCAAAAAACCTCGTGCCGATGCTCCAAAAAGCGCTCGAAGCGGCGGGGGAGTTGCGACCCTCTTCAGAAGGAACGGCGGTAGAAACCCCGCTCCCGCTCAAAAAAATACTCGAGCGGGAACCGGAACTCTTTGCGGATCTCATGCCGTTCGCACTTCGATATCAAAAACCATTGATCGATGCGATTGCCGTCACTCACGGCCCCGGGCTTGAGCCCGCACTGTGGGTCGGGGTGAACTTCGCAAAAGCACTCTCGACCATGTGGAGCGTGCCTATCGTCGCGGTCAACCATATGGAGGGACATATCGTACTTTCAATGATGAAAGAGGAACATCTCGCCTCCTTCGAATTTCCGGTATTGGCATTGCTCATTTCCGGAGGGCACACCGAACTCGTGCTCTCAAAATCGTTTGGCGATTACGAACTCGTCGGACAGACGCGCGACGATGCCGCGGGCGAAGCATTCGACAAGGTCGCGCGCCTCCTCGGACTTCCCTACCCCGGTGGGCCGGAAGTTTCGCGCCTTGCAACTAAAGCTCGCGAATGCGATGAGGTCAGACCTCATCGCATTTCACTGCCGAGGCCCATGCTCCATGAAGATAATTTTGATTTTTCGTTCTCCGGTCTCAAAACTGCCGTGCGTAGAATGGTCGATGGGAAAAAGCTCGATAACAAAGAAAAAATGGAAATCGCACTCGAATTCGAAGACGCCGTCGCGGATGTGCTCGTCTCAAAAACACTGCGCGCGGTGGATGCATACGGCGCCAACACTATCGTCGTTGGCGGCGGCGTCTCGGCCAACACGCACATCCGCGACCGCCTAAAAGCAGCGCTCGCAGACGAGGGAAATGTTGCCAAACTTCTTATTCCCCCGCCGGAACTCGCCACCGACAACGCCATTATGGTCACGCTTGCAGGCTACTTCCACGCACTCAAAAAAGAATTTGCCGACCCCGTGGAATTGCGGGCGAACGGTAGCCTGAAGTTGGGCCGAAAAGCCTGATATTGTGCTACGATACCGCAATGGAGCCGTCAAAAGCGCCGAAAATCTTCCTCAAGCCCTACGATCCCGCTGAGAAGGAGCCGGAGATGCTCGATCTGTGGGAAAAAAGCGGGTATGCCAACCCTGATGTGTGTGTGGAAAAAGGGGTCACCGAGCTCGACGCCGAAACCTATTCAATAGTATTGCCGCCGCCGAACGTGACAGGCACTTTGCACATGGGACACGCCGCGATGCTCGCCATCGAAGACGTCCTCATCCGCTACCATCGCATGCGCGGTTACAAAACGCTCTGGCTTCCCGGCACCGACAGCGCGGCTATCGCGACACAGTCGAAAGTCGAGACCGATATATACAAAGCGGAGAAAAAAACACGGCACGACCTTGGCCGCGAGGAATTGATGAAGCGTATCGATGCATTCGTCGAAGAGAGTAAAACGACCATCATCGATCAGACGAAGAAAATGGGCTCAAGTCTCGACTGGAGCCGCTATGCCTACACGATGGATGAAAAGCGCTACGGCGCTGTGATGGAAGCGTTCGTGCGGATGTACGACGCGGGGCTTATCTACCGCGGTGACCGCATCGTGAACTGGGACCCGAAATTGCAAACCACCGTTTCCGACGACGAGATAGAGTATGTGGAACAAAAAGATGCGTTCTATCACTTCAAGTACGGCCCGTTCGACATCGGCACGGTGCGACCGGAGACGAAATTCGGCGACAAGTACGTCGTCATGCACCCCGATGATGCACGATACAAGGAATACAAGCACGGGCAAAAGATAGACCTCGAATGGATAAACGGCCCTATCACCGCAACCATCATCAAAGACGAAGCGGCCGACATGGAATTTGGCTCCGGTGTCATGACCATTACACCGGCTCACTCGACGATAGACTTCGAGATAGCGACTCGGCACAAGCTCGATATCGAGCGCGTCATCGACGACCGCGGAATTCTCCTCGAGATCGCGGGTGAGTTCAAGGGGCAGCACATCAAAAAGGCCCGTCCTCTCATCGTGGAGAAGCTGAAGGCGAAGGGTCTTATTTCAAAAGTGGACGAAGGATACGTGCACAATGTGGCGACCAACAGTCGCGGAGGCGGCATCATCGAGCCACAGATAAAGCGGCAGTGGTTCATCGCGGTCAATAAAGAAGCCAAATTCCCCAATGGAAAGACCATGACGCTGAAACAGGCGATGCGCGAGGCGGTGGAATCCAAGCAAACACAGATACTGCCCGAGCGTTTCGAGAAAATTTACTACCATTGGATAGATAATCTCCGCGATTGGTGTATTTCCCGACAGATATGGTTTGGACATCGCATTCCGGCATGGTTCAAAGGTGACGAAGTAAAAGTAAGCATCACGTCCCCCGGCGAAGGTTGGGAGCAAGACCCCGATACCCTCGACACGTGGTTCTCTTCGGGTCTTTGGACGTTCTCAACACTCGGCTGGCCGGAAGAAACGGCGGACTTGAAAACATACCATCCGACCTCGGTGCTTGAGACCGGCTACGACATTCTCTTCTTCTGGGTCGCACGCATGATACTGATGAGCACCTTCCTCCGTGGCGAAGTCCCCTTCCGCAATGTCTACCTGCACGGCCTCGTGCGCGACGGACAGGGAAGAAAGATGAGCAAATCGCTCGGCAACATCATCGACCCTCTCACGATGATAGAAAAATATGGGGCCGATGCCGCAAGGCTTAGTCTCATCATTGGCGCCGCACCCGGCAACGACATCAAGCTCTCCGAAGACCGAGTGCGCGGATATAAACATTTTGCGAATAAATTGTGGAACATCACGCGGTTCGTATTGGAAAATCCCGCCGACGAAGCCGGTAAGCTCTTGTCGGAAGATGAAGAATTGGTGCGCGAGGCACATCGCGTCGCCGCCGAAGCGTCCGACAACATCAACACATTCCGCCTCGATCTCGCGGCGGACCAGATATATCACTTTGTATGGGATAGATTTGCTGCGGAAATTATCGAGCAGTCCAAACTCGTTCTGAAAGCAGGGGAGTCGCCCGCGCGCGGGCGGGGCGGGGGGGGGCGGCCGGGGCGCGGGAGGCAAGAG
>CAYIDD010000018.1:0-5083 GCA_964362175.1 uncultured Candidatus Saccharibacteria bacterium | reverse complement strand
GTGGTGGATACGCCAAGCCATTACCCGCGCCTTGGCTGACCAATCTCGCACTATCCGCATCCCCGTCCACATGGTGGAAACCATCGCGAAGTACAAGCAAAAAGTGCGCGAGCTCTCTCAACACCTCGGTCGCGATCCGCTCCCCGAGGAAATCGCGGCGGAAATGGGCATTGAGATAGAAAAGATATACACCATCCAAAAGATAAATCAGGACACCGTCTCGCTCGAGTCCCCCGTGGGCGAGGACGACGACGAGCGCTCCACTCTCGGCAGCTTCATCGCCGACGACACCATCGCAAGCCCCGACATGGACGCTTCGCGCCGCATACTCAATGAGCAGATGACAGAGATCCTCGAAGAGCTTTCGCCGAAAGAGCGCAAGATATTGGAAATGCGCAATGGTCTTACCGACGAAGGGATCTGCTTCACCCTCGAAGAGGTAGGCCGCGAATTCGGCGTTACGCGCGAGCGCATCCGCCAGATCGAAGCCAAAGCCCTTGAGCGTATCCGTTTCCACGAACGCGCCAAACAACTCCGGAGCTACTGATACACACAACTCATACTATAGCGTCAGTTGTGTGTATGTGAGTTCACATCGGGTTTGTCCAAAAAGTGTCAATACACACACAAGACCCACGACCGTAGGTCTTGTGTGTATCTTCAGTGATTTCAGTTCGGTTCTTATTCTTTTCTAGACGAGTTTCGTTTTCAGGTACGGTGAAAAATATTCTCCATATTTCTCCTGAAGTTCGGGGATTCTCCAATCCTCTTTCGTTATGATCTTCCTGCATGATTTACTGCCGCACTTGCATTCGAACGGTTCTGAAAGCGTCTCGCACATGGCATAGTCAAACGTAATCTCTTCGCCGGGTTTGATGTAGCGAAGACTGACCAATTCAATTTGGTTCCGAAAGCCCGTATTGGGCTCGCACGAGTGGTTAATCACACCCTCTCGTTCCAATTCTTGTCGAGATGCAGGGACAATGAAGAAATTATCGTCGATCTGAATACCAATGTGGCCCATCGATTTCCAGTATTCGCTAATCTCGCTACTGGGCACTATCAGGCCGCCGTATACAAAAACCATCTCACCCGCCTTTATGGCACCCGTTGCCGCGAGCCCGAGGCCGTGCACTCTGGAATTGATAGGCACGGTGTTGGGGTGCCTCCATCGATGCGTCCAGCGACCATGCAAATCCATATGAAAATCCTATACCTCCGCCTCGGGTTTGTCTAAGTATCTACTCCTTTTGCCTTGGCGACCCTTACTCAAGAATCGAGAACTTTCGCTAGGAGAGAGGCGTCTATGAACGTGCATCCATCGTACTTAGGATCGTTGATGCTGGCTGGGAACTGCAATTTAAATAAATCAATATCCATAGGGGTTAATGTAGGTGGCCCGACCCATGCCTTTGCGCTTTTGCCCTGCTGCGGAATTATCATCAGTGTCCGATAGGTCCGTTCTTCCTCGCCCTTTATCCGCACCAGATCCCCGCTTCCCAACATGTTCGGCCCTCGGCGCTCCAATGACTGCGACCCCTCAGGAATTTTTTCGATCATACGCATGCCAATCCTAACTCCCCGTCTCGGGTTTGCCTAGCCCCGCGGACGTTTACACGTTTTCTCCCGTGTGGTAGGTTAAAAAACGGTCCGATTGAAACAAGAGGAGTAAGGTCGTGAAATTAGTAACAGCAGCCGATGTTCTCGCTCATCTACGCGCTGAAGTCTTTGTGCGGATCCAGCGATCGCCTAAGCACGGGGTCGGGATATTCGCGATCCGCGACATTCCCGCAGGCATTGATCCGTTCCAGACTCACCGTCTCGGGTTAACGTTTGTGTGGTGCCCGATCGATGCGTTGCGGGAAGACCCAACGATACCTACAGAAGTAGAGAGATATGTAATGGAAATGTGCATCCGCAAAGACGGTATGGTCCGGCTCCCGAGTTGCGGTATGAATGGCATCATGCCACGGTACTACATGAACCACGGCGATGATCCGAACGTATGCGTCGGTGCAAGTGGCGACTTCGAGACGATTCGTTCCATTGCAGCGGGAGAAGAGCTTACCACCAACTACTTCACATACAGCGAGGAGCCTGAATTACCGGCTGAACTTCAAGTCACGTGACCATTCGCCTGATCTTTCCGCTCCCGCTCAATCGCGTCCGGACGCCAGCGTCCGGACGCGATTTTTAACATGATCAAGGATTTCGCGGGGCGTTATTGTCCCTCTGGAAGTGGAACGACGATGATATACTCGCCCCGTGAGAGGGCCAAAGACATACAAGGGGAGCAAGCGGCGTGGGTCGGCAGGCACGGAGGCACCTGTGCAAGATTCGGGCCGATTCTCTCACGGGGCGAGCCGCATGAAGAAGAGAAAGGGGACATCGAAAAAATCTCTTATTCCCATCAAGCACTGGAGCCATTCTTCGCTCATGGCGTTCTTGAGGAATCCACTTGCGTGGTACAAGCGGTATGTCGAAAAGGTGTACGATGCGCCGGTTAACCCATCGTCTGTCGTCGGACGCGCCGGACACGTGGCACTCCAGCATTTCTACGGAGGGATAGCGAAGCAGGGCGCGATCGAACTCGGACTCGAATACATGCGATCGGTGGGGGATTTTGAGATCAATTTCGGAAAGGCGAAGTCGCGGCTCGCAAAAAAGAAAAAGCGCGCGTCGATGGAACAAGAGTATCTGCGTGCGATCTCCTACTATCTCCGGCGACCGCCGAGGCACAAGGTCATTGGTGTTGAGGTGATGGGTATCGCCGAAGTGAAAGGGCTCGCGCTCCCCATAAAAGCGATATCAGACCTTGTGGTGGAGTCGCGGATTGATGCGGGTGCGCTTGATGTCGTGGACCACAAGTTCGTGGATTCCTTCAGTTCCGATCGTGCGCGCAAGACGCTCTTTGTAATGCAGGCCATTTTTAATTACTACACGGTCAGAGAAAAATACGAGCGTCCGGTGCGGCGCTTCATCGTGCAGGAATGCAAGAAAAGGAAAAATGCCGACGGCTCTTCACAAATGCGGAAATACGTCATTGATTTTGAGGATCATGCGGAGGAATTTTCCGTATTCCACCGCCTCATCAACGACGCGACGGCGGAAATTTCGCGCCGGCGCGTGTATCTCCCCAACCCCTCGGACATGTTCGAGGGGGAAAATTCGTTCGACATCTACCGCCTCGGACTCGTGGACGAATGATTGACAATACGGGCGCTGTCGCCTTAAATGCGAGGTGCAACGAGGGAGAAGTCAGATGTCCGAGACGGCTCTTCATGCACTTGTCGTTATTGCGATGGTTGTCGTCGCGTTCTCCACCGTCGACAGACTCGCAAGGCGTCCGTTCTTATCGTGGGCCGGAAAACCGTTACTGTTTGTCATCGCAATGCTCGCGGTCCTCGTGCTCACGATCACGTGGAACGATTTCAGGGATATCCGAAAGAAGGATTCCGCCAAAAGCGGCCCCGTCCAGAAGATATTCCGGGCGGCGCCCGATCAGTATCGCTGAGATACTCATGATCAATGGGGTCTCCACCCCAGCCGATCGCTCCCGCCCCGCGCGGGAGCATTCTTTATCTTACCGACTCCTCACCTTCAATTTCGTCTGTTTCTTTTTGTTTATCTTGGGCAAACGGATCATGAGGATCCCGTGCTTTTCAGAGGCTTCGGCGAGGTCGACATCTACCTCCTCGGGAAGAAGAATGGTGCGGGAGAAAGAGCCCCAGTAGAGTTCGCGCTGGAAATAATTCTCATCATCCACCTCACGCTCGTCCTGTCTCTGGCCGCTTATCGTCAGCATCTCGCGGGTAAGCGCGATGTCGATGGAGCCGGGCTGTACACCAGCCACGAGTGCTTTTACCACGATGGCGTCTGCGGTCTGGTAGATGTCTACCGCGAGTTCTCCCAGTGGCTCATCTCCCCCCGCTCCTCCCGTGCCGCGGGTTTTGATACTTGCATGGCGCTCGCCCCCATCACCCTCCAAAACAACGGACTGCGCGTCATCAAAGTAATCTCCCTGATCCGCGGAGCCGGTGAGTCGTGAGAAAAAAGAAGATTTTGCCATAGGTTCATCCAAATTTTTGCCTGATGATAGGGTGTATGCGTTTGATGTATTCCAGAACCGCGAGGAGGATGATGAGTCCGAGCCATACGAGTCCGAATGTCCGGAAGATGTGCTCCTCTGGTGTGTTAAGTATAAGGAAGTTAAACGCACTGTGCAAAAGGGAGGCGAGGATAACTCCGACGATGACGTAGACGCGCCTAATCCGTCGCGTCTTGTAGAAAGAGAGCCCGAGGAAGACGCCGATGGCGGCTGAGGAAAGCACGTGAAGAAGCGTCGCGCCCACGAAGCGCAGGTTGCCGGTAAGGAACGTCTGTATCAGGGTATCGCCGGAGAGCGGCGAGAGGAGGAACAGCGTGTTTTCCGCCGCCGCGAATCCCAAGGCGACAGTTACCATATAGATGACGGGGTCGATCGGTTCGTCATCTTCGCGGCGGCGCAAGACCGTGACGCGCGCCATGGCGTACTTGATGATCTCTTCCATCGCCGACCAGACGGTGAAGACGAGTGTTGTCGAGGTGAAGAACGGCGCAACGTATTTTTCCATCGGGATAACTACCGCGACTGCGACCATGCCGGCAAGGAAGGCGAGCGCGATGAGGCGGCGCGGCTCCGGATGAGCGCTATCCTCGCGCCGCCAGAACCACAGCCACGCGAGTGCAGGCAGTATCCCGCCCGCCGCCGCCGCTAGAATGGGTTCGATTTCGCTCATCGGTGCATTATACCTTCACGTCGGTGGGCCATTTGGCAACCATGAGAAGATCCGAGTCTCTTTTTGGTAACTGTTGCCAAATCGCTTCGGTGACGAAGGGCATGAAGGGGTGGAGGAGCTTGAGGGAAATGGTGAGTATTTCGTGCAGTGCGCGCCCGCGGGAAGCGGCAGCTTCTCCGCCTTCTCTGAAGATTGGTTTCGATTGCTCGAGAATCTCTGCGGCGAAACGGTCCCACACGAAGTGGTAGACCTGATCGGCAGCGAGGTCGAGACGGAACGCGTTTATATTTGCAGAAGCTTCGGTC
>CAYIDD010000017.1:4345-5937 GCA_964362175.1 uncultured Candidatus Saccharibacteria bacterium | reverse complement strand
TTTCAAGGCGACGCTCGTCGAATAATCACCATTCTTGAGTTCTGCAGGATGTTCTAGGGCGATACCCGACGCCGACTCAGGAATGCTGAGCGACGAAAGAGCGCGTCTGAGGGCGGTTTTGATCTCTGGGGCAACCTGCATAGCCCTTATTGTACCAGCCGCGAACTTATTAGAGGTCCGAGTCGACTCCTTACAGGAGCAGTACACCTTTTGATATTTTGTTCGCCAAAGGCTCCAAAATATTGCAAAAGGTCGATAGACGCTCCTTATTCCGCGTCTATCCCCATTGAGCGGGCGGTGCCGGCGATTATCTTTCTCGCCTGTTCTATATCATTGGCGTTGAGATTCTCCATTTTTTCGGTGGCAATATCGGTGAGTTGCTGCTTTGTGAGCTTGCCGACTTTGGTCTGCGCCTTCTGAGAGCCCTTCTCCAGACCCATCGCTTTGAGGATCAAGCGAGAAGCTGGCGGCTTTTTGACGATAAAGGTGAAAGTGCGGTCTTTGTATACCGTAAGCAGAACGGGAACGATGCTTCCCACCATAGGACGCGTCTGGGCATTGAACTGATTGACGAATTCGCCGATATTCACTCCTGCGGGCCCGAGCGCGGTGCCGACAGGTGGAGCCGGGGTCGCTTTGCCCGCTTCGATCTGCAATTTGATTATTTTTGTGATTTCTTTTGCCATATGATTTTTAGACTCTTTGCACTTGGTCGGCTTCGAGCTCCACCGGAGTCTCGCGGCCGAACATCGGAACTAAGACTTTAACCTTTCCTCGCTCTTCGTCAATCTCGCCCACTTTTCCTTCGAGATCTTTGAACGGGCCATCGATGATGATCACGGCATCCCCCTCAGAAAGATCGATGGCGTGGCGCACGGTATCTCCCCCCGCGCGCTTGAGGATCTTTTCCACTTCCTCCGGTTCAAGCGGCACGGCCTGATTGGCGGTACCGACGAATCCGGTGACCTGCGGCGTGTTGCGGACAACGCTCCATGCATCGTCGTCGGCGATCATATCCACCAGCACGTAGCCGGGGAATATCTTCTCGCGCATCTCGGTTTTGCGGCCGTTCTTCACTTTTATCTTGTTCTCCGTCGGCACGACCACATTGAATATCTTCTCCTTCATACCGAAGGACTCGATGCGCTGCTTCAAGTTACGTGCGACGGCATCTTCGTAGCCGGAGTAGGTGTGCACCGCATACCACTGTCGCGCCTGACCGTGAGTCTGTTTCATATGACTATTACAGCTGCGGGATCTCTTCCAAAAGACCCTTTGGCGCAGCGGGAACGCTCGTCGTATCGACTGAGTCGAGAATGATCGGGGAGGTCGTCGAGGTGGGATCCTGTGTGATCTCGATCGGAGCTGCCGGCAATACTTCCAGGAGACGCGCGAGGCCGCCTGTGAATATGTAATCGAAGAGACCGAGGTAGAGCGCCACGAGCACGGAGAGAAGCGCGACTAAGATCGTATACACGACGGTTTGGAGGCGCGTAGGCCACGCGACGTGTCGCAGTTCGCCTTGCGTATCCTTAATGTATTGAATGAGGCTCATATCTGATTTCCTAATCAAAAACCCCTTGCGGGGCCTT
>CAYIDD010000017.1:1591-4245 GCA_964362175.1 uncultured Candidatus Saccharibacteria bacterium | reverse complement strand
GTCACGTTCGAAATTATTTTGTTCTGACCGACGGGAATTTCAGGAGCGGGAGCAGACTCTGCGCCACCTCTGCCGAAACCATCTGCCATCATGGCCTTTGCGTAATAGATGGGGCCGCCGCCTCCACCTTCGCTAAACCCGACAACGCGTACGATGCGCACGCCGAGCGACTCCGCGAGCACTTCAGCCTTCTCCTGTGCCTTTGCAATCGCTTTATCGCGTGCTTCCGCCTCAAGCTGGTCCTGATCGTCGATCGTAAACGAGAGACCGGAGACAGAAGAGACCCCACGCGAGCCTACCCCCGAAAGGAGGTCGCCCGCCTTTTTCGTATCGCGCACTTTCACCGTCAGAGTTTGTGACACTTGGAAACCGCGCAGGGTCTGCTTGCCCGGCGGGCAGTAGCCCTGTGTGCAAACGCCATTGGTGTAGTCGTATTGCGGGTAAACGCTGTAGTCGGTTGTTTGGATGTCCTTTTCATCAACTCCTTCTTTTTTCAAATAGGCGATGATGTCGTTGCCCTTCTTGGTCGCGACGTCTTGTGCCGCCTTAACATCCTTGGCTTCCTCTTGGATCGTCACCGAAAATGTCGCGGTGTCCGGCACTGCAAACACCTCGCCGTCGCCGGAAACACTGATGGTGTTGGTGGCCGCGACCCCGCTTCCGATGAAGCGCAGACCTTTGAGCTCCCCTATCGTCGCCGCGAGGAGAAAGAGCGCCAATACGCCAAGCGCTGTTGCAGCCATCGTACGCGGCCAGTGAGTAGCCGCGATAACCTTATCCGCTGTTTGCCCGTCCATATATAGTTATTTGTTAGGCTAATTTATAAAAGTATACACCTATTTGGAAGCTATGACGCTCATATCAAGCACCTCTTACAGCCCGCCCAACGCACTGTACGTGGAAAGGAATGAGGGGATGGCAAACAGAAGGCCGACGAGCGGCAAGACGATTGCAACGACCGAAACGATGACGGCACCGAGGAAATATTTCCGTGTCTTTTCCGCAGACTCGTATACAGCATCTATTTTCTTTTCGAGCACCTCTATCTTTTGACGCAATTCCTGGTCTTCCACACGCCTCATTATACCCTACTCATTTCACTCACCTCGTCGGTAAGAAAAAGCGCGCGGTCTTTCGGGAACAACCATTCCGCAATATGGAAGATCGTATAGGTTATGAAAAATGCCGAAGCTACATCGATGGTGTAGTGTAGATGCCCCAAAAGTACGATGGCTCCCATGAACACGGACCATGCAAGAAAGATATGCCGGATATTTTTCTCGCGCCAAAATATGAGCGCGAGAAGGAACGGTATGCCAGTGTGCGCGGAAAAGAAGAGATCGCTGCTAAAAAGAAACCGGCTGATGAGCGTGCCGACGTCGAGCGTGGTCTCAACCTGCGAGGGAAACGGTCCAATATGCGTGAGCGAGATGAATGCAGACCGGATGAGGAAAAACAGCGTCATGCTGTGTAGCGCGAACGGGATGCGTTTGGGGTGTGCGAGGAGCAAGAGTGTGATGAAGGCGATCAAGAGGAGTGTACCGATGACAAAAAGTCCGCCAACATCTGCGACGGGAGTGTTGGAGAGGATAATATCCGTGACCGGACTGCTCGCCTGATTCGTGGCATATTGGATGGCAAAAAAGGAGACCGCAACACTTCCAAAAAACATGACGATGGACACGAGGGCCGAGATCCGAAATTCCCGTTGCGAGGCATAGTGCCGGTAACGCCGCACGAGCTCGCGGTGGGGCGAAGGATGGCGATGGAGAGGAAGAGGTCTGGTCGGGGTCATAGTGTCTTGTGCAGTATACTAAACGCGTATGAATCTCGATGCTATAACTCCCCTCATCATAGAATATAGGTACTGGATCCTGATCCCTCTCTCGGTGATCGAAGGCCCCGTCATAGCCTTTATCGCAGGTGCCTTGGCCGCAACGGGCTACTTCAACATCTATGCGCTCGCCGCATTCTTTTTCGTGCGGGACATGATTATGGACGCGCTTTATTACGCCCTGGGCCACTTCGGTGGACGGACGAGCCTGGCGCAGCGACTGCTGCACAGAATAGGCGTGCGACAGAACCATCTTGAGGAAGTGCGGACGCTCTGGGAACGTCACGCGGGCGTGACGATGTTTCTAGGGAAACTCTCCTATGGCATCGCGTCAAGTTTTATTGTGGTGGCAGGAATGGTCAGAATGCCGCTCGGGAAATTCTTCGGATGGGGAGCGCTTGCCGCCATCGCACAGTACGGCGTGCTATTGTTGCTTGGCTATTTTTTCGGCAATACGCTCGGCGGCGAGGCGGTACTAGTCCTTGAGCGCGCGCAGTATGTGCTCGCTGCGGTTGCGCTCGTAGCCACCATTTATTACATTGGAAGCCGTTACGCGCGCAAACGTCTTATGTCCGAAACTTCCCATCATGAATAACTGCACTGGGCAAGTTTCGTGCATCATTGCGGCATACAATGAAGGGCCACGTATCGCCCATGTATTACGAACGGTGATCGGTCATCCGCTGGTGCATGAAATTATCGTGGTTGATGACGGATCTGCCGATAACACCAAAGAGGTCGTGTCGCAGTTTCCGCAAGTCCACTTGCTCGCATTAGAGAAAAACGGCGGCAAATCACACGCCGTTGCCGAAGGCATACA
>CAYIDD010000017.1:0-1491 GCA_964362175.1 uncultured Candidatus Saccharibacteria bacterium | reverse complement strand
ATGGCGTGGCTCGTCATGAAGACCATCCCGCCGTGGGAGGCGCTCTGGCAGATATGGTCGATGCGTCGGCAACGCGTTTAACGTAATTGCTTCGGAATACAATATACTGTTGCTATGCCCGAAAAGTTGAAGAGAGAACGAGAGCCGTTTCCCGGCAAGATGGAGAAAATCGAAACGTATGGTGGTACGTCTGAAGTAGTAGATATCTCCCCTGAGAATCCAAAAACTGACGTTCCAGTGCTACTCGCCCCCGCCTGGGCCTGTTCAATAAACGTATATAAACCGGCAATCGAGACACTGGCCTCGAAGGGCCGTCGCGTTATCTCCCTCAACCACGCGAGGAACCGTCGCGATAGCAGTTTTGACGAGAAATTGCTCGACCAGTATTCGGCTGCGGAGCTGACAAAAGCGTTCAATTTTCTGGATGTACTCGATCAGAAAAAGATAGAAAAGGTGGATGTTATCGCTCACTCTGAAGGGTGCCTCAATGCGGTCATCGCGGCGACACTGCGGCCGGACAAGTTTCGAAACCTGGTGCTTTTCGCGCCAGCTGGCCTCATTGGTGACGACAATGCTTGGCGACTCCTGAAAGGGTTCGCCGCCCAGCGTATAAAGGACATCAGGTGGCAACCGCTCAGTGGATAGATTATCCCAAAAGTTGAAATGCAGGGTCGTTTGGAGACACTTTCAGCATTGCCCGTATCGGAAGAAGTGAAACGAGCGGCAGAAGCCGAAGGACGAACTGCGATTGAATATCCGGAAATAGCTCTCGGACCTGAAGAATCACATGCCGCGGAAGCGGCTGGGGCTGAACTTGGGGATTATTTGAAAGAGCACCCTGTCGCGAGCATGCAAGAAGGTCTTGCGATGGCAAAAATGCAAATTCACGACCTCCTGCGCGAATTACACGACAAAGGTATCGGAATAATCGTCATGAGTGGTGTTGATGATCCTGTGTTCGATACGGTACAGATGGCGCATACAATCTCTGAGAGCCGCAATCAATCTGAACCAGACATTTCAAAACGCGGCGTCATTGACGGCTTTCTCTCAATCCGCGGCGGACACGATGAACTCGGCGGTAATCCGATATTTATGACGCAGGCTGAAGGGATGTTAACCGCACTCGAAGAGAAACAAAGGAAAGTTACATCCGGTACATCGGGCGAATGAACAAAAGATAGACATTGGCGAGAGTGAAACCCATTGCGAACAGCCACGCAGCTTCGAGTGCATACCCTGCGAGAGTGCCACCTACGAGTACCGCGCACGAGAGCGTACCTAGAGAATCAAGAAATATCTTGCGTTCCACGAGTGCCTCATGTGGAGTACGACCGCGCATGAGGATGTATTTTACGGGCGCAGCGATGAAAAGAGCGAGTGCCGCGATGGCAAAGTGTGTTGGTCTTCCGATCGAAAATGCGAGCGCAAGGTATGTCACGACGAGCAGGCCGTCGATGAGGAGTTGCCGCACGTCATTTGGCTGGAGCG
>CAYIDD010000016.1:5608-7966 GCA_964362175.1 uncultured Candidatus Saccharibacteria bacterium | reverse complement strand
ACAAATGTTGAATTTCTGGGCGGCTCTTCCCAAGCCCATTTTTGCGCTGGCACCGATGGAGGATGTTACCGACGCGGCGTTCCGGCGCCTTATCGCTCGCTACGGTAAGCCGGATGTGATGTTCACCGAATTTACCTCCGCCGATGGGCTTGTACTTGCTCCGGAGGCCGGACAAAGAGCGCTTCGTAAAAAACTGGTATTCGGTGAAGGAGAGCGCCCCATCGTGGCGCAACTTTTTACCTCGTCCCCGGAACACATGGAAAAAGCGGCACATCTTGTCGCCGAACTCGGTTTCGACGGCTTCGATATCAATATGGGGTGTCCTGATAAGGCGGTCGAAAAAAGCGGATGCGGCGCGGCTCTGATCAAAAACCCGCCGCGCGCACGGGGACTCATCCGCGCCGCAAAGAAAAGCGGGCTCCCTGTTTCCGTTAAGACCCGCATTGGATACAACACCGACGAACTGAATTCGTGGCTACCGGAATTACTTGCAGAGGAGCCCGCGGCCATCATCATCCACGCGCGTACGCGCAAAGAGATGTCGGATGTGCCGGCGCGGTGGGAAAGGATCGCGCGCGCGGTCGCTCTCCGCGATGCAGCGGGTCTGAAGACCCTCATATTGGGAAATGGTGACGTGAAAGATCTGGACGACGCGCGCGCGAAAGTCGCGGAGACGAAATGTGATGGCGTCATGTTCGGCCGCGCCATCTACGGCAATCCGTGGCTGTTCGCGGAAAGAAAGCATGTGCCGACACCACAAGAGCGTCTGCATGCGTTGTCGGAGCATCTAACCCTGTTCGATGAGCTCCTGACGGGCACGACCAACTACGCGACTATGAAGAAACATTTCAAAGCCTATGTTTCCGGATGGAATGGGGCGAAAGAATTACGCATTCGGCTTATGGAAACGGAAGATGTCACAAGCGCGCAGGCAATTTTGACCGATGCTATACTGCCCGCATGAAGAAAGAGGCTCGCTCCGCAACGCTCTACCGCGCCTACCGACCCGCGACATTTGACGAGGTGCGGGGGCAGGGGCACGTTGTCGATGTTCTTGAGAAGGAGGTGAAAAACAAAAAGCCCGCGCACGCGTATCTCTTTTCGGGCGGGCGGGGGACGGGAAAGACGAGCGTTGCCCGCATCCTTGCGCACGAACTCGGCGTATCCGACAAAGACCTCTACGAAATAGACGCCGCGTCGAATCGCGGTATCGATGACATCCGGCTTTTGCGCGAAGGCGTGTATGCGATGCCATTTGAGTCGCCATACAAGTTTTACATAATCGACGAGGCGCACATGCTCACAAAGGAAGCGTGGAACGCTTTTCTGAAAACACTTGAAGAACCGCCCGCCCACTGCATATTCGTCCTTGCGACGACTGATCGCGACAGGGTGCCGGAAACCATCCAGTCGCGCTGCGAGATGTACACCTTCAAGCAACCGACACGGACGATGCTCGCGGACACCGTTGCTGACATCGCGAAAAAGGAAGGGTATATGCTCGAACGCTCGGCTGCCGAACTCGTAGCGCTTCTTGCCGAGGGTTCGTTCCGCGACGCGCTCTCCATTTTGCAGAAAGTGCTCGCGGTGACGTCGGATAAAAAGATCGATGTCGCGGAAGTTGAGACCGTCTCCGGCGCTCCGCGCGGCGAGCTCGTCCGTCAGTTGCTGAGCGCAATTGCAAAGCAGGACGCGTCGGGCGCTCTTTCGGTCGTTGCGACGACCACCGAAGAGAATATGGATGCGCGCGTACTGATACGACTCCTCATCCATCGCATGCGCGTCGTGCTGCTCCTTCGTTACGCGCCGGACCTCGCGAGATCTTTTTCTCGCGAACTCACGGAGGCGGACCTGGTACTCGCACAAGAGCTTTCCAAGGAAGCTGGCGTGAATTCGGATACGCTCAAGGCCCTCCTCGAAGCGCACTCCCACATGGCCTATGCCGCAGTGCCGTATTTGCCCCTCGAGCTTGCCGTAATCGATATATGCGCCGCAAAGAAATAAAATCCCGCAGATCGCACGGTGTCCGCCCACCCGCAGTTGCCAAAAAACCCGTGAGGCAGGAGACTTCGTGGGGGCACGTTGCGAATTGGTATCACGAACACGTGACGAAATCCGAAGACACCTACCACGAGAAGGTACTCAAGCCGAATATCCTTCGCGTTATCGGCGACATCAAGGGCAAGCATGTACTCGACGTTGGGTGCGGGCAGGGATTCTTCTCGCGCGCGCTCGCGGAGGCCGGCGCGCGTGTCACGGGAGCAGACATCGCACCGGAGCTGATAGAGATCGCAAAAAAACTCGGTCCCGCAGACATCACCTATGTTACGGCACCCGCTTCGCATATGCCGCTGCCCG
>CAYIDD010000016.1:0-5508 GCA_964362175.1 uncultured Candidatus Saccharibacteria bacterium | reverse complement strand
GGGCCGCGCGCGGAAGCCGAAGATCGCGCGCGTAAAGAATTCCCCCTTTTCTTGATGTTGAAAGTTTGTAAGATATAGATGCATATGATGAACAACAAGGTCTTGGCGCCCATCGCGATGCTCGCCGTTCTCGCGGCCCTTTTTTATGCGTATTCGAAATATCCGTGGGGGCTTGTCGCTCCCGCCGTTTTGTCGTATTCGAGCGAACAGTACGGTATCACGTTTACGTACCCCGATACGTATGCGCTCCAAGAGCGGGAGTTGGGAAATGGCGAGCGCTGGCACCACGCAATAGTGCTTGTTGATAAAGCGTGGCTTGCGAACATACCCGAGGGAGGAGAAGGTCCTCCCGCACTATCGGTCGATATATACCAGAATGATCTGGATCAATTGCCGATCGAAAATTGGATACGCGATACAAATGCTTCGAACTTCAAACTTTCGATCGATGGAAGGTTGGCTGAAGTACAGGTCGCAGGGAGCCGCGCGCTGTATTATCGCTGGGACGGACTCTATCGAGGCGAGAGCTATGCCCTCGCTCACAAAGGAAATATCGTAGTCTTTTCCGCGACCTACAACGCAAAGGACGACCAGATACGTAAGGATTTCGCGCAGGTACTCTCTTCGGTGTCGTTGTATTGAGCCCTCGCTCCTGCTATCTTTGGGGAGCAGGTAGTGAGGTAGTGGGGGATCGTCTAACGGTAGGACAGCGCCCTTTGGAGGCGTTTATCTTGGTTCGATTCCAAGTCCCCCAGTCCGTAAGAAATCACGTATCCACGCATGAACTACATTTTCTTAGGAGCGGCGGTACTATCGTTCGTTCTTTCTTATTTCGTCGGGAAGCGGATAAAAAGTTTTTGGTCATTGCTCGCGGCCCCCATCGTGGGGATACTTGTTTCGATCCCGACCTTTTTGATCTTCATGCGCTTTGCGGAGCTTGAGAGATTCGGGCTCGGCGTTATCGCTATCGTGCCCCTCCTCCTCATCTTTATCCCCCTATTCAACGTCACCACCTCTTTGTTGGGTGTTCTGACGGGTGTGCTTCACGCAAAAAGAAAGAGATAGATGCGTGCACTAATCCCGCACGATGACGGGGGTGCCGAGGTCGGCCCATCGGTAGAGCTTCTTCGCTTCCTCGGGCGGGAGATTGACGCACCCATGTGACCACTGCTTTCCGAACTCATCGTGCCAGTATGCCCCGTGGATGACGGCACCCTGCTCGGTGAAGTAGAGATTCCACGGTACGCCCGGCAAGTCGTAGTATTGGTCGCTGATGCCTTGCAGGGGACCCTGCATGTAGCGGGTGGGTGTTTTCTTGTACACGGTAAAGGTGCCGCGCGGGGTGGGCGTGAATTCGAGCCCCGTCGAAATGCGCAGTTGTACGAAAAGCGTATCTCCGGCATACGCATAGAGAATTTGCTCGCTGCGGTCGATAAGAATTCTTTTTGATGTGGTGGCACCCGCATGTCCCCCAAGGTCCTGGGGTCCCTGGTCGAGGATCGGAGTCACATAGTCGGCAGCGACATACAGATCTTTACCGATACGATCCGGATAGCGCAACCACTCATCGAATATGATCTTGTACCAAGTCCGTCCGCCGCTTTCAATCGTGCCGGAAGTCCGGAGAACCATACCCGTGCGCAAGCGCTCTACGCTCGGATAACTCTCTCCGGGTCCGGTGCGCCCGACGACGCACGCGGTTTCGTGGTTGGGACCGCAGCTGTCTACGACCTCGATATACTCCAAAAGCGCTGGTTGGGCGGGGGTGGATATCCGACCGGGTACATCAGGGATTGCCGATGATGCCACATTCGATACCTTGGGTGCCTCAACGACAACCGTCGCGATGATATTCAACATGAGGATGGCGACAGCCGCCAGTAATATGTATGGGGTCCATTTTCGCAGCCATCGATACATAGCCGCATTCTAGTGACATTTTCATTTCGCACAAATCAAAAAGGTTTTGTGAGCACACATCCCACGCTGAACTGTACTCTCTGTGTGAAATAGGATATAATCGCGCGCATGGCAAAAAGAGCGAGTCAGGATATCAAACCGAAGAAGTCACGTTCCCGAAAGACCAAAAAGCGTCTTGCGGCGAAGCGTGCGATGCTCGCCACCCGCATGCTGAAGCGGCGATAGCCGGGGGCGGGCGTGTATGCATCAAATGCCGCTATCAACGGGACAAACTCTCATTTCTATGAACGCAATATTTCACACGAACAAAGGAGACATAACGGTCGAACTTCTTTCGGCGGACGCGCCCAATACGGTGGCAAACTTTGCAAAGCTCGCAAAATCGGGACTTTACGATGGCACCAAGTTCCACCGCGTCATAAAAGATTTTATGATCCAAGGCGGGGACCCGCTTACGAAAGATGATAGTCAGATGGCGCGTTGGGGCACAGGCGGGCCCGGCTTCACGTTTGCCGATGAGATCCATGCCGATAATCGAAATGATGTCGGGACTATCTCGATGGCAAATGCCGGCCCCAATACGAATGGTAGTCAGTTTTTCATCAACGTCAAAGACAATGATTTTCTCGATGCAAAACACACGGTGTTTGGCCGCGTGACAGCCGGCATGGATGTTGTGCAGGCGATCGAGGGTGTTGCTGTTGATGGCAGAGATGCACCCAAGGCACCCGTTGTAATAGAGGGGATAACCGTGCTGTGATGGTGCCTACAAATCTCCGTTCTTGATACGGCGACGGAGTTCTCTCGCCCGCACATTAAAGAAGTGCAGATTGTGGTACGAAGCGAGCTTCATACCGGTGATCTCGCGCATGCGCATCAGGTGACAAATGTACGAGCGCGTATAGGTTTTGCAGATATCGCATTTACAATTTTGATCAAGAGGCTTCTTGTCGTTTAAGAATGCGCGACTGCGGATATTAAGGCGGCCTTTTGAAGTAAAGATAATCGCTCTCCGCGCGTAATGAGTGGGGGCGATACAATCAAATGTATCGGCTCCGGCGCTCGCAAGGTAGGGAAAGTCTTCCGGATGACCCACGCCCAGCACGTGACGAGGCTTTTCTGGAGGAAGTATGGCGTTGACTTCTGAGAGCATTCTCTTGAGCGAGCGTTTGTCATAGCCGAATTCCCCTCCGATCCCGAAGCCCTCAAAGGGAAGCGCTCCGATTATCTTCGCACTTTCCAGACGCATTTCCGGAAAACGACCTCCCTGGACGATTCCATACATTGCTTGTTTCTTGCTGGTCCGCACATCGAGACACATTTGTGCCCAGCGATGTGTTCTCTCAAGCGAGGCACGCATGTATTTTTCGTTGGCCAGCGGGGACGGACATTCATCGAACGCAAAAATAATATCAGCGCCGAGCATCTCCTGGATCCGTACAGATTCTTTTGGGCCAAGGAATAGCGGCGTGCCGTCGACAGGGGAGCGGAAATGAACACCTGATCCGGTAATTTTGACGGAGCGAGGCTGCATACCGTCCGGAATTATTTTTTCTGACCGCTCTCTCAGTATTTTTCCGACGCCGTGATCGGTACCGAACCCAAGACTGAATACCTGAAATCCGCCAGAATCGGTCATGAGCGGAGAATCCCATTTCATAAATTTGTGAAGACCGCCCATTTTCTTTACGACAGTTTCGCCGGGTGCAACGTGTAGGTGATACGTATTGCAAATAAGTATTTGGGAGCCGGCGGAAAGCACCTCATCGCTTTCAAGTGTTCGTACTGTTGCACGTGTGGCGACCGGTACAAAAGATGGAGTTTCGATATCACCATGAGGTGTCGAAATGACACCCAGTCGTGCCTGCGATTTTTTCGAACGTTGTAATATCTGAAAAGAAAACATGCGAGTTTCTGTATTTGTTCAAATGTACACGGAGTTGAGAAAATGTTTAGCAAAAAGGCATTACGCAACACATATCTCTTTATAGCAAATAATCAATTTCGATCACCTTGCCGCTGACAAGTCGCTCTGATTGCCACCCAAAAAGTTTCGATACCATCTCAGATAATTGTCCGGATATATCACTTTGGAGCCACCGCAAACTCTATCCGTAGCTTAGCGTCCTCCTCCCCGTAATCGCATCGCTCCGAGACGAGAAAGGTCGTATATAAGCCATAAATCGGCATAGCGATATACATAAAATAGTCAGTGGTAATTTCAGATCTCTTAAAGACATAGCACAAATTACTCGCCCTCGAGTGCGGAAAAGACCTGAGCGTAGTAGCCGTTTGCCGCGGAGGATTCGGAGACATGTCTTAGGGGGCTAAGAGCAATCCCGAGACTGATCCAAAGAATCCGGTTCCCGGTGTCGAAAACCGCATAGAGTTTTCAACAGTAATTTCCGAATCACACAGTTTTTGAGCCGTATAATTACGATGTTGCGTATCGGATAAGGGGTCCATGTGCGGCACACAGTTTGATTGATGCGGACGTTTGGGGCGGATGCTTATATTTCTGAACACAAAACCTCACATAGTGATTTTTATTTTTCTGGCCTTCTTGGTCAGTTGTGGTGTTGTTTTTTCGCTGACACTTTCTTTCGTGCATGCCGCAGGTGTTCCCACCATCATCAGCTACCAAGGCAGG
Source organism: uncultured Candidatus Saccharibacteria bacterium (assembly GCA_964362175.1). Classification (GTDB taxonomy): domain Bacteria; phylum Patescibacteriota; class Minisyncoccia; order Phycocordibacterales; family UBA2100; genus UBA10103. The sequence continues at coordinate 938 of CAYIDD010000016.1, read as the reverse complement.
CTCGCAGATTCCAATGGCGATTTGTTGGGCGGGTCCGGTACGACCTACTACTTCAAATTCTCGATTTGGGATAGCTCTACCGTAGGCGCCGGCACAAAGCTGTGGCCGCTCGGCACACCAGGTACCACGACCGCAACAATCCGGCAGGGAGTTTTCAACGTGAACATCGGCGATACTGCCGCCGGATATCCCGACGTTCTTGATCTAAATTTCAGTACATCGAATACGCTGTATCTGCAGGTAGAGGTTTCCTCGGATAACAACACAAGTCAAACGTTGTCTCCCCGGCAGAGAATTGCGTCAAGTGCATTTGCGCAATTAGCGGGGGCGGTGAGCGGTTCGACAACACCATCCTCATTCGGGACCACAACGCCGTTCGGCACCTCGGTCGTCTCGATCGAGTCGACGTCGACATCGGCAACCGCTCTTTCTTTGCGCTCGGTTTCCGGTCAGCTTGCAAATATTTTTCAGATCCAGAATTCTACAGGCGCGAATCTTTTTTATGTCGATTCGGGTGGTATGGCCTCCACATCAAATTTTATCGTCTCTAATTCACTGAATGGCGCGGGACTCAGTACCTGTAACGGAAGTGCGGATAAATTGCTTTGGTCGGGAGGTGTCTTTTCGTGCGGTACGGATTCGGGTGCCGGAGGAGGTGGCGGTGAGATCAACTGGACGTATTTCAACGGTTCCGCGATCCGTGTTTCCACATCGACCAATCAGGTTCTCATCGGTTCGAACGCAACATCTTCTTCAGCGAAACTTGAAGTACGAGGCGGCAATGTGTACTTTCAAAACAATCTTGGTGTCGGTTCTTCTTCACCATGGGCGCTTTCTTCTATCCATGCGATGAATGGCACCACCAACACCATACTTTTTGCCATCGGATCCTCAACCGCTGCCGCGACCACCACACTCTTCTCAATCTCAAATACAGG
>CAYIDD010000015.1:0-9513 GCA_964362175.1 uncultured Candidatus Saccharibacteria bacterium | reverse complement strand
TATTATAAAAGATCAAAAGTTAGTTAACTTTGATCAGATAAAAAGAAGATTTTTATAGTTAAAAACCGCAAGGACGCTGACAAAGTCCTGAGTGAAATTACGGGAGTTTAGGAGGGTGTTTCCACCGTCCCGTTTTGGGTACTACAAACGGCGTTGAGAAATAGGCTCAAAAAAATCATGACCCTACGGGACTCGATCGTTACACGATCAGTACAGGTTGTCACTATTTTGCTACGCAAACTAGCTGGCAACCTCTTCGATTCTTTTTCACAGTGCCCCACACTGTGAAAAATCACAAATTTACTGCTTCGCTAAAAATTTGTGACCCTACGGGGAATCGAACCCCGATTTAAGGCTTGAGAAGCCTCCGTCCTAACCGTTAGACGATAGGGCCGTATTCGCGGATTGTAGTGCAAAATGGCCGAAAACGGAAGCGTTCCTCGTTATCATCACACCTCAAATCAATCCAATTGATTTGAGGTGTGTTCGAAAGGGGTCGGGAAAACTGTAGTTTTCCCGTGTCGGAGAGCAGTTCGCAAAGCGAACGTTGAGAACCGAGGATTCTCAAAAGATAACGAGATTCGGCCAGCGTCGAATCTCGTTATCTGTCTGGTGGGATGTCGTAGTAGTTGATCATGTACTTTGTGATGTCCGAGAACGGGTGCGCGAGGGTGGCGGAAGCGAATTCGGCGCCATGCGGTTCGACGGCAAACAAGAATATGATGAACTTGGGGTCGTACGCGGGGAAATATCCGAAGAACGAGTGGAGGAAGCGGTCTGCGTAGTACCCGCTGCCGCCCGGCACCGCTATTTGCGCGGTGCCCGTCTTTGCCGCGATGGAATAGTGCTCTTCTTTCAAGACACCCTTCAACAGCGCATCGTCATAGACCGTGGCAAGCATGCGCGTCACCGTCTCCGTGGTCGTCGCACTGAACACGCGCAGCCCCTCTTTGAGCTCAATATCACGCGTTATGCCGGTTCCGTATTTCATAGCCTTCACGATGTGCGGATCAGGCATCACGCCGCCGTTCGCGAGCGCCGCGAGCGCGCGTATCATACCTATCGCAGAGACGGCGATGCCCTGCCCGAACGAGGCGCTGGCATAATCCACATCGTATCCGTCTTGTATCGCCTGAATGCGCCCCTTCGCTTCATTCGGGAGATCGATCTCCGTTCGAGCGCCGAGCTGAAAACCTTCCACGTAGCGGCCAAAAACTTCGTGCCCCATTTTGTCGACGACAAATGAGACTCCCGTATTGAGCGATTGATTGAGCACCTCCTGCATGGAGACGACGCCACGCGCCCTGCCATCGTAATTACAGATCTTCTTCCCGCTTTTTTCTATGCAACCCCTATCTTTATATGTGGTTTTGGGAGTAACGACACCCATATCAATTCCCGCAGCCATTGTGAGCGGTTTCATGATGGAGCCCATCTCATAGATGTTCTCGACAAGAGGATTCGAAAATACCGCGACATTTGATTCGGTGTTGTAGGTGTTCGGATCAAAGGTGGGGCGCACCGCCATCGCCACGATCTCGCCCGTGTGCGGATCCATGATGATGCCACCCGCGATATTCGGCGTGTACGTCTCCATTACTCCATCAAGTGTCTTTTCTAATTTTGCCTGAATGCGCGGTTCTATCGATGTAATGATAGATCCCTTGCGCGCGGACGGGTCGGTCGTTACCGCCGCTTCGATGTTCATAAAGATCTCCGCGAACGGATTCATATACAAGCCGCTGCTCGTGGTCAGCAATACGTCCTGCCAACTCTTTTCGAGTCCGTAGACGCCCGTCCTTGTATTGCCCTTAAACCCGATAAATCCCAAGACATGCGCCGCGAGCTCATGCGCCGGATAAAAACGCCATTGATCCGATACGAGGAGTACTCCGGGAATGGCGCGCGCGCGGATCTTGGCGGCGGCATCGTCGGGCACCCGAAATGCGATTTCCTCGTACGGGTCGCCCTTTTTTGCCACACTCGTAAAAAATCGATCACGATCTATCGGGGTTTCGGCGTTTAATCGCTCGTATACCAGGTCGGGCTCCAAAATATCTTTTGGTTTGATCGCGATACGCCAACCCGTCTGCATCACTGCCGCAGAAATGGGCTCCCCGTCTTTGGTGCTGAAAAAGATACTGCTCCGGCTTTCCGTATCAGAGCTCGCCTGCACGTATTGAGCCGTGGCGTCACGTTGGTATGCCGCTCCACGCACGATCTGGACGAAATAGAGCCGCGCTACAATGAGAAGCGCTGCAAGTACGAAGATCCCGCCGAGGATTCGCGTACGGAGAATGAATCTAGATCGCATTACGGCCAATTGTAACAGCTCCGACATTGCCGGGGCGGTATACATATTGCGTGTCCGTAATGGGAGAGAGGCCCAGCGTTGCGCCGGCCTGCAGCGTCACCCCCTCCGAGAGAGCGAAATACTGCTGCTCCAATCCGCCGATAAAACCCTGTATTTTGGTGACCTCCGCGAGCGCTTCCTTGCGTGCCATGACGTTCAAGACCGACGCGGAGACGAAGTACAGGTATCCAAAGACGAGCACGATAAGCGCTATAGAAAGCACGCGTATGATGGTGTTCTCGAAGGGATGCTGCACAGACAGAGAAATGCGGTGTTCTCCGGCGGAAAAATCCAACTTCCCCTGAAATATCGAGGGGACATGTTTGCTTATTCTATGTATACGAGCTCTCATATTTTATTCTGAAATTTTTTGAATGATGCGGAGTTTGGCGCTGCGGGATCGGGGGTTTTCTCTGATCTCTCCGGCACTTGCAACGAGCGGCTTGCGTGTGACACGCGTGCCCTCGCCGGTCTCCTCCCATTGTTTGAACATCTGCTTCACGATCCTGTCCTCGATCGAGTGGAACGAAATGACCGCGATGCGTCCCCGAGGAGCAAGTGCTTCCCATGCGGCTTTGAGACCTTGCTCGAACGCGCCGAGCTCGTCATTGACGGCGATACGAAGCGCCTGAAAGGTGCGCGTGGCCGGATGTATCCGTCCGAATCGATACCGCGGAGGGACAGCGCTGCTGATCGTCTCGACAAGCTCATTCGCGGTCGCGAAGGGTTTCTTTTCCCTCCGCTCCACGATCGCTTTCGCGATACGTCGCGAGTAACGCTCCTCGCCCCAGCCGTAAATGACATCGGCGATAGAGCTTTCCGCCCACGTGTTTACGATGGTCGCGGCAGTAAGCGCTCCCGACTTCGGCTCCTTCGCGTAGGTCATGAGGAGCGGCTCGTCGCTTTTGAGCGAGAATCCCCGTCCCCCATCGAGCTGATAGCTGCTCCACCCGAGATCGAATAGCGCCTTGTCTATCTGCTTCACATCGTGGCTTTGCAATTCGACGGCGAGATCGCGGAAATTTCCCTCGATACAGAGTGTCTTTGGCGCGACACCCGCGAGTGCTGTTCGCGCGCGCTCGACCGCGTCATGGTCCGCATCTATGCCGATGAGCATTCCTTCCGCGCCGAGGAGCACCGCTATCGCGCGCGCGTGTCCTGCGCCGCCGAGTGTTGCGTCGACGACCGTATCGTCGGCGCGTATCGCCAGGCCGACAATGGCCTCATGTAAAAGAACTGACTTGTGTCCACTCTTCTCCCGATCCTGAGCGGAAGCTGATGACACCAAATCGCTGGAGAATTGTGAGCGTCGCGTGCGCATGACGTTATTGAAATTCTCCAGCAATTCGGTGTAGCCAGATACAAAGAATTAGAGAGCGCCTACGGAATCGAGCTTCGCTGCCATCTTGTCCGCATTTTTCTCGATCTGTGTTTTGTAGGTGTGCCACGCCCCCGCATCCCAGATCTCGACATGATCCGAAATACCTGCAAAAACGATCCGTTTCCTGAGCCCTGCGAAAACTTTTTGATGATCGGGAATGAGGATCCTCCCCGCTCCGTCTACACCGACTTCCGCAGCACCCGAGAGCATGAACCTGTTGAATCCGCGCGTGTCTTGGTTCACGATCGAAAGCGATTGCAGCTTCTTCGCAACGACATCCCATGCAGCACGTGAGTACGCGTATAAACAATGGTCGAGCCCACGCGTCACGACGATCTTCTTTCCCATCGCGGCACGGAACACTTTTGGAAGAGAAACGCGCTTTTTTTCGTCAAGCGTGTGCTCGTATTCGCCGATCAAGAGGTTTGCCATATTTCCCACTCTATCCCACTACGATAGAGTATATACCACTATAGCCTATCGCAAGGCACTTATCCACACTGGCAACATATGAAAAGGCCTCCGTTGAGGGGGCCCTTTGCAGTTCTCTATTCAGCGGTGCTTTTTAGAGATGTCCTCAAGGGTGATATGTCGCGCTTTCTTATAATACGCGATCTTGTCGTCACAAATATCAGTGATGGTTTCCTCATCCCCCTCAAGCGCATCAAGGTGGTCCAGATCCATGATGAGCATGTCCTGCTCGGGGTTAATACCATCCTCATCTTTTTCAGTGAGCGCTTGAAGCTCCCTTTCCGTGTCGGCGATCATTTTTTGTCTCCGCTCCTCGAGCGGTACGATCTTGTTTTTCATGGCCTCCCACTGCTCCATTCGATGGCCATACCAGGCAAGTTGGCTCTCGTCCTCAGGCTCAAGATTGCTCGGCTGGCGCGGAGATTCTCTCATAACGAATATGGTACCATGTCGGCATGACGGTATTCAAAACCGCATCCGACGAGGCCTTATCCGACATCGCGGAGGAAATGCGGGTGCGGCAGACCAAGCACTTCATTCTCCTCTTTTCGATGGGTTCTCAATTCGACCACCTCATCGTCCAGCAGTTGGCAAAACTCGGCGTGTATTGCGTCGTCGCAGACCCCGCCACGGTGATGGCTGCAGATGTGAAGAAAGCTGCGCCCGCAGGCATCATCCTCTCCGGCGGCCCCGCCTCCGTCCACGACGAGCCGCCACCGTTTGACAACGCGATCTTCGACCTCGATATCCCGACCCTTGGCGTGTGCCTCGGATTCCAAATGTGGGCCAAGCACGCGGGCGCCACGGTGACGCCGCAGGCAAAGCGCGAGTTCGGCGTGCACACATTCCGCATCACGGCAGACTCGGTACTCTTCGAGGACGTTGCAAAGGAAACGCAGGTGCTCGAAAGCCACGGCGATGCCATCAGCGCAGCGCCATTCGAGGTGCTCGGAACGACCGACAACACGGAAGTCGCGGCCGGACACGCCGATCATCTCTGGGGTGTGCAATTCCATCCCGAAGTGACGGACACTGCGGAGGGCGCCAAAATGTACGAGAATTTTGTTTCAAAAATTTGCGGCATCACCGACCGATTCCCCGCACACAATGTGGCAGAAGCAAAGGTCGCAGAAGTCAAAAATCTTGCCAATGGCAAAAGGGTGCTCATCGCGCTCTCCGGCGGCTCCGATTCTTCTGTTGTCGCATACCTGCTTAAAAACTCGGGAGCTACACTCAAGGGCGTCTATATCCGCGGTATCGACAGACCCGATGACGAGGCGTACGTAAAAAAATATTTCGGGAACGAGAACTGGATCGAGCTGGAAATTGCCGACGCAACAGAGAAGTTCCTGAAAGCCCTCAAGGGTAAAACGGCCATGAAAGAAAAGCGGCTCGCAGTGCGTGACATGTACAAGGATGTGCTGGAGGAAAAGATGAAAGAGTTCGGCGCGGATTTCATCGCGCAGGGTACGCTCTACACCGACGTGCGCGAGAGCGGCCACGGGCATGAGACCGGTGCGCGTGTCGCGGAAATTAAAGTACACCACAATGTGAAGCTCGGCTTCTCCATCCCCGAACTCTCCCCCCTTGAAGATCAGGTGAAGGATTCCGCGCGCGGCATAGGGCGGGACATTGGGGTGCCCGAAGATCTCCTCGTCCGCCACCCCTTCCCCGGCCCCGGCCTCGTCGTCCGCATTGAGGGCGAGGTCACGACTGAAAGCCTGAAGGTCGCCCGCGCCATCGACGGCATCTACATCGAGGAGCTGCGCGCAGCAAATTTGTACCAAACGGTATGGCAGGCGGGGGCAACGCTCACACGTTCGGAACACACCGAGAGCAAGGGCGATAGCGCCGGCCTTGGGCGTGTGGTGGCGCTGTGGGCAGTCTGGAGCGTCAACGGCTTCACCGCGCGCTTCGCACAGCTCCCCTACGAATTTTTGGAAAAAGTCTCGCGCCGCATCACCAATGAAGTGCGCGAAGTGGGCGCGGTCGTCTACCGCATTTCCGACAAACCCCCCGCGACCATTGAGTGGGGATGATTAGAAAAGCTCAACACAAAGAAACTCTGCGGCAACTTTAGAATGATCCGACGCTGCCTTTAATCCTATACTAAATCTCGCGTCGTCACCGATGTAACTGAAGTTTGGCGGTAGAGCAAAACTGTAAGTGGCAAGAACATCAGATGGAGTTTTTGTTTCGTACGAATTGCGAGCCAATTGCAAATTTAGCAAGTAAGAGCCATCCCCCAAACGAGACACCCCCTGACTGAGGACCAGTGTCACGTCCGAACCGGGCTCCATTCCGATGCCATCAAATGAATTGCTGAATCTCCCGTTTGTATCCGCCATGAGCTTCATGGGACGATCAGCCCCTTGGGTTACCTTCAATGTGATGCGTTTAAAATTACCGTCGCCGACATCGACCTCGTACAAATCGTGCATCGTGGCAACGAAATTCACCTGCGTCTCCGAGTGAGGCACAAATGTAATCTTTACATCCTGATCAAGAGAAACGTGTTTTTTATACCGGAGTAAACCATTGGGCGCAGACGTCGCAACACTCCACAAATTTCCGTCGCGCAACAAGATGCCCTGCCCTTTCTCCCACTCCTCTACATTGAATGCCTTGCATTTAACCTGCTGTACAGAGAGTGGCCCGACAGCTGCATTCATCCCGCCGTTCCACATTTCTCTCGGTAGAGGAACTCCTAAAAATGTATGGAGGTACCCGTAAAGAAGGAAGCTTGTTGTCAGAGTTCCCAACAAAGTCGTTTTCCACCAATTTACACACCAGCGACATGCCGCCGCACTCATTCTTCCTGATGTGGCGAGAAAACTATACACTCCGCGATTATATCATTTTCGTGGCACCGCACTAAAAGTGCGGGATCCTGGAAAACATAATCGCTTCGCTCGTTGTTTTTGTGGACCCACGGGGAGTCGCCCCTCGCACTGCTGTGCTCGAAACCTACGGCGTCTCTTCGACGCCTGCGGCCCGCGGTCCGACTCCCAGATACCAAACAGCCACGACAAAGCCCGCACAAGGCGGGCTCGTCGTTGCTGTGGACCTACGGGGAGTCGGACCCCGACCTCGTCCATGCCATGGACGCGTTCTACCGCTGAACTATAGGCCCTAGCGGAACAATACTAACAAAACAGACTCGCCAACGCGAGTACATGGTGGTGCCCCTGTTCGGTCTCGACCTTTGTGAGGCGAGACCCTGTAAGGGTTTCTGAGATATCTTCAAATAAAACAGGTCTAGGCCGCTCGGTCGCGGATGCATCTGATTGTCTCACTCGCGGACCAACGGTGGTAAGCTGAACGAATGAGATTTCATATATGAGCAAGAACACAATTACAATAAAGCAGTTACGGATTCTGTGCCGTCACGTGAAAGAACTTCGCAATGCGGGTTTTACAGAAAATATTGCCATTCGTCCCCTAGAGCTTTGCGCCAATATTTATGCTAAAGATCGAAATGTGGGCACAACTAATCCCGACAATGCAGACCAATTTAAATTGTGGTCAAAAAACGCTCGCAAAGCAAAAAAGTTACATCCCAAATGGAAATATGGACGCTATTTGCGTGTCGAACATGGCACACCGAGGCGCGGATTTGCTCGTCTTGTTCTTGAGGCGTTTCAACACCATAAACTAACCAAGCCTTGGATGGATAAACATTGTGATAGGAGATGGAAGGTCGCTGTAATTACTCTCGAGGAAGACAGGCATCTTAATCGTTCGAAGCTGTACAAATCACCAGAGGCGCGATGGAAAGCGGCAAAAATCAGATTCTGATCATAACGGCATTTTAGAACAAGGCCGCTCGGTCTCTTGAATTAGCACCAACCTATGCCCTCGGCAGGAATCGAACCTGCATCGGCTCCTTCGGAGGGAGCCATCCTATCCATTGAACGACGAGAGCGTGAGTGGTTAGCGTATCACCTTCCCTATTCCGTCTCAAACAAAGCGCTCAAAGATTCCCCTGTTTCGATACGTTGTATGGCGTCGCCAAATATTTCTCCCACCGATACGACCTCGATCTTTTCGTTCAGGGGTCGGTCAGCTGAGATGGTGTCGGTGATGAAAAGTTTTTTGATGGGAGACGCCTCGATGGTCTTGAGCGCGTCGCCCGAAAGAATGCCGTGCGTTGCTGTGGCATAGACTTCTCTGGCACCGTTTTCCGTAAGTAGATCCGCGGCGCGTGCCAGAGTGCCGCACGTATCGGCCATGTCATCCGTGATGAGCGCGATTTTACCCTTTACGTCCCCGACGAGCTTCATACGCGCTATCTGGTTGGGTATTTCCCTCTCTTTGTGGATGATGGCCAAGTCGGCGGATTTCATAAGGCGCTTGGCGTAGGATTGGGCACGCACCACGCCGCCCGCATCGGGTGATACGACGATAAGATCGTCCGTGGCAAGCGCGTCTTTGAAAAATTCGCGGAAACGCGAAATGAGGACCTGTCGTGCGTAGAGATTATCCACTATCGTGTGGCGAAAGAACCCGCCTATCGCGTCATTGTGGAGATCCATGGTGAGAAGACGCGTTGTTCCCACACTTTCGAGCATGCGCGCGAAGACGCTCGCCGATATCGGTTCGCGCGGTTTTGATTTGCGGTCCTGACGCGAATAACCGAAGTATGGGATCACCGCCGTGATCTCATGAGCCGATGCTTTATGAGCTGCGTCGATGGCGAGCATGAGGCGAACCCAATTCTCGGCGGGAGGATTCGTGGGTTGTACGAGGAAGACATTTTTTCCCCGTAGGTTTTCGAGAAATTGTATTTGCTGCTCGCCGTCGCTGAATGATCGGCATTTGATCTGGCCCAAGGGGAGTTTGAGTTTGTCAGCGATTTTCTTTGCAAGACCATCATTCGCGCCCAAACTGAAAATCTTGTATTCCATGAGAAAACAGTATACCAAGTTTTCGGGCCGGCGGGAATCGAACCCGCTCTACATGACCCCCAGCCATGCGTACTACCACTATACTACGGCCCGCTCTTTTTGATGTCCTCCTTCGGGCCGCCGGGAATCGAACCCGGTCTACACGCACCCGAAGCGTGTGTACTACCGGTATACTACGGCCCGGAGGAAGACATCATCTCGTGGTCACAACTCTCGCTCGCTTCCGCTCGCTCGGTCGCGACCCCGCCTCACGGTCGCTCGCGCCTCTTGCACTCGCGACATCGCTCCGGCTTGCACAGCCGCATTCAATTTGCCGAAGGGCAAATCTCATGTCGGCTGTGCACCCTTCAGGATTCGAACCTGAGACCTTTCGAATGTGAATCGAACGCTCTAACCAACTG
>CAYIDD010000014.1:0-13894 GCA_964362175.1 uncultured Candidatus Saccharibacteria bacterium | reverse complement strand
GCCATCCCATCTTTTGTGGGGGGGCGGGCGGGGCGGGGCCGCCGCCCCCCCCCCCCCCCCCCGATCTTTTTATCGTTATTTACTACGGCAAGATCATTCCCCGCGCCATTCTCGACATCCCCCCCAAAGGCACGCTCAACGTCCACTTCTCGCTTCTCCCCCGCTGGCGCGGCACCTCCCCCATTCGGGCGGCAATAGCGAACGATGACAGGGAGATCGGCACATCAATAATTCTGCTTGACGAAAAACTCGACCATGGACCCCTCATCGCCCAAAAGAAGATCGCACTCCCCGAATGGCCTCCGTATGCAAGCGAGCTCGAAGAACTCTGCACGCGCGAAAGCGCGAGGTTACTTATCGATATCCTTCCAAGTTGGCTCTCCGGCGAAATAGAAGCCCGCACGCAGAATCACGATGTAGCCACGCAGTGTCCCGCCTACACGAAAGAAGACGGCCTTCTTGATCTTGCCGGAGATCCCTACAAAAATCTTCTCAAGATCCGCGCGTTCGATACGACGGTCGGCACGTATACGTTTTTTGAGCGGAACGGCAAAAAGATCCGCGTCGGCATTCCGCGGGCGCACATAGAAAACAGCCCTTCGACTTCGCTCAGGGCAGGCAAACTCATCCTCGACACCGCAAAACCCGAGGGCAAACGCGAAATGCCGTACGAAGAATTCCTCCGATCGGGGGCAACGCCAACATCGCCCTGAGAAGATCTACTCTCCCCACCGCATCCAGCTTTTGACGGCGGCACCGGTCTTTCGCAGAACGCGGATATGCAGCTTCCTCTCGCGGCGAAGCTGACGTTCCACCTCCTCTTTCACATCATCAATAGCGGCATTCACCGACTGTGCATTGTTACGAGCATACACTCGTGCCGCCCCCGGTTGGATAATGAGCACTTCAGCGAACCAAATATTCGCACCGTGTCGCGGCCGCCCTGCATCGCGCCCGATCTCGACTTCACAGCGCACGACGCTCGCGTCATCCCCAAGAAATTTTTCAAGTGTTGCGATGCGTTCCCCAAGATACGCGGAAACTTCCGGCGTTATCTGATAATCCGTCGCTTTTATCCGTATTTCCATGAGCTCATAGTACCACGGTAATTTTCTTGTTCTTCGAGTGATGTCCGGTGCGGATCCGAACGGAGGAAGCAGGAACATGAAAATACCTCGCGATGAGGAAGCGTACACGCTCGTTGGCTGCGTTCCGCTCTGCCTTCTCGCGAACGCCAACAATAAAGGAGTTCTTGTCTTTCAGAGCGACCGATTCCCTACGCGCACCCGCCTGCACTGAGACCTTGAGGATTATTTCGTTCATGGCGGCCGTGCTTGCGTATCACTATACAGTGATACTATCACCCCCTCCCCAGACCTCGGGCCCCCTAAACACAAAACGCCCCGTACGGGGCGTTTTGTGTAAAACTCGAAAGTCTTAAGCGCGGCTTACCTTGACCGCATTTGGCCCCTTCGGGCTGTCAGCGACCTCGAAGGTCAACGTATCACCTTCGCGGAGTTCGTCGAAACGAACGCCTACGAGCTCGTTGGAGTGGAAAAAGAGATCCTTTTCCTGTCCATCGCGCTTGATGAAACCGAAGCCCTTGTCGGTAAGACGGGCGATTGTTCCTGTTTGCATAGCTGTATAGGAGAGTTATTAAATCAAGACAGTTATGCTGAGAGTGGAGGTCGATCCTTGCTTCCCTGGATCAGCGCTGGTTGATAAAGGGAGCCTATCACACCCCCGTATCTTGTCAAGTCTTTTACGATGTGGTCGAGATTATGCCACTTGACAAGCCGCTCTGCAAGTGCTACAGTTGCGCTTGTAGGGCTTATTGCCTTACTTTCCTTCATGTCAGGTATCACTTCAATAGCCCTTACGGGGCTTTTCGTTTGGTCAGGGGCAGGCGCTATAGGGACCACGACGTGGACCCCGCAGGCACCGACAGCCGCGCCCGCTGCGAAAAATACCATCTCTGTCCGCCTCACGGGCTATAACGCCGTACCCGAGCAGACCGATGACAATCCCAACATTACCGCCTCCGGCGCCTTCTCCAATCCCGACGTCATTGCAGCTCGTTCGCGTGACCTTGCGGGCACCCTGCCTTTCGGCACCGTTATCGTTCTCGAAACGCCCGAAAAGAGTAATTCCTGCGGATTTGAGGTCGTTGACCATCTCATCGGCTACCGGGTCATCGCCGACACCATGCATGAACGCATGCACAACAAAATTGACGTGATGTTCGATCCTGCGGACACTGTCCAGATCGGCGTTGACGGCAACGCGCGTAAGGCGACAAATCCCGCTATTGCTCTCGGCATCTGCAACGTCAACATCCGTGTCGTGGGCAAGATCGCCATCAAAGACATCCCTGACACCCAACGAGAGCTCGCATTTCTCATGAAGCGCACGCTCGCAGTCCGATAAATCCCCTCCGTCTCCTACGGATACCAATTCGCCAGAACAACGTCAATATTCGGATCACCCGCATTGACAAGTTCTTTGAACCTTCCGACGTCGGCAAGACCATCCGGTCCGCGATAGTGATAGGGGTACACCTGACGGGGTTTGAACGCGAGTACGGCGTCGGCAGCCTCCTCCACACCCATGGTGTATGGAAGGTTCATCGGGATGAGCGCGATGTCGATATCCCTGAGCGCGCGCATTTCGGGGATACCTGCGGAGTCACCGGCGACGTATACGCGAGTCCCGTCTCGCTCGATGAGGTATCCGTTGCCCCGCCCCTTGGTATGAAAATCCGCCGAGGATCCGGGAAGATTGTACATCGGCACCGCGAGAATATCGAAACCCATTTCCGCCGCCCTCTCCCCGTTCGGGAGAACGAGAGCGCGTGACGCAAGATCTTCCGGCAACAGCTCCTTAACTGCCTGAGGAACAATAAGAGTGGTGCGTGGGCCGACAACGGCTGCAAGTGTCGAGGTGCTCAGGTGATCGCCGTGAACATCCGTCACAAGAACGATGTCGGCCGTCGGCTGCCCCGCAAACGCCCCTGCTCCCCCGGTGGGGTCGGTGTATATGACCGCGTCATCCCATTTCAGAACAGCGGTTGCATGGGAAATGGGAACTACGTTCACTGCGGCATTTTGCATAGAGGGATCTTCTTGTTTTTCATTATAAACGGAACTGTTGAACGCAAAGAATGCGACGAGCACAACGACAACACCCCCCATCCAGAGTAAGATTTTCATGTGATTGCGCGAAACCATGCCGCGTACCGTCAATTGCAATGCGACCCTTCATTGTACCTCGCACTCTTCGGGCTACAGCCGCTTTTCATCCCCCCCCCCCCTAGAAAAATGAGCCGGGATTTTCCTTTTCCATGTTTCTGCGAACAAGCGTGCAAATGCCCGCCGATATCGCGACGATCTGCAGGTTTAGGGCGTTGGTATAGAGGAAGCCGGCTGAGAGCCCGAGAAAGATCCCGCCCTCCCCCGCGATCCAGGCGCCAAGCAGGGCAATTCCGCCTGCGATGCCCGCGACGATCATTGTTGCGTGCATGACTGATGAGTATTTCATAGTAGATCTTTTAATAATGAGCTGTGACTTAATAAAATACATAAGGGCTGATAATGCCTTCAGCATACCCCCAGTACCGCATTTGACAATATACCCCCCGTGGGTATCATGGGGGTGTGAAAGCAGATACGAAGAAAAAAGTGCTGCGGCGCCTCAGCCTCATCAAAGGCCAGCTTAATGGTCTGACCGGAATGGTGGCCGCCGAACGCTACTGCGTAGATGTCATTACCCAATCAAGCGCGATCAAAGAGGCATTGTCGGGCGTGGAGGGTTTGATACTCGAGAACCACCTCACGACCCATGTCATTCATCAGATAAAGAGCGGGAAGATCAGGAAAGCGACCGGTGAGATCCTGAAACTTTATACGCTCGCTCAAAGAAAAAGATAGTATGAAAAACACCGAGTATCTCCCTAACGTCACTTCTGTCGGGACACGTAATGCGATGTGCCACGGGTATCAGGAGTTATAGTAAGATGCGTATGAACGGACACGGAGATCACGGGCATGATAAGAAGATGATGTGGCTCATGGCACTGTGTTGCGCGTTGCCGCTCATTGTTCTTGCCCTCGTCGCATTCTTCAAATGAAATGCTGTGATCACACAGAAATACCCCGAGATGATGCAGGTGGTGGCATGTACACATGCCCCATGCATCCGGAGGTCGTGGGAGACAGGCCCGGCATGTGTCCGGAGTGTGGCATGGCGCTCATACCCGTACAGAGCCGCCACAGACACGGATCGCACGAGGGCAAGGGAGAAGACTTTAATAAACACGCGGGGCACAAAACCTCATCGCTCCTGACGAAATTTTGGATCACGCTCGTACTCACCGTCCCTATCCTCGGCTATTCGGAAATATTCAAGATCGCACTTGGATCCGAGCTGCCGCGGTTTGCGGGGGTCGAGTGGATGATGCTCGGTCTTGGCTCGGCGGTTTTTTTCTACGGTGGATGGGTGTTCATCGCGAGTGCGTATCGTGAACTCAAAGCAAAACTTCCGGGCATGATGACCCTGATAGCGCTTGCGATCACGGCGGCTTACGCGTTCAGCGTCTTCCAGACGCTTCGCGGAGAGCCGCATACGCTCTTTTGGGAACTCTCGACCCTGATCGCCATCATGCTCCTCGGGCACTGGATAGAAATGCGGGCGGTACAGGGCGCGCAGGGGGCTCTGAAAGAGCTCGCGAAACTGCTTCCCGACACCGCCGACGTTATGCGTGATGGGAAAACAACCACCATCCCGCTGTCAGACCTTCGCGCGGGAGATATCGTACTTGTCAGGCCGGGCGGCAAAGTTCCGGCCGATGGGATCATCGTCGAAGGACAGTCGGAACTCAACGAATCCATAATCACGGGAGAATCGCGGCCTGTGTCAAAGTCGGTCAATGCCGAGGTCATCGCTGGCTCCCTCAATGGAGATGGGGGCCTCAAGGTTAAAGTCACCAAGATCGGCGAACACACATTTCTCGCGGGCGTCATGCGTCTCGTCGCCGATGCACAGGCATCGAAATCCCGACTGCAGATGCTCTCCGACAGAGCCGCATTGTACCTGACCGCGGTTGCGGTCGTTTCTGGAGGCGTAACCTTTGGGGTCTGGCTCTTCGCCGGCGAAGGGGTAGTGTTTGCGACTGAGCGCTTGGTCGCGGTCCTCGTCATCGCATGTCCGCACGCGCTTGGTCTTGCGGTCCCCTTGGTCGCATCCATCTCAACGACTATGGCGGCTCGGAACGGCCTCCTCATTCGACAGCGCCTCTCACTCGAGGCGGCGCGGAACATCGACGTTGTTCTCTTCGACAAAACAGGAACGCTCACAAGGGGCGAATTTGGTGTCGACGCGATCCTTCCGGCGCACGGATATACGGAAACAGATGTGCTTCGGCTGGCTGCGTCGGTGAATAGCCGATCCGAGCACCCGCTCGCGCGTGCGATGACCGCTGAAGCGAAGGGGCGCGGCATGGAACTACAGGAAATTTCCGGCTTTGAACGCCTCGCGGGCAAAGGCGCGCGGGCGACCGTAGATGGTAAGGAGGTGCTTGTGGGAAGCGAAGCGCTGTTCGGGACCGAAGCGAGGACGCCCGCGGTTCTCGCTTTGGAGAAGCAGGGCAAGACCGTTGTTCATGTCGGCCGCGGGGAATCCGGTGACCGGCGGATCATCGGTTCAATTGCGCTTGCGGATGTCATTCGTCCGGAATCATACGATGCGGTAAGGGTGTTGAGGAATATGGGAATCAAAATAGCAATGATAACCGGAGACTCCGAAGATGTTGCCGCGTGGGTCTCGCATGAACTTGGTGTCGATCAGTACTTCGCCCGCGTACTGCCTCACGAAAAAGTGGAGAAGGTAAAACTCCTGCAAAAAGAAGGCACGAAGGTCGCAATGGTGGGCGACGGGGTGAACGACGCCCCCGCGCTCTCACAGGCAGACCTCAGTATTGCTATCGGTGCCGGAACGAATGTCGCCATTGAATCTGCGGGCATCATTCTCGTCAAAAGCGATCCGCGCGACATCCCAAAGATCATCCGGCTCTCCAAACTCACGTATTCGAAGATGCTCCAGAACCTCTTTTGGGCGACCGGCTACAATGTTGTCGCGCTGCCCCTTGCCGCGGGTGTTCTCTCTGCATGGGGGATCATTCTGGAACCGGCGCTCGCTGCCGTCCTTATGTCTGTCTCGACCGTCATCGTCGCTGCGAACGCCGTGCTTTTGCGGAGACAAAAATTGTAAAAAGAATGCTTATGGAGTATCCTGCTTCTATGAAATATCTCGCGCTCGTGATCCTGATAGGGGTCACTGCCGTCGGCATGTTCGGCTTCGCCGGTATGAGCCACGATATGGACCACGGAGGAGGTGGCTGTATCGCCTCTATCGTCAGCGGGAGCGTAGTGTGTCCGGAAAATATGTTTGCTTCCGCGCTCTACCATATCACCGCATATAGAGACCTCTCTCAGGCGACGATGGCCGCAAGCTTTCTTTCCGTGGTTTCTCTCCTTCTCTTCCTTGTTGTCCTCGCAATGGCAGGAAAACCGTATCCGATACCTATCGCACCGTCTTTGCGATTCCTCCCGCGCACACGCGATGAGCTGTCCCTACCACGTTGGGGAAGATTTCTCCGACGTCTCTCTCTTTTTCAGAATAGTCCCCCTTTCGCGCACGGCGTGTAGAGATCCCTCGCAGGGTTCTTAAACGCCGGCCAGTCCCCCACACGGGGGCTTATTAAACCTTCTAACGTACTCAAACAAACAGTATGAGCAACAAAACAACAGTAGTGATGGGTGTCCTCGTTCTCGGCATCCTCGGACTCTTCCTCTGGGGTTCGCAAAGTCGGGCAACGCTTCCGGATAGGGATCGACAGGATCGACCGTCGAAAAGCGTGCTCACCGTGGTGGAGCCTCTCCACGACTTGGGCACAATATCCATGGCTCAGGGAACGGTCGACACAACATTCGAGATCGCGAACCCCACAAAGAAAGACATCGTGCTCGAGAGTCTTACGACATCATGCATGTGCACGACCGCCTTTATCGTAAAAGGCGATGCGCGCCGCGGCCCCTTCGGCATGCCGGGGCACGGCGGGCCCGTGCCGAAGGCGAATGAAATTATTCCAGCGGGCGGAACGCTTGCTATAAACGTCGTCTACGATCCGGCGGCGCACGGGCCCGCCGGCGTCGGCACGATCGACCGCCTCGTGTATCTGCAGGACGATACCGGAAATGTACTCGAACTGGAGATCAGGGCGAACGTAACCCCGTAATATGAGACGCTTACTCATTGCGGGAAGTGTCGTGTTCGCAGCGCTGCTCGCGATCGTGATCCTGAAGTACGCACCCGGAACGTCGACCATTATCTGGAACATCTCCGATTCCGGGAAATGGCTTTTGCCGTTGGTCGGCGTCTCCGCGATCCTCGATAGCGTGCACCCGTGCTCGTTCTCGATACTCCTCATTACGATCGCGTTCCTCTTCGGGATGCAGATGACGAGGGGTAAGATCATTGCGATCGGCGGGGTCTACATTGCGGGCATCTTCGCCGCATACCTCGGGATCGGCCTCGGACTCTTCCACGTGCTCCACATCTTCAGCGTGCCGCACTTCATGGGGAAACTCGGCGCGGCGCTCCTCATTCTGTTCGGTGTTCTCAATCTCATCAATTGGCTTTTCCCCTCGTTCCCGCTCAAACTCTCGATCCCCGCGGGCGCGCACCGGAAGATGGCCGAACTCATGAATTCGGTTTCAATACCGGCGGCCTTCGCGCTCGGGCTTCTCGTCGGTTTGTGCCAATTCCCCTGCATGGGCGGGCCCTACCTCATGGTCATCGGGCTCCTGCACGACAGCGTGACCTACGCCGCAGGGATCGGCTACCTCGTCCTCTACAATACGATCCTGATACTCCCCCTTGTGGCGGTGCTCTACCTCGCAGCGAACAAGGATGTCGTACAGAAGATGCAAGAGTGGCGGCGGACGAACCTCTCCGCGGTGCGTTTCTGGGGGGGTGTGGCGATGATCATTCTCGGTATCTTGGTCACCTACATCTAACGAGGCAACGGCGCGCCATTACAAAATTAGACCTAACGAAAGGATACGTATGAAAACCTCTAACGGGACGAATACCCGATCAATGTCCAAAGATCAATTCCTCGCAAAGATCGAGACGCTGCGCAAGACAGCCGGCGCGGATCTTTCGACTGCCGAGGACTTGAGCTTTGCCGTCATGAACCTTGTCTCACTCGAAGAGCACTTTGTCCTGACTGCGCTCAAAACAGGAAAAGATGAGTACTTCGATACGGCGGGCGAGGTGCGCGAAATGCGCAAAAAGCTTCTCGCCGTGCTCATGCCGAAGCATGAGGGTGAGACATGGTGCATATCCAAACACCTGCTCGCGACGACGATGCGCCTCATTGAGGTGGGCAACAAATTGCGCTCTGAAGGCAGGAAAGATGGGGCAAAAGAGATGTTCGAGAAGGCCTACAAAGTCTACTCCATCTTCTGGGCGCTTAAACTCAAACTTATCAGCGGGTCAAAAATGAAGAGCACGGCGGCGGACAGTGCGACACTTGAGGACCTCGTGTCGAAACTCGCCGATTGCTGTGATGAATGATATGGAAAATGAAATGAATGCATGGGAGCGGCTGTGGAACGATACGCGCCCATTGATCGCGCTTGTCGGCATTCTTGCGGCCGCATTTGTGTTGTTACAGATCGGGGGACCTGCCGCCACGCGCACGGCCACGGCAGCACGGCAATCGGCCGTGCTGCCGCAGAGCGCCGAACTCGGAGTCGTCTGGGGCGACATGGGAAAGCGCCTCGTCGAAGAGGGTGTCATCGACGAGCGCGCGTTCCAGGAACTTTACGCGGCACGGGAAGGGTTGCCTGCCGCAGAACAGCAGTTGCTTTCGGGCGAGGATAACGGCGCACTCGTTATGACGAGAGAGAACGCGGGGACCATCCTCAATCTGCTTTGGGCGTTCGGGCTTGCCAACAAAAACCCCATCCTTGAGAAAGGCGAGATGACGGATCCGGCGTACGGCGGAGCTGGCGGATTCGCATCGACAGGTGGTTGGACGCTCGCGCACGGCGACGCCATGGATCACTACAGTCGGCATTCGTTCGTCGTACTGACGCAAGAGCAGCAGCAACTGGTCGAGAGAGTCAGTAAGAACATCTATCGGCCCTGTTGCGACAACTCGACGCATTTTCCGGATTGCAACCACGGCATGGCTATGCTCGGTCTCTTGGAGCTTTTGGCCAGTCAAGGCGCCTCCGAAAACGAAATGTATAAAGCGGCTCTCGTGGCCAACTCCTACTGGTTTCCAGACACGTATCTCACTATTGCGGAGTACCTGCGCGGCAAAGGCATCGATCGGAAGGATGTTCCGCCTCAAACAATTCTCGGGCGCGAATATTCGAGCGCATCAGGCTTCGCTCGTATTGCGGCTGAGGTCGCGGAGATACAGGGGGGTGATGGCGCGAGCTGTGGCGTCTAGTCGGCGCATTGCGGCGAATGAAAGCATGTAATACGATTGCACATTACGAAACCTAACAACACCAACATGGAAAATACGAACACAAATACCATTATTATCGGACTCCTTGTCCTCATCGTGGGACTCATCGTCGGTCTTTCTCTGGGGAACCGAGGCGTTGGCGCTTCGCTGATGGGAGGGAACATGATGGGCTACGGAAATATGATGGGGACAAGCGTGAATGTCGACCGGCATTTCATCGAGCAGATGATCCCGCATCACGAAGGAGCCATTGCAATGGCAAAGATCGCACTGGAGCGCTCCAAGCGTCCTGAGATCATTTCACTTGCAAACGGCATCATTGGAGCCCAACAGAAAGAAATAAGCGATATGCGCTCATGGTATCAGTCGTGGTACGGCTCCGTGCCGCCCGAGGGGGGTGCGGGAATGATGCGCATGGGCAACATGGGGGGTGACCCGAGCGTGCTCAACTCGGTGTCTGCTTTGGAATTCGACCGCGAATTCATCCGGCAAATGATCCCCCACCACGAAATGGCGATAACGATGGCGCAGATGCTGCGGACCTCAACGCAGCGCAGCGAGATGAAGCAGCTTGCCGGCAACATCATCACTTCGCAGTCGAGTGAGATCGAGATGATGCGCGGCTGGCTTCAAAGCTGGTACGGCGCCCGACCGTAGCTACTCAATCCAGCAAATTGTTGAACCACCTGAAGAACCGCTGCGAGAGCGTGGGATTTTCGGGAACGTCTCCCAGATCGTTATAGACCCCGAGCGTATCCTCCTCTGGAGCGACGTTTTCACGGTATTCGTTGATGTTCCCGACGTTCTCCATTATCGAAGGGGTCGCTTCTTTGGTTATGTCGACGGCATCGCTCACCGTGAATGGAGGGGCCACACCGTTCGCCTCTGCGGCCACATCGACGACATTTTTGGCATCCTCACGATTTAAGCTTCCCACCCATGTCCAGAATCTATCCCACAGACCCTTCTTTGCCGGAGGGGGAGGAAGCGATTCGCCATCACCATCGCCGTGCGCGATCCTTGTGACAAGGCCGTGCCCGCAACCGTGTTGATCCGGATCAGCGACGCCAGAGAGCGTGCCGTGGTAATGCAGCGATGCGCAACCGTCGTCTTGCGGCCGGATCCCCCGATCATCAGAATCTATCACCTGCCCCACTACCGCGCTTTTATGCTCGGCAAACGAAAAAGACGGGAGGAGGAGCATAACGGCGGCCAGCGAGGCGGCTATTACTTTCATCCGGAAAGTGTAGCACGAGCTACCATATGTGGTATCGTTACCAGTATGAAGAAACGGCCGCTCGCGCGCAGAAAAGAGAAGCGGGGGGTCCTGTGGCAGGCGCCTCGTCTTGAAGGAAAGGTTAAAAATGTAGCGATACGTCCCACGCGGAAAAAACGCATGGTGCGTACAAAGGCAGCCCCTTCCGGCAAAATACAGGGATTCACCGACGAACAGCGCAAGAACTACCAGCTTAAAAGCAAACGGCGGAAGTAACCTAACATCGGTTGGGATATGTTCAACGACAGGCGCGACGCAGGAAAGCAGCTCGCGGAAAAACTCGCCGCGTTGCGCGGGCAGAATGCAGTCGTGCTCGCACTGCCGCGTGGTGGCGTCGTTACAGGATACGAGATCGCCCGCGCACTCTCGCTTCCTCTCGACATCATTTCTGTTCGCAAGATAGGCCATCCCGACTCCCCTGAGTATGCGATCGGAGCCGTTGATGAGAACGGGGTGACGATCTTTAATGAAACACAGGCGGCAACGATCGATCAAAAGTGGCTTACCGGAGAAACTGAACGGCAACGACAAGAAGCTAAGCGACGCAGCGCCACGTATCGGCCGGGAAAAGGACCCCTGAGTATTGCCGGAAAGACCGCCATCATCGTTGATGATGGCATCGCCACAGGCCTCACAATGCGGCTTGCGGTGCGTTCCGCCAAAGCACAAAAAGCTGCAAAAATCGTCATTGCCGTGCCCGTTGCGCCGCCTGAATCCGTCGACACTCTCAAAAAAGAGGGTGCGGATGAGATCATCGTGCTCGAGCCGCCGGAGGGGTTTCTTGGCGCCGTCGGGGCGCATTATATACGGTTTGAACAGGTGGGAGACGACGAGGTTATCCGCCTCATGAGATCGATATGACAGATGGCAACGCGAACGCATCCCTCAAAATACTTCGAGACAGAAAAACCGATACGGCAGGATTCCGCGCTGCGGCGCGGAAGATCTGCGCATCGCTTATGGAAACACTGTCAGCACTCCTGCGAAAACAGGGCGCGGACATGAAATGCACCATCTTCGTGGTCATCCTTCGGGCTTCCATCGCATTTTTAGACCCCGCCATGCGCATGTTTCCTCACGCGGCAGTTGGAGTCGTCGGATTGAAACGCGATGAGCACACCCTTGTTCCCCGCTGGTATTACGAAAATCTTCCTCCGCTTTCAAAAAATAGTGTGGTTGTGGTGCTCGATCCAATGCTCGCGACGGGAGGCTCCGCCGAAGCAGCAGTACTACGTCTCATTGAACGAGGCGCGGATCGGAAACGTATCTACTTTGCGGGGATCATCGCGGCCCCCGAGGGACTTTCGCGGCTCGCGCAGCATATCCCGCAAAAGAACATCGTGCTTGCGGTCGTGGACGAGAAACTCGACGCAAATGGGATGATAGTGCCGGGATTGGGCGATTTTGGCGACCGTTACTTTGGATACAAAGACACGTAACGAGAAACGCCCGAAAAAGTGACTCCGAACCGTTGGGTTTGTTCGAACAGGGGCGGGAAACAACTACGCGAGCTACCATGTGCCGACCTTTCTGCCTGTGTTTAATTCCAGAGACCCTTTGATACGGTCCTCGAACTAGCTAGTTGTCCAACTGGGCCCGTCTGTATGATTTCGCTCGTACCTACTTTGAGCGCTCCCTCCTCCGCTAAAGCTACGGACGGGCAAGCCGCGCTCTAGCGCCTCCGCTTCGCTCCAGCGCACTCGAGCGCGAGTACGCGCGAGCTCTCCCACCCGTGCGCGCGCGAAGTCCCCGCCGTGAAGATTCAAAGCACGGTGGCTCCCTTCATCATTACAAAAAGATACACCGGGTCCCCGCAATGGAGGCCCGGTGCTTTCGAAGGTGCGCATGCAGTTGCTCTTACTGCACGGAGATATTGACCGACGGACGGAATTTCATGCATTCCGCGAGCGCGACGTGAACCGGATGCTCGAGGAACCACTGCTTGAAGCCCGGCGGCACGGTGTCGTCGGCCTTGGGCAGAACGTCGCCCGTGACCATCTGCATGAACCGCGGGCCCCACTTCCGGCCGCCGAGGCGCGCCGTCGTAGAGCAGTTGTCGATCATGTAGTCGATGCCGCGCGCTGCAATGTACGGATTGAGCGAATCCGTCGCTTCGATGATGGACTCGTTGCAAATTTCCGACCAGCCGTGGCCGTTATGTCGCAACACGTCCACCTGCGCCATCATGATACCGAGATACGCCCCGGCGGTCTTGGGCTCAAGCGGAACCTCGATGTTGCCCCTGCGGGCGGTCTCACCGGTGCGCCACATGGTCGAGCCGTCGACCTTGGTCCAACCGTACGTTTCGAGGGCGGCAGTTTGATCGACAACGCTTGCGATCTCGCGGCCGCTCTTCACTTCGTTATAGATCTCGCTGACAAGCGGCATCGCAGCCTCGTATGTGGCATGTAGGGCGCGGTAGAACTCCTCTTCTTCCGGACCTTGCAAGCGTGCTGCAATACCATCGAGACCGTTCTGCGAAATCGCTTCGCTGATCGGGCCGGTGATGCTCATCGCGCTACGCGCAAAGGCCTCGCCGTGGTCCATGTTCTTGTCGGTGATGAAGTGAGTGTTCATGGCTTCCGCCACGCCCCACACCGCACCGAGCAAGATTGCCCGTTCGCCGAAGATGTCGCTCCGGTATTCCATTTCGAGGGTCGTCTCGAACACATAGGGCGAACCGATCGCAACTGCCCACCCGAGGGCGACGTTGCGGGCGGTGCCAGTGGCGTCCTGTTCGACGGCGTAGCTTGAGTTGATGCCAGCACCGTTGATGCCGCGACCCTGCTCGTAGAGCCGTCTGACCGACGGCCCCATGCCTTTCGGACACACGCCGACCACATTGATATCGGCGCGGAACTTCGCCCCGATATTTTTCATATGGCCGAGTAGAAAGCCGTGTGACAGGCCAAGCGTCGAACCCGGCTTCATCGCACGTTGGATGTTCTCGAATTCGTTCGTCATCGCCGCATCAGAGATGAGGCAAAGTACGAGATCCGAGTTGCCGACGACGTCGAGCATGTCGCCAGCGGTGCCGTTGTCGACGGTGAAGCCGACCTTGGCGGCCTCCGCAAACG
>CAYIDD010000013.1:13506-14122 GCA_964362175.1 uncultured Candidatus Saccharibacteria bacterium | reverse complement strand
ATTCGAACCTGAGACCTTTCGAATGTGAATCGAACGCTCTAACCAACTGAGCTAAGGGTGCGTCCGAGAAGGATAATCTATTTATAGAGAGCTGGAAAGCTCCCGCAGGGCTTCGTTTTTCCTCCTGTGGATAAAAACGTGACGAAACGCCGCAACAGGCATATGCTGCGACCATGAGCCCCTTCATCCGGGTCGTAGTCGCGTTCATCGCCACGTTCACGGCGGGAGCGGTCGGGTTTCTCCTTATCGATACGGGCAGCTTGGGCTGGTACGCCTCATTGGTCAAACCCGCTCTCACACCGCCGGATAGTATCTTCAGCATCGTGTGGTCGGCCCTGTATATCCTCATGGCGCTCTCGCTTTCTATTGTCTGGACCATTCGTCCGCAAACAGCGTCAACCGAAGGGTGGGTGCGCTTTTATTTCGTCCAACTGCTTTTTAACGTCGCGTGGATACTTTTTTTCTTCAAGCTTCATGCTGTCCTTATCGCACTCATCGATATTCTGGTACTCGGATTTATCATACTCGCACTCATCGCCGCGGGGGGGGGGGTGGGGCCCCCCCCCCCCCCCCCCCACCCCCCCCCCAAGGGAGAGGAGAAATTTTTGGGTGTAGT
>CAYIDD010000013.1:0-13496 GCA_964362175.1 uncultured Candidatus Saccharibacteria bacterium | reverse complement strand
TTGTTCTTTTTTTTTTTTAAAACCCCCCCCCCCCCCCGGGGGGGTGCCCCCCCCCCCCCCCGCGCCGCCTACCTGCTCACCCCCTATTTCCTCTGGATACTTTTTGCGGGATACCTCACGCTGCGTATTTGGTTGTTGAATTGAGAGAGTCCGTTCTATCTGTTATATTCTCTCGAACGGGTACAGGCCCGACGACATGGGCTCATAGGTAAGTGGTATACCGGTGCATTCGCATTGCACAGTCCCGAGTTCGATTCTCGGTGAGTCCAAGAGATCAGTAGGGTCGCTCCTTTTCCATCTCGCTCGAATATTTTCCCTGTGCTGCGAGTCCATTCATTTTCGAACGGAAGAGGAGTGTTGCTTGCGCCTTTGGAACATTTGCGCTCGGATTTTCCGCCCAGAGCTTGAGGACGGGATTCTGTATCGCGCGTGCGTAGGAAAATGAAAGTGGCCACGGCATTTTCCCCGCAGCGTTCATTGCATTCAGATGCTCAGTCGCCTGCTCGTCACCTTGACCGCCCGAAAGGAACACGACGCCCGCGAGATTTGCCGGTACGGTTTCTTTGAGCGCGCGAAGCGTCTCTTTGGAAACTTCCTCGACGGCCGACTGTTTCGCAGCCTTTTTTCCCGCTATTACCATGCTCGCCTTGAGAATTACCCCCTCCAGTAGTACATCCTGTCCCGCAAGTTCTTCGAACGTCTTTTTCAGTGTCCGTACCGACGCTTCGTAGCACTGTTCGATGGAATGATCACCATCTATCAAGACCTCCGGCTCGACGATGGGGACGATGCCGGCCTCTTGGCAGAGCGCTGCATAACGCGCCATCGCGTGCGCATTTGCATGGATGCACGCGTCCGAGGGGATTCCTTGTCCTATCATAATGACCGCGCGCCATTTCGCGAATTTCGCACCGAGCGTGTTGTATTCGACAAGGCGGTCGCGCAGACCATCGAGTCCTTCGGTTATTTTTTCGCCCGCATGAAGTGCCAATTCTTTGACCCCCCCATCTACTTTGATCCCGGGGAGTATCCCCTTCTTCGCGAGAGTTTCGGCAAATGGTTCACCGTCAGATGTTTCCTGCCGAATGGTTTCGTCGTAGAGAATGATGCCGCTTACGTACTGCTCCAGACCCGGCGCGGTGATTATCGTCTCGCGGTACGCGCGCCGATTCTCCTCCGTGCACGGCACGCCCACGGCATCAAAACGTTTTTGACACGTGGCGGAACTTTCATCAGCGGCGATGATGCCTTTCCCCAAGGCGACCATTTGCTTTGCTGTCTTTTTTAAAATATCTGCATTCATATCGGGATTATTGCATATGTTTGGTCTTAATAAATCGCACCGTTTTTGGGTGCGTGGACATAACGACCGAGTGCGTCACCATGTGATCGGCAGCGAAGAGCACGCCATCTGCAAGAGGGCCTGAAACGACACCGGTAGCGGTAAAGCTGATATCATCCCCCTTCGCGAGGTCACGCGCCCTGAATATGGGGGAAAAATCCGTGACGCCCGCGTCGTTGAGGCGCTTGATGTGCTTCTCGTCCTTGGGTCTCCAGCGACACAAGAGCTCGCCGCCGAGGCATCGCATCGCTGCTGCTGCGAGTACGGCCTCGGAGCTTCCGCCCGTACCCATCAGTATGTCGACGCTCGAGCGGGAAAGGCAGGTGCCAAGCGCCATGGCGACATCACCATCGGTAAAGAGGCGCACGCGCGCGCCGGCGGCGCGCGCTTCCGCGATGAGTTGTTCGTGCCGCGGGCGATCGAGGGTCGCGACAATGATCTCGGAGACCTCTTTGCCGAGAGCCTTTGCGACTTTTTTGATGGTGTCGGCCACC
This sequence comes from uncultured Candidatus Saccharibacteria bacterium, assembly GCA_964362175.1. Classification (GTDB taxonomy): domain Bacteria; phylum Patescibacteriota; class Minisyncoccia; order Phycocordibacterales; family UBA2100; genus UBA10103. The sequence goes on along the minus strand of CAYIDD010000013.1, from coordinate 11,660 downwards.
GGCGCATCGAGATCCACCACATCCACCGCCTCAGGACCGACCGCGATCTTCTGCATGTATGAATCCGCCGCGTGATACAAACTTCCCTTGGGTCCCGTTGCGATCACGGTAAGCGCGTTGGGGAAACCATTGGCCACCGAGTCCGTGCATTCGAGCGGATCGACCGCAATGTCGACTACAGGGTCTTCACCGGTACCGAGTTTTTCTCCGATGTAGAGTTCGTGCGATTCATCTTTTGCCCCCTCGCCGATAACGATCTCCCCGCGAAAATCGATCGTGTTGAATTGCGCGCGCATGGCATCCACCGCCGCTTTGTCTGCAGCCTTTGCATCGCCCTTGCCGATCCATTTCGCAGCTGCGATGGCCGCAACTTCGGTGACACGTACGAACTCGAGCGCGAGATTGTCGAAAGAGGAGCCACCGTTGGACTTCATAGGTGCCATCAGCGTACGCTGTCGCGGTAATGAGTCAAGTGGACAATTCCGTCCGGTCTGTGGACAGAAAACTTTATTTGATATTCACGATCTTGTATTTCTGCGGCCCCTTCGGAGTATCGAACGCAAATACATCACCCTTCTTTTTTTCCATGAGCGCCGAACCGAGCGGTGAGAGGTGTGAGATCTTGTGTTCCTGCATATTTGCTTCTGCCGAACCGACGATCTCGTACACATGCTCCTCTTTCTCCCCCTGTTTTTGGATCGTCACAGTGTTCCCAAGCGACACGGTATTGCCCTTGGAATGCTCGATGATGCGCGCGTGGGAAAGCTGCTCCTCGATGACACGGATGCGATCTTCGGTCGCAGCCTGCATGTTGCGGGCTTCTTCGTACTCCGCATTCTCCGAAAGGTCGCCCAGCGAACGGGCATACTCCAACTGCTCGGCGATCTCTCGCCGACGAGTGGTCTTTAAATGCTCAAGTTCTGCTGTAAGTTCGTCGAATTTCTCTTTGCTCAGATAATTAGTGTCTTCATTCATATACGTATGCGCGAGCATTATACAGGATATATCGGCAACAACAACTCCTATTCTATGTACTCGGGATGATAGAGTATTAGCCATTCAAAAAATGGTCGGAGCGCGGGAGCTGCTCCGCTTAGCGTTCCCGCCGGCGCGCGTTCCAATACGACCGCATACGCCCACTGGGGATCATCCGCGGGCCAGTATCCGACCGACCACGAATTCATCCATTCGTTGCGCGCGCCGATCTGCGCCGTGCCGGTTTTTGCAGCGATCCTGATGCCGGAAATGTTCAGAGATTTTACCGTCGCATCTGTTCTTTGGGAGGTAACCGCAAGGCGCATGCCCTCCCGCACTACCTGTAAATACTCGTCGGGAATGCCGACAGAGGTTGCCTGCGCAGTGGAGCTCGCGATGAGCTGCGGCGTGAGCAGTCTTCCGCCGTTTGCCACCGCAGCGATAAAGCGTACAGCCTGAATTGGCGTCATCTGGAATCCGTACTGACCGATCGCGGTGTGGTATGTATTTCCAATGCGCCACGGATCATTCGGCCCGAACACTTCCACCTTCCACTCCGGTGTCGGGATTACCCCTTTCGCCTCACCCAAAAGGGGAATGCCCGTCGGGCTCGCGAGACCGAAGCGGCGCGCATACTCGTCGAGCTTTGCGATGCCCAGACCCTTCTGTCCGCCGTACCCTCCGCCGATCGTATAAAAATATTCGTCCGAGGAAACCGCAAGCGCGGTACGCATATCAACCGGACCATGCACCGCCCAATCCCGAAAGACCGAGGGCTTTTCAGGATCGTACGGATTTGGAAGAGAGATCGCGCCCGTCGAAACGATCTCCCTTTCCGGTGAGATAAGACGCTCGTTGAGCGCGGCTGCGGCGAAGATGGGCTTCACGATGGAGCCCGGCGCATACAAGCCGCTCACCGCGCGATTCAGAAGCGGCGTCCTTCGGTCGTTTGAGGCGGATTGTATGACCGACGACACGCCGTCGGTCATGGCCTGATTGTCGTATTCGGGAAAACTCGTGAGTGCAAGGAGCTCCCCCGTGCGCACATCCATGATGACCGCCGCTCCCCCCTCGAAACCCTGCTTGTTCGCATGCACGGAAAGGATCCTGTACAGTTGGCTCTGCACGTCGGCGTCGACCGAAAGGACGAGGTCCGTACCGTTGCGCGGAAATTCCACGATGTTCGTCCGCTGCACCCTTCCCCGCGCATCCGTCTCCACCATGCTATTGCCATTAACTCCCTTCAGGATCGGATCAAATGCGAGTTCGCTCCCGGACATGCCGGTATATTCCTCACGCCACCACGTTCCGCTTTTGTCCGCCTTCGGATATTGGACGAATCCGAGAATGTGCGCGAGGCCGGGCATCGGTGTATATTTCCGCAACGCAAATTGCGCCGCGTCCCGTGACATCGTCTCGGTCGGGGTCGAGGAGCTGCTGCTGAGGGCTGTGCTTGATGCATCCGACATCGACGCTACTTCATTCCACGCAAGCTCTGTTCTGTTCCTGTCGAGTATCAAACCCCGCGTCGCGAACATGAGGGAATGCTCCAGCGTATTTTCGCGCGAGACAGAGGCGTAGCGCGAACCCCGCAGAATCTCAAGACTGAACACGCGATATCCAAACCCAAGCACCACAAGAATGAACACGACGCCCGCTCCGATCGCAGCGCGATTCGAGAGATGCGATACGACTCGCCCTTCGAACTGGCTTGCTTCGAGGGCGGGCAAATTCGATGAATCCAGAAATATTTCGTCCGGAGCGATCTCAACCACCGGCTTTGATGAAAACCATTTTCCCATCCTCCCACTATATCAAACCGTATTACCGGATGAGGAACTGCTCCCGGAGCGGCGCAAGTATCCACACCATACATACGCCGACGATCGTAAAGAGCGGGACCGAAAAACCGGACCCCCCCGAAAGCCACACAAGGTCGATCAGGAGTCCGAGAAACGGCACTTCCCACGCGGGGTACCGAAGCGAAAGGAGGATCATGCACAGCGGCGACACCCACCACGGCGCGAAAAGGGTGCCCACAACACCGAGGAGAATGAGCAAAAGCCGGACACCGTTACTCTGAAAGAAGAATATAGACATAGCGCAATGACCCGAGATTTACCGGCAGATGGACATACACATCCTGCGATGCGTTCGCAGAACTTGATGCGATCGCTCCCACAACACCTATGGCGCGTTGTTCAAATCCCGGGGCAAACACGATATCATCGGTCTCCACAAACAAACTGCGCGGGAGTTTCATGCGGGCATTCCCGCCGCCATATCCGAATACCGGCACCGTGGCGCTGTTGATCGCCGCGTCTATCGTCGCGCCGGGTGCAAAGATCTCGGTGACCGTCGATATGTGCGTGCCAACATCGGTTATGGTGCCGACGACAAACCCGCCGCCCGTCAATACAAGCGCGCCCTTCGCGATGCCGTCCGCGGCACCAGCTCCGACCAAAAACGTGCCGTAGGGAGACGAGCGGATCGAAGAGGCGATGGGTGCGGTTATGCCGCCCTGTCCCTCCCCCGATACACTTCCGACAACACGGAGCATGGCGCGCAACTCATCATTTTCGGTTTTTAGGACGTCATACCCCACGGCACGCTCCTCGCACTGGGCGACTTTTTCGGTGAGGATCTGATTTTTTCTTGCCTCCGCACGCCGCGAAGAAAAAAATCCGGTGTTGACAATGGAATCACCGATCGCCAAACCCCACTGTGTCACCGTCGCAGAGAGGGAGCGCACCTGGACACGGATGGCACCGCCGAGCGCCCAGTCCGCCAGTACCACGAGGATCACAAAAAAAGTGACGGTGATGAGGGAGCGCCTTCCCGATCTTCTCGCGTGCGGAGGGCGGTACGAGAAGGAGGGTTTCATACTATTTTGGGGGATACGCGATCTTTTCTACGCCCGCGGGACAAGCTCATCATCTGTTTTGAGGAGTCCTTCACGATAGAGATCCAGATCGTCCAGAATGGTCGCCGTGCCGCGCACAACGGCAGTGAGGGGGTCGGGAGCCACCGTGACGGCAACACCGAGCGCGCCCGACAGATACTCGGGTATCCCGCGTATGAGGGCCCCTCCTCCGGCAAGATGAATACCGGTCTGAATAACATCGGCAACGATCTCCGGCTGTGTAGTTTCCAAAACCTCTTTCACCGCTTCCACCAACTCCTCTATCGAATGCCCGATCGCGTTGCGTACATCCTGATCGGTAATGCGTATCTCACGCGGCAAGCCAGTGACCAGATCACGACCACGAACCAGCGTCTCGAGCATTGTTCTACCCGGCGCGATGGAGGCGATCGCGATCTTCACCTCCTCGGCGCTCTTTTCCCCTATCAGCATTTTGAATTCGTTGCGCACATGACCGACAATGTCGGTATTGAATCTATCGCCCGCGATCCGCACATTACGCGCGTTGACGAGACCGCCGAGCGAGATGATGCCGATGTCGGTCGTACCGCCACCGATATCGACGACCATACTTCCCCGTGGCTCGTGGACAGGAAGCTCTATGCCGATCGCTGCAGCCATCGGTTCTTCGATGATGTGGACCTCGCGCGCGCCCGCCGCGCGCGCCGCATCGCGCACCGCACGCACCTCGACGGAGGTTATTTCGGGGGGAACACCGATCACGACACGAGGACCGAGGAGCTTCGTATGCCCCGCCTGCGCTTTCCCTATGAGGTAGGCGAGCATTTCGGATGTAACTTCGAAGTCGGAAATAACACCGTCAATGATCGGCTGCACGGCCGTGATGTGCGCGGGAGTGCGACCGAGCATTTCCTTTGCCTCCGCGCCGACAGCCACTACCTGTCCGGTCTTTTGATTCACGGCGACGATCGAAGGCTCATTGATGACGATACCGCGCCCCTTCACATACACGAGGGTATTTGCCGTACCGAGATCAATACCGATATCATGCGAGAACAATCCGAGAATGCGGTCCTTATAGCTGCGAAGTGTTTCCATGAAGCTGCCCATACGATTTAAGGGCGAAAACGTTCGATGATCGCATTATCAGGTGCGAATGTCGTCGTGCCGTCGGCGCGGGAAATGAGTTCAACGCCACCGGCCGACATCGTTTTTTCCGAGACAACGATGCGCGTGGGAATTCCAATGAGGTCCGAGTCGGCAAATTTCTCACCGGCCCGCGCGTCGCGATCATCGTATAGAGCTTCAACGCCGTTTTCCTTCAACAGTTCGTACAGGCGGTCCGCCTCGGCGACCACATCAGTGTTCCCTCCGGTGATGGAAACAAGGTGTACGGGAAACGGCGCGACCTCTTTCGGCCACACGATCCCCTTTGCATCGCTCAGAAGCTCGACAATAGTGCCCATGAGACGTCCGGGTCCGATGCCGTATGATCCCATGATGACAGGTCGTGCGTTCCCCTGCTCATCCTTGAAGGTGAGGCCGAGCGCATCGGAAAACCGCGTGCCCAATGGAAAAATATTACCCACCTCGATCGCTTTCACCTCCTCCAATTCATCCTTCTTAATGTGTAGTTCTGCCAACACCTCATCGGTGTAGACCTCTTTGTTGATCCCGATACTCTTGCCGCGGTGCAGATGAATGGTGTCCTCCCCCGCGTCGCAGACGGTCTGGAATTCGTCGCTGAATTTAGAGAATGAACCCCCCGAAGCGAATGTGCGGAACGTTTTGCCGCCAATTCCTGCGCGCGTAAACACTCTCATGTATGCCTTTGCGGCAACTTCATAAAATTCCCTGAACTCCTCATCGCTCCTGCTGAAAGAATAGAGATCTTTCATCACGAATTCGCGCGTGCGCATGATGCCGCTTTTTGCGCGGAGCTCGTTGCGGAACTTCGTTTGGAACTGATAGACGTAGCGCGGCAGATCTTTGTACGAAGAAACATACTCGCTCATGAGTGCCGTCAGCGGCTCTTCGTGCGTTGTGCCGAGCCCGAGCTCGCCGCCGCCCTTTAATTCTGTCTTAAACCATACGTCGATAGCCTCGTCACTCCAGCGACCCGTTTTTTTCCAGACCGCGGGCGATTGAAGTCCGGAGAGCACGATCTCCTGACCCCCGATCGCGTTCATCTCCTCCCGAATGATCTGCACGATGTTGTCGAACACGCGGAGTCCAAGCGGAAGATACGAGTACACCCCCGCCATTTCTTTGTGGATGTAGCCACCGCGTATGAGAAGCTGCGCATTTTTCGCGACTTCATCTTTCGGTGCGTCGCGGCGGGTTTTTGTGAAGAGTTGGGATTGACGCATAGTGGATGCATTCTAACGCATATATTCAATGGTCATACTTGACACTCATTCTGAGTATTCTACAGTATTGACTTCATCATTGAGGAGGCCGCGATGAATATGAACTCGATGGCACTAGAAAATGCCGCTCTAAAAACCCCGGCCCGCGCGCCGGGGTTTTTTACACCAACAGCCGTCCGATATCCTGATACGTCACCACGATCATAAGAAGGACGATGAGCCCGATGCCGAGCGCGTTGAACATTTGGAGCGCAAGATGCGACGCGCTTCGACGCATACCAACCTCAAAAAGGAGTATGGCGATACGGCCGCCATCGAGTGCGGGGATGGGGATAAGGTTAATGATGGCAAGGTTCACCGATATAATGCCGGCGAGAAAGAGGACCGTCCCCCATCCATTTTGCGATGCCTGCCCAACGTAGCTGACGATCCCCACGGGCCCGACGACCTCGGAAATGTCAAAAGAGCCCCGCAATGCGCCGCTCAGAAGTCCCCAGAGATCGCCCGCCACCAGCACGAACGCGTCGCGTGTCTCGAAGATGGCGGCGGCGGCGGCCGAGCTCCATGGTAACGCCTGATTCGCCACGAGCGCGAGTTGGATCCCCAGCGCTGGTTGCCCCGCCGCATGAGGAATAACCGCATTGGCGGGAGTTACCGTCGTCTCATGAGAAATTCCCTCATGCACATAGGTAAGATTGATCGGCTTTCCTGCACGTTCCTTCACAAAATCGACCACCGCGCTTGGGGACAACGCGGATGGAGTTTTTCCGGAAGCTTCGGTCATATCCTTGATCTCATCGCCGGGCTTAATGCCTGCGGCATCCGCGGGTGAACCAGGTACAACGTTGGCGACCAGAAGTTTCGCATTTTGTCCGGGAACTAATGTCTCCACAACGCGCGGCACGCCCATGTGGAATGCTACCGTGAACAAAAACCACGCCGCGACCACGTTCATGGCGACGCCAGCGAGGAGGATCGCCGCCTGCACCCCACGATTCGCATCCACAAAACCTCCCCGCCGACGCTGCGTGCCCGCCTCGTCACCAAAAAGTCGTACAAATCCCCCGAACGGGATCCAGTTGATCGTGTATTCGGTGCCGCCAAATTTCCCCAGCGTGAACGCGCGCGGCGGATACCCGATCCCGAATTCCTCCACTTTCACCCGAAATGTTTTTGCGACGAAAAAATGTCCGAGCTCATGCACGATGATGAGCAGCACGAGAATAACGATGACGAGAAATATGGTCATATGGTTTCACCTACCATTCCCAACATGAACGCGGCATATATATTTTTGGCGCACGGAATTTTCTGGTGAAAAATTCCTCGGTCCTCGCGCCAAGCACTGCGGGATCTCCAAAAACACACATGCCGCGTTCATGAACCCATTTCCTTTTCTTTCGCATCGAACGCCTTCTCCAATTCCCCGTTCGCCGCATCCACTTTCTTCTGCAACTCCTCTTTGAGGGAGAATTTGTCGTCCTCGGTCAATGTACTCTCTTTCTCCTTTGTTTGAATTTCCTTCCACGCTTCGTCGCGCGCGAGACGTATGGTCGTGCGCGCTTCTTCCAATTTTGCTTTAGCCAACTTGATGAACTCCTGCCGCCGATCACCGGTAAGTTCGGGGAACGTCACGCGTATGACAGTACCGTCAGAGGTCGTCCCGAGACCCAGATTGGCGGCCGTGATTCCCCTCTCGACATCTTTTGCGGTGGAGGGATCGAACGGCTGGATGCGCAAGGTCCGCGCGTCTTCGACACCGATAGTCGCCACCCCCTTCAGGGCAACCATCGAACCATAGACAGACACCTGCACGCCGTCCAAAATGCCGGGATTCGCGCGCCCCGTTCGCAGCCCGCGATATTCCTTACTGAGCCATTCACGCGCTGCCGCCATCTTGGTTTCAAATGTTTTAAAATCGTAGTTCATATACGCTCCATTATACACGCGGCGTGAGGAGTGCGATCTGTTCAAGCAGAGGTTTTAGCAACGCGCCTTTATCGGCGATGTATTTTCGTGCGCGATAGATCGATTCGATCCCCTCACGACGGATCGTATGAAGGCCGCGCACATTTTTTGCAAACGCGCGTTCGAGAGATTCCAGAAACACGATCACCTTACCCATGTCGCGTTTACCTGTCTTGAGCCCTGTCGAGGGATCGTCCTCATCTTTTTCCAGCAGTGGTCTCAACATATCAAGACGCTTTTGCGGTGTTGCGGCGAAGAACGCCGGCACATCGACCATCCCTTCATCAGCACGGCTGTCCGATATCCGTACTACATGTGCGCGACTACGCAGCGTCGAAAGCAGGGTTTCGGGCGCAGGTACGATGAAAAAAAACAGCGCGTTCGCGGGCGGCTCCTCGAGCGTTTTCAAAAGCGCGTTCTGCGCTTCGTTGGTCATATTCGGAGTTACCACGATGAACACCCGCCGATCGTGGACGGGGCGCAGGGATGCGCGTTCACGCAGACTCCGCGCCTCATCGACACCGAATGTCCGATATTCGCGTACGTAGAGATCGGGATTTCCCCGCACCGATATTCCCTCCCGCCCGAGGATCTTCAGTACCGAAGGGAGCGCTTGCGACCCGCCGGCAACAAGGTGCACATTTCCGGAAAGTCTCATGTCGCTCAGTATAACGCTCTCGGTGGATAACTGATATATCATCCACTCAACGGGGTATACTGTCGCGCATGAAGCATATACAGAAGACGGCGCTTGCCGTAACACGATGGGTTGGTTCTCCGGCATCGCTCATCGTCCATACCACTCTGTTCATTGGCAGTTTTCTCGCGGTCTATTTCAACCGTGTTGCGTTCGAAGAGATGCTGCTCATCCTCACGACGATCGTCTCTTTGGAGGCGATCTATCTTTCACTCCTCATACAAATGACCATCAACTACACGACCGAATCTATCGAGGGTGTGAGCGAGGACATCGAAGAGATGCAAGAGGACATCGGCGAATTGCAGGAAGATGTCGAGGAGATCAGCGAGGACGTGGAGGACATCAGCGAGGATGTCGAAGAAATGAGCGAGGAGGAGGAGGAGGACGAACAGCAAGAGGCGGCTCAGCAAAAAACCCTCGCGACGATCCAGACAGACCTCCGCAAATTGATAACAGACATCGAGCGCTTACAGAAAGACCAGCCACCGAGACTCTAGCCTAACGTTTTGCGATTATCGCCTTCTTGTATGCATCCAAGTGTTTGAGGGCTTCGCCGGTACCCTTTGCAACACAGAACGGCGCATCTTTGCCCACGCGCGCCTTCACGCCGGTACGGCGGAACACCAGCTCGGGAAAATTACGCAAAAGAGAAGAGCCACCCGTCATGATGATGCCGTTATCGATTATGTCGGCGGCCAGCTCAGGCGGTGTTTCCTGCAACACATCTTTCATCGCATTGATAATGGTGCGTAATTCCTTTCCGACCGCGCGTACGACCTCGTTGGTACCGAGCTCGATGGAGCGCGGTAAGCCGGTCAGGTGATCACGCCCCTTCACCGTCATTGTGAGTTCCTGCTCGACGGGCACTGCGGAACCGATCTGGATCTTTACTTCCTCGGCCATCTTCTCGCCGATGACCAGATTCGATGTTTTCTTCATATGATCCACGATCGCATGATCTATCGCGTTGCCCGCACATTTCACCGACGTCGATGCGACGATGCCTCCGAGCGATATCACCGCCACATCGGTCGTGCCTCCGCCGATATCGACGACCATGTGTCCCCGTGCCTCGTGTATCGGAATGCCGGCGCCGATCGCCGCGAGAATTGGTTCTTTGACGACATAGGCTTCCCGCGCTCCCGCTTTTGTCGCAGCCTCAACGACTGCGCGACGCTCCGTCGAGGTAACACCCGCCGGGACGGATATCATCACCTCGGGCTTAAAAACATTCCAGGGGCCGAGAGCCTTCCTGATGTAGTACCGGAGCATTGCCTCCGTCACGCGGTAATTTGCGATCACCCCGTCCTTCATCGGACGATACGCGATGATCTCGCCTGGGGTACGCCCGATCATTTCCTTGGCCTCGTTCCCCACCGCGAGGATCCTATTGTCGCGTACTGATACCGCAACGACCGAGGGCTCATTGAGGACAACACCCTTCCCCGGTACAAAGACAAGCACCGTCGTCGTGCCGAGATCGATGCCAAGTTTCGGAGAAAATGAGAATGCCATACAGGGAAGCCATTGTATACCGTATGGCTTGGAGCGTATAGAGTCCCCGCGTTCCCGCTTACGAGCCGTCTTTTTGGTGTTTTTTGGGGTTTATTTCCCACCAAAATTTCTTTGAAAAATTACCCGCGTCGTCGCACACGCGTTTCAGATAATAGAGGTCTTTGGTAGGTATTTCCTGAAGCAGTTTCCCCATGCGCCCCATCGTGACCGGTCCCAACCCATCGCGGAGACGTGCCCTGTTGAGTTTCTCACAAAAATACGTCATGAGCTCACCACGCTCTGTGGCGCGGATGTCATGCACGGGACGCTTGAGGTGTGCGGCGATATGCTTCACGGCATCCATTCTACACGAAGGTGCGACGAGATTTCAGGGAGTGTCTGTTGACGCCGTACCCTGTGAGACAAAGACTCATACGCGTGATCTCGGGAGTTATCTTTTGGGGACGATATCTCATGGGGTATAGTTCACCCATGCGGACGATCTTGCCCGAAAAAGACAATCCTGCCTTGCGCGCACGCGCTTTGGAAATACCGGTCACAGACATACGGAGCACTCGAATCCAAAAACTTATCGCTGAGATGAGGACGCTTCTTGCCAAAGAAGAGTACGGCGTCGCGTTGGCGGCGTCGCAGGTCGGCGAACCGATCCGCCTCTTTATCGTCTCCGGTCGCGCGGTCGCGCGCGACAGCCGTAACGCTCCCGACGAACCGGAGAAAAAAAGCGATGGGCCGGCCATCGCAGACCAGATCTACATCAATCCGGTCATGTCAAAAATGTCCCGGGAGAAAGGGGGGAAGCACGAGGGCTGTCTTTCGATCCGCGGCAAATGGGGCATCGTTGCCCGTGCGGAAAAGGCCACCGTACGCGCATACGATGAGGAAGGAAAGCCCTTCGCACGCGGTGCTTCGGGATTCCTCGCGCACGTGTTCCAACACGAGATGGACCACCTCGATGGCATCCTCTACACCGATAAAGCAACCCGGATGTACGACGATCATGACAAAAAATAACGGCAGCCGCCCCTCCCTCAGCGGCGTAAAATTCGCTTTTTTCGGCACGCCGCGCCTTGCGACGGTATTTCTTGATGAACTTGGGGAGACGTCACTCATCCCCTCCCTGATAGTCACCACCCCCGACAAACCGCAGGGTCGGGGCATGACCCTCACCCCACCGGCTGTCAAAACGTGGGCACTTGAGAGGAATATAAAAGTCCTGCAACCGGAAAAATTGGGGGAGGAGACGGCGGCG
>CAYIDD010000012.1:0-18716 GCA_964362175.1 uncultured Candidatus Saccharibacteria bacterium | reverse complement strand
GTCATGGCACCAAAATGTCCGAGTTTACCTCGGTTCTTTTTGGTGACACCATGACTTTTGTAGGAGAATCGAACCGCGGGCCGCAGGCGTTGAAGAGACGCCGTAGGTTTCGAGCTCAGCAGAGCGAGAGGCGATTCCCCGTAGGGTCACATTCAGAAACTTCCGCCGGATTGAGTGCGGCGGAGCCGCGCCGCGAATAGCCGGGACTTTCTCAAATCGCTTCCGATATACACCATTTGCTATAGTGGCTGCATGGTAAGTTCGGGCACGGCACCCATATGAAAATTACATCTGCCGAATTCATAAAAGGTATCCGGGGTACCGATGCGATCCTTGCGGATGGGATACCGAACATTGCATTTATCGGTCGATCGAACGTCGGCAAGTCCAGCATCCTGAACACACTCACCGGAAAGAAAGATCTTGCGCGCGTGGGTAAGAAACCTGGCAAGACGACCGAGATAAATTTTTTCCTCGTGAACAGAACGCACTATTTTGTCGATCTGCCGGGATACGGGTATGCGGCGCCGGCGCAGCGAGATAGGGAGAAGTTGCGCAAACTCATCATCTGGTATTTCACTTCCGGCGAAGTGCGGCCGCAAAAGGTTGTCCTGATCCTCGAAGCGAAAGCGGGACTCACACGCTTCGATGAAGAAATGTTGAAAATACTCAAAGAGTTGGGGTACTCATATGTCGTTGTTTTGAATAAGGTGGACAAACTGTCACAGAAAGAAATTGCAGACACGATATTGAATATCAGACAAGTGGTTGATGTCGAGATATTCCAAACATCGACAGAAACGGGGCAGGGAATTGATGCGCTTCGCGAGAAGCTCCTGCCCGCGTGATAATCGCTCGGTAAAAAAATTCACCCGCCCCCGATACCTGGGAGCGGGTGATACGCAGCACATCGATGCTCGCGCCTATGTCAGCGCGAAGCGGTTTGCCGTCGGATCGTGCACGTCGCAAGCCTCCTTCTTGCCCTGGAACATTTGGCTGTCCCGGATGGAGAAGGAGAGGCAGGTGCCGTTGAGCCCCAGCAGTAGGTTCTTGCCGTTGCCCAGCGTGCGCTTCGCTTCGCTGATGCGAAGGAAGTAGCCTTCACCGTCGAGAGGCTGGACCGACTTGCCGGTCGCATCCTTCACATTGATGAGAAAGCCGTAGTCGCGTCGCTCAAGACGCAACATCCCCGTGTAGCGAGGTTCCGCAGTTTTCATAACCGCTTCCACTTCATGGTGGCGGTGTGCTGCATATTCTGAAAGAACCGCCTTGTCCTCCAGAACTCCCCGGTATCATTGGTGATACTGAGGACGCCGGAGGCAAGTACCTGAGGACACTAAACAACCGCGTCTGCAGAAAGTCAACCCGCCATTTTTCGCGTATACTGTCCGCCATGTCCACCGTACTCGTCTCCGGCTCCGTCGCCTACGACCGCATTATGGATTTTCCCGGCCTTTTCAAAGAGCACTTTATTGCCGACAAGCTTCACAACATCAACGTGAGTTTTGCCGTGGAGGGATTTAGCGAAAATTTCGGCGGCACGGCGGGCAATATCGCCTACAACCTCGCACTTTTGGGGCGAACGCCACGCATTCTGGCAACCGTTGGCTCGGATTTCGAGCGTTACGCAGAACATCTGCGGTCCATGAAAGTCGATCCGACTTCGATCAAGACCGATCTAAAGGCATCCACGTCGTCTGCGTTCATCATTACCGATCAGGCCAACAATCAGATCGCCGCATTTTCGATGGCGGCGGGCGGCACGCAATACGTTCCGCTTCCCGAAAAGGACGGGGTGCTGTGTGCGATCATCGGCGCGGGTTGCGTAGCGGATATGGAGAGCCTGCCAAGTTACTATCGCTCGCAGGGAGTCGAATATTTTTACGATCCGGGCCAGCAAATTTCGGCACTCTCGGCGGACCAGTTGCGCGACGGGATCACAAATTCCAGAGGATTGTTCGTGAACGACTATGAATTAAGCCTCATTATAAAAAAAACAGGATGGGATGAAGCGGCAATACTCAAAAAAACGGCCGCACTTATCGTAACGCTCGGAGAAAAAGGTTCGCGCGTCCTCACGGCGGAAGGCGAGCATCTGGTGAAAGCGGTACCCGTCGCAAAAGTGGTAGACCCGACCGGCGCGGGGGATGCGTACCGTGCCGGATTTATCGTGGGATTCCTCTCGGGAGCCCGGCTTGAACGAGCCGCGCAGGTAGGGAGCGCTGTTGCAGCCTATGCGGTGGAAAAATACGGCACACAGAATCACGGATTTACCGTTGTCGAGCTGAGCGAGCGCTACAAGAGCGCGTACGGCGAGACACTTTCGCTCTAGACCTGTATACTGGGATCGAAATGGAATACGACATCAAAGACATTGCTTTGGCGGCAGAGGGGAAGCGTCGCATAGAGTGGGCAGAGCGCGATATGCCCGTTCTTCGGAGTGTTCGTACGCAATTCGAAAAGGACCAGCCGTTCAAGGGCAAGACTTTGGCGGCGGTTCTCCACGTCACGGCCGAAACGGCCAACCTCATGCGCACGTTGAAGGCAGGTGGTGCAAATGTATTTTTGGCGGCATCAAATCCGCTCTCGACCCAAGACGATGTCGCGGCGAGCTTGGTGCAGGACTTCGGCGTTCCGACATTTGCGATAAAAGGGGAGAGCAAGGAAACATTTTTTAAACACATTGAGGCACTCATCGCGCAGAAACCGGTACTTACGATGGATGATGGCGCCGACCTCGTAACGACTATCCATCAGAGCCACGCCGAATTACTTCCGAGCATTCTTGGCGGCACCGAAGAAACGACGACCGGTGTTATCCGACTTCGCGCCATGCATAAGGCAAGCGCGCTCAAAATGCCCATCGTCGCCGTCAATGACGCGAAGACCAAAAATATGTTCGACAATCGATATGGCACGGGCCAATCCACGCTCGACGGCATCATCAGAGCGACCGATGTGCTCATCGCGGGAAAGACAGTCGTCGTCGCGGGATTCGGGTGGTGCGGCAAAGGGCTTGCCATGCGCGCGCGGGGAATGGGGGCGAATGTGATAGTTACGGAAATAGACCCGATAAAGGCGCTCGAAGCTGCGATGGAAGGATTCCGCGCGATGCCGATGCTCGAAGCCGCAAAAGAGGGCGATCTCTTCTGTACGGTAACGGGGAACATCAACGTCATCGCAAAAGAGCATTTCAAGGTGATGAAGGATGGCGCCATCGTCTGCAATGCGGGACACTTCGACGTGGAAATTAATTTGGAGGACCTCAAGAGCATTGCGGAGGGTGCGCCGAAGGAGGTACGAAATTTCGTGCAGGAATATAAGGTCGGAGGTAAGCGCATTTATGTGCTTGCCGAGGGCAGGCTCGTGAATCTCGCGGCCGCCGAAGGGCATCCTGCGAGTGTTATGGATATGAGTTTTGCGACCCAAGCACTCGGCTGTGAATGGATGGCGACGCAAAAGACGCCGCTTGCTCCGGCCGTCTACGACATTCCCGAAAAGACGGAGCAGATGATAGCTACGGTCAAACTCGCCTCTATGGGGACCTCGATCGATGTACTTTCGCCCGAACAAAAAAAGTATCTCGCAAGCTGGCAGGAGGGGACGTAGATGTAGTATGGCATTTGAGGCTACCGGGGAAGGTAATTATCTGAAAGACATCAGCCAGAAGATTGAACGAACGCTTCAGCGTTTTTTCGACGAATTACGTAGTCATCAAAATTTTATAGATTTCCAGGGTAGCGACTTTGAAGCAGGGGTCTTGAGGCCTGCGGAGGATGCAGTAATTGCGTCCGGTGGCAAACGACTTCGTCCGATATTGGCGCATCTTAGTCACGACATATTAGGAGGAAAAAATAAAGATATCGAACGAATCGCCGTTATGCCGGAACTCTTTCATAAGGGGTCTGTTGTCATTGATGATATTGAAGATTCTGCCCCTAAGGATAAAAATCCTTTATATAGAACATACGGTAAAAGCGCGGCGATAAATGCAGGGAATTTTCTCTATTTCATGCCCCAGCTTATCCTTGAGAACACATCCCTCCAAGGTGCCGAGCTTGCTGAAGTGCACGCCCAACTAAATCACACAGCGATAACGGCTCACGCAGGACAGGCTCTAGATATCCAGTGGTCAGGGCACCCCTCTTTTTCCGATCTTCCATCCGAAGAAAAGTATATTTCTATGATTGCCGCGAAGACAGGTTCGGTTTTTGAGCTGTGCGCCACTCTTGGGGGTATCGCGGCAGGTGCACAACCCGAAAAGGCAACCGGACTTCGTGAGATTACAAAGGTAACGGCGATTGCATATCAATTGCGTGACGACATCCTGTCTCTACAGGAAGGCGTAGGCGATTACGGTGCCGACATCGCAGAAGGTAAGGTTACGCTGGGGCTTCTATACCTTTCCAAGAACAAGCCCGAACTTGGTAAGAAATTGTTTCAAATACAATCAAAGTCTGTGAAAAGTTCCGATGACATACGAGAAGCGATTTCGATCATGAGGGATGGGGGTGCTATAGATTACGTTGAGAGAAAAATTGTGGAACTTGCCAAGCAGGCAAAAAATAAATTGCATGCAGAATTCCCAACGTCACGTTACCGCGACGCATTCGACACTCTT
Organism: uncultured Candidatus Saccharibacteria bacterium; assembly: GCA_964362175.1. Classification (GTDB taxonomy): domain Bacteria; phylum Patescibacteriota; class Minisyncoccia; order Phycocordibacterales; family UBA2100; genus UBA10103. The sequence goes on along the minus strand of CAYIDD010000012.1, from coordinate 14,095 downwards.
ATTGATGCTTGTGTTGTCAGGAGTGTTTAATGTATGCAGCCGTGTCACGTCGTCGAAATAATCACGCCCAAGAAATTCGTCCTGAATGGTCTGTGGTTCGGACCGAAACGTCCGAGACGGGCTATCGTTTTCGTGCACGGACTCGGCGGTTCGGTCTTCTCGATGCAGGGGACGGTGAACGCACTTGCGGACAAGCGTACCGCAGTTCTCACGTTCAATAATCGCGGACACGATAAGGTTGCGACCCTCAAGAACACCAAGAAGGCACGTTTCAAGGGCGGCGCCGCTCACGAAGTTTTTACCGATTGCGTTGACGATTTACAAGGCGCTCTCAATTTTATGCGGCGGCGAGGTGTTAACAATATTTTTCTTGCGGGGCACTCGACAGGATGCCAGAAGTCGATCTACTGGGCGTATAAGAAGAAAGGGCGTGGAGTGGAGGGGATAATCCTTCTTGCACCGATCAGCGATTGGTCTGCGGAAATGCACCTAAAAGGGAAGCAGAAGATCGCGCGCGCCGCGAGAGCGGCGCGCGCCCTCGTCGGTCGCGGAAAGAAACATTCACTGTTGCCGGAAGGGGTGTGGTATGAAATCTTGGATGCGCAGCGTTTTCTCTCGCTCTATGGACCCGACAGTGTTGAAGAAATATTTTCGTACTCCCAACCGCGCAAGGTTCCTCGTATTTTGAAATCCGTAGGGCCGCCTGTTCTTGCCTTATGGGCCGCGAAAGATGAATTCGCAGACAAGTCGCCGAAGGAAGTTGCGACGTGGTTCGAAGCGCATTTGCGAAAAGGTCGGGTGGTTATCGTCCCGAAAGTCGGACATGGTTTCAAAGGAGGGGAGAAAACGGTTGCGCTGGAAATCAAGAAGTTCATCAGAGTGCAATGAGGTCAGACCTCATTGCATCGCGGGGACGCAAGGAAATATGCTAGACTACTCGCCATGAATGAAGGAATTCACGTCGCGCTATCGGCCGAGCAGCTTGGCACATTTTTGGGCTTGCCCATCACCAATACATTGCTCACGAGTTGGGCGGTCATGCTCGTCCTTGCGGTGATCGCGGTCGTGGTCGGCACGCGGGTCAAGCTCATCCCAAGCAGATTCCAGACGCTCCTCGAGTCGATGTTCGAGTACGTGTACGACTACGTGGCGGAGACGCTGGAGAGCCGCGATTTGGCGCGCAAATTCTTCCCGTTCCTGATGACCATTTTCCTTTTCATCTTTACCGCAAATTTTCTTGAATTCACCCCCGGTATTGGGAGTCTCGGATTTTTCCACGCAGAAGAGTTCATCCCGCTCTTGCGCAGCGTGAATACCGACCTCAACGTTACGCTCGCCCTCGCCATCATTTCGTTCATCGTCATCGAAGTTACGGGCGTTGCGACCTTGGGCGCCATACAATACGCAAGAAAGTTCATCAACTTCCATTCACCCATCGATTTTGCGGTAGGTATCGTCGAGCTTATCGGCGAGCTCGCGCGCCTTATCTCGCTCTCATTCCGGCTCTTTGGCAACATTCTCGCGGGTGAAGTACTTATCATCGTCGTTACCTATTTTGCGCCCTATTTTGGCCCTGTTCCGCTCATGATGTTCGAGCTTTTCATCGGGTTCCTACAGGCCGCCATTTTCGCTCTTCTCACGCTCTTTTTCATCAAGCTCGCGGTCACTCCGGCTCATTGAGCGGGTGAAAAAGTGTGGTAGTATCGTGGTGGCATCAAAAATTATCAAGCATAAAGAAGTACATAAGAAAACAACAGTATGGATATAGAAGTAGCGAAGACGTTGGGTATGGCGATCGCAGTGGGCTTGGGCATGATCGGGCCGGGTGTCGGCCTCGGCATTTTGGTGGGCCGCGCGCTTGAGGCCATCGGTCGCAATCCGGAGGCATCGGGCAAGATCCAGACGACGATGTTTATCGGTATAGCTGTTACCGACGCGCTCGCCATTTTCGCGCTCGTGATAGGCTTTATTATAAAGTTCACCTAAATCTGAAGCCCCGAATGCGATATGAGCGACCTCTTCGCAGTATTCGGCGTTAATTGGAAGCTACTGCTGATACAGGCGGTTAATTTCGGGCTGCTTCTCACCGTTCTGACGTATTTATTGTATAAGCCCGTTCTGAAGATCATCGACGAGCGAAGAGAAAAGATAGCCGAAGGTGTCCGCACCGCGGAAGCTGCCGCACGTCGGCTCGCCGAGGCAAAGGCAAAGGGGGAGGGCCTCGTTGCTACTGCCGCGCGGGAGGCGGAAGGCCTTGTGGCGGCTGCCCGCACGCGCGCCGATGAGCGCGGAGCTGAGATCGTGATGACCGCCGAAGCTCGCGCGACCGCAACGCTCAAGGATGCGGCGGAACGCGCGGAAGAGGCAAAGCGCCTGGCACTCAAGGAAAGCGAACGGGAGATCGCCCGCACTGCGATGCTCGCGGCGGAAAAAATACTCCGGGAAAAGTCCGCATAATCGTATGGAGAACGCGTACGCACAGGCACTGATGAGAATGATGTCGAGGGGCATGAACCCCAAGGATGCGGTCGCAGCTCTCCATACGCTACTTGTGCGTTTGGGCAGGGAATCACTTTTGCCGAAGATTGGCCGTGCCTTCGGGCGCCTTGCGGAGCGGGAGGGAGGGCGAACGGGGATCACTCTCACCGTTGCCCGTCACAAAGACACGCACGCTGCGCAACATGCCATAAAAGATATTCTTTCAAAGATGAAAACCGATACCGATGAGGTCGTGGTGCGTACCGACGATTCTCTCATCGGCGGTTGGAGATTGGAGGGTCGGGAGCGTCTCATCGATGCGAGTTTTAAGAAATACCTACTCTCACTGTATAATCGGGCGACTCAGTCATAACCTATGCATAATTCCATCGTCGAGAAGATCATAAAGGAGATCGAGCATTTTGCGCCTTCGCGCGAGAGCGAGCATGTGGGGCGCGTCACATCGGTGGGCGATGGGGTCGTTGCGATAGACGGCCTTTCCGGGGCGGTCATGAGTGAGATCATTCTCTTTGAAGAGGACAAAGGAAAGAAACTCACCGATGCAATGAAAGACAGGGGTGAGCTCTATGGCCTCGTGCTGAACCTCGAAGAGGACGGGGTGCGTGCCACTATTTTAGGCGACACTTCGCGCGTATCCGAGGGTATGACGGTCAAATCGACCGGTAGAATTCTCTCCGTTCCATCGGGAGATGAATTGCTCGGACGGGTCGTGAATGCGCTCGGCGAGCCGATCGACGGAAGGGGGCCATTCAAAAAGACAACGATGATGCCCGTCGAACGACAGGCGAGCGGCGTTATCGATCGCAGATCGGTGTCGGTGCCCCTCCAGACCGGTATTAAAGCCATTGACTCGATGATCCCGATCGGTCGCGGTCAGCGCGAACTCATCATCGGCGACAGATCTATCGGCAAGACGACCGTCGCAATAGACACGATCATCAATCAACGCAACGAGCCGGAGGAAAGACGCCCCATCTGTATTTATGTCGCGATCGGGCAAAAGGAGAGCAAGACCGCGCGTATCGTCGAGCAGCTTCGCCGAGAACGCGCGCTCGAGTATACGATCGTTGTCGATGCACCGGCGTCCGCTCCGGCGGCGCTCCAATTCCTCGCACCGTTCTCGGGTGTTGCCATCGGCGAATACTTTATGGACGCGGGCCGCGACGTGCTCATCGTCTACGACGATCTCTCAAAGCAGGCTGTGGCGTACCGTGAATTGTCGCTACTTTTGCGCCGTCCGCCGGGCCGCGAAGCATATCCGGGCGATATTTTCTATCTCCACTCGCGCCTCCTCGAGCGCGCCGCGCGATTGAGCGAAGCGAAGGGCGGCGGCTCTATCACCGCGCTTCCCATCATCGAGACACAAGATGGCGACGTATCGGCGTACATTCCGACCAACGTTATTTCGATCACCGACGGTCAGATATTTCTCATCGCGGAGCTCTTCAACAAGGGCGTGAGGCCAGCGATCGATGTGGGTATCTCAGTGTCACGCGTCGGCTCCAGCGCGCAGACGAAAGCGATGAAATCGGTCGCGGGTGGCCTCAAGCTTGAACTCGCGCAATTCCGCGAACTTGAGGCGTTCATGCAATTCGCGCAGGACCTCGACAAAGCGACAGCCGATCGCATCGAATCCGGTCGTCGCATGGTGGAGGTCTTAAAACAGAAAAACGGGGCACCGCTTCCGGTAGAAATGCAGGTCGCCGTGCTCTACGCCGCAGGTCACAAATTCTTTGCCGACGTACCGGCCAACAAAGTCACGGCAGTGGAAGCGCAGCTTGTGGAATATCTGGACGGACAAAACGCGAAAATACTGACGGAGATCCGTAGGTCGGGCACCCTTTCGGATGATTCAAAGAAGGGGCTGGAAAAAGTACTCGAAGAATTCCGTCTTGCGCATCCCGAATCGTTCACCAACAAGATCTAACATGGCGTCGCTCAAGAACATCAAGCTCAAGATACTCTCCTATAAAAAGACGGGCACCGTAACCCACGCGATGGAGGCGGTCTCTGCCGTAAAGATGCGCAAAGCGCAGGGGCGGGCGCTTACCACGCGCGCATACGCGCGCGCGGCGCTTCGCGTGCTCTCGCACCTCGCCGGAAGTGTCGACGTGGAGCGCCACCCCCTCGTGCACAAAGACCCCAGCAGGGACATCACGTGCATCGTGCTTGTGACGAGCGATAAGGGGCTTGCCGGAAGCTTGAACTCGGCGGTGATCAGAAAAGTGCAGGAGTTTATCAGAGAGCAGCGCCTATCGCAAAAGACGCTCGAGTTTATCTGCTTGGGCAAGCGCGGTCATGAATTTGCCCAACGCAACGGATATCGGGTACTGCACCACATGACCAACATCGCCGATGGTGTCACCGAGCCCGAGGTCCGTAACATAACGAACCGCATTACGGCACTGCAGATCTCAGGAGATGCCCGCAAGGTATACATGGCATACACGAATTTCCGCTCCACATTCGAACAGGAGCCGATCATGCGTCAGATATTGCCGCTCCGTAAACACGTTCTTCAGGAAATCATCGAGGGAATTGTGCCTGAAAGGGGGAAATATGCCGATAAGGCGGCCCGCGACGGGGGCGATGGGAGTGGGTCGGGGGGTTCAGCGGCATACACGATGGAGCCTGATGCGGCTCACGTGCTTGCGGAAGTACTGCCAAAACTTGCGAACGTAGCGGTCTTCCACGCGCTCCTCGAGTCGAAAGCATCGGAGCACTCGGCGCGCATGGTCGCGATGAAGAGCGCCACCGACAAAGCCAAAGAAATGGCGGGCGACCTCACGCGCACCTTCAACAAAGTCCGCCAAGCGGCTATCACGCGCGAAGTGTCGGAAATTACCAGCGGCATTGAGGCGATGAAATAATTATGGAAACCAGTCTATACGATCTGATAGCGCCTATATCTGTATGCAAGCACTTTTGATTACAGTAAGATTCATATATAATCCTTTCGTTATATGACCAAAGGAACTGTCACCCAGATAATCGGACCTGTCGTCGACGTCCGTTTCGACAACGATCTTCCGTCCATCAAAAATGCGCTCCACCTCAAACACAGAGGCGAGACAATGACGCTTGAAGTGGTACAGCACTTGGGACTCAATCGCGCGCGCTGCATTGCCATGCAGGACACGGCAGGACTTGCCCGCGAGACGGAAGTCGTCGACACAGGGGCCCCTATCTCGGTTCCGGTGGGAGAGATCGCCCTTGGCCGCATGTTCAATGTGGTCGGCGATCCGATCGATGGCATCGCGGATGTCCCGAAGGACTCCAAGCGCCTTCCCATCCATCAAGACCCGCCGGCGTTCACGCGCCAGTCCACCAAGGCAGAACTTTTTGAAACAGGTATAAAAGCGGTCGATCTTCTCGCGCCCTTCATCAAGGGTGGGAAGGTCGGTCTTTTCGGAGGGGCGGGCGTCGGCAAGACCGTTCTTATTCAGGAACTCATTCACAACGTCGCGAGCGAGCACGGCGGCTACTCGGTGTTCGCTGGTGTCGGTGAGCGCGTACGCGAAGGCAACGACCTCTATCACGAAATGAAAGATTCTGGAGTGCTCGAAAAGACCGCGCTCGTCTTCGGGCAGATGAATGAGGTGCCGGGCGCACGTGCGCGCGTCGCGCTTTCGGGCCTCACGATGGCCGAGGCGTTCCGCGATGAGGGCGGCAAAGACGTGCTCTTCTTTATGGACAACGTGTTCCGTTTCGTGCAGGCGGGTTCGGAAGTCTCCTCACTTCTCGGTCGCGTGCCGTCGGCAGTGGGATATCAACCAACGCTTGCCAACGAAATGGGGCTCTTGCAGGAGCGCATCACCTCGACGACCGAAGGCTCCATCACCTCCGTGCAGGCCATCTACGTACCTGCCGACGACCTCACCGACCCCGCACCCGCCACGACGTTCTCTCACCTCGACTCCACCATCGTGCTTTCGCGTCAGCTCGCGTCGTTAGGTATCTATCCCGCGATTGACCCGCTGGAGAGCGGCTCGACCGCGCTCACGCCGGAGATCGTCGGCGAGGAGCACTACCGCGTTGCCAATGAAACGCGCCGCGTCCTACAGAGATACAAGGACCTCCAGGACATCATCGCCATTCTTGGTATTGAAGAACTTTCGGAGGACGATAAGAAGCTCGTGTATCGCGCACGAAAGATCCAACGCTTCCTCTCACAGCCGTTCGCCGTCGCCGAAGCGTTCACCGGAGCGAAAGGGAAATACGTGACGCTCGCGGAAACAGTTCGCGCATTCGGCGAGATATTGGATGGCAAACACGATACGCAGAACGAGCAGGCATTCTATATGAAGGGCGGTGTTGACGAAGTAAGGGCTGCATAACGCTATGGATGTCCGATCGAACACGTTCCATCTCACGATAGCGAGCGTGGGCGAAACGCGTTTCGATGGCGCCACGATTTCTGCGACTCTGCCGGGTGCTGCCGGTGAGTTTACGGTGCTTGCGCACCATGAACCAATTGTGACTACTTTGAAGCATGGAATTATCACGGTACACGATGCATCAGGTGAGGCCAAGGAATTTAAAGTAGAGAACGGCGTATTCGAATGCTCGGGCAATCGCGCCATAGTCTTGCTCTGATGGTTTTCAACAGCGTGGTGCGGGGAAAATAAACCATCACGCTACAATGGATGTGATGCGATCCGCCGCTTATGCCTTTGTAGTGGTTTTTGTGGCGCTACCCATGCTCGCGTTTGGGGCAGTTGATACGCCATGCCTTTCCGGCACCATACAAAAAAAGTCCTTTACCTTCGAGATCTTCGGTAACACCGGTATTGCCGAGATCAAGACCGGACTAAAGACTGAGGCGCAAAGACTCGTTAGCCGTAATGACAGATGTTCAGATGAGAAGATACAGATCGATGGCGGAAAAACCACCACGGTCACCTTGTGTGTTACGCGTGCATGTAAACCGGATGACGTAACGTACGGATGCAGTACGGGCCAGAGAAATCCGCAACTTCTTTTTGGGGATCCAAGCAGGGGATATATAGCAATAAATAAATGCCACAGGAACGCAGACATCATGAGTGCTATTGCGAATACCATAAACGAAGAAAAAGCAGACGCGCTCATTGCTCTTTCCGAAAGGCAGCCGCAACTCGTAGCTACGGGCCTTACACAAGCGCCCCCCTTAATTCCGGCCCCCTCAACGATCCAAAATGTCGAACTCACAAAAGTTATGCGTGGCGGATTCGATCCCACAAATCAAGCTGATCGGCAGAAAGCGACACAGGTGTTGGTTAATGCAGGAGTGCCCGTAGGGGATGCGAACGAAGCGATCAAACGGATCGCATCGGGAGACGCTGAGGGAGGGCAGGCTATCGTGAGGAGAGATCTGAATTTGAATTCCGGCACCTTTGATCAAGTGGCCGGTTTAGATCCGGGCAGTGGGCGTCGCATCGTCGACATCAGGTACCCCGATAGATGGGGTTTCGGTTCACAGAACACAGGATTCGTCTCGTCCGGCTGGTCAGGGGGATCGCATCAATCTTTGTCATTCGGGAATCCTTTTCTCGGGATCTTCGCCCAACTTTTTTCGCTTTTTGGGCAAATGAACAACTCCAGCGCGCCGTCGAAGCAGGGGAGTTCTGGCGGCTTCATGCCTTCGACCGCACAGCAGCAGACTTTCTCTCTCGCGCAGCAGGTGATGGACAAGCTCCAGGGTCGGGCCGTAAGTCCCGACCTCAATACGGCGCTTCGACCCGTTGCGGTGGTGTATGCGCAGCCTGCGGTCGTGATGCGGGGAAATCCCATTCTTGTTTCGTGGTCGAGCGTTGGAATGAAGGCGGGCTCATGTGCATTACGGAGCGGAGGGACGATACTTGCGCAAAAAAATGAGGGAGCGAGGACAATTCAGACGGGGCAGGGTACTCTGCGTGGAGCAATGACGTTCTCGTTATCATGCGCCGCAGCAAACGGCGAGACGGTCGAGCGCTCCACGACCGTGACGGTCGACTAACAGGTTCAAGTCGAACGGGGAGTTCCCGAGTCGACCTTTTCAACATATCCAATAATGATTTCGCGTAGGGACGCTATACTGTACCGATGTGGCGAGTTTTTATCGTGACCGCGTTGTTTTTGTCGGTGCCCTTTTGGGCGCACGCCGCATTCGACCCGATGGGGATCATGCAACCGGATATTGCGGCAGGTGGTACGCCCGTTGCCGTGACCCCCACGTTCTACGGGCCGGGAGCGAGCGGGAATATGCAAGGAGGATACGCAACAGCGCGGCCGGAAGCGATGCCCCCCGGCGTCATGACACCGGGGCGGAAGATACCTCACACCTTGGACGATGTGCGGCTTGGAAGGTCGGAATGGGTGACGCTCGCCTCGGCGGCGTCCAATTACGACAAGTGGTATCAGGTCCCGATGATACGGTATCGAAGCCCCATCGATGATCAGTGGTATACGATGCAGAATGTCGTCGGATTCGTCCACGACACGGGGTGCGCATTCAACGGGAGCTGCCCGAACTTTGGAGGCAGAGTGGGAATGTTCAGCAGTCAGCCGCGACCTGATAAATTCGATATCGCGGTCGGCGACTTTCGTGGAAGGTCCGACCCCGAAGCCTCCAGCATAATCAATGGTTCGACCGCATCACGCACGTGGCTGCAGATAGGCGGACCGGTGGGCGGAACGACGGTCACGGCAAGTCCCTACACCATCGGGACTCCCATACCTATCGGGGGCTCAACAAGGCTATCGGGATCGGGTGACAATTACTGTATCGTGAACATTGATCCGGTGATCGTGTACCCACGGGGGAGCGTGTCCGATTCGCAATGTTACAACCTGCGAACGGTACAACAGCCTCTTCCGCTTCCTCCCCAACAACAGCCCCAACCCCAAGCTCAGGCATCTCAATCACAAATAAGTCAGACAACCCAGCAGTCAAATCAAACGCTGCCGCAGCAACTCCTGCAAACATTGAATGGCAAGGCGCAGTCGGCACAAACACAGCCGGTAAGTCCCGCCGCGACCCTTCTTGTGCAGCCCGCGGGGGTGTCGAAGGGGAACCCCGTTCTTGTCTCGTGGTCGAGTGTCGGAATGAAATCGGAGGGGTGCAGGGTGCGCAGAGGGGAGACCGTGCTGGGGCAGAAAAATGAGGGCACGAGAATACTGTCGACCGGACCGGGTACCCCGTCCGGTCCAATGACGTTTATTTTTGAGTGCACCGCATTATCGGGACAGGAGATCCAAAAAATGGTATCTATTGTGGTGAATTGATCCCATGAGCACAAAACGATTCCAGCGGCGGATAGAAGATTTTGTATGCGCGCATTGCGGCGAGAAAATCGCGGGCGACGGGTATACAAACCACTGCCCGTATTGCCTGTGGAGCAAGCATGTCGACATTCATCCGGGAGATCGCGCCGCAGCGTGTGGTGGAATGATGAGACCGACCGCTCTTGAGGGCACCTCGCCCGATTATCGGATCATTCACACGTGCGAGCGCTGCGGTTTTGTGCGGCCCAATTCGGTCGATAAAGACGATGACGTCCAGGCAGTTCTCGCTATTGCGGGAATCCATTAGCGTGTCATCATACACGTATGTCAGACGGCGGAGCGGGAGACGGTAGCGGCGGCGGGCACGTTGATTCCATCTGGAATGTGGCGGGTATCGATCGCTGGCCCTCTATTCCGCACTACTACGGGGATGCGGCACGGCAGCTCATGCTGGGCGCAGCAGCCCTCATGCTCATCGCATCACCCCTCTATGGGAACAGTTTGCGCTTGGAATTTCCCTTCATCGTAGTTGGCGCCCTGATCGCCGCAACATTCGCCGCGCTCACGAATCCGCGCGATCTATGGGTCTCGGTGGGAGATGCCGTTGTTTCGGGCGTTGGTGTCGTGGCGTACGCCACCTGGGGGATCTTTGAATACGACGTGATAAACCCGATAGCGTTCGTTTTACGCCTCGTCGTCGGCGTGTTATTCCTTTTTGCCTTTTACTTCAGCATGAAGACCGTGCGCGCGTTCCTGCTGCGCCAGATCGGCAGACGCGAAAGGGTGGACGAATTCGACACGGAGGCTGAAAGGGCAAATATGGAAGAAACCGAATCTGAAACGATGACGGAGCATCCGGATAAACATCGGTAAAATCTCCCCATGGTCGTGAAAAAGATACTGGTGCTTCTCGGGCACCCTGATACGAGTGGCTTTTGCGGACAGATGGCTGATGTCTATTGTGATAGTGCGCGCGCAGCCGGCCATACGGTGGACCGTCTCGATCTCGGCGGAATGCAATTCGACCCCATTCTCCATCGCGGATACAGGGCGCTGCAAGAGCTTGAGCCGGATCTCAGGCGATTTCAAGAGCTGGTCATAACATGCGATCATTTTGTGATCATTTATCCCGTCTGGTGGGTCGGTATGCCCGCGCTCCTCAAAGGGCTTTTCGATCGCGCGTGGTTGCCCGGTTCTGCGTTCCGATACATCAAAACGAAAACAGGGAAGCGTACCATCTTTTGGCACCGACTTTTCAATGGCAAGACCGCGCGCACAATACTTGCCAGCGGTACGCAGCCTATTCTCGTCCGCTTTTTGCCAGGGAATGTGAACGCGCAACTCAAATGGGGCATTTTATGGTTCGCAGGATTCTCCGTACGCTCCACATGGTTTGGCTCCTCGGAGAATATTCCTGAAGCGCGAAGAGCTCGTTGGTTGGCAGAGGTGAGTGAGTTGGGCCGGTTGGGAATGTAAGAATGCCGCCGGCCAAGCGCCGGCGGCATATGTACCCGCATTTTCCCGACGGGTCATATCATTGCAGGAACAACATCCACGCCCCGGCCACGAGTATAATGATGATCGCCCAGGCAAACCGCCGCGACCGCGGTTTGGCCGACTTGTTTTTTCTGCCGGGGTCGTATTTTGCCGATGATGGCGTTTTTTCGTGGTGCTGGTACACGGTGCACCTCCATGCTACAAGTTTTGCAGATCCTCTTACTACGTACCACAGGTCAGCGTTTCTTCCAAGCGCGTAGCGCCAAAAGGTGTTTTCCGGTAGTATTCTGCGATGTCATTGAGCGTCGGCATAGTCGGGCTTCCGAACGTCGGAAAATCGACACTTTTTAATGCACTCACGAAGAAGGGAGTGCCCGCGGAAAATTATCCGTTCTGCACCATAGACCCCTCGGTCGGGATCGTTGCGGTACCGGACCATCGCTTGCAGGCGTTGGCGAAAATGTCGAATACGCAAAAGATCGTTCCCGCCATCGTCGAATTCGTCGACATCGCGGGATTGGTAAAGGGGGCATCGCAGGGCGAAGGGCTCGGTAATCAATTTCTTACGCACATTCGGGAGGTAGATGCTATCGCGCAAGTCGTTCGCATGTTCGACGATGAGGATGTACACCATGTGGCGGGGGCCGTTGACCCTCGGCAGGATATCGAGATCATTAATATGGAACTCGTGCTCGCGGATATGCAGAGCGCAGAGAAGCGTCTCGATCGTATCGAGCGGGATTCAAAGGGCGGAGATAAAGAGCTTGTCGCCGAGCGGGATGTGCTCCGCAAGATAGCGCCCGCTTTGAGGGCCGGAAAAGCCGCGCGCACGGTCGCGCTTGATGAAAAAGAGCTCATGATAGCGAATACAATGCAACTGCTCACGATGAAGCCGATACTGTACGTGCTCAACAGAAAGAGCGGTACGGTCAATGTGGATGCGGAGGGTGGTGAGCGCTGGAGAGAGCTCAGAGAATTCCTTGATGCTGAAAAAGCGGGATACGTCATGGTGGATGCGGGCGTTGAGAATGATCTATCGGACGTCCATGATGATGAGCGTGCCGATTTTCGGCGTGAGCTCGGTGTGGGGAGCGACGGACTCGATGACCTTATCAAGGCTGGTTACAAATTGCTCGATCTCATTTCATTCTTCACAACCGGCGAGAAGGAGACCCGCGCGTGGACGATCAGGCGCGGCTCAACGGCGCCCGAGGCGGGTGCGGCCATACATACCGATTTCCGCGAAAAATTTATTCGTGCCGAGGTCGTGCGATGGGACGTGTTGCTCGAGGCGGGCTCGTGGTCCAGGGCGCGGGAGAAGGGTGTTCTGCGCACTGAAGGTAAGGAATATGTGGTAGCAGACGGCGACGTGATGGAATTCCTCCACAGCTAAGGCCTCGGAACAAGATTCCGGCGGCCCTTGCGGTATTCCGTCCAGATGACATAATTTCCGCATGGACAAACCAAAGGTAACACCAAAGGATTTTTTCCTTTGGGCAGGTGCAATGATCGCCCTCTATATCAGCATATTCGCGCTCATCAACCTCCTCTTTGATTATATCAACTACGTGTTTCCGGACGTGTTGAATTATTACGCAGACCCGTATTCTTCGAGCATTCGGTACGAGATGGCCGCACTCATCGTGCTTTTCCCCCTCTTTCTTCTTCTCATACGTTTTGTCCGCAAAGATATCGCACGGGTGCCGGAGAAACGCGATCTGTGGATACGTCGCTGGGTACTGTACCTGACGGTCTTTATTGCGGGGGCGGCTGTTGCAGGCGCTCTTATAACGCTCATCAACTACTTCTTGGGTGGAGAGATAACGACCCGTTTCATCCTGAAGGTGCTCGTCGTCGTCCTCATCGCCGGAGCCGGACTCCTCCACTTTTTGGCTGACATCTGGGGATATTGGATACAGTATCCCGAGCGGGCGCGCATGATAGGGTGGGGCGCGGGCCTCGTCGTGCTCGCATCTATCGCAGCCGGATTCTTCATCATGGGTTCGCCTACGCAGATACGCCTGTATCGCTTTGATGATCAGAAGGTGAACGATCTCACCAACATCCAGTACCAGATCGTAAATTACTGGCAGCAGAAAGAGAAATTGCCCGCGACGCTCGCCGATCTTCAGGATCCCATAAATGGGAATATCATTCCGCTTGACCCGCAGACCGGAGCGGCGTACACGTATCAGACGATAGGAAAACTTTCCTTCAAACTGTGCGCAACGTTCAACGCGGAGACACAGCCGAATTCACCGTCTGTTTCTCGTGCCGTTATGCCAGCACCTGCGGGTCTAACTTTGGAAATAAAAGGAAGCGGCCTAGAACAATCCACATGGCAACACGGGGTGGGCGAGACCTGCTTTGAGCGCACCATAGACCCCGAGCGATACCCTCCGTTCTCCAAGCAGAAGACCTTCTAACAGGGGCAAAAAAACGGTTGTCGAGGTCTGCGGCCTTGTGTTAGGCTGTCTCAATGCGCGCGTACGACCACAGTAAGATAGAGAAGAAATGGCAAAAAGTTTGGGATAAGAATAAGCTCCACAAAACGCCGGACACCACCAAGGGGAAGGACAATTTCTATCTTTTGGTCGAGTTTCCATACCCCTCGGGCAACCTCCACGTAGGTCATTGGTACGCTTTCGCGGTGCCCGACATTCTCGCACGCATGCTGCGGATGAAAGGGAAGAACGTGCTCTATCCCATCGGTTTTGATGCGTTCGGCCTCCCCGCGGAGAATGCGGCAATAAAAAACAGGCTCAATCCCCGCAAATGGACGGAAGGAAACATCGCGTACATGAAAAAGCAGATACACTCGATGGGCGCCTCTTTCGACTGGTCCCGCGAGGTC
>CAYIDD010000011.1:0-19670 GCA_964362175.1 uncultured Candidatus Saccharibacteria bacterium | reverse complement strand
GAACTCTCGAAAGGAATTGTGGGAGTCGCGTATCAAAATCTTCTTTTTGTTTTCAAGTGTCGCCTTCAGTTTTCAGCGATCTGTATGTTCGTTGGAAAATTGAAAGTTTTGTTCTGGTGCTTTGGCGGAGAGGTCACACCCGTTCTCATTCCGAACACGGCAGTTAAGCTCTCCTGCGCCGATGGTAGTCGCAAGGCAAGAGTAGGTCGGCGCCAGAACAGAATTTTTAATTATCTGTATACCAAGCACTGTTCACTACCCACTGTTCGCTGTAAACTGTCCCTATGTCCTGGGCTTCACGTCGTCGAACTGTGTATGTGAGCGGTGCCATACTTTTTTTCCTCCTCGTCATCGGCGGCCCCATTGCGTATGAATACTTCTCTACGCCAGCCACATGCTCCGATGGCATTCAGAATCAGAACGAGACGGATATTGATAAGGGGGGCGTATGCCCTCTGCTCGATGAGGGGGCATTGCAGCCGCATGCTGTTCTGTGGGCGCGGAGTTTCCATGTGCGTGATGGTTCGTACAATGCGACCGCGTATATTCAGAATTCCAATAAGGAGGCTGGTGTGCGGCAGATCCGGTATCACTTTGGTTTGTATGATTCCAGCAATATCTTGGTCGCAGAACGTGAGGGGATCACATTCATAATGCCTGGTGCCATTACCCCCATCTTTGAACCAAAGATCGACACCGGCAATCGTATCGTTTCGCGAACATATTTTGAATTCACGAGCGCGTTCGTATGGGAACGAATGACGAATACGGCCCTCGTGTTTGCGGTCAGCAACAAGGATGTCTCAAGTACCGATACGATGCCCCGGCTCTCAGCAACGGTATCAAATACGTCCGTGAAGGATGTCCTGAACCCTTCGTTCGTTGCGGTCGTGTTTGATCCCGCAGGGAACGCTTTTGCGGCTTCGGCAACCACGATGGATCGTCTGAATGCAGATGCGTCAGCCTCCCTCGTGTTCAGCTGGCCCGACCCTTTTCCCACACAGGTTGGTCGCGTAGACATAATCCCGCTCGTCGCACCGACGGTAGTGCAGGCGAGCGCTCAATAGCGCCATGATCGCTCTGAAGCGCATTGCGGGGGGGCGCATTCGCGCGTTCGCGCACATCGACTGGTTTGTTTTCACCTCCGCTCTCGCGATATCTATCGCAGGCGCCGTGACGATGCGCTCATTTTCTGTCGAGAATTTCTTCTTCGAGCGGCAAAGCGTGTGGATATGCATCTCTATCGCGATATTCCTCCTCGCAAGTATTCCGGAGTACGGATTTCTGCGCCGTACGCCCGTCATCACGGCGTTTTTTGCGATCACCGTTGCTCTCCTTGCGCTCATCTATCTTTTCGGCTCGATCGTTAAGGGGGCCCAGAACCGTTTTAGTTTGGGACTCTTTGCAGTGCAACCATCGGATCCCGCGAAGCTTCTCCTCGTGATGCTTCTCTCAAAATATTTCGCGCGGCGACATGTCGAGATCGCGCACATCCGACACATTTTCGTTTCGGGAGCGTACGCGTTCGCGCTCTTCGTGTTGGTTTTCTTCCAGCCCGATTTCGGGTCTGCGGTCATTATCGGGGCCATTTGGCTCGGCATGGTTTTGGCCGCAGGCATTTCATGGAAACACCTCCTTGCGCTCGCCGTTACGGGCATCATCGTACTCACTGGTCTATGGCAGTACGGGCTGCAGGAATATCAAAAGCAGCGCGTGCTCACGTTTCTCCATCCGCTGACCGATATACACGGTTCCGGATACAACGCTTATCAGGCGATGGTCGCCGTCGGCTCCGGGGAGTTGCTCGGCAAGGGCATAGGCTACGGCACGCAGTCAAAACTCAAGTTCCTTCCGGAGTATCAGACGGATTTCATCTTTGCCGCATTCGCTGAAGAGTGGGGATTCGTGGGGGTGGTGCTTCTCTTCGGGCTCTTCACCGTTCTCGTGATCCGGATACTCATAATCGCTGGCCACGGAGCCGACAACTTCGCGATGCTTTTTGGTATCGGTATCGCAGTCTATTTCACGGCTCAATTTGTCGTACACGTTGGCATGAATATGGGGCTCCTGCCGATCACGGGCACAACCCTGCCGTTTATGAGCTACGGGGGGTCGCACCTTGTCACCGAATATCTTGCCCTTGGTATTTTGATGGGCATGCGCCGTCACGCGAGGCCGTCAGTCCGCGCCCGCGAGGGGACCGAGATCATCGGCGCGCTCTAGTAGAGATTGGTTGTCTTTTTGAGCATGTCCGAAAGGGAAAAATGGTTTCGGGATGGAAATAGTTCAGTCTCTGATCTTTCGCGCATCACATCAATAAGGGCTTCTGCGAGCGCTTCCGGATTTGCTGGTGGCACCGCGCGGATATTTTCATAGCGGTCGACGACATCGGGATTCACCACGTTCGTTGTGATTATGGGGAGATTGGCCGCAGCGGCCTCAAGGAGCACATAGGGCATGCCTTCTTTTATTGAGGGGAGCAGGAACACGTCGAATGCTTTCAGGCACCGTGCGACGTCTTGGACGAACCCGAGGAAATGCACTCGGTCGGAAACATTCCTTTCATGCGCAAGCGCCTCAAGTTTCGCACGTTCCTCACCGTCGCTTATTATGAAATACGAAACCTCAATTCCACGACTTTTGAGTATCGCGATAGCGTCGATCGCATAACGCACGCCCTTGTTCAAAGTCAGCTCGGCGATGGTCACGATGCGGGGAACAGCCGCAGTAATTGAAAGGGAAGTAGACGCCTCATCGCGTGAGAGGAATTTCGGCGGCTCGATACCGATGGGGATGTAATGGATCTTTCTGCCAACAAGGGCCATTCGCTTTCCGATGCTCTCGTCCTCCTTCGAAACAACGATTACCGAATTGCTCAAGAGTGCGGTGAACCAGCTTATGAAGTAGATAAACTTCCGTACCAGCACACCCCGATCTTCTTTGAACGGCCAGCCGTGAACAGTGAATATTATTTTCGGTATGAATAGGGCCCGGGCGGCGAGGGCACCAAGCGCCGCAGCTTTCGAGCTGTTCAGGTGTATCACATCGGGCTTTACGCGCCACACGCACGCGAGAATTTGGAAAAAACTCGTGAGGTCAGAGAGAAGCGCGACATCGCGACCAAGAGCCGGAATATGCCGCGTCCCGATCCCCGCATCAGTAAGCGTTTTTTGCAGTCGGCCAGGTTCGCCGAACGCTACGATCGGAGTGAATTGATCTTGCGGGAGGTGTGTTGCCAGATCATACACGTATCGTTGCGCCCCGCCCCACGTCGCTTTGGTGATGAGAAACAAGACTTTTTTGGGCTTCATGACGGTTTTGATGTTGTTTTACGCCACATTTTATGTAATGATACCTGATATGTCGCTCGTCCCCAAGCGGGAGTACGCCGTGC
Source organism: uncultured Candidatus Saccharibacteria bacterium (assembly GCA_964362175.1). GTDB lineage: Bacteria > Patescibacteriota > Minisyncoccia > Phycocordibacterales > UBA2100 > UBA10103. The sequence continues at coordinate 16,276 of CAYIDD010000011.1, read as the reverse complement.
TTCTTTTGGGCGACGTGGTTGTTTTTACAGCCTCTCTGTGGTTCGCGCTCGCGCTACGGTACCTCACGCCACCATCCAGCGACTTCTTCTATTTGCACTTTTTTCCGTTCACCATTCTCTTTGCGGTATGGGCGGTCGTCTTCTTTTTGGCCGGCCTGTACGGTCGCCATACGCGTCTCTTTCGCAGCAGGCTTGCGGCGACCATTCTCTACACGCAGGTCATCAACGTGGCGCTGGCCGCACTGTTTTTCTTCTTCGTTCCGGCATTCGGGCTTGCGCCGAAGACCATATTGCTCCTCTATCTCGTCGTCTCGTTTCCCCTTATATTTATCTGGCGTGTTGGGTTATATCCGCATGTACGCAGTCGCCGGAGACTGAGAGGCGTTCTTATCGCAGCAGGCCCCGATGCGCACGCGCTTGTGCAAGAGGTGGCAAGCGATGCGCGCTACCCATTCACGTTCGAGTACGTTATCGATACCGCGCATGCGCCTTCGCACGAGATCATCCAGCAGGCGTGTCGTGTTGCCGAGGAGGATGACGTAACATTTTTGGTCGTCGACTTTTCTGATAAGGCGGTTTCCGCCGCGCTCCCCATCATTTACGACGCCGCATTCCATAAGAAACGTTTTTCGCTTCTTGACGCGGCAACCTTATATCAGGAGGTTTTTGAACGCGAGCCGCTCTCGCTCATTAATTACGAGTGGGTCCTTGCCAATGTGAGCGCTTCGCGCGTGTATGACGCGTTGAAGCGAGCGATCGATATCGTGTGCGCCGTTGTGGCGGGCCTTGTCTCACTTATCCTTTTTCCCTTCGTTATGCTCGCCATCAAGCTCGATGACGGAGGCGATATTTTTATCATACAGCAACGTGTCGGCAGATTCCAAAAACCCATCCGCATCCATAAATTTCGCAGTATGAGCGGTAATGACGATGGAGACTACGGTGCTTCGGGAAAAACAAAGCTCGAGGTGACGCGTGTAGGAAAGTGGCTTCGACTCTTGCGTATCGATGAGTTGCCCCAATTGTGGAACATATTGCGCGGCGACCTCTCGTTCGTGGGCCCGCGTCCGGAATTGCCCGCGCTCGCCGCGCAATACAGCGCACGTATTCCGTACTACAACGCACGCTACCTGATCGCACCGGGACTCACCGGCTGGGCGCAAGTGCGGCACGATCGGGACCCGCATCATGGGGCGGATATCGTCGAGACGAAGACGAAACTTTCGTACGATCTGTATTATCTCGCGCATCGCTCGCTTCTGCTTGATCTGTTCATCATGCTGCAAACGGTGCGGATACTGGTGGCTGCACGCGGGTCATAATCCATCAACAGAGGTTTGTCGGTATCGGAAATACTGCCATAATACGGCTATGTCTGAAGCGGGTCCGGGTTTGCGAGACAACCTCGCTGTTCGCCCGCTTTTTGTATTTGTTGCGATCCTCAGTCTCGCATACTTCGGGTTGACCCGATTTGACGCATCGCCGACCATCTCCAATGTGCCGCTTTTTCTGGCTCAAGCAGGGAGTGCGTACAACCCAATGGCACTCGACACGCTGTGTCCGACGGGCCCGCAGTATGACTACTCGTGTCCGGAGGGGCAAAAGAGTGCGGACCCGACGAAGACCTGCATCAGGGGGAAGGAGGTCACTGACGGTCAGATACGCGGAGTATGCACGATGCCTGCTTACGCAGCGGGAAAAGAATATAAGGACATCGACGGTACGTGGAAACCGGTGCAAACCCCAGATAGTAAGGTAACTACATTCGGCACTGGCGAAACCAATCAATTCGCACCGGTTCTCTACACGAATACCGGCATTGTGGGGAGTCCGGCGGGTACCTTGTACCCATTGTCGCAATCGTTCGTCGGTGAAGTGCAGACGGCACAATTCCCCGGCACCAACGCGGGCCTGCTTTCGCCCGAGAGCATTGGTACGCAAAATCAAGGCGGCCTCTCCGGTGGGCAATTTGCTCCTTCCGGAGCGACACCGGGAAATACAGGTTATTCGACGGGGTATTTCGGCAATCAACCGAGCGCATTTCTGTCGCCCACGCTCGAGGGCGGTTTGCCTTTTTCGGGCCGACAAGACGCTGGCTCCTCGCAATTGCCCCTCGGGTCGGAGAATACTTTTAACTCTTCGGATTGGCAAAGCGCGGGAAATGCGTTCGAGAAATTCAATACGCCGTTTGTCCCGGAATTGGCATCAACGAAGAATTGGTATGATCAGCAATGGATAGCCACAAACGATATCACGCCCGCAGGTTGGGCTTTTGGCCAGTCCCAGAACGCGACTTTGGGACAGAGGTTCGGTGATCCGTGGTATAGCCCGTCCCCCACACCCGATTGGCTCAATTCCGACCTTGCGAATGAATTTGGCGCGAGACCCTATGACTTCAATACCGTGCCGTCCGACGCGGGGTATGAACCGTCGTATATGCTTAGGCCCTCGCTGCTTGACCAGCAGGCGACGGTATACGGAGGATCAGAGGACCAAGGGCGACCGGTGTTGTTTGATCCCATGCCGCTGGATCAGTGGAGGGGCCAAGATCTCGACAACGCCATAGAGGGGCAACGCCTTCAAAACAGGCAGAACGAAATATCTGCCGAGTTGGACGCCGCAACCCCTGAGACAATGTCTGGTCGGGATTATGATAAGCTTCTTGCGGAAAAAGATGCGATACAAAACGTTTTAGAGAAGATGCCGCAACCCTCGCAACCCCCCGTGTTCAATGAAACTACGGGAAAGTGGGAAAAAGCACCTCCGCAATTCGCCGAAATGGACCGCGCAGCGCCGTTGCTTGGCGGCGCTGCAGACATTCTTGGACCGGGAACCACATATGATGATCAGGGAAATCCTGTCTATGCCGACATTCTGGATCAGCCAGTGTACCCGCTCCAGGAGTTCAAAACACCTCCCTTGGAGGACAATATTGCCGGGGGATTCGATGGCGCACCACTGCCCGGGCCGATACCGCCAGAATATCAGCCTGTAGAAGGGGAGAAATTCATCGTCGACGCGAACGGAAATCTGCATCAGCAGACCCCATCGTCAGAGTCTTTCCCCAGCGGATCACTCCCCGGTACTGTCCGATCTCTCGATCCGATCTCACCTGGCCAGTGGACAACTGCGGGCGACACGGTTCCACCGGCGTGGATCTCTGCTCAGTCGTTAAATACAACCCTCGGACAGGTAGTCGAAGATCCGTGGAATAGCCTGCCTACCACGCCTAACAACGATCTATCCACGCCTGATCAGAATATCATCGGCAGTCAGAACACTGTCTCAGGTTCTCTCGCCGAGCAGGCGGGCATCAATAGCATCGGCAACAGCTCCCCTCAGGATGCCGATCAGTTCGTATTGGCGGGAGCTGAGCCCGATGTCCCGACCTATTCGCCGGTTGAGTCCGTGGATTTTGGCGCAACGCCGGGCTGGCTTACACAAGAGCTCGTAAATAATTCCACGGCGCCGCCAGAACCCATTGCGCTCAAGACCGCTCCAGAGCTCCCCCCTATTTCCAACAACTGGGACCCGACACTCGATACAACACCCCCATTCTCCCGTTTTGACGATGCCACGGCTTCGTTATGGGATGCCCAGTCTGGAGAGTGGTCACGCTCGGAGAACCTCCCATCGTCCGAGAATGTCGATGACCGAAGAATGAATCCGCCCATGACCGCTTTTGAGGAGAATATGATCGCTGCAAAATATGCCGCAATTAATGCCGTGATCAAAGCGAGTCAATTCATAGATAAAACGCAAGATGTCATTACAGGTGCCATGACGAACGCATGGAATTGGTTGTGGAAATAGAGCGTCTTTGTGTACAATGGCACCAATGGGAAAGGTAGTCGTAACGGGTGGGGCCGGGTTCATCGGGAGTAATCTCGTGGCGGCACTCTGCGATGCGGGATCCGAGACCCATATCATTGACCGCGATCCTTCATTCCGACGAGCAACCCTCCCCAAAGCCGCGGTACTCCATGAGCTTGATGTGCGGCATTACGACGACATTCTCCCCGTTTTTCAGGGTGCCGACGTGGTGTACCACACCGCAGCCGTTCCGCGCGTCCCATATTCGATAGAGCATCCCATCGAAACGACCGACGAAAACATCACCGGTACCGTCACCGTGCTGACCGCGGCGGCCAGGGCGAAGGTGCGGCGTGTCGTATATTCGGCATCGGGCTCAGCATATGGCGAACAAACGACCCTTCCGCTCGTCGAGACGATGGTTGCGAACCCTGTTAATCCGTACGGTCTGCAAAAATACGTCGGGGAACTTTTCGCAAAATTGTGGTCTGAAACCTACGGCATCGAGACGGTGAGCCTCCGCTATTTCAATGTGTACGGACCCGGCCTTGACCCAAATGGTCCCTACGCGCTTGCGATAGGAAGATTCGCGCTCGCGCGAAAAACCGGTGAGCCCATCACGATATTTGGCGACGGGACGATTACACGCGATTTCACGCACGTATCGGATGTTGTCCATGCAAATATGCTCGCGGCAGAAAGTCCCAAAGTGGGGAAGGGAGAAGTCATCAACATCGGCGCGGGACGCAACGTATCCATCAAAGCGCTCGCAGATATGTTCGGAGGCGAGATCGTGTACGCGCCACCGCGGATAGAAGCGCATGATTCACTTGCCGATAACGGCAAGGCAAAAGAATTACTCGGGTGGGTCCCCACGGTTACTCTCGAAGAGGGCATCGCGGCGCTTAAAAAAGAAATGGCAATAACATAAAACAGCGCATGATCGTAGACGGTAAAACTATCGCGGAAGACATGTACGGGGCGCTCGCAAAGCGCCGCGCTCTTTTAAAAGACGGCATTAAACTCGGCATTGTCGTTGGCGGTGCGAATCCGGTCATCGAGTCGTTCGTCCGCATTAAAACGCGTGCGGCTGCGCGGCTCGATATCGAAATGGTGCGCGTTGACTTGCCCGAGAACGCCGACACCGCGTTTGCGATAGACGCGGTCAAGAAGTTGGCTGGCAAGACGGATTCTATCATCGTGCAATTGCCCCTGCCTGCCGGCAGGCAGGGCTTCCCTAGTATCGATACCGAAGCGGTGCTTGGTGCGATCCCGCCGGAAAAAGATGTAGACGCGCTCAATCCCACGATTCCCGAAGATCAACATCCCGTTTTTGCTCCCGTCGCGCTTGCCGTTGCCGAGATACTTACGCGCTCGAATGTCGCTATAGAGGGCACACGCACGGTCGTCGTCGGAGCCGGTCGCCTCGTTGGCGCTCCGAGCGCCGCCCTCTTAAAGCGCCTCGGCGCCCGCGTGTCAATGTTTACGCTCAAAGAGGGTTCAGTGGACGACCTCAAAGACGCTGATATCATCGTCTGCGGCGCGGGCAATCCGGGATTCATCAAACCGGAACATATCAAAGAGGGGGTGGCGATAGTGGACGCGGGGGCATCGGAATCGAAAGGCAAAGTTGTAGGCGACGCCGACCCCGCGTGTGCCGAAAAAGCATCGGTCTTTACGCCCGTCCCCGGCGGTGTGGGCCCTATCGCGGTTGCGATGATATTCAAAAATCTATTTGACCTGCTCGATAAGCGGGTTTGATACCTATGGTTGAAGCTCCGATGAACATGTCTCACGGGAAGGATGGCGATTTCCAGGATTTGTTTGTCGCAATTGAAAAGGCTGTCGAGATGCCTTCTGTGGAGAGTCCGGGACAATGTGCCGAGTGGGTGTCGCAAGTGAAGACAATACCTGAGTACCTAAGATATTTGCTTGAGGTATATCGCCGTGACCCCGGGTTCGTTCTGCGCGATATCTTAATTCAGAATGAAAACCTTCGGAGAAATGAGAACGAAAGTTGGGAAGCAAATATTGTTCAGCTGACTCCAGAGCAAGAGCAAATACGACAAGCTTTGTATCCCACGGTACGAGAGTCAATGGTTTTAGCGTCAACATCGAACAACTCGCGCATTAGCTGCGATTTAAGCAAATGTCAAAACCCCGCTGAGGATATTGAGCAGTTGTTGAGTTCTTTGGGAATCAGTCTTTCAGGGAATCCTATAAGAGCGAGTGACGGCTCTTTCTCGTATGTTTTTAGTTCAAACAGGTCATCCCGTGCGCTACTGTCAGACAGAACATCGGTGAAGAAGACTCACCGCTTGAAGGAACAGTATAACTTTTTATTGATGATGAGTGGAGGACAGCCGGGTCGTTTTTCTGACAACAAGAGACATCAAGAAGAGTTCTTAAAGATCTTGAAAGATGTGAGTGAGAAGAGTGAGCATGTACGAGTCTCTTTTGTATCCGGTAATAGGGTTTCGATCGACTCTTTACCGCAGTAAAATAGCATTTGCTTGGGCCTATTCTGTAGGTATACTGGGCTCTCATATGTGGCAAAAACGGGCTATCGCCCTTGTAATCCTTATCGTCGGCTCCGGCATCGGCTGGTACGTCTACAGCTCGCAGGCGAGCGGCACACGGCCCTTCAAGCTCGGCCTCGATCTCTCCGGCGGCACCCAACTCGTCTACCGCGCCGATCTCGCGGCAATTACGTCCAACAATGTCGCCGATTCAATGTCCAGTTTGCGGGATACGATCGAACGACGCGTGAATCTCTTTGGCGTCTCGGAGCCCATTGTGCAGACGGAACACGGGGGAACGCTCTCTGGAACTTCTGAGGAGCGGCTGATCGTTGAACTCCCGGGGATAACGGATACGCAGAAGGCCATTGCGCTCATCGGGCAAACACCCGTTCTCGAATTCCGCATGCTCAAGAAAGATGCAGACGTGTCAAATATCGCGTCGTCAACCATCAACGAGCTCTTCGAGTCCTCCGCGATCACGGGCAAGGATCTGAAGAGCGCGGAGCTGCAATTTCAGGGAGGAGTAGGTAGCTTGAACGAGGCGGTCGTCGTCCTCCACTTTAATTCTGAGGGCGCGAAGATATTTGCGAACCTTACAAAGAATAATGTCGGCCGCTACTTCGGTATGTTCCTCGACGGCGTGCCCATCTCGACGCCTGTCATCCGCGAAGCGATCCCCGACGGCACTGCTGTTATTTCCGGTAACTTCACGCCGGAAAGCGCAAAGGAGCTTGCGCGCAATCTCAACTACGGCGCCTTACCGGTACCCATCGAGCTCCTCTCGACGCAAACTGTTTCGGGTACATTAGGTGGCGAAGCGGTGCGCGACGGTATTATGGCGGGCTTGTGGGGTGTAGGGGCAGTCATACTTTTCATGTTGTTCTGGTACCGATTGCCAGGGGTCCTCGCGGGAGTTGCGCTCATGCTCTACATCATCGCGATCCTGGCGCTCTTCCAGCTCATCCCCGTCACGCTTACGGCGGCGGGTATCGCCGCGTTCATCCTCTCCGTCGGCATGGCCGTGGACGCCAACGTGCTCATTTTTGAACGTATGAAAGAGGAATTGCGCGGAGGGAAAAGCAGCACAGAAGCGATCCACGATGGCTTTGGCCGCGCGTGGCCTTCAATTCGCGACAGCAACATTTCCTCGATGATCACCGCGGTTATTCTCTTCTGGTTCGGCACATCGCTCATCAAAGGTTTTGCCCTCGTCTTCGGACTCGGCGTCCTCGTCTCCATGCTCACGGCGATCACCGTCTCTCGCACATTCCTTCTCGCGCTCGGCATTAAGGCAAGGGGCGGTTTCTCACGATTTCTATTCGGTAGCGGCACCACATTGTAACTATGTTCATCGTTAAGCACAGAAATATTTTCTTCGCGATAACGGGAGCGATCACGCTCGTTGCTCTTGCGTCGGTCTTTGTGTTCGGTCTCAAGCTCGGCCTCGATTTCACGGGCGGCACGCTCGTACAGGCGACATACCCCGCAGGGCGCCCTGCGCCGCAGGCGCTCACCGAGTCGCTCGATGCGGCAGGGTTCAGGGGCTACTCTCTGCGTGAGGCAAATACGAACGATTACGTCCTTCGCGCAGGCAACATGACACCCGCGATGCGCGAGACCCTCACCTCGACTCTCTCGGTAGGGGGAGCTTCCCCAGCGGTCGTTGCTCAACTCACTGAGGTGGGACCGACCATCGGTGTCGAGTTGCGCAATAAGGCATTTATCGCACTCGGGCTTGTGATGCTCTGCATACTTCTCTTTATTGCATTCGCATTCCGAAAAGTGTCGAAGCCCATCTCTTCATGGGTGTACGGGCTCATTGCGCTCGTGACCCTCATCCACGACGTCATCGTACCGGTCGGCTTTTTCGCTTTTCTCGGATACCTGACAGGGGCGCAGATAGACACGCTGTTCGTAACGGCCATCTTGACCATTCTCGGTTTCTCCATTCACGACACCATCGTCGTGTTCGATCGCACACGTGAGAACTTACGTATCAACGAGGAGAGAAATCGCAAGGAAGACTTTTCCGAGACTGCAGGTAGAAGCTTGGGCCAGACCTTCGTGCGTTCCATCAACACCTCGCTCACGGTTTTGATAACCTTGTCCGTTCTCTACTTCGTGGGCCCTGTGTCGACAAAAGACTTCGCCCTCACGCTCTTGGTCGGCATCATCGCGGGCACGTACTCTTCGATATTTCTCGCAACTCCGCTTTTGGTGGAGGTAGATAAGCGTCGTGGAAATCAGAAAAAGAAATAAAGAATAAGGGCCAGTCAAAGACCGGCCCTTAACCAAAAATACGACAAAGCGCACCTATCTCGCCGCCACTCACTGTTCGGACGAGGCTGATCCTAGAAGTGACCGTGCAATATCGCGGGCCGACTTACGCAGGTCAGCTGGATCCGCGACGAGCATGTGTACACCGCCCCATTCGGTACGAGCTCTCGCGTGCTCGGCAAACGACCTCACAACGATGAGCTCGACCGAGCGCCCTCTGATGCGGTGCTTGAAATGCTTTAGAGATTCGCACGTGTGCAAGCACAGCAATGCGACCTTTGCGTTGCCCAACGTGTCGGCCGAGAGAAGGATCGTCGACGCCCTCTCGTGATCTTCTCGGTCGAGAATAAGCAAGAGGTGTGTCGCTGCCACAATGTGCGGCCGCAATTCTGCGAATTTGAAGAGTGCGTCGGTGCGGAACGCATACGTTCTCGCGCCGAGATCTTCGCACGCTTCCTTGAGTGCACGCGTTTCTTCGGTCGTCAGGCCCTCAGGACCGACGATGAGTATCCGTGCGGACGTTTTTCCCACGATTGCTGCTCCCTCAGTTGGCGTTGTGCAATGCAGTTGTTGTAAAGAGCTTGCAGGCTCTTTACGGCACCTGCACCAGACCTCTGCGATCTGGAATCTGACTCGAATTGTTCGATGCAGGCTCCAGATAACAGAAAGCCCCTCTTGTGGAGGGGCTTTTCTGCGTTTGTTGTTTTTTAAAGCAACGATGCAGCCACCCCAATTCGGGAACTAAAGAAGAAGAAATAGGTGCTGCCGATTCGACCGTTACTCATCGGAGCATCATATATGTAGTAATGTTGCTGTCAAATGTAAAAGAAAGACGCACAAGAGTTGTGGTATCCGACGGAGTGGCCCCCTCGGACGAGATGTTGAAAGAACAACCTCAAAAGACTTGAGGCTGTCCGCCACAAGAATTGTTTTTTGTATTTTTCATATTTTTATTTTCAGATCCCTCGGCCATAGCCCTACGGGCGAGGCTTGCGATCTAGGATCTGCTCGCCTGTACGAGCAGATTCCAAATTACAAAGAGAACAAGTGTCGGCAATGCAACAGCATCGCCGACACCCGATTTGTTCACCACCCGCGATGCCATCTCTTGGGTTTGCCCGATTCGTCCCTGCGAGGGGTCGATGCCGGGGTCAGGTCAGCAAGTACGTTCGAGACCGACCGACCCGCGCCGACCTCGCGGACGACGTAAGGATACGAGACGTGATTGCGGTAGTCGGTACCGAGCACTTCCGTGAGGCGCGTGGCGTGTTGCTCGTTCAGCTGGTCTTCCGTCATGACGATTCCTCTTGTTTGCCGACGATCTTGAGTTCTCTTAGAGCCGCTGGCGGCGTCTCCGAGATCTCTTTGAGTGTGGCCAATTCGTTGATGTTAAGGCTGCGCCGATACGTTTCAGCGGCTCCCAGCAGCGGGCCGACAATAAACAGGTCGGAGAAATCAGTGCCCTTGCGACCCAGGGCCTTCTGGGCTTGCTCGAGTACATATCGTGCGTACCCGGGGCTTTCCTTGATGTAGGAGTAAGGCTCCGTTGGCGGCGTGGAATTAGAGCCTTGGATTGGCGGTTGCCAACCGGCACCCCAGCCAACACCTCGACTCGGGTCTCTTTTGGTCATGTGCTTCTCCCGTTTAGGACGTGTGAATCAAAGAACGAAAGAACTGGCGGCGCTTTCGTTCTGGTTTGCTGTTGCAGTTCCAAAACAAAAACCGCCCTTATTTCATAAGCTTGCGCTCGTGAAATAAGGGCGATTTTCTCGCGGTACCACCTTAATTTTGTCTTACCAGCTCCGCAAAAGTAACTAATAGCGACACTGGTTATCTCTGTTACGGGAGAGCCCGGACTTCCACTTATGCGAAAGCCTCCATGCCCCGAGGTGATCTCGAAGGGCGAATCGGCCCCAACCCCTCTTGCGAGGGAACCGACTCAATGGATGTATCTAAGACGAGTCTAAGGGGGGGCGGTATTATAGTCAAGGGCCCTGCCTTGACAGTCATGTGTGGGGCAGTTACCTTAAGAGTAATGAATTACAAGCAACAGGGGCTTCTTCTCAACCTCCTTCTTACCCACTCGGGTGGAGGTTTTGCTCGTGTCTAGAAATTAGATCCGGATACAGACAAGCCCTCCACCAAGGAGGGCTTGTTCTTTCTGGTCTTTGATAATTCGTCAGTGCGTTCAACACCAATCGTTCCCTCGGGAACACGGATCAAACGTGCGGAGGCACCATGAACAAGAAGGTATCGAAGTACAGCAGGGTCCATCGGGGCAATTCCCGACAGGTCTCAAACAAACTTTCTGCCGTTGTTTGCGCGGAGCACAATAATTCCGGCGGACGGCACGATACAAGGGTTGGAAATCCGCTTTTTCGTGCATCGCGCGCGGACATCGAAGAATATCGTGCCAAACGGCAACCGCAACCACAGAAGTGAAAGGAGACCACCCATGGCTATCAGAGGCTGCCGCGGAACTTCTGTTTCCTTTCATGAAGGGAACACTGCCAAGACGTGCATTGTGATAGCATCAGGAGAAAACGTCACCGTCATGGCAGAAGATTTGATGGAGGTAGCCAATACCCAGAACGGGTATTGCTATTCCAAGAATGCTTGCGCGACAGCGACGGTGCAAAGCCGGTCAGGCCGCATCTATGTCACCGGTGAGGGCGGTAATGCGAAAGCCGTCATCAGTGCGATGGTGGACGCGTTGTTCGGACAAGCCACGCCGGTTCCATCCTGACGCACCACGATGAATACCACCCCGGACTCTGCCAGTTGGCGGGCCCGGGGTGTTTTTTGAGATAGCCGGCATTGCAACGGCCCACTGTTTTTCCACATCCGCCAGCCGACGGATTGCAAATATGAAAATAATTTGTATAACAAGGTATGAAGAAAGTGTTAGTAGTTCAGTCACGAACCACTCCCGAACGGATAGAGCGTGAACAGGAGAACTTCATTCGCTCCATCGGTACCTTGGCCGATGTAACATTTCTTTCAGCGCTCGACGAGCGCTTGGCATGGACGACACCCGAAGAATTCCTTGAAGGGTTCGATGGCGTGATCTTCGGCGGCTCATCCGATTTTGATTTCCACGGCGGTCGCGTGGAGAATGATCCGATACGGCTCATATCGCTCCTCATCCTTTCCCGCACGAAGGATCTCGTATCATATGCTCTGACCGAAAAAATCCCGCTGCTCGGAGTTTGTTACGGTCACCAACTGATAGCCAACATCTACGGAGGCGAGGTGAACCAGGATAAAGAGCAGAGCAAATTTGGTTCATTTGAAGTTTCTCTTACGGAAGAGGGGAAACGGGACCGGCTTTTCGAAGGCGTACCGGAGACGTTTATGGCGCAATACGCGCACAACGACAGCGTCACAAAATTGCCCAAAGGAGCGACCCTCCTCGCGAGCAGCCCGACCTGCAAGTTCAGTGCTCTGCGGTACGGTGATACGGCATACACGCTGCAATTTCATCCCGAAGTCGAGCGTTTCGGTTTCTCCAAAGGGGAGCGGGAATCGCCGCAGGCTTCACGGCTCATACCTCTCTGGGTAGAGCGAATCCTCGCCGCCTAAAGGGAATACCCCGCCCATTTTTGATACAATCCAACTATGAGTGGTTTTGATTCCCCTCGGACAAACGAGCCGCGGCCCTTATTAGTTCTCGCACAGGAGAAGCTGAAGGTTGACATGGAGGTTCTGAGGGCGACAGAAGGTTGGTCGAGACTATCTCTGCGTCAGCAGAAGATCATCGAGCATTCTCTCTATGTTCAGACGAGAGTCGAGCGACCTAGCGCTGAGCAATATACCGATAGCCAAGATAGGGAAGCGGAGTGGTACTGCCATGCTGCAATTTGGAGCCTTGAGCATGAGCAGGCGCTGACCGTTGAAGCACCGGAACTCGATGATATCGAAGAGTCGTTTTATGAGGGCGATTACTTCAAGGCGGATTCTTTAGATTCTCTTCGGGATGCGATTATGAAGGCAGGATTTCCGTTGGTAGTGCATATAGCACAAGCTCCGCCGCCGTTAACGCTCTTGCAGTCTCATACGTTCTTGGCACTGGGCATAGATCCAGCGGGTGATGTTGTTGTGTGGGAGAAGGCGGCCGAACGATTACCCTTCCAGCGCTCAACCCTATCCAAGATTTACGGGGAATACACGAGTGATCAGAAGGAATACTATTGGGGAATACGGCCACTACGGGGTGCGCAGTAAGTTAGGAATTTGCGACGCCATGCCTAAAAGGGGAACCCGCATCCGGAATGTGCCCAAGAATTTCAAAAAGAATGGCACCTGACACCATTTCCCTCCTGTTTCCGTGGCCGAAAGTGAAACGATGAAATTATGATATATCATAATTTATCCCAAGATTGTTCCACCGATGCCTTCGCCTGCCTGCCTGCCGGCAGGCGAAAAGGGAAGTCCGCATCTGGAATGTGCCCCAAAGAATTTCAAAAAGAATGGTACCTGACACCTGACACCAATTTCCCCCCATCTTTTGCATTTTTCTGGGGTCCGAACCAAGCCACCAGTTTTTAAGTTTGGACCACAGAATCCTTCCCATTCCATTTCGGTGGATGAGCGCCAACGCCGATGAGCAATCATGAGCAATGCTAGGAGTACAATAGTTTGCAAGGAAACATTATCCAACAAGCACTAATATCCTTATTTAGAGCCATCTTATGTAGGTAAATATCTGATAGGTTTTACTTCTATCTCTTTAATTCCTAGAAATACCAAAGATTGCTTAGTGTAGTTGGGTCGAAACGTTGGCGTACTTGTTGGATCTGGACTCTGAGAAACTGACAGTGGTTTGTGATACGACACAAAATCCCCTCTTTTTCAAGTTGCAAGAAGTAAACTGAAGCAGTATCCTGTGCTGCAGAATCCTTCCCATTCCATTTCGGTGGATGAGCGCCAACACCGATGAGCAATTGCATGAACGGCTAGGATTTGATAGAATGAGAAGTAAACGTTATCTATAATATGACAAACATAGAAAAAAGAATCGCGGAACTTGAGCGTCGCATGTCGGAATTCGAAGCCGCGCGAACGTCTCAACGCCCCACACATGCTACGGGGCCTGCAAAAAATATTTCCCCGAAGGAGTTCCTAATACAGCATCGTCCTTCCAGCGAGGTACACACGACATTTCTGCTCGCGACATTCGCGGAACGCATTCTCGGCATGTCCTCCTTCAATACGGACGATCTTCGGCAACTCTTCGGGGCCGCGCGCGTGCCGCTTCCAAAGAACCTTAACGATGCAATAAATAAAAATATTCGCAAGGGTTTTATAACTGAAGCTACAGAACGAAAGAACGATAAAAAAGCCTGGGTAATTACGATTAGTGGCGAACAATCCTTCGACGGGGGCGAAAGCGTATGACAAACGAATCCACCAAAAAGAAACTGTCTGCGGCGATGTCGCTCATCGAAGAGGCGCTCGCTGAGTTGGGTTCATCGCCCGTAGCGAAGGCGAAATCCAACACAGTTGTCGCGAGTGCACCTAAAACACTCTCTGAACATGTCCTTGCCCTGCGTGAAGCGAAATTTTTTGCGGAACCGCGTACCGAGAAGGAGACATATGAGGGGGTTCGTACCTCGTACCATTGCGAGCGCAAACGTGTCGGTGTCGAACTCCTTCGGTTGTCCCGTCGGCGCGAACTCCGAAAGGCAAGCAAGACAGTAGAGGGTAAGAAATTAGCAGCTTATGTTTGGTGAAGAAATATGAACCATTTATACAAAAAAGCAGTAACGGAAGCTCTGGAGGCTGTGAAGGAAGTGCAAGATGCGGACTTGAAAAAGTCCGGCTTTGAAATTGTTCTACGAAGTTTACTAGGAGTGGTACCGACGGGCGCGCCAATTACAAATAAGGCACCCGCGATGCTGCCGCGTGACAAAGTTGCGAACGAGAGTGGTGGTTCTATCAATAAGACCGGTCTCACCGACGATGAGGTTGCCACGCTTTTTGAGGTAAATGGAGAGACCGTCGTTTTGAAAGTGAAGCCAGTAGGAGAATCCGTTCCAGAGCAACAGCAATCGCTCGCGCATGCAATTCTTGTCGGTTACAAGGCCCTATTCGGGAAGGATGGCATTTCTGCATCGCAGATGGGTTCTGCTGCGCGCGAATGGAGTCTGAAGGATACGAATTTCGCTACAAATATTCAGACACCCGGACATATACAGGCCAAAGGCGCTGGAAAAGGGGCAACTTATTCTCTAAGGCCTGGGGCCATCGGGAAGCTCAAGGATTCCATGCAGAAAATGGCGCGCGGCGAATGAAATAATATGACACGTGAAGAGCTCGACTTGTTCGCCGCACGATTTAGAGACTTCGCCGAGTGGGACGTAACGAAACAAATTGATTATCTGATCTTCTATATGTTGAGCCAACCTGGGGCGGAAGCTGTAACCGTTCCCGAAATCGAGAGATGTCTTGAGCTCATGGACCTGCAAAAATATACGGGCCTTGCTGTTTATCTTTCAAGGCAAACGACAAGAAAAGATGGTCGCTATAACAAGCACGCAAAAGGTTATCGTTTGCGGCGAGCAACCTACGACGCGATACGCGCAATCGTAGACGCGGAACCCAAAAGAGTACAAGTTGATAAACAACTTTCCGATCTCGTACCGAAGCTCACTGATTCGCAAGAGAGGTCATTTCTTGAAGAGGCCATTCGTAGTTTCCGAGTGGAAGCATATCGCGCGGCTATCATCATGATCTGGATACTTACTGTTGACCATCTCCAAAAATACATCTTCGGGAACAAGTTGACCGAGTTCAATGGTGCGCTTAAGGCACACTCGGACAAAAAAATGCAACCCATCGTTTCCTACGATGACTTCTCAGAATTGAAGGAGTCGCGTGTAATTGAATTCATGCGCGCTGCCGGGATAATATCGAACGATGTACAGAAGATTCTTCTTGAAAAGCTTGGCATACGGAACAGCGCCGGGCACCCCTCAGGCATTACTTTTTCGGGCCATAAAACAACGGAATTTGCGTTAGATCTCATTGAGAACGTACTTCTGAAATACTAAGCTTGACGGGGTATGGGGGCTCCTATATACTCTCTCGACCATCGCTCCTGATGGCCTCGCCTGCGTACTCTCGTACAAAGGCCTTTCCGACCCGAAAGGGAAAGGAGTGGTGTGCCGAAATACCTTATGAAAGTCTTCGGAAGAACCTTGAAAACTGAATAGAACAATAGTACGCAATACAAAACCAAGTATTGGTAAGAAACACACACAAACAGTCGGTAACATTCGGCAAGCGGATGTTGCTGACAAACAAACCTTCTTCGTCACGTCTATCTAACGTGGTTACGAAAGGAAGGGCAAGTCCTCGAAAGAGGGCGAGAGAAAACAGATGTACGGTTCCAGGAGGACTGTATGTTTGAGTAAGGAATAAGGAACTAAAAGGTGGGTCCCTCGAGAAGCTAACGCTTCTCTCGGGATGAAATTTCTCGTAAGAGAAATTTCACATTCTTTTGTTCCGTCCATCCTAAAAAAAGAACTAAATCAAATTCGTAAAGGATTTCTCGTATCGCGCCAGGATTCGTCCTCCGTGATACCTGCATTAATTCTTTTACTGAGAGTTTGATCCTAGCTCAGGGTGAACGCTGGCGGTATGGATAAGGCATGCAAGTCGAA
>CAYIDD010000010.1:21287-27647 GCA_964362175.1 uncultured Candidatus Saccharibacteria bacterium | reverse complement strand
GGCGCGCGCCCGGGCGCGCGCCGGAAATGGCGTCGGCCACCTGCACGATCATGGATTCCGGCGTTTCATACGGATATTCTTCGTGGTGCGCCTGCATCGCCTTGACCACATCTTCGCCGACGCCGAATTTCTGTAGGATGCGTCGGCCGATCTCTACGTGCGTGCCCGGCACTTCGTGGTCTACGGCCTTGCCGATGTCGTGGAAGAGGGCTCCAGCACGGGCGGTTGCCTCATTGGCTCCAAGCTCAGCGGCGAGCATACCGGCGAGGTGCGCCACCTCCACTGAGTGATCGAGCACATTCTGTCCGTAACTTGAACGGAAGTAGAGTCGACCGAGGATCATGAGGAGTTTGGGATCGAGATTGGTCACGCGGGCTTCAAATGCCGCCTCGGTACCTTTCTTCTTGATGATGGTGTTTATCTCCTGCTCCGCTTTCTGCACCGACTCCTCGATCTTGGCCGGCTGAATGCGGCCATCCAGTATCAGATTCTCCAATGCGATGCGGGCGATCTGACGGCGGATAGGGTCGTAGGACGAGAGCGTGATCGTTCCCGGCGTATCATCGACGATCACATCAACGCCGGTCGCGCGCTCGAATGCGCGGATGTTGCGTCCCTCCTTGCCGATGATCTTGCCCTTTATCTCATCGTTCGGTAGCGAGATAGTGGTCGCGAGAACATCGGAGACCACGGAGTTGCCGAGGCGATGCACGGAGGTCGTAAGGATCTCTTTTGCGCGTGTCTCCAGGCGCTCGTTGCCTGATATTTCGAGCTTCCGCATGCGGCTTTCGATATCGGCCTCGGATTGCTTCTCGATGGTCTGGATGAGAGTATTTTTCGCCTCTTCTGAAGAAAGTCCGGCGATCTTCTCAAGCTTCTCCTGTTCCACGCGAGCGAGCTCTTCCAGCTTCGTTTTTGCGGCGGCGATCTCCTCGTTCTTTTTGGCGAGGGATTCCTGCTCGAGGTCCAGATTGGTCTGCCGCTTGTCCAAAAGCTCCTCTTTGCGGATCAGGCGCTCCTCTACCTGCTTGAGTTCGCTTGCGCGGCCCTTGAGCTCTTCGTTCGCATGTTCTTCTTTCTCTTTTGCGCGTGTTTCGGACTCCTCGGTGATCTTATTCGCACGCACTTGCGCGTCGAGCATCATTTTTCGGATCTCAAGCTCCATTGAGCCGCGTTTACCCAATGAAATAATGAGCCGGAGGAAATATCCGATCGCAATACCGGCAGCTCCCGCAAGCGCGAGAAGTAGGATTATGATTTTAATTGACATACGCGTGGGTTCCCCCCGCGTGAGTGTTATGTGCGCATCAGACCTGACTTAAACCTGTTGACGTGAATAAGTGCTTGGAGCGCATCCATCGGCTCACTGGCGGAAATAAAATTGAATTTCATACAATACTAATAGATACAGGGGGAGTGTATCACACGGCCCATAAATTACCACTCATTATCGACAAAATGGCTTTCTTGAGCGCTTTTTTAGCTCAAGACCTTGTCCACGATGCCATACTTCACCGATTCGTCAGCGCTCATAAAGAAGTCGCGGTCCACATCAGTGGCGATCTTTTCAAGCTTTTGGCCCGTGTTTTTGGCAAGTATTTTGTTGAGGCGCTCGCGCAGCTTCAATATCTGCTTGGCGGTTATCTCGATATCCGCCGCCTGTCCTTCGGCGCCGCCCGAAGGCTGATGGATCATTATCTCGGCATTGGGGAGCACGAAGCGTTTGCCCTTTTCTCCCGCGGAGAGAAGGACTGCCGCCATCGAAGCCGCCATACCCACGCACACGGTCGAGACGTTGGGCTGGATGTGATTCATGGTATCGAGGATGGCGAGTCCGGCCGAAACGTGTCCGCCGGGGGAGTTGATATAGAACGAGATGTCTTTCTTCGGGTCTTCCGAAGCGAGGAAGAGGAGCTGTGCCACGACGAGATTGGCGATATCGCTATCGATGGAGCCGCCGAGGAAGATAATGCGCTCCTTGAGAAGACGGCTATAGATATCGTACGCGCGTTCGCCCATCGAGGTTTTCTCGATGACCATCGGCACGAGCATTTGTGCTCTGGGTGTATTCATAGGGGAGAGTGTACAGAAATGGAAGGGCAGATGCAAATACGGGACGCGTCAGTCGCCCGAGCCGGAAGAATCTTTCCCATCTTCTTTCGGCGTCGTGTCGTTTGAACCCCCTATATCCGTGTTTTTTTGCTCCACGCGGTTTTTGCGCTCATTACGCGCTCCCTCCGAAGAGGCACCGAGAACACTCGGCTGTCCGGAGATGAGCGTCTCTATATCCGTCGCAGCCTCCAGTGCCGAATTAAAATTTGAGAACGCCCCTTCTGTGTTGCCGCGTGCGTTGTTCTCGTCTCCCGAAGCAAATGCTTCTGTCGCGGCTTCGAGGCGTTCCTGCGCTCTCCCGCGCTCCTCGTCGGTAAGGCTGTTGCGTGCCTTCAGGAATTTTCTGGTGGCTTCAATACGTACCTTCGCCGCTGTCCTCTGACCTCTCGCGACCGTCTCGGGTCCATCGGGGGTGATCTTTTCCTGCTGTGCCCGCTCCGTCGCCGCAGGGGCAGCTTTCATCTGCATGCTCGTCAGGGCCGCGTCGGACGCTTCTGCGGGTGCGGCTGCCTTCGCCGCGATACGCGGGTTTCGTCGGGCGCCGTCAAGTATGTTCGCACGCGCGATGCGGACCGCTCCGATATCTTTTTCTATCTCGGATGCTTCGGAAAGCTCGTTCTCGCTCTCGAGTCGCGCCCGATCTTCCGCCGCGTGTCGTACGTGTGCTTCCAGATTTGTATCGATCTCCGCACGTGTCGCATCATCAAGTCTTCCCGAAAGCGAGAGAACGGCAGCTTCCTCAAGGCGGCGCTCCGCACGTTCGACGGCCCAGTCTGCACGCGCTTTCGAGTTCGTGGCGAGTACCGCCCGCACCTCTTCCGTCACGTGTATCTTTACCGGATAGAAAATATCTCCGGGGAGCGCTGTCTCCGCTGCGGTCACCGTGCTCCCGCTTATCACTACGATCAAGATCGCCGCGATCGCGGGCATCGGGTGGATGTGTGCCGTAAAGAATGAAATGAATGCGCCGCGTGAAGCGCGCGAGGGAGCCTGTGCGCGGATCGGGCGCATGCGGGCGTACTCGAAGAGGAGCCCGCGCATGTCTCCGCGGGAAGCGTCATCGAGCGTGATCTTTGTTGCGACCTTGATGCACTCCGCGAGATCGCGGTCGCTGCCTCCATCAAAAAATTCTGAGAATTTCATATGTGTTTTGTATTGGGTCCGAGAAGTTGACGAAGCTTCAGAACGCCGCGGTGAATTCTCACCGATATCACATTTTCCGAAAGCCCCATGATACGTGCGATATCCTTGGGCGGCAGATCCTCGGAAAATCGGAGAAGAATGACATCGCGATACATCTCGTCGAGTTCATCGATCGCGACGCGCACACGCGACATCTCCGCGTGCGTCAGGGTGGTCTTCATGCTCGCGCTCTCGTCGGAGACTGCAAAACCCTCGTCATCAATGAGCGCATCAAGCGAAACGGTCTTCTTCTTTCGATACGTATCAACGACAAGGTTGTACGCGGTTCGGTAGAGAAACGGTCTCCACTCTCTGATCTCCCCGCCCTCCACACAAAAGTCCCACGCGCGGGTGAATGTCTCTTGGGTGAGGTCGCGCGCCACTTCCCGGTCGGATATTTTCATGGCTAAGAAGCGGAAGATCGCATCCCCGTAGGCGTCATACGCATCAAGGAATGCCTTCTCCCCCTCCCACTCAGACGGATTTTCCATGGCTTTCTTACGATACCATACCCCCCAAGGGGAGGTTCTCGGGCCGTGCCTAATGGCTATGACCCTCGTGCGAATGGCCGATGGGCTCAGCGTTACCTTCCAGAGATCGCAACACTTGTTCATTGCGCATGGCGTGGGCGATGTGGGCGCGCAGCGCGATCGGATCGGCTTGCGGGTACTGTTTGCGGGCTGTTCCTAGCTCGTGCGCGAGCACCTTTTCGTCCGGCTCGATATCCTCCTTGCGGGCGATCTCGGTGAGTATGAGGCGCACTTTCGCGCGTTTATCGGCGGCATCCTTCCACGATTCCCGGAGTTGTTCACGGGTTTTCTTTATGTGCGTCAGATATCCTTCAAATGTTTGTCCTGATTGTGTGACGTCGTCTTTCACCCGACCCTCCATGTCGTCAAGCTCGTATTCGCGAAGTGTCGCGGGGTATGAAATTCTGGAGTTCTTTACCAACTCATCAAGAAGCGCCGCGCGGCGTTTCTCATGTGCCTGCATCTCTTTTTCAGTCTTGATATTTTCGCGTAACGCTATGGAAAATTTCTCCGCGCTTTCGTATCCGAGCGATTGGACGAATGCATCGTCGAGCGCGGGCAATTCCTCCTCCTTCATCGCGCGTGATTCCTCCGCCGCCTTTTGCTGCTCGACGCCTGCCTCTATTTTTTCGATGCGAGCGCGCTCGCGACGCAGGTGCGTCATCGCCTGCGCGTGTTCTTCATCTGATACGAACACCCCTTCTTTTTTCGCGTTTTGACCGTCGGCGATCGCGCGGTAGTCAGGCAGTTCTACGGAAGGGGCGAGCGCCGCGCGCGCGGTGAATGCGAGGGGTTTACCGCTCTCGGGGGACTCGGTGGTGACGCGAGGCGATTCGATGATAAGCATCTTTTCGGATGCGAAAAGTTCGGGCAATTCATGCTGAATAGCGTGTTGAACAGCCTCTTTGAGTATCGCGCCCTCACCGTACACCTGCAGAATACGGTCTTCGGGTGCTTTGCCGGGTCGGAAGCCGTCAAGCGTGGCGGTCTTTTGTATTTCTTTGAGTGCGTCTCCCCGATAGCGGGCGAGTATCTCGGCAGGTATCTCTGCTTTCACTTCCACCTCCCACCGCGCGTCATCGCGCGAGACTTTTACATTTTGTAGCGTATGAGACATCGCAGGAGTTTACCCCATGAGATACCCAACGTCGAGTTTTGGGCGGTACAAAAAAGAGTACTTGTCTCACGGGGCCTACCTGCAAATCTGCAAAGCCCCCAATTTTATTGGGCCGAATTGTCTGCGGGGATCAACGGCAGATTGTCGTTGCGATCACCGCGCTTCAGACCCGCGTCCCAAAAGTAGAGTGCGCCGATGATGAGAAGGATCAGGATGATGGCGATGCCGACCGTCGGTCCGGTAGACGATCTGTGTCCCGGAGGAAGCAGGTGATCAGTGGGGTCGAATGGGGCCTGTGTTTGCGGGGGCATATCAAAAATATTGTAGCACTGACGCCTACGCGTCAATGCTCAGACGAACGGGGACAGCGAAGTCTTACGGACGAGTTTCCTCTTACCGAGCGAACTTCTTTTTGTACGAATCGATCGACTTATTCACGGCGGCAAGTGCCTCCGTGCGGCCCTTGAAGCCATGAATCGTTATTATCACAGGCTTTTTCTTGAGCGCTTTGTTGTGCTCGAAGAAATGCTTCATCTCCTTGAGTGTGTGCGGATTGATGTCCCCGATGTCTTTGACATCGTCGAAGCGGATGTCTTCGGTCGGGACGCAGATGATCTTATCATCCGATTCCCCGCCGTCCGTCATTTCCATGAGGCCGACGGGACGAACCGTGACGAGGATGCCGGAGGGAATGGGGTTGGTCGTGAGCACGATCACGTCCAGTGCGTCGCCGTCGTCCCAGAGTGTTTGCGGAGCGAATCCGTAGTCGAACGGGTACGCTGCTGCTGAGAAATTGACGCGGTCAAGCTTGATGAGGCCCGTCTCCTTGTCGATCTCGTACTTATTGTGCGAGCCGCGTGGGATCTCCACGATAGCGTTGAATTCTTCAGGAACGTTCTCGCCGAGCGGTACATCGTGCCAGAGGTTCATATGAGAAGGAGTGTAGCAGAAGGAATAATTTTGAAAAGCGTTGACTAAACGCAGAGGGTTGTGTTAACTGCGGGCGGGATATCTGAAAATGATCAATGGCAGGGAGGCCGGCATGGAGGCGCTGATCCACGTTTTGTGGGCGTTCGGCCCACTTTCCTTACTCGGGCTTGCGATGGTGTGTGTCACGCTTTTTCTGAGGCATTATCTACATTTCGTGCTCATGCGAAGGCGGCTCATTCTCGGTGCGCTTTTTATCCTGCCGTTGCTGTTTCTCCTCTTGGGGACATCAATTGGAATTGTCGGCACATATGGGGTATACATCCCATCTTTCGCGGGAGTGTTCTTTTTCGCGATTTTCGCCTTGATCGGTATGGAATTGGCGAAGTCGCGGGGCTATTGACCCGACAAAAAGGCGGCACCCCGTAAGCGGTGCCGCCCCGATCAATTTTTTAGACCTTATTATTTATAACTTTATTAGGCCGGGTTATA
>CAYIDD010000010.1:0-21277 GCA_964362175.1 uncultured Candidatus Saccharibacteria bacterium | reverse complement strand
CGGCACGCGAGGCGTCGTTTTGACCCCTCATCGCCACGCAGGGCCATTTATGCGGCTTGACAAGCACCTTTTCTGGGCATTTTGCCCGGGGGGAGAAAGGCCCCCCAAAGGGGGGCCCCGGGTTGGGGGGGGCCGCCGAGATCATTTTTATAGACGTTATTCTTTCGAAGTTTCTTCGGCCGGTTTCTCCTCCACCGCGTCCACTTCCTTTTCTACCGGCTCTCCCTGCTGTTCCTCCACAACCTCAGACGCGATGTCGCGGTCTTGCGCCAATGGGTCGGCATTCGTGCCCTCTGTATCGGTAAGCTCGCTGTCATCGCCCGCAATTTCTTTTTTTGTCGTTTCGAACGCCGAATCTTCTTCGCCCTCCGTAACAAGCTGTTCGCCACCCGCAGAGCGGATGTCTATTTTCCATCCCGTGTGCCGTGCGGCGAGGGGGACTTTCTGTCCGCCGCGGCCGATAGCGAGTGATTGCTGGTCCTCGGCAACTTGCACGACAGCGCGGGCTTCATCCTCATTGAGTTCAACGGAGAGGACCTGCGCGGGCTTGAGGGATTCTTTCACGTACGCGGACGCATCTGCAGACCACTCGACGACGTCTATCTTCTCGCCGCCAAGCTCGGAAGTGACGACGGCCACGCGCACACCGCGCTGGCCGACGAGCGCTCCCACCGGATCCACATGGTCGTCGTTGGAAAACACTGCTATTTTGGCGCGGCTGCCCGGTTCGCGGACGATGCCTTTCACCTCCACCACACCGCTTGCCATTTCCGGCACTTCGGCCTCAAAAAGCTTGGTGAGGAAACGCGGGTGTGAGCGCGAAAGGCGGATGAACGTGCCGCGTACGCCTTCGTCCACGCGAAGGAGCAATGCGCGCACGCGCTCGCCCTGTCGGTAACGCTCGCCAGGGATCTGTTCATCGTAGGGAAGGATAGCGGTCGCGCGGCCGAGGTCTACGAAAAGGTTGCCGCGCTCAAAGCGCTGCACATGACCGGTGACGATATCACCCTCACGCTGGCCGTATTCGGTGATGATGCTCGCGCGCTCCGCCTCGCGCACTTTCTGCATGATGACCTGCTTTGCGGCTTGCGCGGCGATGCGTCCGAAATCCTCACGCGTCTCAAGCGGGAACGAAATTTCCTCATCGAGCTGTGAGTCTTTCTTAATGCGGCGCGCGTCTTCTATCATGATGTGCTGCTCAGGGTTGAAACGTGAACGGTGGTCGTCGTCACCTGCCTCTTCGTTCTCCTGTCGTACCAGCGTTTTGTCTACGACGATCTTCGCCTGACGGAACTCCATGTCGCCGGTCGTCGGATTGAAGGTCGCGCGAATTATCTGCCCGCGCTTCCCGTATTCACGGCGGTATGCGGCGGCAAGTGCTGTAGAGAGCGCGTCGACGACAGAATCGCGCGAAATACCGCGCTCCTGCTGGAGCTCATCGAGGGCTGAGTTGAGCGATTTAAGGTCAAACAGTGCCATATTGGTATGTTGTACTAACGGTCTTTTAAAAAAAGCATCCGCCAGAGGCGGAACGAATGAGGACAGTATAGAGGAAGGGGGGCGGATGTCAAGAAAACGAAGAAGTTAGGGATCTGGGCCGACTTAGAAATAGCACACCCCCAAAAGGGGATTTCCACTTCCTTTAAATTATTCGCGTCTTCTTTATGGAAGGCGCATCTTAACTCGTATCGGTGCTTTGTTGTACACTAAACGTGGTGCAGCCAGATGGGAGACAGCCATGAGACGCGTTATCGTACTCGGCCCGCAGCATGTCGTGATACTGAATCCGACAGTGAGGGACTTTCAGAGGTTCTTCGGGACCAAATCCCCTGCGGCGACGCTTCGTCGTCTCGCTGCTGTCAGGCGGGCGGCCAAGGCGTACGAAAAGCCGCGAACGAAGATACATTGAGCGGCGAAACGAGAAACGAGGGCGGTCTGCGCTGCAGACCGCCCCGTGCTATTTTGAAAGGGAACTTCCATCTTTTGGTCACTCGGCCCCGCTTGCGTGCCGAGCCGCGGTGAAGCATCGCGCATTGGGCATGAGGGCGGCACGTATGCCGCCCCCGTTTTATGTGGGTTATAATTGTGTAGATGTACATCTCCGACACACATCTCAAATCATTTCTTGCCGACGCAGGGCTCGTGTCGGCGAAGGATTTTGATGTGGCGGAAGCGGAGGCGAAGGCGGGCGGGAAGCAGGTGGGGGATATCCTGAAAGCGAAGAACGCTATCGGCGAAGACGAGTTGCGCCGCACGTATGCGTACATCCTCGGCATTCCATTTGTCTCGCTCGCGGGTACCACCATCAAACTCGAAACGCTCGCGATGATCCCGGAGCCCGTCGCGCGGCGCAACAACATCATCGCGTACAACCATCGCGGTGAGGAACTTGAAGTGGCGATGCTCGATACCGATGACTTGGCGGCGATCGATTTCATAAAGAAGAAAACGCATTTGAAAATATTGCCGCGCCTCACCGACGTGGCGTCCATCAAGTCCGCACTCAAGTTCTATCAGCAGGGTCTCAAAGACAATTTAGGCGACGTGATACAGCGCGAGACGACGGCTCTTGAAAAAACTGCACTGGGCGGGGGGAAGGAAGAGGACCTGAAGCAGATGGCCGAGGGAGTGCCTGCGGTACGCCTTGTAGACACGCTCATCCGGCACGCGAACGCGCAGGGGGCTTCCGATATTCACATCGAACCGCTTGAGGGGAATCTGCTTATTCGTTACCGCATCGACGGTATTTTGCATGATGCGATGGAGCTCCCGAAGCACGCGGCAGCGGCCGTGACGGCGCGCATCAAGGTGTTGGCGAACATGAAGCTCGATGAACACCGCTTGCCGCAGGACGGGCGATTCGGCGCGGAAAGCGGCGGCGAAAAGATCTCATTCCGCGTTTCCATTCTGCCGACGTACTACGGGGAAAAGATCGTGATGCGTCTGTTGCGCGATTCCATCTCCGGATTTACGCTCGAATCGATCGGCTTTCACGGCACGGGATTGGAGCGCATGCACGAAGCGATGCACAAGACCACCGGCATGATACTGACCACCGGCCCTACGGGTGCGGGAAAGTCCACGACGCTCTACACGCTCCTCGATATTGTGAACACACCCGATGTAAATATTTCCACTATTGAAGATCCTATTGAATACCAGATGCCGCGCATCAATCAAACGCAGGTGCGTCCCGAGATCGGGTTCACGTTCGCCAACGGTCTTCGCAGTCTCGTGCGTCAGGACCCCGACATCATCATGGTCGGTGAGATCCGCGACAAGGAAACGGCGTCGCTCGCAATCAACGCCGCACTCACTGGTCACCTCGTACTCTCGACACTGCATACCAATTCGGCGGCGGGCGCGGTGGCGCGCCTGCTCGATATGGGCATTGAGCCGTTCCTCCTCGTCTCGACTCTCCGCGTGATCATCGGGCAGCGGCTCGTGCGACGCCTCAACGCCGACAAGGAAAAATACGAACTCTCGCGCGATGAGCAAGCGCAGCTTGAGCACGTCGTTGATCAGGGCAATGTGCTGCGCACGCTCAAGGAAGAGCAGGTGGTCGCAAAAGATGCGACGTGGAAAAACGTGCCGTTCTACAGGGCGAAAGAAAACGGCCTGACCCCGAGCGGATTTTCCGGACGTGTGGGCATCTACGAGGTCTTGCCGATGACTTCGACCATAAAAGAGTTGATCATGAAAAATGAGACGGGAGACGCCATTGAGAAACAGGCGAGAAGCGAGGGCATGCTCACGATGAGCGAAGATGGAATATTTAAGGCAGTGCAGGGCGTTACAACAATAGAAGAGGTGCTCCGCGTGATCACTGAATAGGGGAAAAAGGAAAAAAGAGGCTCGCATCCACGCTATACTTGGGCGTAATGGCGCGGTTTACGTACACGGCCGAGAAGGCCAATGGGGAGATATACAAGGGTGTTGCGGATGCTGCGGATCGATTTGAGGTCTACGGAATCATCCGGCGGGAGGGCGGCCATCTTCTGTTCATCGAGCAGGACAACGTCAATAGCATCTGGAGCCTTTCATACTGGAATGCGATGCTTTCGCACGTAAGCGAATACGAAAAGATCCTTTTCGCGCGCAATCTCGGCGCAATGCTCTCCGCAGGACTTTCTCTGGCGCGCGCGCTTTCCGTAATGGAGCGTCAAACGAAGAACGCAAAAATGTCGATCGTGCTCTCTCAAATTGCGAGCGATGTCCGACGTGGGGATACGCTGCACAGTGCACTCGCCAAAGATCCCAAAACGTTCCCCCGACTGTTCGTCGCGATGGTGCGGGCGGGCGAGGAGGGAGGCGATCTTTCCCAGTCGCTGCAGGTTATCGCCGATCAAACGGAGCGCATGTATACCCTGAAGAAAAAGATCCGCGGCGCACTCATTTATCCCTCCATTATCCTCCTCGCAATCGGGGGCGTCGCGTTCCTCATGATGACACAGGTCGTGCCGACTCTGGCAAAGACATTTGAAGAGGTGGGGGCAGAATTGCCGGCTTCGACGCAGATCATTATCGGCATCAGCAACTTCCTCACGCAACACACGTTTCTCGCGCTCGCCCTCATCGCGGGTTTCTTCGGGGCTATCTATGCGATCTCGCAGACCGAGCGCGGGCATCGCGGACTCGACTTCATTTTTTTGCGGATACCGATGATCGGCGAAATGGTGCGTGAAGTAAACGCTGCACGCACCTCGCGCACTCTCTCGTCTCTCCTTTCATCCGGCGTTGATATCGTGAGCGCGCTCGACATCACCGGCAACGTCGTACAGAATTCTTACTTTAAGGAGGTCATCAATGAAGCCTCGAGCGCCGTCGCAGGGGGCCAACCCCTGTCCGCCGCGTTCATGCGCCGTGGCGACCTGTATCCTGCGTTCGTCGGTGAAATGATGGCGGTGGGGGAAGAGACGGGACAGATCGCCGACATGATGAAGCGCCTCGCGCTCTTTTACGAGGACGAGGTGGACCGGAAGACCAAGGACATGTCGACCATCATAGAACCGTTCCTCATGATCCTCATCGGTGTTGCGGTCGGGTTCTTTGCCGTCTCGATGATCATGCCGATCTACCAGCTCTCGGAAAATATCTGAATGGAGAGATCCGCGGCGCAGCTCACTCGTTCAGCGCTCTTTCCATTTGCTCACTTTCCACGAGCCGCCGGCACCGGAGGTGAAGAGCGTTTGTGCGAGGCCGATGGAATAATTTACGACCGCGTTGTTAAAAAGGGATATTTTGTAGGCGGTCACTTCGCGCAGATTGACGTTGTTCTGAAGTTTTATCTGTCCATGTGCGGCGTAGGTGAGTAAATTTCCCGTGGCACCGTTCACGACGTTCATGGCGAGGTCATCGCCTCCATTTTCCGCACTATTGTTTTGCGAAATGAGTATGACATACGAATCCGTATTACCTGTCGAGCCGTAGAAATTTGCATTTCCGGCTATGGTAATGAGGGCGCTGTCATCGTTATATCCCGGCTTATCCGCGATAACGGGAACGCTCTTATTGCCGATGGAGTCATCCACTTTCATCTGGACACCGGCGCCGCCCGTGCCATCGATGGTTATGTTGCCCGTTACCCACACTGCGCCCCGTAGCGTGACAATCGTGTTGTTACCGGAGATCGAAAGATCACAGGGGATTTTCTTGGGTCCGATGATCACGCTTGCGCTGATCGTGTAGGTGCCGCCCGTACATGTTACTGTTCCGCCCAGTACCGCATCGCTCTCCCATTGGCTGACGAGTGTGTCACTCACTGGAAGCGGAAGTGGCGGCTGGTCGGCACTGTCCGGATACTTGACGCCCGCGACGGTGACGCTCGAGGTCGCACCGCTGAATGTCTTGTAGTACGCGTCCCTGTCGATCGTAGCGTTCTGGATGGTGTGCGAGTACACGGTTCCCGTCGCGTGGACCTGATTGACATATCCGGAGGGACCCGAAGAAACGACGCTGCCGTGAACCCAATTGTAGGCATTTGCGCTCGTATTGCTGCTTATGACCGGCCCATTGGCATACACATTGCCGTTCACCATCGCGTTGTTGTTGAGCGATATGCCGCCGAGGCCCGTCTGAAGCGCGAACTCAAAATCGAAACCATCGGCTACGGTTATGTGTTTGACCACGGTGCGTATGTGATTGCGCGCATTTCCCTCCGAGACGATCTCTTTGTTCGAGAGATCGATCGTTTCGACGGTGACGGTCGTCGTCGCGCCTCCGAGCGAGAGGGTCAACGGGAATGACGCGGGGACGTTGTAGCGTATCCGGTAGTACGCATCCTCACCTCCCGCCTCGGCGGTAAAATAGCTCTGTTTTGATAACTGAAGGTCACTACCGATGCGGAGCTCTCTCGCGATCGGCGCAGTGACACCGGTAACGACGGTGACTGCGATCGCGGTAAAAAAGACAAGGATCAGTATCAGTACCTGCCCGCGATCTCTCCGGCCCCTGAAGCGTCTCCTGTCCATGTGAGCGAGGCGGGCCATAATTATCGTACAGGGTATGATCCGCGCAGGACCGTGGTCCCGTAGAACGGTACGGACTTGTAGTTCGCGCCCTCCCCGCTCTCGACCGTCATCTCGATCTTCACCGACTCCGACGTTGTCGTTGCAATGCGCCTGAATATGAGACTGGTGACGCGTACGTTTTCGGGTGCGAGCGGCCCCGCGTCAATGCCCGCTTCTTTGATGTGCGGCGTTTGTCCCACCATGTAAAATTCGACGGTCGTTGTGGCACCGTCGTTGTCGGTCGTATTGAGCGTGAGCTGACCCGGTGACGTGTTGAGCGTGCTTTGAGCCACATCGATGCCGGATGCTCCGCGTATTTCACGCGTCATACGCTCAAGTGTCACATGCACCGCCGATTCGATCCCCGCAGATGATTTTATGGAACGATAGAGCTTGTTCATGGAGATGAGCGTGTAGATCACGACCGTGACAAGAAGGATGAGGATGGCGGTATACGTAAGCATCTCTATCATCGCCATGCCCCGTTGGTTTTTCGCGCGTATGCGCATGTTGTGCGTGAAGGACATACTTAATTTCTGAACACGTTGGCAAGGTACGTGGAGAGCGAGCGCGTCGTCGTTGCGCCACGCGCGGACCACGCGACGAACACCGTCACCTTTTTTATGTTCGCGTCCAAAGTCCCCCCACTCGATACGATATTTTGATCACCGTCGCGGTACACGTCGTCAAAAACCACTTTGCGTTCGAATGTCTGGTCGATGAACGCCGGCGTGCTCGTTGCTTTCCATGTCGCTCCGTCAAAATACAGATAGAGACCCGCGCCGGGTGTTAGAGAAGCGATGTTCGCGGTCCATCCGTTATCACGAATGATACGCGCGGCTTCGAGCCCCTCCTCGCCGAGGAACGCCGCTTGTATGTATGCCATGTTGTTGACGGCCGAACGATACAGGTAGGAAAAAGCGGTGATGGCACCCACGAGGGTCATGAGCGTGATACCGGCGGCAACGACTCCTTCGATGAGCATTGATCCGCGCTGCGTGCGTCTGTTGTAGACGTGTTCGGGTCGCTGCATATCACTGTGCGTCCACAAGGCCCGTGGCGTATATGGTGATGATCTTCGAGGTTGATGCATTGGAAAGAAGGGAGAGGGTTATGGTCCCGCTGTGTGCGGTTTTCCCCGTGAGTCGCTGGAAGACGACATCCGAGCCGCCTCCCGCGAGATCTATCGACGACACCTGCACGAGCGAATTCAGAAGTGCGGTCGTATTGGTAGCGCTTCCGGCACTGTACGTTGCGCCTTCGAAAAGGGTGACGCTCGATGAGTCAAAATGAACACCGAACGGTTTGGCATATTTCGACGAAAGTGTCAGCGAGCGCGCCTCATTTAACTCGGTCACGATGCGCAGCGCTTCCGTATCGATCGCCTTGCCGGAATTCACCCCCTGAAACGTACGGGTCGTCAGTGCAAACAGAACCAAGAGGATGGCAATGACCATCAAAAGCTCCATCAGCGTCACGCCGGCAGATGCGGAATGCCTCGTTGCACGGTGCATGTGCAATACAGTATATCAGCCAATGCATCGGGATTTTTTCATCTTGCGGCGCATGCTACAATCGGGCCATGAAAGCGCTGATCGTGGCGAATTGGAAGATGAATCCGGCGACGTGGCGTACGGCAAAAAGACTCTTTGAGGCGACCAAAGAGGCCGCGGATTACGCGAAAAGCGTCACGGTCGTCGTGGCACCTCCCGCCCTCTACGTACGCGAGCTGCGTTCTCTGAGCAGAGGCAAGCGCATCACGTTCGCCCTCCAGAATGTGCATTATGGATCCACGGGGGCATATACCGGAGAGATATCGTGTGCGCAGGCGAAAGACGCCGGGATCCTCTATGCCATCATCGGGCATGCAGAGCGCCGTGAGATGGGCGAGACCGACGATGATACGCGAAAAAAAGTAGCAGCGGCGCTTGCGGCGGACATTACACCTATCCTCTGCGTCGGCGAGACCACACGAAGTGCGAATGGTGAATATTTCAATACGGTGAAGGAGCAATTACGGACGGGACTTGCGGACGTTGCCCCCGCAAAGTTGGGTCGCGTCATCATTACCTATGAACCGCTCTGGACGATAGGGGCCGACAAGGCGATGAGCCCGCGCGACATGCATGAGATGGCGATATTCATCAGAAAAACCGTTGTCGAGATGCGGGGAGAAAACGGTATGAGTACAAAGATCTTATACGGTGGCTCGGTCGACGAAAGCAATGCGGGTGAAATGTTACGGCGGGGCGATGTGCACGGGCTTCTCGTCGGTCGCGCGAGCGAGGACGGTGATAAATTTATGGCGCTCATGAACGCGATCCACAATGCATGAAGTGTATTGACGAAGTTCCGGCAGGTGAGTTAAGAGGAAAGCGTGTCTTCTTACGCACAATCCTGAATCTTCCCCTGAATGCCGACGGCAGCGTGGGTGATGTTTTCCGGCTCAAACGCGGATTTCCCACGGTCGAATATCTCGTAAAAAATGGCGCGAAAGTCATCATCGCCGGATACTTCGGGCGCAAGGGAGAGTCTATGCGGCCCGTTGCCGAAGCACTTCAAAAGCTCGCCCCCGAAATAAAGATATATTTTTCCGGAACCTCATTTGCGCAGGCACCGGCTGAAGCAGCCGCCCTGAAAGAGGGCGAGTGTCTTGTTTTGGAGAATACACGACGTGACCCGGGGGAGGAAGCAAACGATCCGACGTTCGCAAAACTTCTCGCGAGCACGGCAGACATTTTCGTAGGTGATTCGTTGCCCGACGCGCATCGGAACTACGCATCAAACGTCGGGATCGCGAAACTCCTTCCGGCGTATGCGGGATTCCTTATGCGGGACGAAGTGGCCAATCTTTCGGTCGCGCGTACACCCGAACATCCGTCAATCGCGATACTCGGTGGCGCGAAATTCGAGACCAAGGCTCCGCTCATCAAGTTGCTTCTTGAGAAATATGATCACGTCTTCATAACCGGTGCTCTTGCGAACGATGTCTTCAAGGCCCGCGGGCTTCCGGTGGGCCGATCGCTCATCTCCAAGGAATTACCCGGCGAAGATATTCTCTCGAACCTGCACTTTCTTGCGCCCATTGATGTAACGACGGAAACGTCCGACGGACAGGCACGCGTGAAAAAACCGGAAGAGGTACAACCCGACGACAAAATAGTCGATATCGGTCCTGATACCGTTGCAATGCTTGCGCCACACATCGCCGGAGCGAAGTTTATTTTGTGGAGTGGTCCTACGGGAATGTACGAGAACGGCTACATCCATTACACGCAGGGAATTGCGGAGCTCATCTCGAAGAGTAGTGCAAAAAAGGTCATTGGGGGGGGAGATACCATCGCGGCAATAGAACGATCAGGTATACCACAGGAGAACCTCGGCTTTTTATCGACCGGCGGGGGTGCCATGCTCGAGTATCTGCTGAAAGGCACGCTACCTGCGATCGAAGTGCTCGGATAGGGAATTGTAAGGAAGCGGGCCGAAAGTCGTCTGTATAATAGCGGCAGGTGGTGGGCGGTGCCCTTAACAGTTTCTATCTTTATACATGAAGAAAAACATATTCGCGGGAATAGCGATAGCCGTGGTTTTTGTCGTGGGGGGAAGTGTGTTCGCACCTTCAGCCTCCGCGCTCACTATTGACGAGCTCCAAATACAGATCAGGGAGCTGTTGGCGAGGGTTACCGATCTCACCAGACAGTTGCAGGAACTGCGCGCACAGCAAAGCTCGCCCGTGGTACCCGGAATTCCAATCTCCTACAGGCATCGCGTCTGCAGTCTTCTCAATCGTAATTTGTCGCAGGGTATACAGGGCGAGGACGTCCAAAGCTTGCAGGAGTTTTTGAGCGAGGAAGGGTACCTCTCCGTAAGCCCGACGGGCTACTTTGGTCCGATGACAGCGGGGGCGGTTGCAAAATGGCAATCATCGCAGGGCGTACAGAGCGTCGGTTCTGTAGGACCGATGACGCGCGAGCGCATCAGGATCTGGTGCGGCCAGAGTGGCGGTGGCGTGTGCACTCAGGAATACAGGCCCGTTTGCGGCTCAAAGCCTATCGTTTGTATCACAACGCCGTGCAATCCCATCCAGCAAACGTATGGAAATACCTGCATGATGAATGCCGACGGTGCGACGTTCCTGCATGAGGGTTTATGTACGAACGAGACAGGGAACAGGCCGCCAGTCATTTCCTCTTTTTCGGGTCCCACCACGCTTGCGGTGAATGCATCGGGCACATGGTCGATACAAGCGGCTGATCCGGAGAATCAGCAATTGTCGTACTACGCGACGTGGGGCGATGAATATGCAACACCGCGTCCGTATATGAGCATGGGGATGATGCAAGACGCATTCGTCCAAACGACCACGTTCACACACGCGTATGCGAACGCGGGAACGTACACGGTTACCATCGTCGTCCGTGACTTGGCCGGACAAGAAGCGAAGACGACTACGACCGTACAGATCGGAAGTCCCGTTGCATGCACCATGGAGTACGCGCCCGTGTGCGGTCAGCCACCCGAACCTGCGTGCCGCCACTCAATTCCTGCATGTATGATGGCGACTCCCGGACCGCAGACGTATGGAAACAGGTGCCAGCTGAATGCTGCCGGCGCAACATTCCTTTACAGCGGGGCGTGCACAAATACCTATACCTACTAAAATCGCGCTCTACAAAGCTGCGCGGATCTTTTCTGCGGTAACCTCTTTTTCCCCTTTGGCGTAGGGTCTGCCGGGCCAGAGTTTATGGCCATCGCTTGCAAAGCGCGGCATGACGTGGACGTGTGCATGAAAGACGACTTGTCCCGCGCCAGCGCGGTTGTTCATGGCGAGATTTACACCGATGGGCTTGAGCGAGCGTTCGATGGCGTGTGCCACGACACGGACCGCTTTCATAAGGGCATTCCAATCGGCGTCTTCCGCGTCGAAAAGGTCGGTCGCGTGACGCTTGGGGATCACAAGCGTGTGGCCGGGATTCACCGGATTGATATCGAGGAAGGCGAGTGTGTCGGCATCTTCATAGACTTTTGTCGATGGCAACTCTCCTTCGACTATTTTGCAAAAAATACAGTCACTCATGCCCACCCAGTATAGGGTACAATCATCTGAATGGAAGTGCCCGTATATTCAGAGCTGGTACGCACACTTCTCGCGCGACGCGGATTGGAAAAAGAGGAGGATGCCGCCGCATTTCTTAATCCCGATTATGTAGCTCATACGCACGATCCGTTCTTGCTCCGGGGGATGGATGTCGCGGTGGCCCGTGTGCTTGCTGCAATTTCGGCAGGTGAGCGTATCGCTGTGTACGCAGATTTCGATTGCGATGGTATTCCCGGAGCCGCGCTGCTCTCCGAGCTTTTTAAAAAACTCGGGTATGGGAATTTCGAAGTGTACCTCCCGCATCGCGACAGGGAAGGATATGGATTTCATACAGGGGCCATCGCAGCGCTTGCCGCACGCGGTGTAAAGCTCATCATTACCGTTGACGTCGGCACAAAAGCCATTGAAGCGGTGGAGTTCGCAAAAGAGAAAGGAGTCGATGTGATCGTCACCGACCATCATGAAGTCGATAGCGTGCTCCCCGATGCGGTCGCCGTGTTGAATCCGAAAATATCACCGTACCCATTTCCACATTTGTGCGGCGCCGCAGTGGCGTTCAAACTCGCGTGCGCGCTTCTCAAAGAAGGCAAGCGCCGGGGAAATGAGCGTTTCACACCGGTTCCCGACGGTTGGGAAAAATGGCTTCTCGACATGGTCGCTATCGCAACGGTCGCCGACATGGTGCCGCTTCTGGGCGAGAACCGCGTCCTCGTGCATTGGGGATTTCGAGTCTTACGAAGATCTCCGCGCCCGGGTATCAATGCGCTGTGCACGAAATTGCGATTGCGCAAAAACGAGCTCGCCGAAGACGACATCGGATTTTCAATAGCACCCCGCATCAATGCCGCTTCGCGCATGGACGAGCCCGACTTGGCACTGCGACTTCTGACGACCGATGATGCGCGCGAAGCGGATATGCTGGCAGCCCAATTGGAAAAACTGAATGCAAGTCGCAAAGGAGTTGTCGCAGGTGTTGTAAAGCAGGCGAGAGTGCATGTGAAGCAGCGCTTTACCGGGAGTGACCGCGTGGTGGTCTTGGGCAACCCGGACTGGAAACCGGCACTTTTAGGGCTTGCGGCGAATTCCATAATGAACGATCGCGGTGGTGTCGTGTGTTTGTGGGGGAGGGACGCCAATGGAAATCTCAAAGGTTCGTGCCGTTCCGATGGAGGCGTTTCTCTCATCGATCTCTTTTCGAACGCGGGGAATGTGTTTGAAGAGTACGGCGGCCACAGTGCCTCGGGAGGATTTACCGTTTCACATGAGAGAGTGCATCATCTTCCGGAAGCACTCCGCGTTGCGGTCGAATCGCTGCCGAAGAACATTTCCCGAACATCGTCTATCGAACACGATTCCGTTCTCACGCTCTCCGAGGTATCACCGATGCTCTTAAAAGACGTTTCAAAGCTCGCTCCGTTCGGCATCGGCAATCCGAAGCCGGTGTTTCTGATGAGGAGCGCAACCATCGTCGGTGTTAAACGTTTCGGAAAAGAACGTAATCATGTGGAAGTGTTGCTCGAATGTCAGAAGACCGGTGTGGGCATGCGCGCGTTTGAATTCTTCAAATCGCCCACGGACTTCTCCGTTACTCCCGCCTCAGGTCTTTCCGCAGATATCCTCGCGACGATCGAGCGCGATACATTCCGTGGCGGGCTCGCACTGCGGATTGTGGACATTGTCCCCGTATCGTAGCCCTAGTTCCGCAACCCTCCGGGAAATCCACAGTTTCCCCGACCCCCTTCAAGGCCCTGGATTATTTCATACTGTTATAGTGTCCAAATCGTATGCATAAAATCATCATCTACACCGACGGAGGAGCTCGAAATAATCCGGGGCCTGCGGGAGCGGGCGTCTTTCTTATCGACGGTGCAAAGCAGATCGAGTGCAAGAAATACCTTGGCTCGCAGACCAACAATTGGGCGGAGTATGAGGCTGTTCTCCTCGCACTTGCGGAAGCGAGGAAGCGCGGGCTTGCGGGGAGGGAGATCGAAGTACGTGCCGACAGCAAACTCATCGTCGAACAGATCTCGGGGAATTGGAAAATAAAAGAGCCCGCGCTCAAGCTGCAGCATGCAAAAGTGCGTGCGATGATAACGGCTGATTTTCCGAACATTCGATTCGTATACGTTCCACGGGAGGAGAACAAAGAGGCAGACAGGCTTGTCAACGATGCTATCGATGAGGCACAATAGGCGAACATGATACAGGAATACTTCAAAGGTCAGGCGGTGGGGTTTCTGCAATTCATGCGCGAGCAGGGTGTCATGGGTTTGGCACTCGGCTTTATTCTCGGTACGTCGGTCTCAAAAGTCGTTACGTCTTTTTCCGCTGACATCATCAACCCCGTACTTGCGATCGTTCTCGGCTCGACCGATCGCATCGAGGCACTCGCTATCGGTTCGGTACGCATCGGGAACTTTATTTCGAATATCATCGACTTCACTATTATTGCGGGAGTTGTATACCTGCTTTTCAAAGTGCTTAGCCTCGACAAACTTGATATTAAGAAATTGTAATGGCGCTCCACATCCTGTGGGCGGTCGTCGTCGGATTTCTCGTCGGCGTTTTTGCGCGTTCCTTTATTCCGCTCGGACCCGCATTTGCGGCTTTTTTGGGTCTGCTTGCGGTCACCACACTTGTCTTGGCGTGGCTTGATCGCGCAAAACTAAGGACCCTTCTTGTTATCGCAGTGGTGCTTTTTGCGTGTGCGGGTGGGATTCTCCGGATGAATGCGGCAACTCTCACGGGCGATCCCGCGCTCACGGAGTTGATCGGTACGAATGTCACTCTTTCGGGTGTCGTCGCCGACGAGCCGGATGCACGCGAATCCGGCGTTCGCGTATTCCTACGCACAGACAGGGTCGGCTCTTCGACACCGGTATCAGCGGGCCTGCCTCGTCTGACGCGGGTCAAGGCGGGTGTACTCGTATCGCTTCCCCGTCACAGCGATGTTACGTACGGGGACCATATTGTGGTGAAGGGGAGACTTGGTTTGCCAGAGAAATTCGATTCAGATCTTGGACGGCAATTCGATTATCCGGCGTTTCTCGCAAAAGACGGCATCGGATACGAGCTGTCGTTCGTCGAGCTTGAAAGCACGGGAGAGAACACCGGCAATCCTCTCAAGGCTCTCGCTGTCAAGACAAAGCAGATATACGTGCACGGCATTGATGCGGCACTCGGTGAACCCGAAGCGGGTCTTGCGGCGGGCATCACGGTCGGCGACAAGCGGGGTATGGGAAAAGAATTGTCAGAGACGTTCCGAACGGTCGGGCTCGTACACGTGGTCGTATTGTCCGGATACAACATCACGCTCGTTATCAATTTCGTACGTATCCTATTGCAACGACTACCGCGAGCGCTCGAATACGGCGGGATCGTAGGCGCTGTCTTGTTTTTTGTCGTGATGTCGGGGAGCAGCGCAACCGCGATACGTGCCGCTGCGATGGCACTCATCGCGATACTTGCGCGCAGCACGGGCCGCATGTATGACGCGATACGTATTTTGGGTGTCGTAGCGGCGGCGATGGTGCTCTGGAATCCATTTATTCTCGCATTTGATCCCGGCTTTCAGCTTTCGGCACTCGCAACACTCGGCCTTGTGCTCTTCACACCGATGTTCCTTCCGTATTTCGAATGGTTGACGGAACGGTTCGCGCTTCGCGAGATCGCCGCTTCGACACTCGGGACACAGCTCGCGGTCTTGCCCCTGCTTTTGTATCAAAACGGGCAGCTCTCGCTCGTTGCGCTGCCCGTAAATCTGCTCGCGCTCATCGCAGTGCCATGGGCGATGTTCGCATCGTTTATCGCGGCACTTGCGGGAAGCTTTTTGGGCGCCCTCGCGGTACCCATCGCATATCCGGCCTACATACTTCTCGCGTATATCATTGGTGTTGCAAAGATGTTCGCCGCACTCCCATTCGCCGCACTCTCGATCTCCGCGTTCAGCGCGTGGTGGATGTTCGCGGCATACGCGCTCATGTTCGGTGGGCTGTGGTTCATACAAAAAAGGACAGCGGTCAGGACGAATGCCTGACCGCCGTATTCCAACATGTCCGAGCATCAATGGTCCGTCGGACTGTCGCTCGGGCGACCATCGTCGCTTCGAAGACGCTCGAAGACGGGACAGGGGTACTCGGCACTCCCCGCCCCTCTTCGTGCTGCCATAGCCTGGTCGAAGATGTCTCCGGCGGCGCCTTCGCCTGCACGCTTGTCATCGGGCATACCCGATTGCACTGCGCCATATCCGTCGAAAGTGTGAGCACCCGCGATATCGCCTTCGACCCGGTCGCTGGCGAGCTTCGTGTGCCGCTCCTTCTCCGAGCCGATCCACTTGACGGTTTTGATCACGAGCGGGTCATTTCCGAGCTCGATGAGTTTCGCGTTGGTGCTGACGGAAGTCGAAAGCGCATCGTGCGCCCCCGGGATCGCCGTCCCGTTCAGCGATCTCAGTGCGCCACGGAACTCAGCCTGGACGATAGGGAGATCATTTCCGCCATTCCAGCTGGCGGTAATCTCGTCGAACACGTCCGATCGTTCATGAAGTGGAGGGGGCTTTCCCTCCGGCGTGGTGGTAGCGTTCATCGGCTAACCTCCTCCTGTGCTGCCCGTTTACGCAAACGGGGCTCCGCATGGAGCCCCGAAAGCCTAGCTTAAAAGCAGCCTTGGAACAAGATTACCCAGTAGGCGGATCAGTAGGTTCGCGGCTTGGCCGTAAACTCTACACGATCACATTCCCGATGACATCGGCATTGCCTTCGGCTGTCGGTACCACCCGACGAGCGCGGCAGGGATTACCCAGTACCCAAGGAGAATGAGAGTAGACCAATTGGCGATGAAGGGCCAGAAGTTGGGAAGGACGCCCGCAACCGCAGAGAAGGAGCCGGTTT
This sequence comes from uncultured Candidatus Saccharibacteria bacterium, assembly GCA_964362175.1. Classification (GTDB taxonomy): domain Bacteria; phylum Patescibacteriota; class Minisyncoccia; order Phycocordibacterales; family UBA2100; genus UBA10103. The sequence goes on along the minus strand of CAYIDD010000010.1, from coordinate 4,781 downwards.
GTGCCAACACACCCGCCACTCCTGTCACAAATGCCGTCGCAATTGCCACGATGAATGCGATAACACCAAAGATGGCGCCGCTCTTTATGCTACGCGGTGCGCCGTTCATGTACCACCATGTCAGTCCCGCAACCACGATTGCCGCAAGAACGACGAACGCGATGTACTGCGTTGTGAAGATACCCCCGGCAGCCGATGGAGCGATGAGGGCGACAATCGCTGCAACAACCGTATTAATCAAATAATTCCCGAGAAATCCCATCAGAAACGATCGTTCAATGTTCATAATAATTGCAAATTATATGCGGCACTATGGCTAATACGCCCAGTATACTACACCTGCGCCTGTGCAAATCGTTTTTCCACAACACTCCAATTAAGGTTCTTGAAGAAGGCGTCTATATATTTCGCCTTGCCCTGTGCCCCGTAATCAAGGAGAAAGGCGTGTTCCCACACATCGAGCGCGAGAATGACGGGAAGCGTGACGAAATGCCCTTGATGCTGCTCGCCGGAGAATCCGGTCAGCAGCTCTTTCGCTTCTGGATCAAAGTAGAGCATTGCCCAACCCGGACCGCGCATATTTCCGATCATTGCCACGACCTTCTCACAGGTATACGGCTTGTATGTTGTCTCAAGTGCCTTCGCGAGCGGGCTGCTTGGACCCATCGGCTTTGTTCCACCCTCGAATTGCGCAAAGTAATATTCATGCAAGCGCATACCATCGAATTCAAAGGAGCGTCGTCGCACAAGTTCCGAAATGGCATGCGCGTATTTGACCGAGTCACTCATCGCTAATTCTGCGATTTGTTGGGAAATGGCGTTGAGATTTTTCACATACCCTTCGTAGAGGCCAATATGTTCCTCGACCAACTTCTCCGAGATCCCGTCGAGCTTCGGGAGATCGAATTTTCTTGCTTCGTATACGTGCATGCGGGCAGTATACCATCGCTGGCGTGGAGTATCAGCCGCCACTTCTCTGCACAACCCCAATCTGGCATTTTATGGAAGTCAGGTGCATGATGCCGCGTAGGCAGTTCGCCCCATGGCGGGGTTGTGACGTGCCAATGGGAGGGAAGCATGGTCCGGAGAAGGCTTTTTCGGATAGTTGCAGTGTTATGCGTCGCCTCTATCGCCCTGTTCGTCGCAGAGCCGAGCGGCAAGGCTGATGGCAAGAAATCTCGTACGCTCACGGTATATGACAAATTTGTCAGCCAGTCGTACCCGCCTTTTGAGGTGGAACGGTGCGGTTCGATAGCAAAGGCGATGTTCGAAGCGCTCGGACGGAAGACCCATGAAGGTGTTATTCATGCGGGCATTCTGCTCAGGCGTCTCAGGGTCAGCAAGTGCGTCAACCAACACTTCAGCGTCTCGGTCGTGTTTAAAGAGGGGAATCCGACGTGTATCACGACGGGTGCCAATATTCCGGTTGCGCCGGTGGATGTTCACGGACTTCGCGGGGCCCTCGCGCTTTTGAAAGTCAAGAACTTTCTTTACTGGTATGACAGGAGGTGCGACAACTGGGATATCATGATCAAAAACATGGCGGGTGAGGTGCGGAAGCGTCTCGATGTTCTAAAGCCCCGCGGGACCATCGTTGATCTGAGGGATAATCTCGGCGGCTTCCTCAGTCCGGTCGGGCATCTACTGGGCAACACGTATTCGCCCGAGCGGTGGACGACGATCGCGGTCATAGACTACAGGGAGGGCGGGTCCGTCCGGTTCAGCACGCCCGCTGTCGGGGGCTACCCATGCCCTCTGGGAATGCTCGTCAATCGGAATACCGCCTCAGCTGCCGAGATGATGGCAATGGCGATCCGCGCGTGGTGCCCGAACGTTCTCACGCTCGGGGAGCGTACGTACGGAAAGGGGACTATCCTCAACTCGATCTCTGGCGATTCATTCGAGGTCACGTTCACCTCCGGAGAATTCTTCGCCGAAACAACGGCAGGGCGTATCAAAATAAATGGCGTTGGCGTGCCGATCGATGTTCCCGTGAGCGGAACGACCTTCACTGAACGGTTCGTCGGTGCGACTGAGGAGGGCGAACGCTCGCTTCTTGACGAACTGGTGAACGCCTCCGTTGCAACACGAAGGCTTGAGAATCCGGTGGTCCGTGGTGCCGCAATGCGGCGAATGCTCCTGAAGACCTTTTCTCCAGCACATTGATTGTGTTGGAGGGGGCGCGGCGGTCACACGATCCGCCGCGCCCCTTTCCTTGTACGCTATACTTTTTCCATGCGTCGGAGCGTACAGATAAAAGGCATTGTTATCCTTATTCTCTTTGCCGTTACGCTCTGTATCGGATATGTATTGGCGAAAGGAGAGAGGCGCGGCCTGCTCACCATCTCGTTCCTCGATGTTGGTCAGGGCGATTCGATATTTATCGATACGCCGAGCGGGCGGCAGGTGCTTATCGATGGCGGGCCCAATTCTGGCGTGTTACGCAAGCTTGCACGGGTGAGCCCCTGGTACGATCGTTCAATAGACGTGATCATCCCGACGCATCCTGATGCCGATCACATCGGCGGTCTTATAGATGTTCTTGATCGCTACAAAGTATCGACGATCGTTCGCTCAAGCGTGGAAGGAGATACCAAGACGTCTCAAGTGCTCATCGACGCGATTAGGCAAGAGGGCGCGCAGCAGATCACCGCGAAGCGAGGGCAGATCATCGATCTGGGAAAAGGGGTGTACCTTGAGATCTTATTTCCCGACCGCAACGTTGCGCACATAGAAACGAATACCGGCTGCATCGTCGCACGTCTCGTCTTTGGCGACACAGCATTCATGCTTTCATGTGATGCTCCGCAGAACATCGAGAACTATCTCGTGTCACTTGGTGGTGCCGCGCTCAGGTCAAATGTATTGAAAGCAGGTCATCACGGCTCAAAAACATCTTCGGCACTCGCGTTCATCGGATCTGTGGACCCGCAATTTGCCGTGTACTCACGCGGATGCAAAAACAAATACGGCCATCCTGCGCCGGAAACGACCGCACGTTTCGAGCAATTCAACATCCCGATCCTCGACACGTGCAACGAGGGTACGATAACCTTCGTGTCGGACGGACGAACGGCGTGGAGGCGTTAGACCAAGCCAGCCTTTTTCAAGGTCAAAAACGCGCCGCGCTTTTTCATGGTTTTGAGACCTTTTGCGGAAACTCGAATGGTTACCTTTTTGCCGAGCTCAGGAATAAAAAGGGTCTTTGTCTGGAGGTTGACCTGACGGCGGCGCTTGCCGGTCGGGTTGTATTTGGTCGCACGCGTGCGGTTAGAGTACCCGCCGCCTACCTGCGAGTGTTTACCGGTTATTTCACAGACTCTTGCCATATCGCGGCCATACTACACGCATGGAGGCAAGCATGCAACACAGTATACTTCCTGTATGTCAGTAGAAGGAGGCAACGGCAACGAAAAGAAAAAGAACCCGTGGAGTATTGGCGCCGAGAACGACGCGAAATTGCGGGCCGAAGATGCCAATAAGCGACCGGAAATCCAACGGGCGCCGGAGGACAGGACCCGTTTTTTCGAGACGTTGCGTGACAGCGGCGGTACGCTCGAAGAAACCTATTCACTGACCGCGCTTGGATCCATAGGCAGAGCTATCTCACGTAGGTTCACTGGTGGTAGTGAGAAGGCGAACGCGCCAGTCAGCTTGCTGAGCTTCGCGGCTCTGGGGCGGGAGAACAAGTGGACGACGGATTCTGCGCGTGAAGCCGCGGTGTGGATCAACGACCTCTTTCCCGAAGTCGAGTTCACATTTTTTGAAGATCGTAACGCCAATACGTTCATGTATCGGGCCCGCATCTCCTCATCGGGTGTACAAGAATAGCCGTGGTAGCATGATCCGATGGAACTCATCGACACCGTATTTCTCATCGCCATCATTGCGTTTTCCGCCATCATCCACGAGGTGATGCACGGCGTGGCTGCCGACAAATTGGGAGACCCGACCGCGCGCTACGCGGGGCGTCTCACCCTAAATCCGATACCGCATATCGACATGTTCGGTTCGATCATTCTGCCGACCATCCTTGCGATCTCGAATTCGCCGATCTTCTTTGCGTGGGCGAAGCCCGTGCCCTACAACCTGTATAATTTGCGGCCCGGCAGATTCTCGGAGGCGATCGTTGCCGGTGCGGGGCCGTTTTCCAACCTTGTTATCGCATTGATCGGGGGGCTCATGATCCGTCTGAACATCGTAAGTCCGATAAACGACATCGTATTCCTCATTGTCGTGACGAACGTCATGCTCTGCATCTTCAACCTCATCCCCGTGCCACCCCTCGACGGCTCGAAGGTGTTCGAAGCGCTCCTACCGCGTTCGCTTGCATACGGATATTCGAACTGGCGCGCGCGGATGGAGACGAATCCTCTCCTTGGCATGGGCGCGATCCTCCTTCTCGTGCTCCTTCTCGGTAGTTCGTTGGGTGCGTTTATCTATGCATTGGCGAATGCCATTGCGGGAATGTAGGTTGGAATCTTGCAATTAACGGCTCACCATAGTACATTGCTCGGACTCCCTCAGGGAGTTTTAATTTGCGATGTCTACAATAAATCAACTTACGCGCAAGGGTCGTCAGAAGAAGACGTGGCGCACAAAGACCATCGCGCTTTCGCGCGGGTTCAACACGCTTAAAAATCGCCCCTCCTTCTATCCGGCACCCTTCAAGCGCGGCGTCTGCACGCGTGTCACCACAAAGACGCCCCGCAAACCGAACTCCGCCATCCGTAAGATCGCCCGCGTACGCCTCACCAACGGCATGGAAGTCACCGCCTACA
>CAYIDD010000009.1:0-30808 GCA_964362175.1 uncultured Candidatus Saccharibacteria bacterium | reverse complement strand
ATGCACGTAGGCGAGGATTTTGTCGAGCCGAAAGAGGAGCTTCCCAATGTCACGGTGGCACCTCGCCTGATCGGACTCACCCGCGCGGCGTTGTGGTGGCTCCTCGGTGCAGCCATCGTATTTTTTGTCGGCGCCGTTTCGTTCTTTGCATATTATTTTCTGATGGGGGGAGGGGGTCTCGCTGCGGCTCCGGGCAACATCGGCATTTCTGTGGCTGGCCCACCCCAGATCGAGGGGGGAGCGCCCACAGAGTTCCAGATCGTGGTGGCGAACAGGAACAAAGTCTCGCTTGAGCTTGCAGATCTCATCATTACGTATCCCGACGGCACCCGCTCGCCTACGGATTTTTCGACCGATTTGCCGAGTCAGCGTATCTCTCTCGGCTCCATCGAGCCCGGAGGCACGCGTCAGGGCACGGTCTCCGCGGTCCTTGCGGGTGACGAAGGGGAACACTCGAATGTGAAAGTCGAACTCGAGTACCGCATCCAGGGTTCGAGCGCCATCTTTGTTACATCGACGGATTATGAGGTGATCTTTAGTTCCTCCCCGATCTCGCTCGTGGTTGAGGGGAATAAAGAGGCCGTCTCCGGCCAACCGGTCGAGATACGTGTTACGGTCGCGTCAAACGCGAACGCGCCGGTGCGCGATGTGTTATTGAGTGCTCAATATCCGTTCGGATTCAAATTTACATCCTCTGCGCCTGAGGCTTCGGGCAAGGGGCTCTGGCAGATCGGAGACCTTTCGCCGGGGCAGAAGCGCACGGTCACGATCCGGGGCACGCTCGCGGGGGAACAGGGGGATGAGCGGGTATTCCAATTCAAGGCGGGTACACGGCGGAGCGAGAGTGCGGACACGATAGAGACGTCACTCACGCAGAACGCGTTTCCCATCGCAATATCAAAACCATTTCTGGGACTTGCGGTCTCGGTGGGCGGTGCTACGGGGTCCAGTGTGACCGTGTCTCCCGGAGAGAATGTCGCAGTCACTATCGCATGGCAGAATAACCTCTCGACCGCCATCACCGACGCGGTCATTGTCGCGAAGCTGAGTGGTATCGTTATCGACGGCACCACACTGCACACCGTCGACGGGTTCTACCGATCAAGTGACAACATTATGCTCTGGGACAAAACGACGAGTGGGGGAAAGTTGGCAAATCTCACGCCCGGCGCCCGCGGCACGGTCGGATTCTCTTTCCAGATGCCCAAGGGCGTAACGCTTGAGGGGACGGTTAATCCCGTGCTCAACATTTCCATCAACGCGGCGGGCAAGCGTATTTCGGAATCCGGCGTGCCGGAGAATCTGCAAGCGAGCGCCAGCCAGAAGATCGCACTCGCAAGCGAGCTCGGGTTTACCGCGCAAGGTCTCTATTACGCGAATCCGTTCGGAAGCGTCGGTCCAATGCCACCCAAGGCCGGCTCGGAAACCACGTATGCCATCGTGTTCACCGTTACCAATACGACCAATAAAGTTTCCGATGCGCGGGTGACCGCTCATTTACCGCCGTACGTGCGCTGGGTCGGTATCTACAGCCCGTCCTCGGAAACTATAATCTTCAATCAGAACGACGGCACGGTTACATGGGATCTGGGCGTCGTGGAAGCGGGGGCGGGGCTCAACGGGTCTTCACCGCGCCAAGCCGCTATCGCTATCGGCCTCACGCCCTCAACATCTCAGATAGGTCAAGAGCCACCACTCATCCAGAACATTTCCCTCACGGGTATCGACGAAGCAACGAAAGCCCCGATAACCCGCGCCGTGAAGAATGTCACGACCAATATCCAAGGGGACCCGGGTTTTTCCTCGGCGAATGCCACTGTGGTAAAGTGAGCAGTCTATGTCCGAGGTATCGACAATGGAAAAGATCGTTTCGTTAACGAAACGCAGAGGTTTTGTCTTTCCCGGCTCTGAGATATACGGTGGCTTTGCTGGTACCTACGATTGGGGACCACTCGGCGTCGAGCTGCGACGCAATGTCGTCGATACCTGGCTCTGGAGCATGAGACAGCACGACAACATCGCGCAGCTCGATTCCAGTATCTTTACGGCGTCGCGGGTCTGGGAGGCAAGCGGACACATCGCCGGCTTTTCAGATCCGATGGTTGTTTGCAATAAATGCCACGCAAAATTGCGCGCAGACCACCTTCTCGAAGTAGTTGGTGTGGTAGCTGACGAAAAAATGTCCGCGGAGCAGATCAACAAACTTTTCGACGAAGCCCGGGCAAAGCTGCATTGTCCCGTCTGCGGCAAGAAAGATTTCGGGCCGGTGTCGTCACAGAGCCTCCTCGCGACCTCATCCCTCGGAATGTTCGAGGGCGGCGACGAACAGACGTATCTACGAGGCGAGACTGCGCAGGGTATATTCATCAATTACAAGAACGTGCTGGACTCCGGATTTTATTCGATCCCGTTCGGGATCGCTCAGGTGGGAAAGGCATTTAGGAATGAAATAAGTCCTCGGCAATTTCTCTTCCGCAAGCGCGAGTTTGAGCAGATGGAAATGCAGTATTTTGTGCATCCCCGGGACGCGCAGGAGGCATATGAGTCGTGGCGCAGCGAACGAATGGCGTATTACGACCTCCTCGGCGTGCATGTAGACAAATTGCACTGGAAACGGCATGAGAATCTCGTGTTTTATGCCAAAGATGCGTGGGACATCGAATATGAATTCCCGTTCGGGTGGAGCGAGCTCGAAGGTGTGCACTACCGCGGCGATTACGACCTAAGCCAGCACCAGAAATTTTCCGGAGTTGACTTGTCGTACTACGATGAAGAGACGAAAGAGCGATTCATCCCTCACGTGATCGAGACGTCAGTAGGAGTGGATCGCACGGTGTTGATGCTTTTGTGCGAGGCGTACGCAGAGGATGAACTGAACGGCGAGAAGCGCGTTGTTCTGCGCTTCAACTCTCGCATGGCACCGATAAAGGCCGCGGTATTTCCACTCCTTAAAAATAAACCCGACCTTGTGGCGAAGGCGCGTGAGGTGTACATGATGCTGAAAAAGCAGCTTCCGCAGGTCATGTGGGATGACAACGGCAACATCGGCAAGCGCTACCGCAGGCAGGACGAGATTGGTACGCCGCATTGCATCACGATCGACTTCGACACGCTCGGTGAAAAACCGGAGCTCAAAGACACCGTCACTATCCGCGATAGGGATACAGGAGAGCAGGAACGCGTCGCAATATCCGAGCTTATATCCCGCATCTCCTAGGTCATATAAGGCTGGTCGTTTAATGCGGCTATGCTACGATGCCTCGTATGGAGGACCGCTCTCTGAATATTTCGATCACCGCCGGTACGATCCTGAAAACCGTCCTCATTTTGGTCGGTGCGTGGCTTTTGTATACACTGCACAGCCTCGTTCTTAATGTCGTGACCGCTATCGTCATCGCTTCCGCCATAGAGCCGGGGGTTGCGGGGCTTATGCGCAGGAAAATCCCGCGCATTCCCGCAGTAATACTCATCTACCTTCTCCTTTTCGGCACTTTCTTCTGCCTTTTCTACTTCTTTTTCCCGTCGATCCTTGAAGATTTTGCGGCGTTTATCTCATCTCTGCCCACCTATCTCGACGCCTTCAGCCGGAGCGGCGCGTTCGATACCTACTCTGCCATTCTCGGTATTCCTTCCCCTTCATCCATCTCAGCCGGAGATATCATGGCGGATGTACGGAGTGTATTCGATATTAGTGGTACATTGGGCAATGCATTTAGCGCGTTCGCGCGTATCTTTGGCGGCGTCTTCTCTTTCGTGCTCATCATCGTATTCTCTTTCTATTTTGCGGTCGTCGACACCGGAGTGGATGATTTTCTGCGCATCATTGCTCCCAAAAAACATCAACAGTACATCGTTGAACTCTGGCGGCGCTCACAACACAAAATCGGTCTCTGGATGCAAGGGCAACTTCTTCTCGCGCTGATCATGGGTATTTTGGTCTATTTAGGACTCACTATTCTCGGTATCAAGCACGCGCTCCTTCTCGCGGTCATTGCAGCGCTCTTCGAGATTATCCCCGTTTTCGGACCCGTTTTGGCGGCGGTGCCCGCGGTTCTCATCGGCTTCGTAGACGGAGGATTTACGGTCGGTCTCCTCGTCGTCGCGCTCTATGTCATTTTCCAGCAATTTGAGAACCATCTCATTTACCCGCTTGTTGTGACGCGCGTTGTCGGCGTCCCCCCGCTTCTCGTCATTCTTGCACTCATCGTTGGTGCCGAGCTCGCCGGTTTCCTTGGCATTATTCTTTCAGTGCCGGTAGCGGCAGCGATACAGGAGATTGCCAAAGATATCGAGAGTGGTCGCCTCGCGAAAGAATTTGGCAGGAGCCATGGCTAAAGCGTTCTACCTCACGACGACGTTGCCGTACGTTAATGCCGATCCGCACATCGGTTTCGCGCTTGAGTTGGTGCAGGCCGACATCATCGCGCGGTACCACGCATTGATGGGCGACGATGTCTTTTTCAACACGGGCACCGATGAACACGGGCTCAAGATCTACCGCAAAGCGCAAGAAGAGGGCAAAGAGCCGCAGATCTATGTGGACGAGTATGCGGCACGGTTCAAGAAACTCGCTCCCGCTCTCGGATTGTCTCCGGAACTGCATTTTATTCGTACCACCGACGCGCGCCACAAGGCAGCGGCGCAAGAGCTGTGGCGTCGATGTGAGAAAAACGGAGACATAGAGCTGAGGAACTATAAGGGACTCTATTGTGTTGGCGATGAAGCATTCATGAAAGAAAGCGAACTCGTTGATGGAAAGTGTCCCAATCACCCGACAATGGACCTCATTGAGATAGAGGAGAAGAACTATTTTTTCAAACTGAAGAATTACGAGCAAAAACTTCTGGAGTATTTGAATAGGGAGGGTGTTATTGTCCCCGAGTGGCGTCGGCAGGAGGCCATCAATTTCGTGAAGCAGGGACTTGAGGATTTCAGCATCTCGCGCGTGAAGGAAAAGATGCCGTGGGGAGTGCTGGTACCGGGAGATGACACGCAGGTGATGTATGTGTGGTTCGATGCGCTCACAAATTACATCTCGACACTAGGGTGGCCAGAGGACAAAGAGGGGAACTTTAAGAAGTATTGGGAGAATGGGGATACGCTCCAGCTTGCGGGTAAGGATCAGGTGCGCTTCCAGTCGGTCATGTGGCAGGCAATGCTCATGTCTGCGGGACTTCCGACCACAAAGGAAGTGTTTTATCACGGCTTTATCACGAGTGGTGGACAAAAAATGTCCAAATCCGTTGGCAATGTCATCGATCCGCTCGCGATTGTCGACGAATACGGAGTGGATGCACTGCGCTACTATCTCGCGCGCCACATTCATCCATTCGAAGACTCGGATTTTACGATGGACAAGTTCAAGGAAGCGTATAATGCCGGCCTTGCTAATGGGTTGGGGAATGTAGTGGCACGTATTCTGACGTTGTCAGAAAAATATCTCGAGGGGTCAGGAGATCATATCGCTATGCCGTCGGGGATTTTCGATTCGCTCGGTGAATCGTATCGATTCGACAGGTTTCTTGAGCATACGTGGTCGCTAATCCAAGACCTTGATCAATTCATCAACGAAAGCCAGCCGTTCAAAACGATAAAGACTGACCCAGAGAAAGCAAGGGCTGATATAAAAGAGGCGGTCAGAATCCTTTATTCTGTCGTGTTCGCTTTGAAGCCCATCTTGCCTGGTACTGCCGAAATGATAGAGGAAGGGATTATTCGGAACAAGAAGCCGGAGAACCTTTTCCCGCGCAAAGAGTAGACATGGATCACGCCGCGTTTCTTTGGACACTCGCATCGACCTTTTTCGCTGGTCTGGCGCTGTTCGTGCAGAAGGTGGTGGCAGAAGAGCGGCGGAGCTCGGCATTCAATGGATTCCTCATGTACGGGTTATCCGGCGTCCTTGCCGCTGTTTTACTTATTGGTTTGCAAGAGCTACCCGAGGAGTGGCTGCCGATCATCTTTTTCGGACTTGTCGCGGGGGGCGTTCATGGCTTAGGGAATTTTATTCGGATCGAATCGCTGAAACACATAGATAGTGTCCTCTTCTTTCCCATTCACAAAATGTTGGGGCCGTTGCTCGTCGTCGTCGGGGGTGTAGCGGTGTTTGCCGATCATCTGAGCGTTACGCAGTACGTGGGTATTGGGTTGAGTTTGACGGTACCCTTGTTGCTTGTCTCATCAGTTGAGCATCAGCGGCAGAAGAATCTATCGCTCGGTCTGAAGCTCCTCGTTATATCGACCATCCTATCTGCGGGTTCCATGCTCCTCAGTAAGCAGGGACTACTCTATGGTTCTGCGGTATTACTCATGCTGTGCTCTTCACAAATTGCGGGTACCATAGCGTCCGCTGCGATCCTTCTCAAACAACATGGCGCAGGATCTTCCATGATCACGCATGCTGATCGGCGGGACGTCCTGCTCGGAATAGCGTCAGCCTTTTTCGGATTTATTTCGGCGTTCGCACTTTTTAGAGCACTGAGTACCGGTCTCGTGAGCCTTGTGTACGTGATCCAAGCTCATTACATATTGATCCCCATCATTCTGTCGGTTTGGTGGTATAAAGACCACATCAACCTCCGAAAATTAGCGGCGGTTGTGGTATCAACTCTGGCGATCTCGCTCCTATACTCAGGATGAAATACTTCGACGCACATACGCATGTGAATTTTGTCGCGTACAAGGACGACCGCGAAGCGACTATTCTGCGCGCGAAAGACGCGGGGGTGGGGATGAACGTGGTTGGAACGCAGTTCGATACGTCGCGAGCGGCCGTGGCGCTCGCCGAGAAATACGACAATGTGTACGCGACCATTGGTCTTCACCCCATCCACACCTCGAAGTCGTACCACGACGAGAAAGAATTAGGAGAAGGTGGCAAGGAATTTACTTCGCGCGGAGAACAATTCGACATGGCCGAATACGAAAAGCTTGGGGGATCAGAACGAGTCATCGCAGTCGGGGAGTGTGGACTCGATTACTTTCGTTTGGAAGAAAAGACCAAGGAAGTGCAGAAAGACGCATTTATCCAGCAAATTGAATTAGCGAACGCGCTCGGCAAGCCCCTCATGCTCCACATTCGCAACGCCTACGATGATGCACTCGAAGTCTTGAAGGCACATGCCAAAGTGAAAGGGGATGTGCACTTTTTCGCAGGGGATTGGGAGACCGCAAAGAAATTCCTGGATTTCGGGTTCACGCTCTCGTTCACTGGGGTTATTACCTTCACTCACGATTATGATGAGGTCATCAAGAACGCTCCACTCGACATGCTTCTCTCTGAGACCGATGCCCCCTATGTAACCCCCGCGCCCCATCGGGGCAAGCGCAACGAGTCGGCATATGTGTCATTCGTCGTTAGCAAAATCGCGGCAATTCGGGGGGAAGACACCGAAAAAGTCCGGGAACAGGTACTGGTAAACGCGAAGCGGGTTTTTCGGCTCTAAAACTTGCCTACGAGCACCGTGCCGTGGTAGAGTCTCCGGACATATGGCAGAGGATGCAGCGATGGATATCAACGAAACCGACGGAGATGCGGCGATACTTCGGATATACGAAGTCGGTTACCACGTGATCCCAACAGTCAAAGAGGAGGATGTGGAGAAGGTGGTGGGCGAGATTCGTTCGGTCGTAGAGAAAGCCGGAGGTTCGTTCATTGCCGAGGGCGCACCAGCGCTCACACGGCTCGCGTATCCGATGCCGACACTCGAGGGCGAAAAGCATGTGGAGTACGACCGCGGGTACTTTGGATGGATAAAGTTTGAAGCCGCGATCTCTGCGGCCGATATGCTCAACGAGGCCCTCAAAAAGAATTCCAGCATACTCCGACACATCGTTTTCCAGACCGTTCGCGAGGATACGCGTGCCAAAATGAAGGCGCCTCAGCTCCGTGAGGTCAAGCGCACGGATGTCATCAAGGCGGCGCCTCGCCGTGTCGAGGAAACTTCTGTGCCTGTCTCTGAGGAGGATCTCGAAAAGGCGATACAGGACATCACGACGGAGTAGTGCTACCATTCTGCTATGTACATCAATAAGGCGTTTCTCTATGGCAACCTTACACGCGATCCAGAATTACGCGCTTTGCCATCAGGGATGAATGTGGTAAATTTCTCTCTCGCGACCAATCGTACGTACAAAGATCGCGATGGAAAAAAGCAAGAGCAGACTGATTTTCACAACGTCGTCGTTTTCGGACGCCAAGCTGATACGGTCAATCAGTACATGAAAAAGGGAAGTGCGGTCTTTGTGGAAGGGCGCATGCAGACGAGGAGCTGGGAGAAGGACGGTGAGAAGAAATACCGCACCGAAGTCGTGGCCGATCGTGTGCAGTTCGGTCCGAAGGGGGGCGGCAGCGGAGGCGGCGGTCGAAGCAGCGGGAATGAGCAACCGGAAGAAGAAATTTCGACGGGAGGAGGTGCGGGCATCGAGTACCCAAAGGACGATATTAATCCAGACGATATACCGTTCTAAGGGACGCAAAATAATATAGGTACAACCATATGAGCAACAACATACTTACACAAAATGATATCCAGCACGTCGACTATAAGGATGTCGACCTCCTGAAGCAGTTCGTCAATCCGCACGGGCGCATCGTTGCCCGCAAGCGCTCGGGACTCACCTCCAAGCAGCAACGCGCGGTAGAAGCAGCTATCAAGCGTGCGCGCTTCATGGGGCTCCTCCCGTTCATTCAGAAGTAGAAGGAGGACGCCGCGACTGTGCGTCTTTTCGGGTACGGATTTTTCTTGGCAGAAAAATCCTCGAATCCTCGCCCGTCGGCTGCGGGGCTCCTCCGAGACGCACAGTCGCGGCTGGGAGGGAGAGGTTGATATTAAACTCTCTCGACGTATTCGCCGGTTTCCGTATTGATACGCACGATGTCGCCTTCGTTCACGAACATAGGGACATCGACGGTGGCACCGGTCTCCACTGTTACGATTTTGCTGCCACCTTGTGCCGTATTGCCGCGGGTATTTGGCGGTGCCTCGGTGACTTTCAACTCTACCTTGATCGGTGGTCTTACACGAAAGAGCTTCTCGTCAAACCAGAGAGTGTCCACTGCAGTATTTGTCTTCAGGAAGTGCCCGGCGTCGCCGACCATTTCTTCGGAAACCGAAAAACGCTTTGATTTATCTTTTGCGTCGTGGAAAAATGATTCGCCGTTGCGCTCGTAAATAAAAACCGCCGGACGCGTCTCTATTTCCGCCTCATGCAGCTTGTCGGACTGTTGGAACGAGTATTCGATGACGTTGCCGCGGATGAGGTGGCGGAGCTTGGTCTGGTTCACCGGACGGCGCTGTTGTTTCTGCATGATGTTGTTCCACGTGCAGACGTACGGCTCGCCCTCGACGAGTACCGCAACCCCGGGCTTGATATCGTTGTAATTCAACATTCCGAGCATTCTATTCAAAAATGCGCGTTTGTCCACCGATATGGTATACTGGCCGCATGAGCCACCTCGTAACCATTCCTAGAAAGCTCGCGGGGAAGGGCGATTTGGTCGTTCTCCCGCGCGAGGAGTATGAATCTCTGAAAGCGCGCGTCGTTCCGGAAGTGCGCATGACCGCGAGCGAGAAAAAGGCGCTTGCGAAGGCCCGAAAAGCTTTCAAAGAGGGGAAGACGGTTCCTTACGAAGATGTCAGACGAGAATTGGGTCTTAATCGTCGCTCCCGCCGTTCGTAAGGCGCTGAAGCGCTTTCCGCACGGCGACCAGACGGCGATTGACGCGGCGATGGTTCGTATGCGAGACAATCCGTACTTTGGCGACACTCGAAAACTTGGCGGTGAGAACGCTTGGCGCCGCCGCGTCGGCTCGTACCGGGTTTCCTACGAGGTCAACCAACAATTGAGAACCGTGCTCGTGTTTGAGATCAAACGTCGCACCTCGACGACGTACTGATATTCCCACTTAGTGGCGATTGCTACCGAATGGGAATATCGGGAGGTTAAACCTCCATGGTTTTAGCTATTTGTTTATCTGAAAAGAGAGCGGGCGGCTTGGAAAGCCGCCCGCCGATTGCTTACTCCAACGTCAGAGACCGGTTTCACCTTTGGCAACCAAGCGCATCACGTTGAGCACTACCAGCAGACATCTTCCGAACTGCCGAGTGTGTTCTTTGTGAGCGTTGTAGGGAACCATTGGTAACACTTCCTTTGCGAGGAACCAGTCCTGCAGAAGAAGCTGTTCGTACTCCTCCTCAGTCGGCGGCCGAGTAGGCCACGTAGCCCACGGCTGCCCATGCGCGTTGAAGTCGCCCGAAGGGTCTGATTCCTTTGCAAGGAACCAAGCCTTCAGGAGCAGAGCTTCGCGTTCCGCCTCTACGGCGGGATCTTTAATGGTGACACTGCACCCTCCTACAGGGGTTGGAACAAAACCGTCGGCGCAACCCCGAAAACATCCAACGGCAGTCAAATGCTAGCACCCATGGGGTAAAAATCTACTCTTCGCCCCCGGAACTCTTTGCAGTCATTCCGCCCTCGCTAAGACCCTTTTTGATATCTTTCAGAAGTTGATTGAGGACAGGTTTGTTCTCTTTGAGATACGTACGTGCGGCATCGTAGCCGCGACCCATTTTTGTCTCGCCGATCGAATACGCGCCTCCACTCGATTTCGACACGAGACCGAATTTCTCGCCAAGTGCAAGTGCTTCTCCTTCGCGCGAAATGCCCTCGCCGTAGAGCATGTCGAATACGGACTGGCGGAAGGGGGCGGCGACCTTGTTCTTAACGATTTTAACTCTATGTCGGCCACCGACGGTCTCGTCGCCCTTTTTTATCTGTGCGATGCGGCGTATATCGATGCGTATCGATGTATAAAATTTGAGTGCCTTGCCGCCCGGCGTCGTTTCGGGATTGCCGAACATGACGCCGATCTGCATGCGTATCTGATTAATGAAAATGATGACCGTCTTCGTCTTTGAGACGATGGCAGTAAGCTTGCGGAGCGCCTGCGACATGAGGCGAGCCTGTTTGCCGACATGCTGCGCGCCCATATCACCCTCTATCTCGTCCTTTGGGGTGAGCGCAGCGACCGAGTCGATGACAATGACGTCGATCTTGCCTGAGCGTACGAGTGATTCAACTATCTCAAGCGCTTGTTCGCCGGTGTCTGGTTGCGATACGAGTAACTCTTCGATCTTTACGCCAAGTTTTTTTGCATATTCCGGATCAAGTGCGTGTTCGGCATCCACTACGGCACACACGCCGCCCTTTTTCTGCGCTTCGGCGACAACATGGAGCGAAAGGGTCGTTTTGCCGGAGGACTCTGGTCCGAAGACTTCGATGATGCGCCCGCGGGGAAGTCCCCCGATGCCAAGTGCCCAGTCGACACCGATGGAGCCGGTGGAAATAGCATTTACATCGACTTTCGGCTGTGCGCCGAGCATCATGATCGACTCATCGCCGAACTTCGTCTTGATCTGTGAGATCGCTCGTTCGATATCGGCATCGCTCCCCGTACCCGTCGTCTTCGGAGCCGCCTTTTCTTTTTTCTTGAATCCGGCCATATATATTGTTCAGCGCAGTATACCCTATGAGATAGATATCCGTCGTATTAAATGTGAACTAGATGTTTTCCTATCTCACGGGGTATGTCCTACGGCAATTACTCCGCCAGGGGCGTCGTGGATGCCTCCGCGGACTCGTCTGGGCCGTCTTCGGAAGGGGTAGGGGCGGCAGGAGCAGGATCGTTGGTCGGCGGCGTTGACGTCCCCTGAACGCTCCCCGAGTCGGCTACAGGTGAGGGGTTGTAGACGATCTCTATTGTTTTGCTCCGCCTGCGGCCGTATTTATCCTGCGCATCCAAGGTGACCCGATTGTAGCCGAGAGCAAGAATATAGAGTTCCTCAAATGCGCCGGTCTCGGTGACCGGTATCGTCTTGCCGTTCATTGAGAGGGATGCAATGCGATCCGCCTGACCTTTGATAACGGCTATGCGTCCATGCAACTCGGTGAGATCGGAGGAAACGGTTATCGTCGGACCAAAAAGTATGCCGCGCGCCTCATAGTACGCGTACCCAAGGACGATCAGAAAGAAAATGCCGAGTGCGATGTAGGTGAGGCGGCTGTCGCGGTAGGGAAGCATAGAGAAGTTATAAAACTCGTTTATTCGGCATCAACTTCTCTTCCGGTAACTCTTCCTCCATGTCTCCACGCACCAGCTCATCCGCATTGCCTGCTCCGACTATTTCGCGCGGCTTGGCGCCGTCTGCAGGACCGACGATGCCGCGTTCCTCGAGCATATCGATGAGTTTTGCTGCGCGGGCATATCCCACGCTAAGCTTTCGCTGCAAGTATGACGTCGACGCCTTCCCCGCCTCGATAACGGTGCGCTTTGCCTCGGCGTACATTTCATCATCCTCACCCGCATCTTCGAGCGATGCAGAGAATATGGGGTCGGGGCCCCCCACAGCGCGGGGATCCGATAGGTCAATTTCACTTGAGAGCGTGCCCTCGCTCGTTCGCAGAATGTGAGCGACCACCTTCTTCACCTCCTCTTCAGAGATAAATGGTGCCTGTATGCGTCGAGGTTTCGACATCTCACCGGAGAGGAAGAGCATATCGCCCGAACCAAGCAACTTCTCCGCGCCTCCGGTATCAAGAATGGTGCGAGAGTCGATCTGGGAAGCGACTTGAAGGGCCACGCGGGCCGGAATATTGGCCTTGATGAGGCCCGTGATGACTTTCACGCTCGGTCGTTGTGTAGAGAGAATGAGGTGGATGCCCACGGCGCGGCTCATCTGTGCAAGCCGCACGATGCCGCCTTCCAATTCACGGGGATACGTGGACATGATATCGGCCAGCTCATCGATAACGAGGACGATGTAGGGCATCGCCTCGGGCAGGGGCTTCCCGATGTCTCCTCTCGCAGCTTTTTCAAGGGCGGGGGCTACCACGTTTTGGTGATACGAAGAAATATCGCGAACGGCTTCCGCCTCAAGAATGTTGTACCGTCGTTCCATTTCCTTTGCGAGCCACTTGAGTGCGAGGATGGCCTTCTTCGCGTCAGTAACAACGGGGGTGAGCAGGTGGGGGATCGAATTGTAGACCGTGAGCTCGACGCGTTTCGGGTCGACCATGATGAAGCGGAGTCGTTCGGGACCGCAGCGGTACAAGAGGGAAACAACAAAATCGTGGATAGCAACCGATTTGCCCGCTCCGGTGGTACCAGCGACAAGTATATGCGGCATGCGTGCGAGATCGGCAAAATGGGGTGCTCCGGTAATGGAGCGGCCGAGCGCCATGAGGAGCGGCTTGTCCGAGTTCACGTAGGCATCATCAGAAATCAGGGGAGCAAGGCCGAGGGTCGTACGCGCGATATTCGGCACTTCGATACCGACGAGCGATTTGCCGGGTATGGGAGCCTCAATGCGCACGGGGGAGGCGGCGAGCGCGAGTTCAAGGTTGCTCTGGAGCGCAATGATCTTAGAGAGCCGCACGCCCTCCGCCGGCTTCATGGAGTAGCGGGTAACGGTGGGGCCGATGGAGACCTCATCCATTTCGACCTGAATTCCGAAATTTTGCAGCGTGCGCTTAATGATGTTCATGTTCGCCTTCACGTCGCCGACCTCGGGTTTACCTTTGTTTTTTGCGAGGATCGATAGGGGAGGCGGAATGTAGGCACTGCCGGTCGCTGCGATGATGGGGAACCCCTCGGCGGGAGCATCGTTGCTCTGAAAGAATTTCGCTATCGAACTACCAGCACCCCCTTTCTCTTTTTTCTCCGCCGCGACTTCGAGTTCTCTCTCTTCATCTCCGGACCCGTCAGGCCCCTCTTCTTCCGGCAACTCGGCGATAGGGTTGTCCTCAATACTCGTTCCCTTCTCAGGGCGTATGGCGCGGAGGCGGTCTCGGATACTTCCAAAAAGAATGCCGAGGTGAATATCAAACGCAACGACAAGGGACGCGATGGTGAAGGCGATCAGAAAGATGACCGTTGCCACCGTGTCTACTCCGGCAAGTATCGGATTTGAGATTCCCATTCCCAAAACGCCGCCCTGACCGGGAAAGCCGACATCGATGAGTCCAAGTCCCGCGAGCAGAAAAACCGCCATGCTCGCAAATTGGATCCATCCGAGATTGCGTTCAAAAGACTTAAATATGAGGAGTGCGACAAGGATCAGCGAAATCGGCAAAAGGATATACCCGATACCAAGGAGCCATGAAAGCCAAGAGTGGAGTGTCGTGCCGAGAGCTCCACCCCCGCCGAGCTCTGCAAGTATGAGAAATCCGGCGATGGCTATAAAGAAAATCGCACACACCCCACGGAGGGCTTCGCTACTTACCGATCTCACAACGCCTTTCTCTTCGCTACTCCCATCCTTTGATCGTTTCCGGCTCGCTTTCATGGAGACATCATATCATCCCCTTTGCGTCGTTATGTTCGCACACTTTTTTAGAGCATCGCGCTGGGGCATTTCCACGCGTGCTCTCGGCAGCACGTACAGAACGGGAAGATAGGAAAGGGATTGCGTCAAGGCCATGTCCTTTATATACTCGTCCTTGTCCTCACGTACGTATGCGCTTTAATGTACTCGATATGGACATATTATGGACGGATTAAACGACAGCCAAAAGACAGGTCCATTAGCACGATTTTTCGATAGAGGTTCGGTACGTACAAACCCATTCGGCTCGAATCAATCCGCTCACCGGGCTTATCGACGGGCCGAGCGTCTCGTTGCGGCACTTTACCTTGTGACCAACCATATCTCCTCCGCCGAACCCCTGCGTTCGACGGTTCGATCCGAATCGTTGTCCCTGCTTGAGCGCGTTCTCTCTCTTCGTGACAGTATGAGGGCGATGGAATCTGAGGGCGTCAACGCATGTCGGGCATCGATCCGACATCTCATTTCCCTTGTTCGTGTGTTGTCGGTCGCGGGGCATCTATCCGCGCAGAATACGAACGTTATGATGGACGGTCTCGATGAACTAGGGAACTTTCTTGAGGTGTCTCGAGGGTCACCACTCTCGGAAAGTATATCCTTCGGCCGAGAGGATTTCTTGGACGTAAACGAGCCCCAAGTAAGAGACATAAAGGACACGCATATGGTAAAGGACAAAGATGTCTTAAAGGACATGTCAAATCTGTCCGTATCATCGGCAGCGGGAGGCAATTTGAGTGTCCGTGAGAACAGTATCCTCGGTGTTCTCCGCACCGGCGGTGAGCTTGGTATCAGGGATATTGCCTCGAATCTTCCCGAATACAGCGAGAAGATGATCCAGCGCGATCTCGTGGGGCTTGTGGCCACGGGGCGCGTGAAAAAGATAGGTCTCAAGCGCTGGAGCCGCTACTCGATAATGGTTGTATAGTAGGGGGTGCCTGGGTTTCGGCATGGGTATTGGCTAAAATGGGGCTTGGAGGCTATTTTGGAGGGTCCAGATCGGAAAGAAGTAGGTATCTGTCGCCGTCTCCTCTCATTGACTCCCCCGTGCCATTGGAGTATTGTGGCCCGTGATAACGGGTGGTTTGAGAAAGAATCTTAAAACTTTTTTAGCCCACAGGTTATCCACAAATGGGAGAGTCGCACATCCGCGTGTCATGAGGCCCCTGGTATATAATTGCACTACGACATCTCTTTGAGATGTCGCGCCGCAGTTGGGGTGCCGTGCTCTCTGCGTGGTTCGTTGACATTTAAAATAGCGTACAGAAAAAGGCGATTCGATTCGCCACGACCGCATCACAGTTCCAAAATAATATTTTGGTCTTGGCGAGAGGTCCAAGAAAATCTTTCCGAAATTCTTTTTCCGGTAACGGCTGCATGTCTGGACGAAACTTTCTTTTCGCTGCTACTCCCAGTCTTGCCGTTTGGTTCTTGCCAATGTGGCGAGAAGGGGTTAGCAAAATTATTGTCTTGCGAGGCGAGTGATGTATGCCCAAAATTTATTTTGTGTTTATATCGCGAGCGCGCGACAAGACAACAAGAGGGCGCAAGCCCGATTATCAGTAGGTCTTCAGTTATCAGTTATTTAGTAGAAGACAAACAAAACGTGCACAGCTCCTCGTCGAAAGGGCGCGGTGTACGGTCCCGAGAAAATGCGCAAGTATTTTCGAAGGATGAAAAAGTCAAAACAAACTATGAGTAAAGCATTAGCAACGAAAAATGTTGCGGCAGTGCTTTTGTCTGTTGTTATGGCGTTCGGACTTATCTTCGCGTTTGCCACACCGGCAAAGGCGGATGTCATTTCCGATCTCCAGGCGCAGATCAACGCATTGCTCGCACAAATCTCAGCACTTCAGGGCGGGTCGTCTTCATCGGCTTCCTGCACAGCCTTTACGCGCAATCATCAACAGAATGATTCGGGAGGCGAAGTGATGGCGATCCAAAAATTCCTTAACAGTCACGGGGCACAAATCGCGGCAAGCGGCGCAGGCTCTCCGGGCAACGAGACATCGTTCTTCGGCGGCTTGACCAAAGCTGCGGTGGCGAAATTCCAGGCAGCCAACGGTATCTCGCCGGCAGTAGGCTACTGGGGTCCGATCACCCGCGCCAAGGCGAATTCGCAGTGCACAGGCACTCCGGGAGTACCGGGAGTTCCGATAACGGGCAACGGCCTCAAGGTCTCGCTCGCATCTGACTCTCCGTCATTCGGCTCGCTCGTTCAGGGTCAGGCTATCGGTGAGCTCGCGAAGTTTACCTTCTCGAACCCGACAGCCGCTCCGATAACGGTCACGAATGTCACGATGAAACGCATCGGCGCTTCGGCTGATTCGGTCCTCTCGAACATCTACCTCTATCAAGGGGCGACGCGCTTGACCGACGCCGGCGGTGTTTCGAGTTCGGTCATCAACTTCAACAACACTTCGGGCATATTCACACTTGCTCCGGGTGCCTCTGTTGTCGTCTCGGTCCGAGCTGACATCTTGAGTACCGCGGGTGGCCAGTCTGTGGGCGTCCAGCTCACGAGTGTTGCCTCTTCGGGCACGCTTGACAGCTCGACAATCCTCCCGATCTCGGGCGCGACGCTTCTTATCTCCAACGCTGCGATGGGCACGATCGTGTTCACCTACACGGGTCCATCAAACGCTTCGGAAAACCCAACGTCTGATGTTCGCGTGTTTGAGGCTTCTACAGTCGTTTCAACTCACAAGGCACGCCTCGAAGCAATTACCTTCGAGAACCGTGGCACTTCGGATGACAACGACTTCCAGAACCTCAAGCTCTTCGTGGATGGCACGCAGGTTGGTACTGCCGTTGCAACACTCACCAACAGCAAGGCTATCTTCGACCTGAGCACAAGCCCAGTTACCCTCGATACCGGCACCCGTATCATCAAGGTGACAGCCGACATCGTGGGCGGCTCGGGCGAGACATACGACTTCCAGATCCGCCGTGGGGCAGATCTTCGTGCAGTCGATGTCGAACTCGGCCAGCCTGTCCTCGCGACGGATGCATCAACAGTGACTGGATTCCCAGTATCGGCAGCTACGGCGAACACCGTCGCAGCGGCGACACTCTCGATCACTCGTGCGGCGAACTCGCCTTCCTCAAACGTCTCGCTCGGGGGGACCAACATCCTCTTGTCACGATTCGAGGTCCGCGCTGCGGGCGAAAATGTCAAAATCGAGGCCGTTACTCTCGACGTCGATACGACGGCGGGCAACGGTATGGACAACGGTAAGATCTTCTTGAACGGCGCTCAGATCGGCTCAACGCTCGATGTGGGTGGCGCAAGCAGCGAAACAGGCACCGAATTCACGTTCGGCTCGTCCTTCATCGCGCGTCAGGGTCAGACAGAAATCCTCGAGATCTACGGCGATGCAAAAACCGCCGCAGGTACGAACTTCGCAGACGCTTCGACGGTCGTCGCTGGCGTGTCTGTTGCTGCGGCTGACACAGAAGGGATGGATTCCGGAGACGCTGTCTCTGCCATCTCTATCGTCGACGGCTTCACGAGAACTATCACGACCTCTTCGGTCACGGTATCGAAGTACTCGGGTTATGGCGACCAGACTCTCGTTGCGGGTAGCAACGACGCCAAGCTCGGTGCATTCACCCTCTCGTCGGGCTCGACGGAGGGCGTGAACGTCAACACCATCACCATCACGCTCTCGTCTGATGAAGCGGCTTCCATCACGAACCTCCGCCTCGTCGACAGCGTGACAGGTGTACAAATTGGAAGCACGAAGGTCTCACCGTCTACGTCTAACTCGTACTCGGTGACCGTCAATCTTCCGGCTTCCGGTACGAAGACGATCAACCTCATCGGTAATGTGAAATCAGGCGCGAACGTTGGTTCGTGGGCCGCGCAAGTCGATGGCTCCGGAACCGGCGCCACGACAGCGACCTCGGTCACCTTCGGCAGCGCGACTCTAACGACGGGTACGCTTCAGACGATAACCATCGCAACGACCGGAACTATTACGGCTGCGGTCGGAGTCTCGCCTGACAACGCGAACGTTGTTGCGGGCTCAAGCGAAGTGAAGGTTGGCTCGTTCAACTTCACCTCGACGAACTCCGACTTCACGGTGCAGGAGCTTATCGTCAAGGTCCCGAACGATGCAGCAACGTCTGTCTCCTCAGTCACCCTCAAGTGGCCGAGCGGCGGAGTGGCGACTCAAAGCCTCGCGGCTTCGTCGACGCTTCCTTCCGCAACGGCGACCTTCACTGGCCTTACGTTCAACGTCCCGATGAACACGACGAAGACACTCGATGTCTACGTCTCCATCCCGACGATCACGAGCGGTGCCAAGTCTGGTGCTGCAATCACTGCGACGCTTGACTTCAACGAAGGCTTCAAGGCAGTCGATGGTGCGGGTAACTCCGACACCTCGCTTGCAGCGGCCGACCTCGCGTCATCCGGCACAACCGGCAAGGGCACGATGTACGTGCGCAAGTCCAAGCCGACTCTCGCAGCGGTAGCCCTCGACTCGACGGCGCTCAACTCAGGATCAAGCCAGGTCCTCGGGCGCTTCTCGGTCTCGGCTGACGCAGCAGGTGATGTCGACTGGGGCTCTGTAGTCATCACTCTCGACAAGACCTCAGCTGTCACGGTTGGTGCCACATCTACTCTTGCGATATGGAGTGGCTCAAACCAGATCGCGGGTACGATCGCAACGACATCAGCGGCAACCACTGCAGGTGTTGATGCGTGTCTGACTCAGACGACATGTCTGCTCCACTTCCGCCCGACGACTGTCGAGACGATCCCAGCGGGGACCTCGAAGACGTACGAGCTTCGTGGAACAGTTGGCGGAGTTACGACCTCTGGCTCTAACTTCATCAGCGCATCCATCGCGAACCCGCAGACATCCGCCTCCTCGACGGCTGTCTTCGGCTCAGCGGCTGGTACACAGGGCGTAAGCACTGCAGCGTCCTTCGTGTGGTCTGACTGGTCTGACCTCGCCGATCACTCTGCGGGCGCGATGAGCGCCTCGACAGCTGACTGGACGGGTGACTACCTGATCAAGACGCTTCCGCTCACGATCGGTAACCGATCGCTGACGATTTAGGGAGTAGTTTGACGTAGCGACACTCGTTGCTAGTCCTCCGGCCGGAGGAGAACGATCCGGCAACACAGAAACCACCCCGAAAGGGGTGGTTTTTGTCGTTGTCATTGCCACGTGATAAGCTGGCGAGCATGAATATTCGTTACGTGTCGGTGGCCATTATCGTTCTGTTGCTTGCGGGTGGTGCATGGTGGTACACCACGCAAAACGCACTCTATCCCTTCGAGCTTGTAGGAGGGGACACCATTTCCTCGTGGGACTTCAAGGGTGCCTACACCGGCAATACAGAGCTCGAAGCGAAAGCTCGTGCGAACATCGAGCGGCTCAACGGTATGTTCGGCAGCGAAGGCAATACCGACTACATTATTTACATAAGCATTGCCAACGAATACAGCTTGTTGGGTGATGGTGCGAAAGAGTATGAATACTTGCGCCGCGCTCTCGCGGAAGATTCCACAGAAACAGGGCTTGCGTGGTACGACCTCGCCGTGCTTCTTACGCGCCTTGGGGCTTTTGAATCCGCTCGTGTGGCCCACGAGCATGCGATACAGGCCCAGCCTGAATCTCAATATGTGACGGCCTATCTTGAATTTATGACCCAGCATTTTTCCGACGATACGGAGGCTGTCGAGAAGACGTTTGTGGACATTAAAACTCTGTTCGGCGAACATGCGACCCTCTCGGAAATACGAGCACGTTGGCTTGAAAAGACGGGGCGCATCAAAGAGGCGATCGCCGAATGGCGGAATGTTCTCATACTCTCGCCAGGGTCTGCCTCTGCGGTCAATGTTGAGATACGACGCTTGGAGGGCGAACTATGACCGAGTGGGTGCGGAAGGCTTTGCCATATCTTCTTCTTGCACCGGCGTTCCTTCCGCTCGTGTATGTCAGCGGATTTCTCTATCCCTACGTGGTGCCCAAGACATTCCTCTTTCGGGGACTTGGCATCATGGTGCTTGCGTCTCTCATATTTCTCGCGCTCTCAGGCGCCCCGCTTTTTTGGGCGCGGCTGAAGCAGAAGATCACGTGGATACCGGCCGCCTTACTTTTCGTCGCATACACAACGTCGCTGCTCGGCGTAGATTTCTACCATAGCTTCTGGTCCATTTACGATCGCGGCGACGGGCTCCTCACACTCACTGCCGCGTGTATCTTTTTTTACGGAGTCGTCCTCAGCGCGGATGGGAATTTTCTTACCCGTTTATTCAAAGTGAGCGCGTGGGTGGCGTCAGTTGTTGCGCTCTACGCGGTTTTGCAGTGGCTGCAAAGTGTGACGGGTATGAATATCCCGCTCGTGACCGACCCGCGCGGACGCATCGGCGCGACGTTCGGCAATGCGGCATTCCTCGCGGCGTACCTTGGGATGACGCTGTTTGCCACTCTTGCGGTCGTGCGGGAGTATCGTGGAAATTGGAAACGCATGATTTACATTGGGGCGGTACTTCAGCTTACCGCCATCATCCTCGCAGCAACGCGCGGGACGCTCCTCGCCCTTCTCGTATGTGGCTTTGCGGCAGCACTCTATCTTGCGCGGAAAGGGGAGGGACGCGCTCGCTCATACGCACGCGCAGGCTTGCTCGCCGCCATCATTGTCGGAGGCGTCTTCTTCGCTTTTCGCGCTTCACTTGCCCACGTACCGTTCGCACCGATACAGCGCATCGCTTCAATATCTCTTTCGGACCCGACGGTCTCAAGCCGCCTTTTCATTTGGAATAACGCGCTCTCCGAAGGTCTAAAAAAACCACTGACCGGATACGGCGCAGAGCATGTGGACGTGCTATTTGATCGTTTTTATGACCCGACGCTGATACTCGAGGAATGGTTCGACCGAACACATAATGCGTTTCTCGATTATTTTGTGCAGTACGGCATCCTTGGCGTAGCTCTCTACGCACTCTTGATCGCAGCGCTGTGCTCTCTTGGTATAACGCTGCTGCGACGTAAAGATCGGTATGGGGCGTTCCTCTTCCTACTCGGGGGAGTGTACGCGATACAAAACTTCTTTGTCTTTGACACGGCACTGACGCTCTGGTTCTTGTTTGCGATCACCGCTGCAGTGCTTGCATATATAAATACCGAAAAATCTGGGGTGGTGCGCGCGTCTGTGCCCCGCACGGCCTCTCTTGTCGCCGTTGCGGGGATACTCCTCCTTCTCTATCCGGTCGTCATTCAGCCCATGCGGGCCAATCTGTATCTCGCGAGCGGATACCGTGACCACGTGACGGATGTGCACCGTGCTGTCGCTTCGTTCGAAAAGGGGCTTTCCCTCAACACATATGCCGATATTGAATACGGGTACCAAGCATACAGTATGTATACCGATCATCAGGTGGGAATGCTCTCGGGTGAAGACAGGGTATTTGCGTACCGTTTTGCCCTCACGACGCTCTCTAACAACATGACGCGCTATCCATACGATGCACGAACGGCTACGTATCTTGCCCACGTATTGGACCTCGCCCCTGCAGGAGTCGGTGTTGATGAGGGTTTGATGCGCGGGATCGTTGGACACGCAACAGAGCTCTCACCAAAACGGCTCCAGCCATGGTACATACTCGCCAATATTTCGCTCAAGAAAGGCGACAAGGCCGCGACATTCGCCGAGAAGAGCCGCTGGTACAGAGAAGCGATAGGAATTCTCGAACAATATACTCAGCAGGTTCCAAGGAGCGTCGAGCCGCGGTACGTGATAGCAAACATATACCTTTCTCTTAACGACCGCGTGTCCGCGAAGAAGTGGGCCGATGAAGCCTTGCCCCTCTATACCCATCTACATCTTGATACTGCGCGCAAAGCGTTCCGCTACTACGTGGCGGTAGAAAACTGGGCGAACGCGGAGAGATTTATGAAAGATGTGTTGGGGGAGGAGCCGGATAACTATCCGCTTTTGTACGACTTCGCTAAGGTGCGTTTCTTGCAGGGTGATCGGGATGAGGCTCTTGCTATTGTGGAACGCCTCCGCACAGTGGCTCCCGATCTTGTGGCGACCGACCCCACCTTCCTTAAGGCGGTCGGCCAATAATCGATCAAGGCGAGAGTCGCTGACGGCTGGGACAGCTTTTTCCCCACGGTTATCCCCATAATTTCGTTTTTCGGTTTATGGAGAGGTATGTATAGCGCTATACTACTAATCACAGCTGGTGTGTGCCGGCCTGCGTGAGGAGCGGTTAAATTATTGAGACGTTGTTAGTGGTTATCAATAGCATTAGAATTTATATACAGTATGAGAAGCAAATCGTCGTTTATAAAGGACGGAGGATGGCTCACGATGACGTTAGCCGTCATTGTCGGTGTTTTCGCGGTTGTCGCGACCGTTCAGGCGGCAACGACCATCAGCACCAACATCTCGACAGGCGGTACCCTCGATGTAACGGGTCTCTCATCGCTCGGCCAGGCAAGCTCGACGATGCTCTCTGCGAATACGGCATATTTCGGTGGTACAGCTACAACAACGATTAGCGCGGCGGGCGTAGCGAGTTTCCCGAGTACGATCTCTGTTTCAGCGACCTCGTCTTTGGCCACCACAACAGTCAATCGCTTCCTTGTAGTTGGTTCGACTACTCCGCAACACGGGAGGTCAGATGTCTTGATTGATGGAACAGCAACAACAACGCTTCAGCTCTCTACAAGTGGAGCTGCCACAGTGGGCACTTGTATCCAAATGAAAAGTGTCGCTGGTGCAAATACGCGGATCTACGTTAATGCCGCCGGAACGGGGCTGATTGTGGAGGCGGGATTGTGCAAATAAACAATGCGGCTGCTTAATTACTAGCTAGCTCCGCAGTCATGAGAAAATTAATTGCAATCGGGACAGCGGCTGGGCTTCTCCTGCCCGCGCTAGCCCTTGCCGCATTCAACGATGTGAGTTTAACCACGGACACGGTGCTGAGCGTTAACGGCATAACCGTAAACGTTTCGGGCTCGACGGCAGTTGTGGAGTCCATCACGGTAAGTGATACGACCTTCAGCTTTACACTTGTATCAGGCTCTTCTATTAAAGTAACAGCACCGAACCTGAATCGTCTGGGAGCGGATACACTGACCGGAATGAGCTACGATATCTGCAATAATAATGAATCGACCCTCGGGTACACGGCAAACTCGACCGTTACTGTCACCATCGTTCCGTCCTCGTCGACCTGCACAAGCAGCGGGGGCGGTCAAGCAAGCGAGGGAGGGGGTGGCGGAGGCTCGACTCCCGCGACTCCGGCCACGCCAGCAACACCGGCAACACCGGCAACGACGACACCACAAACTCCCCCGTCGACTCCACCGACCATCGCATCACTTCAAGCACAACTTGCCGCACTTCTCGCCCAGCTACAGGCCCTAAAGGGTGGGGCATCGCCGAATGTGAATGCGTATGCCAACGCAAGTGCGAACGCGAGTTTTAAGCGCGATCTCGAAGCCGGATTTAGAGGGGATGACGTAAAAGCGCTTCAGGTATATCTCAACACGCATGGTTATGCAGTGGCATCAAGCGGCCCAGGATCGTCCGGCAACGAAACGACGAGTTTTGGAGGCTTGACCCGCGCTGCGCTTATCAAGCTCCAGAAGGCTGCAGGCGTTACGCCCGCCGCAGGATATTTTGGACCGAAGACTCGCGCGTATATTGCAGCAAATCCATAATACTCACCACCTTTTGTTGAGCCGTTTTTATAGCATTCCAACGTAAGTATTCATCGGACTATTTGGGCGTGTCTCTACTAACGGTATATAATTGCAGGGTGAGCCCGGATCCTGCCAATTCATTCTTACGCTTCTTCGTAGGATTTATCGTTTTCATCTCCGTCAGCTTCGGGGTTACCTTCGCGGTGCAAACATATGCGACGACGCAGAACGCTGCCAAGCAGCAAGCCGCCGCGGCCGCGACGATGTTGGAATATAAAAGATGAGCGACACCGAAGACGATTGCTTCGGTGTCGCTGGCGATGGGGAAGATCTGTCCCCCGTGTTATTTCTTGCGAACAGCCCTAATCCCGTCCCGAACAGCTTGGACGGTGATTCCGAGCCGTTTCTCCTCGGGATCAACGCTCCGGGCGGGAACGGCTGGAGGTCTCTGTCTCCAGTATCCGCCCGGTGTCTTGCTCGCATGCGGTAATGGACCGCACGCAAGAAGTTCCGGTTGCCAATGCTTCACGAAAGCCATCGTAGCCTCCTCGACGTGAACGGCGGTCGCCGCGACCCAACCGCGGAAACTGTAACATCTTATCGCCGAAAGTCAATCTGTTGACTGATACGTATATACAAGTAAGATGCACCCCACAAGGCCAGAGAAAGCGGGTGCCGAAAGGCTTCAAGCGAAAGCGCCTGCCGAGGTCGAACTCCAAGGAGGTAATCTCCGGGGGCCTTGTAGAAAACTAAGGAGCGTTAGCGACTATGGTTTTCACAACCCAGCACCTTATTTGTTTATGTACTTTGTGTACGTGATTCGGAGTATTGCCACTGGGCGTTTGTACTTCGGCAGAACGAAGGATCTCGATGGGCGTCTTGCTACTCACAATAGCGGACGTGTTGCTTCCACAAGTAAATGGAAACCGTGGGAGCATGTGTACGCAGAAGGTTTCAAAGCTGCGCAAGACGCGATTGCTCGCGAATTACAGTTGAAACAATATGGCAATGCGCGCACATATGTGAAGCGTCGACTGAAACACAGCTTGTCGTAAACAAATAAGGTGCTGGGTCTAAGATTTACTAATCTCGCTACGCTCGATAATTAAATCTAAGATGGCAAAAACAAAAACAGAAAAAGGAGTAATAATCGACAAACTTGAAGACGCGTTCAAGAACGCGGCGTCGTCTGTGTTCGTACACTTTACGAAGGTCACCGTTGCGGATGAATCGGCGATGCGCCGTGCGCTCCGCGCCGATGGTGTGAAGTACTTTGTCGCGAAGAAGACACTCATTCGTCGCGCGCTCGACAAGCTCGGCCACGCACATGCTGACATACCGATGGACGGCGAAGTCGCGGTCGCGTACGGCGGAGCAGGGGATGCTACAGCGGCAGCTCGGCTCGTGCACGATTTCAGCAAAAAAATGGTCGACAAACTTGTCATTCTCGGAGGCATCTTCGAGGGCAAGCTCGTGGGTCAGGCACAGATGCAGGAGATCGCAACCATTCCCCCGATGCAGACACTCCGTGCAATGTTCGCGCAGGTGATCAATTCACCGCGTCAGCGTCTTGCGGTTGTGCTCAATGCAGTGGCCGGAACAAAGAATTAGCAATTAATTACCTTAATCTATGACACAAGAACAGATCATTGACGCAGTGGAAAAAATGACCGTACTCGAGCTCAACACCCTCGTCAAAGCTATCGAAGAGAAATGGGGGGTTTCAGCTGCGGCAGTCGCCGTTGCGGGCCCTGCGGCGGGCCCTGCGGCCGAAGAGAAATCGGAGTTCAACGTAGAACTTACGTCCTTTGGCGAGCAGAAGATCGCAGTCATTAAGATCGTGAAGGAGGTTCTCGCCCTCGGCCTCGCGGAGGCGAAGACGATGGTTGAGTCTGCCCCCGTCATGATGAAGACGGACGTGAAGAAAGAGGACGCAGAAGCGTGGAAGAAGAAGATCGAGGAAGCGGGAGGAAAGGTTACCTTGAAGTAACCTTTCGCACTGCCGTAAGTGAATCGCAAGCGTGCGATTCATGCCGAAATCACCAGATTTCGGCCAAGGCGGGAAAGTCACCCAAGAAAACAACGGCTACAAAGCCGTTGTTTTCTTTTCTGCGTGAGGATACTATGCGCACGTGAACATAATCTACCTCGGCTTCGGCTCGAATCTTGGTGATCGCAAGACAAATCTGCGGCGGGCGATGAAGATGTTGCCGCCGCTCATAAAGGTCGAAAGTCGCTCCTCAGTCTATGAGACAGACTCGATGTATTTCGCGGACCAGCCGAAATTTTACAATATGGTCGTCCGTGCAAAGACCGAGCTTTCTCCGGAAGCGCTTTTGCACCACGTACAAAATGTCGAGAGAAGAATGGGTCGCGACTCAAAGACGCACAACCGCCCGCGGGTCATTGATCTCGATATTCTTTTTTATGATGACGAGACTGTTGATACTCCCGACCTCACCATCCCGCATCCCCGGATAGCTGAGCGCGCATTCGTGCTTGTTCCTATGTGCGATATCGCGCCGAGATTCGTTCATCCGGCGCTCAAAGTTACCATTACAGATCTTCTGAAGCGTCTTCCCGATCGAAAAACACACGCGGAGCGCACAAACATACGCGTATGAATTCTCTGAAAGTGGGCACGGCGACGTTTGAGTGGGGGAAACGCACGTACCTCATGGGCATCGTAAACGTAACGCCCGATTCGTTTTCTGGCGATGGCGTGCTCGATACGGTGAAAGCTATTCAACAGGGGATCCAGATGGAAAAAGACGGGGCGGATATCGTGGATGTGGGGGGAGAGTCTACACGTCCCGGCTCCGTGCCGCTTTCACTCGAAGAAGAGCTCGCGCGTGTCATTCCCGTCATTAAAGGACTTTCGAAAGGGACGCGCGTTCCTATCTCTATCGATACGTACAAAGCCGAAGTTGCTCGACAGGCAATTGAGGCGGGTGCGTCAATGGTGAATGACGTATGGGGAGGCCGGATGGACTCCGAACTATTGAAAGTTGCCGCACGGGCCAATATTCCTATCATTTTGATGCACAATCGCAGTCAACCAAAGAATGCCGAACAAACGGAAAAATTGGGAGGACGGTATGTAGGAATGGAGTACAAGAATTTGCTCGTTGATATCAAAAAAGAGCTGCAAGAGTCAATTGATGCCGCCCTCGCCGCGGGAGTGTCGCGCGAAAATATTATTGTCGATCCCGGAATTGGATTCGGAAAGACCGTTGAGCAGAATTTGGAGCTGGTACATCGACTTGGGGAACTGGAGGAGTTGGGATATCCCATTCTGGTCGGCCCGTCCCGCAAATCATTCGTCGGCTACACGCTCGATCTGCCGCCCGAGGAGCGTCTTGAAGGCACGGCCGCAGCCGTGACTCTGTGTATCGATCGCGGGGCCGATATCGTGCGGGTGCACGACGTGGCACGCATGCGTCGGGTGACAAAATTGACTGATGCCGTTGTACGGAGATAATACGAGGACTTCTCATATGACCGATGATTTTCTGGCAAAATTTATGGGCAATCCGGCCCGCGCGAGGGTACTCCGCGTCTTCTTATTCGACCAGTCCAATACGTTCACGGTCGGGCTCGCGGCAAAGCGTTCCGGCGTTCCTTCGAAGGTAGCCGAAAAAGAGATACAAATGCTTGAGAAGTGGGGGATATTGGAGCAGGGGAAGTTTTTCATCGCGCTGCCGGATGGCACTCGTAGAGTGGTCGGCGGCAAGCAAAAGGAACGGGCATGGACCGTCGATCTTGAGTTCAAATATGCACCGGCGCTTGTACGGTTTGTACATGAGGTCTCGCCACTTCAGCACAAAAACGTTCTTGCGGCTCTACGGCGTGCCGGGCGATTGGCCTCCGTGATCCTCACTGGCTCGTTCATGGGCGACTCATCGCGTCCGGCAGACTTGATCGTTGCGGCGGACCGGCTCAATGAACGTAAGCTTGAACAGATCGTCCGCAGGCTTGAGCCGAAATTTGGTCGCGAGATCCGTTATGCCGCTTTCTCGACCTCCGAGTTCCGCTACCGTCTCAGCATTCAGGACCGCCTTATTCGGGATACCCTGGACTATCCGCACCTCGTTTTGCTCGATAAAACAAGGCTTTTATAGGGGAAGGCGGGAAAGGGGCCTGAAAATCGGTACTTTCCACCTGCCAAGCCGACCAGACAGGTATCCACACAAGCCTCTTCCACAGGTCTTAACAAGAAAGGCCGAGTGCTATCATTACGGCTACGTGAGGGTCGAATGTCCTCTTTATAAACATTACTCATAATCGTTGTTTACCATGATAGTTACTCAATCGGCCGACGTGGTACAGGCCTCCTTTACAGGCCTGTGGCTCACCGTCGTGCAGTATCTTCCCGCGATCCTCGCGGCGGTCATTATCTTTATTATCGGTTGGATAATCGGGGTTATTCTCTACCGTATCGTTGTTGAGGTAGTGAAGGTCCTCCGTATTGATGATGCTCTGAAGGCCGCCGGCCTCAATGAGGCTGCCAAGGATGCGGGTTTTAGCCTCGACGTAGGACGTTTTCTCGGAACGTTGGTGATGTGGTTCATCGTCTTGGTCTTCCTCGTTGCCTCTCTCGACATTCTCGGTCTCAACCGCGTCACGATATTCCTCCAGCAGGTCGTCTTGCTCTACTTGCCGCAGGTCATCGTCGCGGTCCTCATCCTCATCCTTGGGGCGGTGGTTGCAGAGGTCGTGCGTGGTCTCGTGTCGGGTTCAGCCCGCGCAGCGGGAGCACATGCCGCAAATCTTGCGGGGGCGGTCGCCAAGTGGGCGATCTGGATATTCGCTGTTATGGCGGCTCTTGATCAGCTCCAGGTGGCGAGCACGTTCATCCAGACGCTCTTTACGGGCGTCGTGATCGCTCTCTCGCTCGCTTTTGGTCTCGCCTTCGGTTTGGGCGGCAAGGAAGCTGCGTCACGCACCATCGAGAAAGTGCGCTCGGAGATCGCACACCGCAACGATTAGGTTTTGTTTTGGTGGTACAAAAGCGGCCCCGAGCTTGTCGAGGGGCCGCTTTGCGTTTGCCCGCCTGCGCGGGCAGGCTACAATAGGCACCATGCAAGCAGTTATTCTCGCGGCAGGGCGCGGTACACGCATGGAAGAGCTCACAACGGCCATTCCGAAGCCCATGCTTACGGTCAACGGGAAGACACTCCTTGAACACAAGCTTGATGCGCTTCCCGAGAAGATTACCGAGGTCATCCTCATCGTCGGCCATCTTGCGCACGTTATCAAGACCCGCTACGGGGGCGTGTATCAGGGGCGATCGCTCACGCACATCGAACAAACTGAACTCGATGGAACTGCGGGTGCTTTGTGGTCGGCAAAAGATATTTTGAAAGACAGATTTCTTGTTCTCAATGGTGATGATATTTTCGCTGCGGCTGACCTGGAGAAATGCGTTCAAGAGTCGGATTCATGGAAACTTCTCGTGCAGGAAATGGATGAAATGCACCGCGCCGGCAATGTAGAGCTCGACGAGAACGCGAACATCACACGGATCGTTGAAGGAGATCTCGGAACGCAAAAAGGCCTTGCCAGCACCAACGTGTTTACCGTGGACGCCCGGCTTTTTTCACAGCCGCTTATCCCAAAGCAGAAGGGGAGCCTTGAGTACGGGCTTCCGCAAACGGTGATCGCCGCCGCTAAGGATCTGGGAGTGCGGCTGGAGCCTGTATTCACCACGGACTGGATACAGATAAACGCTCCTGCTGACCTTACAAAAGCGGCTCAAATACTGAATAAAGGGGGGAGATAGAGCCCGTCGACCGCCTATCCACGCGTTGTCCACGGCAAAATTTGACAGAGACCTGAGCCTCGACTATACTCGCTGGACGTATATGTTACGCGCTAAAAGCTTCACAGAGTGGCAAAGGTAGCCTGGCAGAAATGCTGTGCGACCGGTAGCCGCTTTCAAGCGGCTTTTTTCGGCCCAAGGCCGATCAGCCTCGGGCTGACGTAGATATACGTGAGATCGTTGAAAACTGAAGAGCGACACAAAAGAAAACAAAAAGAATTAACATCTCGTTTCCGGTTAAAGTCTCCGGAGCGAGGTGCAGGAATGCTCCACTGAGAGGTGGGGCTGTAAAAACACAAAGCAAAACATGGTTCTCGACCATGTAAAAAAGCGAGAACATGTAAGATACGCGGTTCTCAGAATTCCTAGCGGGAGTTCTGAGTAAGGGCGTGTGGTGGATGCCTAGACTGAAGAAGGCGATGAAGGACGCGGCTTAGCTGCGATAAGCTCCGGTAAGATGCCAAGCAATCGTTATACCCGGAGATTTCCGAATGGGGCAACCCTATCAAGT
The DNA here is from genome assembly GCA_964362175.1 of uncultured Candidatus Saccharibacteria bacterium. Classification (GTDB taxonomy): domain Bacteria; phylum Patescibacteriota; class Minisyncoccia; order Phycocordibacterales; family UBA2100; genus UBA10103. Next base: position 421 of record CAYIDD010000009.1, on the reverse strand, counting down.
AATCCTTGATAACTCTCAACTTAATCGTTTGAGAGAGCAGACCTCGGGAAGTAAAACATTTCAGTACCGAGAGGAAAAGAGACCAACAGGTATTCCCTTAGTAGCGGCGAGCGAAACGGGAGAAGCACAAACTCAGCCACAAAATCGGGGCATCACGAAAGTGATGAAACGATTTTGGGGATGGGGGTTATAAGGCTACAGCGCTGGTAACAGGTAAAGTAAAAAAATGCTGAGTTAGAGGAACGCACTGGGAAGTGCGGCCCCAGAGGGTAATAGCCCCGTACTCGAAAACAAAGCATCTTTATGGCTGTAGTTCTTGAGTAACTCGAGACACGGATAGCTCGGGTGAATTCGCCAGGACTAACTGGTAATGCTACATACTTCTTCAGATCGATAGTGAACAAGTACCGTGAGGGAAAGG
>CAYIDD010000008.1:28536-37049 GCA_964362175.1 uncultured Candidatus Saccharibacteria bacterium | reverse complement strand
TAGACCAAGTGGACGACAAAGACCTCATCGACCTCGTCGAAGAGGAAGTCCGCGAGCTTCTCGACAAGCAGGGCTTCGATGGCAAGAACACGCCAGTCATTCGCGGTTCGGGCTTGAAGGCGCTCGAAACTCCGGAACCGGGCAACGAATGGAGCGGCAAAGTGATGGAGCTCATCAAAGCACTCGATGAGTACATCCCGCAGCCAATCCGCGCTCTCGACAAGCCGTTCCTCATGCCGATCGAAGACGTGTTCTCGATCGAAGGCCGTGGCACCGTCGTCACAGGCCGCATTGAGCGCGGTGTCATCAAGGTAGGTGAGGAAATCGAGATCGTCGGTATCAAGGACACCGCCAAGACCACTGTCACCGGAGTTGAAATGTTCAACAAATCACTTCAGGAAGGTCAGGCCGGCGACAACGCAGGAGTTCTCCTGCGCGGTACCAAGAAAGAAGACGTGCACCGCGGACAGGTGCTCTGCAAGCCGGGTTCGGTGAAGCCTCACACGGAATTTGAGTCCGAGGTCTACATCCTGACCAAGGAGGAGGGTGGCCGTCACACGCCGTTCTTCACGGGCTACAAGCCGCAATTCTACGTCCGCACCACGGACGTCACCGGAGAGGTGACGCTCAAAGAGGGCGTGGAAATGGTCATGCCGGGCGACACCGTCACCTTCAAGGTGAAGCTGGTCGCTCCTATTGCCATGGAAGAGCAGATGCGTTTCGCTATCCGCGAAGGTGGTAAGACCGTGGGAGCAGGAGTTGTGACGAAAATCGTCGCATAAATCTCCGGCTTCCCAGATTCCGCACGGCGGAATCTGGATCAGTGTTGATGTCTGCGGCACTCTGCAGATATCAACCCGAGGTGTGGTCACCAAGATAGTTGCATAATTCCTTCTCCAAGGAACTGCAGAAAACCCGCCGCAAGGCGGGTTTTCTGGTGTCAGAAGCCAATCCACAACACCTCGCTTCCATTAGTTGTTCATGTACCAGTGCGATACTATCCCGCAATGCGGTTGTTCGAGGGCTTTTCGCTGAGAATTGTCAGTGGGCGGATTATAATTAACCAACGCTAGCAACCGATCATGCGCACAATACCAATTGTAGTCATAGGGATACTCATCGCACTGGGCGTCGGAACGGCATTTTTCACCCGCAACTCTATGCGTAGAGGGGACGGGGATGGAGCGATCACATCGAATGCATCGTCCGGTGCGCAGGCAATTGCACAGCCCAACGGACAAACGCCGTTGCGGGCGCCGCGCGAGGCCCCTGCGGGACAAAAGGAGTATCGCGACGAACATTACCGCTTCGCGCTTTTTTATCCGGACGACCTGACGGTGAAAATGTACGACGAAGGCGGCGGGGCATCGACCATCACGTTCCAAAATCCCACGGCGGCGCACGGCTTTCAGATATTCGTGGTGCCCTACGCGGGCACGCAAATATCCAACGCGCAGTTTAAAAAAGACGTGCCCTCGGGTGTGAGGCGGGGCGCCAAGGACGCTACCATCGACGGTGTGCTCGCGACCTCCTTCTACAGCAGCAACGCGCTATTGGGCGAGACGGCCGAAGCGTGGTTCATCAAAGGGGGATATTTGTTCGAGGTAACGACGCTGAAGCCACTCGATACATGGCTCGCCAACATCATGCAGTCGTGGATATTTATTTGAAGAAATAGTTTCTCTCGTCACTCATAACGTGTAAGCATTACCAAGCTCTGATCCTGCTTCGGGCTGAGGAATTCGACGACCCGAACCTACTTACACATGCCAAAGAGGGATAGGAAGAGCGAACAGGTTTTTTGCGGTGCGGATGCTTGCGGACGCGGCTCAAACCATGATGTCAGAGATTTCCAGATACTTTTGACGACCCGCAAAACGACCGCCTCACCCGGTACCTCTCCCGAACCTTTTGGAGTTTCTTGTGCAGCGATGTTTACATTGGTCGGAGGTCCGACGGGGCGGGCCGCGCCCGGTCCTTGCGGCGACACACTCTCCACGAGGCGGTTTATTTGTGCAACGGCTGGCGGTGGATTCGGGTGTGGAGAAGCCTCATCTTTCCGAACGATCTCATTGAGCTGAGCAATGTGCGAGCGTCGCACCGGAAGTTCCCCCTGGAGTGATACGATGGATGTCGTACATGTTTCATCACAGAGTCCCCCATTCAACGCGTCTTGTAGCGCGCCGATCTGTGCAACGACCGCTTCGTAACTTGCCTGCGCCTGTGCGAGTGCCGCTTTGTATTGGGACGGCGCTTTGGAAACGCGCGTCCACTGGCCACTGAAGTTGGCAAGGATCGAGTCGATGGTCGCCGCTTCACCGACATCCACGGCGGTCGCAAACTCGACCAACTCCACCCGCGGCCATCGGGGGCTCGATGTGCTTTGCGATGTCGTGGCACTTGCCTTTTCTTGCGAAGGCGGCGGCCCACTCTGTACTGCATCGCTCTGTAATTCCCCGACAAAATCAGGCGGTCCTCCCCGTGGCGATCGAAGATCGGGCGAGGTGACCGATGAAGAGCTTGCAGACGCATTACCGCGTAGGCCAAGCGGTGGCGTGCCAGTGACATTCTCTTGTCTGTTCGCAGTGGCAATGATAGTGCCCAGGGTGTCCGGTGGAGCAGTCGGATCAACATCGTATGATATGACGATCGGTCGCGTCGGTTTCGGAGCCGGAGGCGATAGTATGACCACCCGATCGTTTACGATGCCTACGGGGGCGGGGACGAATATTTGCATAACATTCGTTACTGTTTGAGAGGGGACAGAGAGAAGGTTGGAAAAGAGTGACGCGAGCGAGGAAGTGAATCCGCCTGGCTGCGGTGTGTTGTACGGGGGCGGAGGAGTATATTTCCCGAAGGTCGTCGGCTGCGAAGGATATGCGGAATAAAATTCCGACGGTCTCGCAGGAGCCGCGTATGGGCCTGTTGGCTGCAGGGTTGTAGGTGGGCCGAGAGCTGGTCCCGTGACCGCTTGAGTTCCAAGCGGGTTCGCTATGCTCGCACCGAATCCAGTGCCCGTTACTCCGGTGCCGCTGTAATTCGGCTGTGTCCACGAAGGAAGGGGAGTCTGCCCTAGCCCTGATTGAGGCGCTCCAGCAGTTGGTTGCGTTGGGGAAAATGCTCCGCCGACCCCGCTGCCTGCTGTACTGAGCGGCAAACTTGCTGCAGGTGCTGATGGAGGCTGCTGGGTGGAGGGCTGCGTCGCCACTGGCGCTGCTCCGCCGGTAGCTGGCCGAGAGCCGGCCATTAGCTTAGTAAGCTTCGCACAATCGATCGGATTCACCGCCAACGATGCGGCTGCCACCTGTGATTCCGGATTTCCCATAACTGTTTTCGGAATTGGTATCGGAGTAAAGTTTTTTTTACATGCGGGTACAACCGGGGGGAATGGTGGCTTTGGTAATGGGTTCGTAGCATCACAATTTGCCTGCGGGTTGACACAACCGCATGCGCCCGTTTTCGGGTTGCAACAGTACTTCACTTCCCCCGTTTCCTCGGGGGCTTTTATAATGACTTTACAGGTATTCGCCGCGAGTGTGCACGTCCTGGTCGGCTTAAGTCCCTCCGCGGTGACATCTATCGTGAGTGTTTCCCCGCCAACGCACTGCTCGTCGACCGAACTCACCGTCCCGCTTTCCGCTAACGAGGAAGACTCGGGGGCACTCGCTGCTGTTTGCGCGAGAAGCGCCGACTTTGGAATTGGGGGCTGGACAAATGTGGAAGGGTTGGAATATGTTCGAGCGTCGAGATACAAAATGACGCAAGGGATAGCTACGAGTGCAAGGATCGCTAACCCTCTGCCAATCATAAGAGCATGATAGCAGCTTCATCAAATCTTGCTTCCCCTATCGTGTATAGTGGATGCAGACGAGTATCCCGCCGACTTGCAATATTTACAATATGTGATATAATGTCACTCGTTAGTAATGCAAGCTCTTTTTAGGTTCCTCAATATCGCACGGGGTTTTCCGCACAGAACACTGAAGAGTGTTTTTTGCGGAGAACCCCAGCCATCAGGCGCGGGCAACCTCTCCAAGGAGGATACCTTGAAGAAAATCCTTGCCATCGCGGCCATGATGGCCGCACTCAGCACCCCGGCGTTGGCCCAGAGTGCGGACTTGTGGCCGCCAGCGATGACCGTCGAGATCGACGGCGCCAAATGCCTGCGCCCCGACGTCGGGGCAACCCACGCCTGGTGCCCACGCGTCGGCCGGGTCGCCGTCAAGGCGTGTTACGCGCCGGGCAGTATCAGCGGCAAGCTGGTCTGCAGCCGCCAGGTCATTGTTCGCATCTATCCCCAGTGATGCGGAGTGCGCGTAGGGGAATGGGCCGGTGTCTTCTGCAGACGACCGGCCCCCACTTTTTATGCAACCAGTGATTTCGCGAAGAAATTTGGGTCGCGGAAATATGGATGTCCGACATCCATAACACCAACACGATCATGGTCGTGACGCGACATCTTTCCTTTTGATAAAAAAGTGGCATATTCCTCTTTAGGACAGATGAAGTCGCCGAGTGGTTCGGCGATAACGTCCTAAAGGGAACGAAAGGAGTCTCGTCATGAGATTCGCCATAACAGTAGCGATGTTCTCGATGCTTGCGATTACACCACCTGCTCTCGCACAGACCAGCGATTGGTCTCGGTGCTACACGGGAGAAGGGAGGGTCGTCGACTTCAAGCGCGACTACATCAATGCCGATACGGTCGTTAGCGCCTGCACCCGGATCATCAACAATACCCGGGAGTCGGCGAGTAATCGCGCAAATGCATATGAACGTCGCGGCGTCGCTCGCGCGGAAAAAGGAGAGGCAAGTCTCGCATTAGCCGACTACAACAGCGCGCTTCGACTCAACGCGAACAGTCCGAGCGCGCTCGTCAACCGCGGGCGCATTTACCTGAAAAGGGGAGAGTACGATGCCGCTCTTACCGATTTCGACCGGGCGATCCGGCTCGATTCTGGTAACCCGGTTGCATACGTCAATCGCGCGGTCGTGCGGGAGAATAAGAGAGACTTCGACCTCGCGATTCACGATTACACACGAGTCATCGAGCTCTTTCCGGAGTTCGCGATCGCTCATGCTGGTCGGGCCAACGTGCGGTATCACAAAGGCGAGTTCGACAAAGCACTTCCTGATATCGAACGAGCCTTGCAGCTCGGCGACAGCAGATCCTTCACGTACAACATCCGCGGGCTCTTAATGCAACGGCAAAATCGCATCGAAGACGCAATGGCCGACTACACAACGGCCATTCAACTCGATCCGAACCACTTCTACCCGCTACGCAATCGGGCGGAGATCTACAACGCCAGAGGGCAGCACGACCTCGCGCTCGCAGACCTTGAAAGAGCCGTCGCGCTCGATCCCACGGAGGCTCTGAGCTACTTCAAACGAGCCTACACGTGGGAGAAGAAGGGGGATGACGATAAGGCGATCGCCGACTACACGAGGGCGATCCAACTCAATTCGCAGTATGAGGACGCTTACTACAATCGCGGGGTGAGCCACCAAAAGAAGGGCGATTACGATACGGCCATCGCCGACTACACAAAAGCGATCCATATCAACGCGAACTACGTCGGTGCGTACACGGCGAGAGCGGCCCTCTTTGAGTTCAAGAAACAGTGGGCCGTTGCTGCGCTCGATCGTGCAGAAATCGTTCGTATTCAGCGGAACAACCCCGACGCGTGGAACGCACTCTGCTGGGCTCAGGCGATCGCCGGACAGCTTGCTCCGGCGCTTGTCTCGTGTACCGAGTCGCTCAGGCTCGCCCCCGACAGAGCCTACGTCATCGACAGTCGCGGGCTTGCCTACCTAAAGATGGGTGAGTTCGATAAGGCGATCGCCGACTACACAAGGGCGGTCGAGCTCCAACCAAAGATGGCCATCTCGTATTACGGCCGCGGCATAGCCCGTGGCAAGCAGGGCGACACTGTCGGACGTGACGCAGATTTCGCCACTGCACTGGCACTTTACGCAAATGTCGCGAAGGACTTCGAAGATTACCTCGCACGGTAGTTTGTCATTCACGGATGCAGCCCACCTTTCCGACGGCAGTCAGGGAGGTGGGTTTCTTTTTACGGAAATATTTGATGTGCATTACGCGCTTCGCAGCGGACTTAAAGTGTTTGAAAAAAGTAAACGTCGTTGTAGAGTCTTCGAGATGGTTCTGTGCGACAGAACCGAAATGAGGGAGAGACCCATGTTTCTTGAGCTGCTCTTTGGTTTTCCGGGTGACCTAACGTATCGCCCGGTCGTCAAGCCACCGCAGGCGGTGCATCGTACGCATCGCGCAAAGACGAAGCGACCAACGAACAAAAAGGTCGCGGTTCGGCATAACAAAGTGCCGTTGCCGATCGCGCGCCCTGCGGAGGCGAACCTGCCGCCAGTGCGCGTGCGCTACACGCCGAACATCAACTGGGCGGGAAAGTACGCCCTGCCGCCGTATTGGGTCCAGATCTGGGCCTACGTGGGCTAGTCGGCTTGCCCCCTGTCGAACGACAATCCCTGGCAAGAGTTAAGCGCTCCGCGAAACATCGGGGCGTTTTTTTATGGACTTTTATGCCAGCGGAAATTCCGCAAAAAAGTGCGAGCCGCTGCCGGGGCCGCTCGAGCGCGCCCAGATGCGGCCGCCATGACCGTCCACGACTTGTTTTGCAACGAACAGTCCATAGCCGGTGGATTCGGGATTTATCTCTTTTGAATGTGTGCCGTGTCCTCCCTGTTTGAAAAGTTTGTCAATATCATTCGCTACGATGCCAACTCCCGTGTCGGCGACACACAGTCGCGCCGCGTTCTCGGTGCAGCTCAATGATATCTCGATGTGTCCGGCTGGCGTGTAGCGCAGAGCGTTTTCAAGAAAATTGCGGAGTACATGCTGCCGGATCTTCTCTTCATCACCCTCGATCATGCACAGGGGGTCGATGAAGGTGGTGAGCGCGAGCCCTTTGCCTTCTATGCGGGATCGGAATGTTTCCACCGCACGGCGCACGGTCGCGGAGAGATCAAAACGCTTTTTCTCGAATCGCATACCGCCGCGTGAAAGATCGGAGTTGTCGAGGATGGACATGACCGTTTCTACGCCTTGCTGCGAGTCGGCGAGCGCGCGATGAGCCATCGTGTCGAGCGGCGCGGGGATGGAACCGAAGTCTCCCTCTACGATCGATGCGAACGCTGCCTTGCTTTTGGCGAGGTGCCCCTTCACCTCATGGCTCAGGAAGTGCAGAAGCTCGCGCTGTTTGCGCGCCGTTTCCTTGAGCTCGCCGTAGCGATCGTCCTGTTTCAATATCACGGCCGCGATGTATTCAGGATCGGGAATGCCCGCAATGTTCACGGGCTCCTGTTCTTCGTGCACGCTGATTTCAAGGGAACCGTAATTGAAGTACGATTCAAAGATGTTTCGAAAGCGGACATTCACACGCCGCACATCGGAGATATACCACTGACGGACGGAACGCTGCGTGAAATTGATCTGTGCTGTGTAGAAAACACGACGATCGGTCACGACGAGCATGTCGAGGTAGTAATTCGTCCACTGGATCGCAAGTATCGTCCAGAGGATGAGAAAACTCAGCGGCACGAGGAACGTAACGATGGCGTGTACCGATGCATCGGCCTGCGAAAGGGGCAGGTCGCGAAAGAGAAAAAGGAGCCACAGGATGACGAAGCCGGGTACGAGCGTGAGAACGGCATCGCCAAAAAGCGACACCCAGTGTTTGTGTACCACGAGCAGCATCTGTTCGTCCTCCGGGTTCATATCGGTCATAGGGGAAGAAAGAACATGAGGAGAAGAAATGCGATACAGCCAAGCGCGTACACCGCGGTGGCCCTGATGGCGACAGAGCGTCTCATGGCGGAGTGACTCCAGAAATACCAGAAGACGAAACAGAAAAAGAGCACGAAGACACATTCGACCGCAAAAAGGACCCACCCCAACTCGATCATAGTGTCAGTATGTGGCCGCTTCAGCGTGCTGGCAACGGAGGGCTGTGAGTCCCGCCGCGCGCTATTGCACATTTTAGGCGGATAGTGCATACTCTGCGGGTTCTATGACAGCGGAAGAGATAGTCAAGAAAGCGAGAAAACCTCGCACACGTGCCTCGGCCCAGGGCCGATCCGCCTTGGGCGGGAAACCGGCAGGTGACTCTTCTGTTGCCCCCTCCCGTTCGAAGAAATCCGGCGGCCCCAGCCGACTGCGCATCCGCGTGCGCGCCTATGAACACGGAGTTCTCGACGGCGCGGTGAAGCAGATCATCGATGTCGCCGCCCGCCACAATGCCGAAGTCATCGGGCCGGTGCCGCTCCCAATAGACATCAAGAAATACACGGTCAATCGCGCCGCATTCATCGACAAAGATTCCCGCGAACAATTTGAGATGAGAATTCATAAAAGAATGATAGACATCCTCAATCCTGAACCTAAAGTTATTGAAGCGCTCACCAATATCGACCTTCCATCCGGCGTTTCAATTGATGTAAAGATGATGTGATTCACTTGATTCCATCCAATGGAA
>CAYIDD010000008.1:0-28436 GCA_964362175.1 uncultured Candidatus Saccharibacteria bacterium | reverse complement strand
TCAAGTGAATCACGCCGCATTCTTCCAAAGAATACGGCGTAAACAAATCTGTTCCATCCAATGGAATCAAGTGAATCACGCCGCATTCTTCCAAAGAATACGGCGTAAACAAATCTGTTCCTCCAAGAGAATTGATCAAATCATGCGTCACTTGGGGTTCCCTTACGCCACAAGACCCCCCCATTGTCTGCTGATATACTGGATTCACTATGTCATCAGTGCGTGTTGTGATAGCGGTCGGACTCTTTTTCATAGCCGGTTTTGCGTCGGACCGCATCATTGCAGATTATTGTGTCGGGAGTCGCATGGGCGGTATCGTGATGGTATCGACTCCGGGCATAAGTTCCGGATATGTGCTTACGTACCCGCACACGGGAATTTCTTTTTTTGAAGAGTCGGGAGAGGTTAACTTGTTGGACGAAAGAGGTCATGTCGTTCACCGCTGGACGACGCAGCACCCCGTTCTCGCCGCACGATTGCAGCCAAGCGGACACCTGTACGTTTCGATGACGCCTCCCATAGATCAGCCTGCACAACCCGGCGGCGGTACGACCGGTCTTATACAAGAACTTGACTGGGAGGGGAACGTTGTCTGGGAGTATGAAGATGCAGCGATGCACCACGAGTTCGATGTTTTGCCAGACGGCTCCGTCGTCTTTATACGATGGGATCCACTCCCGAGTGATTTTTCACGGCGTCTTGTCGGGGGCTCCGGCGACGCGAAGAAAGAGGCGTGGTCGGATGAATTCGTTATCGTGAACAGGGAGAAAAAAATAATCTGGAGTTGGCATATATATCAGCATATTGAGCTAAGCCGATACCCCATTAACCCCTTCGCGCCGCGCTCGGATTCTACACACACGAACTCAGTCGTATATACTCTCGATAATCCGCTTACGCACACACCGGCTATTTTAGTGAGCGTGCGCAACATCAGCAAGGTTTTTCTTATCGATGTACAATCGGGCGAGATGATCTGGGAATCGCCCAAAGACCTGTTCTCGCTCCAACACGACGCGACGTTTACGGATGCGGGCACCATCCTCGTGTTCGACAACGGGCTGTTCCGACTGCGTACCCGAGCGAACTTCTGGAGCACCGTGGTCGAGATAAATCCGAGGACGAACAAGGTCGTGTGGGAGTATGAGGGGGGTAAGACGGGTGCGGAAAAATCCAAGTTTGCATCGAGCATCACGAGCGGTGCGCAAAGGCTCGCAAATGGCAATACATTGATCACCGCAAGCATGGCAAGCCGGATATTTGAGGTGACTCCCGACAAACGCATCGTGTGGCAGTATGTCAATGACTATCGCGACGACGAAAGCCGGGATCGCAACATGTTCAAGACCCGGAAATATTCTCCGGAAAGCACCGAATGGAAGGCACGTATACCGACGCTGATACCGATGCTGTGCGGCGCGTACTGACTTTGGCGATGCGTGTGCGGAGTGGTCATGTGCGGCCCCGATTTTTCGGAGTCACCAGCATCGTGGTGCGTGCGTAGGGGTTTCCGTCCACAACAGCCTCTATTTTAGGACCGCGGTAAAAGGGGTATTTCTCGACGACTTTAACATCATATCCTGAACCAAGCATCTCAAGGATCCTGCGCCTACTAAGGCAATTCCAATGATACCGTTTCTTTTTGCGCACGACGTGTTCGGGGATATCTCGTTCGTTAAAAAAGTTAATAATAAGGAGCGCTCGCGCCATGCGGGTGCTTTCGGCAAAGGCGCGGGGCAAAAAGTCCGGCGGGAGATGCTCGAAAACGCTGTTTACCATTACGACATCGAATGACGCGTCGGGATATGCAAGCTCCATGATGTTACCGGTGGCAAATTCTGCGTTCGGATATCTTTCCTTTGGAAAAAACACTTTGCAGTTCTCGATGTTCTTTTCGGAGATGTCTATGCCGGTGTAATGAAGGTAGGGATGGAGGCCAGCACTTTTGAAAACGCGGTAGTAATTGCCAGAGCCACATCCGATGTCGAGAATAGAAATCGGCGTTATGTGAACTCGATTCCAAGCGATACGTTTGTTGCGCATCCATACGAGAAGACGGAGAATTATTTTGAGCGACTGCCGCGTAAAAAAATTCCATCTTCGGAAAAGCGCTCCGATAAGTGGTAGGGCGTTACGGTATTCCTGCTTGAAGTCTGCCTGGCGATTGGCATCTGCGATGTATGAGGCTATCACGTTGCAGGTGTAGAAGGGTTGTGCTCGTAGGATATCTTTCGCGATGTAGGTGGCAAGATACTTGCGACTATGCCGTTCCCACATATACCGTAGGTCCTCAAATCCGCCTGCATCTTTGGTGCTCATACGCTGGAGTTTACCGCATTACGTTCACAATGGAGAACTTGCCACACGCTTGATATACTGCGAACGCGATGAAAAAAGTCATCACGTACGGAACCTACGATCTTCTGCATATCGGACATATCAACCTTCTCAAACGTGCCCGCGCGCTCGGCGATTGTCTCATCGTCGGATTATCTACCGACGCATTCAATCTGCTGAAACACAAAGATGCCGTCGTCCCGTATGCGCAGAGAAAAGCAATACTTGAGTCACTTCGCTCCGTTGATCACGTGATACCTGAGAAGAATTGGGAACAGAAAGCGAAGGACATAAAAAAATACAAGGTAGACACGCTCGTCATGGGTGCGGATTGGAAAGGGAAATTCGATCATCTGCGCTCGATCTGCACGGTCGTCTACCTGCCGCGGACTCCCCATGTCTCCACATCGGCGCGCAAAGCACATGTGCGCAGTAAGCACCATGGCTGACACACACGAAAATCCGCAGGCGACCATAGGGTTCGTTATCTACTACCCGTTCCAGTTTTACGTATACAAGAACGTGTACGAACATCTGAAGGAGCAGGCGGAGTTCGTGATCGATCTCGGAGTGTTTTTCCCAAACCGTCAAACTGAAGATGTTTTGCCGTCGATCGAGGCGCTCCTTACAAAACACGGAGCGCGCTATCGCGTGTTGCAACACGAAGACTATTACTACGCAGCCTACCTTGAGAGGTTTTTCTCGAGATACGACGCGCTTGTCTCGGTGTGGTGGCGCGGATGTATAACGCGCCCGCAGAATGCTCTTAGGAAGAAAGTGCACATTACCTATGGCGCAGGGAAGGAATTGACGACTTTCGATCTACGCAAGATCAATTTCGACCTCGTACTGGCCTATGGCGAATATGATCATAATTTTTACTCTCTGATCACAAAGTCCGTCGTTATCGGTAACCCAAAGTTCGATGACTGGTTCAACGACTCGCTCAATATGAGCGGCATATCCGATATCGTGGAGAAGCTCGACCCGAAGAAAAAAACCGTTCTTTATTTGCCCACGCACAGCGATCTCTCTTCTATTGACGAGCTTGCGGCGAGTCTTGTGAAGGCGGGGGAGAAATATAACGTTATAGCGAAGCTACACTACTATACGCCGCGCGAAGAGCCGCAGAGGGTAGAGAAGCTCATACACCCAAGCATCATTCTTCTTAAGGACGATGCCGATCTCCTCCCGCTCTTAAAAATTGCGGATATCGTAATAAGTGATAACTCAAGTGCCATATTTGATGCAGTCCTTGCAGATAAGCCGATCGTCGTCGCGGATTTTCATAGCCCCGAATATCTCGATACTGCTCATCGAGAGAGGCGCATGTACCGCCGCGGTGCCGGAGGCACACTCACGTATTCCGGTTCCATCGAACAGAAAATCAAAAGAGACGGCACGGTCGATGCGATCGCATCACCACATGAATTATTACCGACCATAGAACGCGCGATTACGCATGACGATAAGGCGGCAAAGCGCAAGGAGCTCGCTCGGAGGCTTTTTGCGCATCAGGACGGACATGCAGGAAGGCGTGGCGCTGAATCGATCCGGAAGTTATTGAAAGAACCTTTAGGGGAGAGGCCATTTCTCTACCATGCTGTTCAACACTATACGGTAAATGCTTTGGGTCGCCCCAAGCGATCTCCCGCGTGGGTAGGGGAGTATCTTTTGGCACGAGAGAATTTCAAAGAGAGTATTTTGCAGGGGGAGAAAGGCATGGTTTTCAGTGTAATTATGCTACCGCGCAATGCGAGCTATCGGCCGCAGGCACTGCGTTCGATCAGCGAGCAAGATTTTCCGAAGGAAAAATATGAACTGATCGAACTGCCGGAAGGGGAGACGCTGGAGGGACGCGTGGCTCGTGCCATTGCTGAATCAAAGGGAGCTATTATCTGCTTTGCGACCGACGATTGCGTCTTGCCCGCAAGCTGGCTTACAGCGCTCTCTGTGGCGTACGAACGCAATCCGCAGATCGGCGGCGCAGGTGGTTATGTGCGGGCGGCCAAAGAAAACTACACGCTCTTTGATGAATATAACTATCGCGAACTTGCCCGCAAGCTCAATGTGCCGCTCCGCCCCGGTTTTCTCTCTCAACTGTACGAAGTTACAAATCAGCTTCCGGGACAGAATCCAACCGGCACGCTATCGGCCATGTCTTATCGTCGCGAGGAACTTTCGCGCCTCCCGCATCTTTCCACGATCATTCATCTTGAGCAGTACATCAAGAATGCTGTCATTGCGAATTCACCCCTCTGTTTCATTCCGTTGAGTGTTACCCGCCTCTCGCCGCTCTCGCGGGGAGACTTTATGCTTGCTGAACGTGACCGAGGCTATATGGCGGCATTCAAAAGTGGACGCGGAAGTGGTTTTTGGGGCACTCTTGCTGATGCCGTGGGATCATTAGTTCATGGTTACGCTGCTCTTGCACGCGTAATGTTACTCGCAGGAATGGCTCGTGGATTCGGAGCGGCGCAAGCGCACGTAGCGAGATTGATGGGTGATGTTTCTAGCCCACTGACTCGTCGCTCCGTATCATAGGTGGACACGAAGTGATAAATGATGAATAATGCAGCGACGACTCAGAAATCCTTCTGAGCGAGCGAGGAGGACGGTCGTGACAACAAAGAATGAGTTCATTATCATCGGGTTAGCAGCGATTTTCGGGCTCTTGCTGCCGCAATCTGCCGACGCCTACGGGCATCGGCCTTGCACGGCAAGCGTCATCGGGTGTTATCGATGCTGCGTCGAGAAGGCGGGCCTCGACCCGACTGATTGTCGGCGAGAATGTCCGGCCGACCCACGGGATTACAAGAAGAGCACGCCCACGAAGAAGGCACCCGCGAAGAGCACGCCCACGAAGAAGTAGGCTCGGCCAGGCGTCCATGTCCGACAATGACTGGACGCCTTCCACTTAGAACCATTTATGACGCTGCAGACATTTTTCCGCCGGCTGTGGATCCTCTGGGGAGGCGGTTATTTTGGACAATACCCGATCAAGACAATACATCGAAAGGTGTTTGGATATCGTGACGAGCCATCTTTGCATATATACGAAGCGACCGTAGATGATCATCCGAGGGTCCACGCTACGGGGAAGTCCTTCTTTTCGGAAACGGATGCAAAGACGGCAGCTTTTTGCGAGGCCATTGAACGGTTCAGCTATCGGGAATTCTTCCCCGAGAATCCCATCAACGCCCCATATAAGGATGTGAAGGGCGAACATGCGCTCGACATTTTCTCGCTCGCCGGTTTTTCTCCCGAAAAGATACGAGCCGATCCGCGTTTGCAATTTGATGACAATACGCAGCTCGCATTCATTCCGGCAAAAGATATGAGACGTGATGCGGAAGCGCTCATTCCTCTTCAGTTGGCGAGCCCCAAACATTTCAAGCGTGCGACAAAGCACGGCTCGGAGCCCATACTGCGATTGCCGATCACGACCGGCGTCGCAGCTGGTCGGACACAAGAGGAGGCGCAGTATAGCGGTATTCTCGAGTGTATCGAGCGGGACGCATTTATGATCACGTACATGAACACTATTTCACCCCCGAAGATCGCTGTGCGAGATTTTTCGATCCATATACATGGTCAGCACATTGTCGATTACTTCGAATCATTCCAACTGCATATTCACGTCATGAGGCTCTTGACCGATTTTCCACTCAACGCGATAGCGGCCGTGATTGTCGACGAAAGCGGACGGGGGCCTGCCGTAAGTATGGGAGCGGCGGCGCACCACGATGTGGAGGCCGCTATCTGCAAGGCGCTTGGTGAAGCCCTGACGAGTCGGCTGTACAGCCGCTCCCACGATTTGCACCGCATGGAACTCTTGCCTCAAGAACCTATTCGTCAGAGGGAACGGAAGATATTTTGGGGCAAGCGCGAAAATCTGGAAAAAATCCGTTTTTTCATCAGCGGCAAAGACGAGAACGATCGTACGCGATCAATTGACCGCGTACGACATTCTCCTCACAAGTCTCCTCTGGGTGCAGTACTCAATTTTCTGAAAGAGCACCAGCTGGCAGCGTACTACGTCGATATGACACCAAAGTGGGCGGAGGACCTTCATCTGAAAATCGGCAAGGTCATCATTCCGCAGCTTCAGCCCATGCACCTAGACGAGCGATATGCATATACGGGAGGGGAGCGTCTCCGGAGCGTACCGCGTCAACTAGGTTACGTTGCGGGAGATCTAAACACGGTCCCACACCTTTTCCATTGAGAAGTCGTGAACCAGATTGAGAAGGGGGAGGTTATTCACAGACCCTGTCAGGTCAACGTGACATCCGTATCGGTCTGATATACTGATGCCATCATGGGCTCGGCTCTGAAAATAGTTCGCAGTGTCTTATGGAGCATCGCCTTTTTGATATTGGGACTCGTTTTCCTTTTTATAGGGCGGTTGCTGTTTGGGTCAAATCCCGACGAAGGTTCACGATTCTCGCTTTTTGCACCTTTCGCGCTTGCTGATGCCCCGGGTGGCGACGGCGGCGACGGTATCGTTGGTACCGGAACCGGCCCCGAGGATGATGGGAGCGGTGCCGAGGGTGGCGATTCGAGTGGTGCGTATTGATGGATTTTGGATGCGCGTGTCTTGAAATTTCTATGGGAACAGAACGCAAAGGCATTTTTGAGATACTCATAGGAGTGCTTTTGCTCGGAGCACTCGGAGGTATAGGCGCATTGCTGTGGTCGAAGAATTCGGAGGTCAACTTCGTCATTGAGGGAATTCCGCCGGTCACGATTTATAATCACATGGGTAATAATGCCTACATTGTGAACGACCTGTCCGCCGCCATAGTTTCGGTCATGCAGTATTACGGCGAGGATCTCTCCGTGAATGATTACAAAGAGATCAATAGCCTGTTCTTTGATCCAAAAGACGCCGGCAAACCCCATGATTTAGGGGAAATGAGAGCCTACTTCGAGGGGCGCGGCTACACCACAAGGATCGAGGTTCCCCAGTCAATTGATGATTTTAAGAAATATCTCAACCCACAAACGAAGACTCCGGTCATTTTTTCTCATTGGATGGAGGTCGGACAGAATCCCTCTGTTGCATTCAAACCGTTCGGCATTTTAATCGGCATCCTGGATCGTGAACAGTCCGTGATAGTGCACGATTATTATTTTGGCTACAGCAAGAAACTTTCGTACCGTGAATTCGGAGGGTTAGGTGCGTTCCCCGCTCAAGTCCTCGTCGTTGAGCCAAAGAAAACCAATTTCGTACCACCGCTTCTCGACTCCGGCTACGTCCGGACGCCGTCTATGGATAGGGTGGAGCCCGTCATTAACAAGATAACACTTGCACGGGTAGCCAATCACGACAAGTTGCCCGCTGTCGCCTTTCAATATTATCGGGAAGCAGCTGAAAGTCCTGATTTCGAGAGTCTCGTTCCGCCCTACTATCAGGTTGTTGGTCTGAGCGGGTTGGCGAATGGCTACAGAAGGATTGAGAAAAACCTCGGCCGTGCTTTGCAGATCGCCAAAGAATCGGAGGCATTGAATCATGATCTGGACGAACCATTCGGAGATTTCTGGCCCGGTTTTGAGGATCGTACAAACAACATCATCAATCGGTATTCAGGGCCATACTACACGCTCGGATTGATCTATGAGGCCCAGAAAGACTATGACGCCGCATTGGCATCATACAAGAAAGCGGTAGAAATATTCGCAGACAGTCCAGCAAAACAAGCGATGAATAAGCTCAAGGTAAGGCTCGCGAAATGAGAAATGGTCAATAGAGAGCCAGCAGTGATACATATCCGCGCATTGGTCAGTCTTGTGGCCATCTCGTTGTTTCTCGTTTTACTCGACGGCAATGCGAGAGGATCGATAAAAGAATTTACGATCACAAGATCCGAAGATGTCCTATTCAAACTCGACCCGAGCGCAGAGCGCGCTTCGCGCTACGGACTAAGACACTTCGATGCGCAGGATCCGGCGCTCTACGATATCGACCGCGCGGAGTATTTCTATGGGAAAGCGCTCGAGTATGACGCAGCGTATCCGTATGTGCACCACCAGTTGGCACGCGTCGCGTTTTTGCGGGGGAATTTCGAGGGCGCGATGATACATATCAATACGGAGATCGACCTGCACGGGGAGGAGGAGCCCAATACCTATTACATCCGTGCGCTCATCGAAGGGTATATGGGGGATTACGATGCGTCTGCAAGAGATTACGAACACTTTCTTGCCTCCGAGCCGAATAATTGGGCGACGATGAATGATTATGCGTGGGTGCTCCTGAAGGCAGGGAAGGCAAAAGAGGCTGCGGTCGTAACGGAGCGGGGAATAGGGCTGTTCCCCGACAATCCGTGGCTCTTGAATTCACATGCAACGGCCCTGTACGAACTCGGTCGCTCTGAAGAAGCACTTCCCATAGCGCAGAAAGCCGTCGCAGAAGTAAACAAGCTGCGAGAAGAGCAATGGCTGCACGCGTATCCGGGGAATGATCCGCGGATAGCGGGACAGGGGATCTCTTCATTCAGGGAGGCGGTTATAAACAATATGCACATGATCAAACTGGCGGTTTCTTCCGGCGAGGTACAATGAGTATCAACCCCATGGGCTCACATCACCACAAGACAGCGATCTTTGGTCCGGTACGATCCGAGGTTGTTCTCGCGTTCCTGTTTTCCGTTGTCGCGCTTCTCTTGTGGTCGTCATTTTCAATATCGTCTCGTACCGCCTTTATTTCGCCCGAAGTGAAATTCACCGACGCATCAGCATCCGGACTCCAGATCGTGCCTGCATCGTGCCCGTCTGACCCGCATTATGCGGGGGAATGCACCACGCCGTCTGATTGTCCCCTCGGTCAGGCATGGAACGGCAGTGCGTGCGTGGCAACTACTGCCCCTACATGCGGCGCGAGTTTCAATCCCGGAGGAGGGCCCGCAAATACAGAGTCGACCTACTCGTGGTCTACCACGAATGCGGACTACTTCACTACAGATCTCTGGAGCGGCAATTGGGGTGCCTCAGGCTCTATACCCGGCGGTGCGCGCACAGGAAGTACTCTGACGGTCACCGGAACCGCACACAGGAGCTCTGATGGCGCGACCGGCACCTGCTCGGCAACGCTGTATGTATGTTCCGCTGATCAGGTTTGGAACGGCAGCGCGTGCGTATCGATTTGCCCTGTGGGCTACACGCTCCAAAGCGGGCAGTGTGTCTTCACAGGATGTCCTTCCGGCTACGTATTGCAGGGCGGTCAATGTGTCCTCACCTCGTGTCCGCTGGGCTACACGCTCCGAAGCGGGCAGTGTGTCTTCACAGGATGTCCTTCCGGCTACGTGCTGCAGGGCGATCAATGTGTGCAGCAAATACAGCAATGCACTGGCGTGTGCTCCGGCAGTAACCTCGTCAACAGCTGCACGGGCGCGCTTATACAAGCATGTGCATACGGGTGTTCAAGTGGCGCGTGTAACGGGGTACCGGCTCCATCGATACTCATATGGAACGTGCGACCTGTCTTGGTGAAGAGCGGCACTCCGGTGCAGGTGACGTGGGCTGCGGAAGGTGTGCAGTCGTGCACCGTGAGAGGGACCAACGGCGATGGCTCCGGCGACAACGCGACAGGACTCTGGAACACTGCGTCAGGCGATGAACCTACGAGCCCGATCCTCGCGCAAACTATCTACACAATTACATGCCAAGGGTTCCCCGGCTCGTCTCCCGCAAGCGTAACGCGCTCAACCACTGTCAACATTATCCCGATATTCGAGGAACGATAGGAAATTATAGATGATATAGTCGGTGTATGGTACGTTTGTTCAACGTCGATTGCACCCCCGCATTCGCGGTAGTGGCGTTCTTTTTGCTCCTGTTAATGGCGCTTCCGCACAATGCATATGCGCAGCAAAACGCAGGCGATCTGTCCTCTACGATCAAGGCGGCACTTTTGAGCGACCCGCGAACGTCCGCATTACCGCAGGAGGAGATCGATGCGATCGTTGGCGTTCTCACGCAGGAGGCGCAGAGAGAGGGCGTGGCCGTAGGCGATATTGGATGGCGGCCACAGAGTGCCGGTGAAGAATTTGTCGCCGGTGATGTCGGGCCTGCCGTCGCAGATACTTGTGGCAGATCACTCCTCTGTAGATTCAATGAAGCGTTCGGCTTTGTGGGCCCCGATCCGACGATCCCATTCATTCTGGGGGTTGCGTCGATGGGGCTCGTGTGGATCATTGCCGAGATGTTGCATCGTCGCTCTCGTAAGGTTGCATCGCAGCAGACCCCTCCCTCGGCCTAAAGACGCTCCTGTACCACGGGCACTTGATTAATGTTGGCGCGTGAGTATACTGCCCTCACCCCACGTCCCCATATCGGTTGATTCGTCAATCGATATCGTGTCTTCGCTCGGACGAAGTAGAAGTAAACTTCCACTTCGCTCCTCGCTAGCCACGATAGGGACCAATGGTGAGCCACTCGAAGGCCCGCCGTTGCGGGCGTTTTCTTTTGAAAAAACTATGAAATTCATGCTTGGTACCAAGGGTCGTATGACACAAGTCTTCGATGAGAAGGGTGTTGTGCGCGCTGCGACGGTCATTACGGCGGGTCCGCTTACCGTGACGCAGGTAAAAGGGAAGGAGAAGGAGGGGTATGAGGCCGCACAGGTTGGCTTCGGCGTACGCAAGGAAAAAAATACGAATGCCGCCCAAAAGGGTCACCTCAAGGGTCTCACACTGTTCCGACATATGCGCGAATGTAAGCCCGAAGCTGAGGTAAAGCGTGGCGATGTCATTGACGTTTCGATCTTTGCGCCCGGAGACATGGTGACGGTGTCGGCAGTGTCTAAAGGTAAGGGATTTCAGGGTGTGGTGAAGCGCCACGGTTTTTCCGGTGGTCCGCGCTCGCACGGTCAGAAGAACAGGGAACGTTCTCCCGGTTCTATCGGAGGCGGCGGTCGCGCGGGCGGTCGCGTGGTTCCGGGAATGCGCATGGCCGGACGAATGGGAGGGGATCGTATCACCGTTAAAAATCTTCAGGTCTTGCAAGTCGACGTCGCAACGAATACGCTTGTCATCTCGGGAGCGATCCCGGGAAATCCGGGGACGCTTGTCGAGGTACGTGGATAAAAATTTGTATGGAAACGACCATTTACAGCGCACAAGGTAAGAAACAGGGTTCGGTCACATTGCCGGAGAATATTTTCGGTGTGAAATGGAACGATTCACTGATGCATCAGGTAGTGACCGGCATGCAGGCGAACGCGCGGGTAACCGTAGCTCACGTGAAAAATCGCGGCGACGTTCGCGGTGGTGGTAAAAAGCCCTGGGCTCAGAAGGGCACCGGCCGGGCACGACACGGATCAAGCCGTTCTCCCATTTGGAGAGGCGGGGGTGTAACACACGGACCCCGCGCCGACAAGAATTACTCGAAGGCAATTCCGAAGAAAATGCGCGCGAAAGCCCTTTTCATGGCGCTTTCGAGGAAATTCAATGATGGCGAGATACTGTTCGTCGATTCATTCGGTATTTCAGAGCCGAAGACAGCGCAGGCAAAAAAGACGCTCATGATGTTATCGAAAGTGTCCGGTTTCGGAAAGCTTGCGACCAAGGGGAAGAATGCGGCGCTTGTCGCGTCCGCGGATCCGGTCCCTGCGGTACAAAAGAGCTTCCGCAACATCGGAAATGTGAGCTGGGGAGCGGTCCGCAATCTGAATCCGGTATCGGTACTTTCCAACTCGTATCTCATTATCGAGAATCCCGAAGGGGCAATAGCGATCTTTGGTGCTCGCGCAGACAAGGACAAGAAAGCGCCGCAGGCTAAAAAATAACTGATATGGCACTCTTTGGAAAAAAAACAACGAAGTCCGCCCAAGGTGAATCGGCCTCGGGTCGAAAAGAAGACACGAAGTCGACCGTCAGGGATGTTTCAATGGGTCGGGATCTCTCGCACGTCCTTAAGCACGCGCGCATTACAGAGAAGGCGACCATGCATTCTGCCGACAGCGTCTACACCTTCGACATCGCGGAAAGCGCGACGAAGCGCGATGTGATGCAGGCGGTTCGCGCTCTCTACAAGGTGACGCCACGTTCCGTACGAATGGTCACGGTGCCCTCAAAAACGCGCCGCAATGCCCGCACGGGAAAGCGGGGAGTAAAGCAGGGCGGCAAGAAAGCCTATGTGTACCTTAAAAAGGGTGAGGTCATAACGATCGGCTAATATGAAAACATACAAACCAACATCAAAATCGCAGCGTCAGCACACGAGCATCGAGTACCGCAAGCTGCTTTCAGGTCACAAGCCGTTGAAAGCGCTCACGAAGGGCGCGCGAAGTTTCGGCGGTCGCAATAGTTTCGGTCGCATCACGGTGCGCCATCAGGGGGGCGGGCACAAAAAAGCCTATCGTCAGGTGGACTTTCGTTTCGATAAGAAAAATATTCCCGCAAGGATCACCACTATTGAATACGATCCGTTCCGGTCGGGATTCATCGGGCTTGCAGTATATGCGGACGGAGATAAACGCTACGTCGTGCTCCCGCAAAAGGTGAAGGTGGGCGATACGTTCCTTGTGTCCGAAAATGCTCCTATCACGGCAGCGAACCGATTGCCGCTTGGGAACATCCCCGTCGGTACGTTCGTCTACAATATCGAATTAAAGCCGGGCGAAGGAGGGGTGCTCGCGCGTTCTGCCGGTAATTTCTGCGAGGTTGTGGCGCAGGACGCCGGTTATACACACCTCAAAATGCCTTCAACCGAAATTCGCCGCGTCATCTCGCGCTGCTGGGCATCCATCGGCGAGGTCTCGAACGAGGAGCACCGCTTGGTGAACCTCGGCAAAGCAGGTCGCAATCGCTGGCTTGGGGTGCGTCCGACGGTGCGCGGCTCTGCCATGAATCCGGTGGATCACCCGCACGGTGGAGGTGAAGGTCGCCAAGGCCGCGGTAGCCGCCGTCAGAAGACTCTCTGGGGCAAGCCCGCAGGAAAGGGCCAGAAAACACGCCGCCCCAAAAAGTACAGCAATGTTTTCATTGTGAGTAGACGCAAGGTAGGAAAGCGAAACTGATCAAAAGGTCCGCGTACGCGGACTTTTTGTTGACATTACGCCCTGTTTCCTATACATTGTGCGAACTCCCGCAACAGCGGGTTTTCAATTGCCAACATGACACGATCACTCAAAAAAGGTCCCTACGTGGACGTGAAATTGATGAAGAAGGTCTCTACCCGAAAAAGTGGGCAGGGGTCTATCAAAACGTGGGCACGATCGAGTCAGATAGCGCCGGAATTCGTCGGGTACACATTTGCCGTCCACAACGGAAAGAGTTTTGAGGAGGTTTTTGTGACCGAAGACATGGTAGGGCACCGATTGGGGGAATTCTCGCCAACGACCAAATTCATCAAGCACGGCGGTAAGATGCAGAAGGAGACCGAAATGGCTGCAAAGGCGGCTGAGATCGCCGCTTCACAAGCTGCAAAGGCGACCGCGACGACCGCAGCCGCAAAGAAATAGTTCGACCATACTCACTAATAAACTATGAAAGCGCTCTTAACGAATTATCATCAGTCACCCCGCAAGGTGCGGCTCGTCGCAGATCTCATCCGCGGCAAGAGCGTCGCGGCGGCGCGCGCGGCGCTTTTGTACCTGCCGAAAAAGTCTTCACCGGCGATCGGCAAGCTTTTGGATAGCGCGGTCGCGAACGCGAGCTCGGCGGGTGCCGTCGCAGAAAATCTTTTCGTAAAGACCATCACGGTCAACAAGGGTCTCGTCATGCGCCGCGCACGCCCGTTCGCGCGTGGCCGTGCGGGGAGCATCCGAAAGACGATGAGCATTGTTTTTCTCGAGTTGGGAACCGTTGCAAAGGCCGCTAAAAAGTCCCGTGCGAAAAAAGTGAAAGCCGCAAAACCCGCCTCCGCTAAAAGCTCCGGCGAGATAAAATAATATGACACACACCGTACATCCATACGCACATCGTCTCGGCATCATCCGCGATTGGAAGTCGCGCTGGTTCGCGAAGAGTCCGGCCAAATACCGCCAGAACGTCTGTGTCGACGCCGCTATCCGTCGCTTTCTTAAGAAACGACTTCGCGGGAGTTACGTCACCTCAGTCGAGATTGAACGCAACGAAAAGGCTATCCGCGTCATCATCAAGACCTCGCGCCCCGGCCTCGTCATCGGTCGCGGCGGTGAAGGCTCCACCAAGCTCAGCAAGGAGATAGAAGCGGTCATTCGCACCGTACCCCGCGCAGAGCGGAAGGCGGTGCGTCTCGATATCGAAGAGGTCCGGTCGCCGGAGAGCCAGTCACCGGTCGTCGCCTATATGGTTGCCGAAGGATTGGAAAAGCGGCAGACGTTCCGCAGGGTATTGAAACAGACCGTGGAGAAGGTGATGGCCAATCGTGATGTGCAGGGTGTCCGTATCGCGATCGCCGGCCGTCTTGGCGGCGCCGAAATGTCACGTACCGAAGAGATCAAGCGCGGTCGCGTACCGCTGCAGACCTTGCGTGCGGATATCGATTTTGCTCGTGAGCAGGCGTACCTCCCGTACGGTGTCATTGGCATTAAGGTATGGATCTACCGCGGAGATATCTTTGCCGATAAGCAATCTGCCAGGACCTCAAAATAAAATATGTTGGCACCGAAAAAAGCAAAATATCGCAAATGGCAGAGCGGCCGCCGTCGGGGAAAACGCTTGAACGCTCCGGAGACGCGCGGCATTACCGTGGCATTCGGCACGTTCGGTCTGAAAGCGCTCACACAGGCACGCGTTACCTCAAATCAGCTTGAGGCCGCTCGCCGCGCCCTTTCCCGCGCCGGTGGCAAGAGCGCCAAGATCTGGACTCGTATTTTTCCCGATAGACCATTCACACAAAAAGCGGCTGAAGTCGGCATGGGTAGCGGCAAGGGCGATGTGGCGGGATATGTATTCGACGTGCGTCCGGGGCGCGTGATATTTGAGATTGATGGTGCACCCGAGGGAATGGCTCGCGAAGCTTTGCGCAAGGCGGGAACAAAGTTGCCCGTGAAAGCGCGCGTGGTCGCCCGCGAATAAACATATGATTGATTTTTCAAAACAGGACGTTGCTGAATTGCAAAAGCTCGTTGCGGATAAGCGCGAGAGTCTGCGCACGTTCCGTTTCGGTGGCGCAGGTAGTCGCACGCGCAACACGCGCGAGGGTCGCAATGTACGCAAAGAAATTGCGCAGATCCTGACCGAGCTCAGAGCGCGCGAAATTGCATCGAGGCCTAATAAGCGTTAGTATCCGCACTCAACTATGGGATCAACAACCACGGGAAAGACATTTGAAGGCGTCGTCGTAAAGGCGGCTATGACCGATACGTGCACAGTGCAAGTGGAGCGCTACGTGAAGCATCCGAAGTACAAAAAGTACATCCGCCACAGCAAAAAATTCCTCGTACACAATCCGGGTAACACGGCGCAAGTGGGGGAGAGGGTCGTCATTCGCGAGACGCACCCCATCTCCAAGCGCAAGCGATTCATCATCGTCCCCGCCGAAGGCGGATCCTCCTCCGGAGGAAAATAAATATATGATCCAAGACAGAACGCTCGTAAAAATTGCGGACAACTCAGGCGGCATCATCGGCCGGGTCTTTAAGATACTGGGCGGCTCAAAGCGCCGCTACGCCGGTATCGGGGATGAGATCGTTATCTCCATTCAGACCGCGCAGCCGCGAAAGGCCGTCAAAAAGAAAGAAGTGCACCGCGCCGTGGTGGTCCGGCAGAAGCATGCGCTCCGTCGCAAGGATGGCTCGTATGTGCGTTTCGACGAGAATGCCGTAGTCCTCATTACGGGCTCCGGAAAGGAGCCGAAGGAGCCAAAGGCGAATCGTGTGTTCGGTCCCATTCCGCGCGAAGTCGTCGACCGTGGGTATCAGCGCATCGGCTCGCTCGCACCCGAGATCGTTTAATTCTATGAAACTCAAAAAAGGAGACAAAGTAATAGTCGTTGCCGGAAAGTCCAAGGGACAAAGCGGAAGCATTGTTCGCGTGTTACCGCGCGAAAACATGGTGCTTTTGGATGGCGTCAATCAGGTCAAGAAGCACCGCAGACCCTCAGCCCAGAATCGAAAAGGGCAGATCGTCGACAAATCAATGCCGCTTCACGCGTCCAATGTCATGCTCATTGATCCGAAGTCCGGTAAGCCGACACGCATACGCCTCACTCGTGATGCACAGGGGAAGCGGGGCCGTGTCGCGGTTAAGAGCGGACAGGAACTGAAATAATATGGCTACTGCAACAACACACGGGAAGACATTCAACGCTCTCAAGGGGCAGTTGGGCTACAAGAACATCATGCAAGCTCCTCGGATCGTAAAGGTGGTCGTTTCAACCGGTGTTGGGAAGACCAACAAAGACAAAAAGCGATTGGAAATGGTCGTCGACAGGCTCTCACGCATCACCGGCCAAGCCGTAGCGCCACGTGCCGCGAAGAAAGCGATCGCCAACTTCAAGAGCCGTGCGGGCGACATCGTGGGCTACCAAGTGACGCTCCGCGGGGCACGCATGCAGGCGTTTCTCGACAAGCTCATTCACATCGTCTTCCCACGCGTCAAGGATTTCCGAGGCATCAAACCGAGCGCCATTGATGAAATGGGCAACATCTCGATAGGGCTCAAGGAACACACCGTATTCCCTGAGACCTCCGATGAAGATGCGAAAGACATTTTCGGTGTTGCAATAACCATCGTCACGACAGCAAAGGGCAAGAAAGAGGCAGATGCCTTCCTCCGCCACATCGGCCTTCCGCTACAAGAAGCAAAATAAAAATAAACGGCGGCCTTGCGGGCCGCCGTTTTCGTTCGTTGTGCACCTCGACCCTCAGGTCGTGGTGGGGACGAGATGGTTGCCGGTCGAGATCTTGCCGAGACGCTGTACACTCCCAGCCAGCTGCATGAAGAACATCGTCGGCAGCAGGACGTTCATGACGCCGTTGACCTGCAGTCCGGTTGCGAGCGCGACCCCATCTTGGAGCAGCCTGCCCATGACTTGGACGACCGGCCGGTCTTCAGCGGATTTTTGGCAGGAAGCATCCAGCATGTCGATGGTCTTCGCATTCGCAAGGCCGCTCGACCAACCTTCTGCCATTCCGAAGTTATGAATGACCGTGCCGAGATGTGTACTCCTTCGGTCATACCAGTGTTTGCGGTCGTGCCCCGCGCTGTTCGCCCAAGCGGTCAGTGCGGTCGCAAGCATCTCACGTGTTGCCCCTTGGCTCGGGATCAGCACCCGAAGCGTCTCGCCCGCCTCATTGAGAAGGAACAGCACGGACGACGATTCGCGCAGATTTGGCGACACGCGGCCGCTGAAGTCGCCCGAGTAGCCGCCGCCGTAGTTGCCCCGCAAGGAACCACTCGGCGTATGTTCGACGCGGAAGGGACGCCAGTCGTTGCCGATTTGTCCCTCGGCGACGGACATTTTCGCGACGTCCGCGCTGGCGAGTTGCGTCAAGGCGCCCTTGAGCGACACTGCACGACGGTAGTCGCGTGCGTTGTCGGCCAGAATCTTGCGACGCTGGCGGCGATAACGGTCGAACCAAGGGGCGAGATATTTCAGCCGAACTGGCTTTACGTCGATTTCGTGCCGCGCACGTCCAGAAAGCGGAATCTCGTGGATTTTCATGGGAACCTCAATGTGCAAGGGCAAATGCCCGGTTAAGTCACCGACGGCACTATGCCCCATTGACATATTTTTCGCTACCTCTCGGTCTCCCACGCCAAGAAGCGAATCGATTGACTTTGGGGGGTGGGTCGAGTATATTTCCTTTGCCTCGTAGGGGGCTTTGTTTTTTAGCGATCCGACAGTCTGGCTGGAGGATATCCTAGAGAATGGGGCCACACGATGGAGTTTCTGTAATCAAGCGCCGCAAGGCCGGATGCAAGAACTCCAAAGTCTCCTTTCGGGCAACTCAATGGCAAAAAAATCAATGATCATAAAGGCGAATCGTACGCCGAAATTTTCGAGCCGCACCGTGCGACGCTGTTTCAAGTGCGGTCGCCCGCGCGGTTTTATGCGTGATTTCAATCTCTGCCGTATCTGTTTCCGCGAGGAAGCTCTTGAGGGAAATATCCCCGGGATCAAAAAAAGCTCATGGTAACAACTTGCACATTTGGCGCATTTCTTCGTTGCGGAGTCTCTGCGTCGCGCTCGCCGTACTGTTCGTACGTCTCACGCGCCGCTTTCTCCGCGCCTCGAACTGCATCCAAATGTGCAAGTCGTAAAGACATATGGTAAACGATGTTATCGGTGATTTCATAGTGCGTCTCACCAATGCGGGGGCGATCAACAAGGCAAGCGTTGCCGTGCCGTATTCGTCGTTCAAGCTGGCTGTCGCTGAGAAACTCAAAGATGCTGGATTTGTCGCTGCGGTAGACAAGAAAGGAAAGAAAGTACGCAAGACGCTCGATATCACGCTCAAATACGACGAATCGGGGAAGCATGTCATCAGCGGCGTGAAGCGCATCTCGAAGCCGGGTCGTCGCTTGTACAGGGGCACGCACGAGATCGTGCCGGTGCGCTACGGACACGGTGCCCTCATTTTGTCGACGCCGAAGGGTGTTCTCACCGACAAGGAAGCGCGCAAGCAGAAAGTCGGAGGCGAAGCGCTTTTTGAGATCTGGTAAATCCAGCATTCAATAATTATTTTTATGAGTCGCACAGGCAAAAGAGCAATACCAATTCCCGCAGGCACCGACGTGTCGGTCGCTTCGAGCGAGATCACGGTCAAGGGAAAGGGGGGAACACTCAAGCGCATGCTTCATCCCGCAGTTACTATCACGGTCGCTAACGGTGAAGTCGCCGTATCTCCGAAAGAGTCCTCGCGTCTTGCGCGGGCGCTGTGGGGTACATATGCTGCGCACCTGCGCAACATGATCGCAGGCGTGAATACGCCGTTCGTGAAGCGACTTCAGGTGGAGGGAATTGGCTATCGTGCGGAACTCGCGGGCAAGCAGTTGAAGCTTTCCGTGGGCTTCTCACATCCAGTGCTGCTCACCATTCCCGCAGGAGTAACGGCGCTGGTAGAAAAGAACATCATTACGATCTCGGGTGCCGACAAGGAAGCAGTGGGAGAATTCGCCGCATCGATCCGCGCTACGAAGAAACCGGAACCTTACAAAGGTAAGGGTATTCGGTATGAAGGCGAGGTCGTGCGTGAGAAGCAGGGTAAGAAAGCTGCGGCAGCCGCCGCATGACATATATGGCGATCACCAAAACACAACAGAGAGAACGTCGTCATCGACGCGTACGCGCGAAAGTCGCGGGGAATGAAAGCCGCCCGCGCCTGTCCATCTACAAATCCAACACGCGCATCACCGCGCAGATCATTGACGACTCGAAAGGCACGACCATCGCCGCAGTCTCATCCGCGACCGAAAAGGGAAAGACACCGCGCGAGAGGGCAGAGGCCGCAGCGGCGACACTCGCAAAGCGTGCTGGAGCGAAGGGTGTGAAATCGGTCGTCTTCGATCGCGGCGGATTCCAATATCAGGGAACAATAAAAGCATTTGCCGATGCCGCCCGTGCCGCGGGATTAGAATTTTAAAAAATCATATGGCTGAAAACGAAGTGATAATTGAAGGAGGAGTACCGACAGGAACAGTCGTAGGTGCCGGGGCGCCGGCTGCGGGAGGTGGCAAAGAATCACGACCGGGTGCCTCGTTCGGTCGCGGTAATCGGGATCGTCGGGGCGGCCAGCGCGGTCGCGGAGGTCCCCGTCGCGGAGGTGATGAGCGCAGAAGCGAATTCGCGCAAAAGATGATCGGCATCCGACGCGTCGCGCGTGTTATGGCGGGCGGTCGTCGTTTCAATTTCAGCGCAGCGCTCGTGCTGGGCGACAAGAAGGGTCGCGTCGGGGTGGGTCTCGGGAAAGCTGCCGATACCGCACAGGCAATAGAGAAGGCAACCCGTGCCGCAAAGCGCGCCATGATCACTCTGAACCTCACAAAGAATCGCAGTCTTTCACGCAACGTTGAGGCAAAATACTGCGCGTCCCGCGTCGAGATACGCCCCTCTCCGGGCCGTGGATTGGTCGCAGGGTCGTCCGTCCGTACAGTGCTTGAGCTTGCAGGTGTTTCCGATGTTACCGCAAAACTGCTCTCACGCAGCAAGAATCCCGTCAACAACGCACGAGCTGCTATTGAAGCGCTGAAGACCCTCGTCTCATCGAAATAATATGGCATCACTAAGTACACTCAAACGTATGACCGCGCGCCCGAGCGCACGCGTCGGTCGCGGGGGGAAGCGCGGCAAGACCTCCGGCAGGGGTACCAAGGGCCAAAACGCACGCGCTGGCCGCAAGAAGCGTCCGGAAATGCGCGACATCATCAAGAAGATCCCGAAGCGCCGCGGATACGGCAAGAATCGGGGGCGCACCGTTGACGGCACGAAACCGGACGCAGTTGTCCTCACCATCGAACGTCTTGAGGCTCTCTTTGATGCAGGAAGCGAAGTGACCATGAAGGCGCTTGCCGACAAGGGGGTCATCAGGGTGCGCAAAATGACACCAGTCAAGATCGTGGGCGGAGGCGTCATGAACAAAAAACTTTCTTTCAAAGGTCTCGGCGTTTCGGCATCAGCGCGCGCTGCGATCGAAAAAGCCGGTGGCGTAATCGTATAACTCTATGTGGGAATCATTCATACGAAAGACAAAACTCATCGTGCAGGACGAAACGTTGCGAACGCGCGTGCTCTTCGTGTTGGCGGCTCTTGTCGTATTTCGGTTCCTCGCAACCATTCCCATTCCCGGTATCGATGCCGCCCAGCTTGAAGCATTTTTGAGCAATAACCAACTCTTCGGACTCCTCAATATATTTTCGGGAGGAGGTTTTTCCAACCTTTCGATCATGATGATCGGAGTCTCGCCGTACATTACCGCATCGATCGTAATGCAGCTCATGACCATCCTCATCCCGAAACTGAAAGAGATGTATCAGGAGGAGGGGGATGCCGGCCGGATGCGCTTCATGCAGTATTCGCGATACCTCTCCGTTCCGCTCGCATTCATTCAGGCCTTCGGTTTCCTCTTACTGCTCCAGCAGAACGGGATCGTTTCATCGCTTTCGCTTCTTGCCTTTATCACCAACGTCGTCGTTATAGCGGCGGGCGCGATCTTCATTATGTGGATCGGAGAACTCATCTCCGAGTTTGGGGTGGGAAATGGTATCTCACTTATCATCTTCGCGGGTATCGTGTCGGGACTCCCTTCCTCGATGGCGCAACTTATCTTTTCGTTCGATGTCTCACAGATCCCCGTGTACGCAGGTTTCGCCATCGCCGCCGCGCTCATTATTGCAGGAGTGGTATACATCACCGAAGCAGAGCGCCCCATTCCTGTCACCTACGCACGTCGCGTGCGCGGTTCAAAAGTCTTGGGGGGTGTTTCAACCTACCTGCCGCTTCGTGTGAATCAGGCGGGTGTCATTCCGATAATCTTCGCGCTCTCCATCCTGTTGTTCCCGCAAATGATCGCAACGTTCCTTTCGAAAAGCTCGATCGTGCTCCTCGCGTCAGCCGGAAGCGCCGTTGCAAGCGCGCTCGCGAATCAATGGGTATACGGCGCCCTGTATTTCCTTCTTGTGTTCGTGTTCACCTACTTTTACACGGCAATTACGTTTGAGCCCAATCAGGTGGCGAAGAACCTCCAGAAGAACGGCGCGTTCATTCCGGGGGTCCGCCCGGGTGTCACCACCGCTGAATACCTCGGCAACATCATCACGCGCATCACGCTCGTTGGAGCGCTATTCCTCGGCGTGCTCGCCGTTCTGCCCATCATACTCCAGGGCATTACGGGCATCACCGCGATCACCATCGGAGGAACGGCGCTCCTCATCGTCGTCTCTGTGGTGCTTGACGTCGTAAAAAAGGTTGACG
Organism: uncultured Candidatus Saccharibacteria bacterium; assembly: GCA_964362175.1. Classification (GTDB taxonomy): domain Bacteria; phylum Patescibacteriota; class Minisyncoccia; order Phycocordibacterales; family UBA2100; genus UBA10103. Next base: position 6,254 of record CAYIDD010000008.1, on the reverse strand, counting down.
CGCAGACCTCGATCAGAGAGTATTAACCGCAATGAATGCGGCTCCCGCAAAACAAGTACTTGTCATCGCCGGTCCATCCGGAAGCGGAAAGAATGCGGTCATCAATGAGATACTCGCGCGCCACCACAACTGTGTCCGCTTGGTGACTGCGACGACACGCTCAATGCGTCCCGGTGAGCAGGAGGGCGTCGATTACCATTTTATGTCCCAAGAGCGGTTTGATGCGGAGCTTTCCGTGGGGAATATTCCCGAACATCGGTATGTTGCCGCGCTCGGTACGTACTACGGCACCTACCTTCCCGATCTCGAAGAAAAGATCGCGGCGGGGCACATTGTGTTCGCGCAAGTCGACATCGAGGGCGCGCGGCTCCTGAAAGAGCGTTACGGAGCGACGACCATTTTTATCATGCCGGAATCGCTTGAACAATTCAGGGCGCGTTTGCGCGCGCGGAATCCGGAGTGGTCGGAGAAGGAATTCGAAGCACGCATGAAGATCACCGAGAAAGAGTTGCGCGTGCACGCGCCCCAATACGACTATCGCGTAGTCAACGCGGACGGAAGACTGGAGGACACTGTACAGGAAGTGATGGATATCATGCGGAAGGAAGGTTATACTCTTTGAACATGAATCCCATCACCGTCGCACTTTTCGGCATCTCCGGCTCCGGTAAGGGGACACAAGCGGACCTGCTTGAGCGGTATCTTGCAGACAAAGATCCCTCGCGTAAGATCGTGCGCGCAGAAATGGGGGCGCTTGCCCGCGCATTCATGACATCGGGTACCTCGCTCGCGAAACGCGCCGAGCGGATCGTATCTTCGGGGGGCCTCCTACCTTCATTTATTCCGATCTACCTTCTCACCGATGTGATCAATCGTTCATTCGAGGGCGACGAGCATCTCATACTTGATGGTACGTGCCGAAAACCGTTCCAATCGATGGTCGCAAACGAGATCGCGGAATTTTACGGGCGCACGGAGAAACATGCGATCATGCTGACGCTCTCGAAAGATACCGCGCGTGCACGGCTTCTCTCGCGCGGGCGACACGATGATGCGACCGACGCGGCGCTCGAGCGCAGATTCGCGTGGTTCGAGAAGGATGTCGTTCCCGCGTTCGATACACTGCGCGAATGCGGCTGGACCGTGCATGAAATAGACGGCGGGGCGGATATTGCAACCGTGCATGCCAAGACCCTTGCCGCGCTCGGAGTCGTACAATGATCGCTCGAACGAAAGCGGAGATTGATGCGTTGCGCGAGGGGGGGCGCCGACTTGCGCGGCACGTACGTATCCTGTCGGAGATGGTCGCGCCGGGTGTCACATCGCGGGAACTCGAAGAGAAAGCCCGTGAAATGGTGAAAGCGGAGGGAGACACACTCGCGTTTTTCGGTCACACCGAGCGAAAGAGCGACACGCCATACCCATCGGGACTCTGTCTCTCTGTAAACGATGTGATCGTTCATTCTCCTGCGAGCGACAACGGCGTCACAATTCGCGATGGCGACGTGGTGTGTCTGGATTTTGGCATTAAACACAAAGGTCTGTACACCGATCACGCAGCGACGGTGATCGCGGGTTCAAGACGTGATCCCCACGACGAGGAATTGGTCCGCGGCACGTACGAGGCACTCGCTGCGGGCATTAAAGAAGCGAAAGTCGGCAATACGACAGGTGATATAGGCTATGCGGTGCAAAAGATAGCCGAGAAATATAACTTCGGATATCCCAAAAATCTCTCCGGTCACGGTGTCGGCATCAAAGTCCATGAAGAACCGCACGTACCGAATTTCGGGGAGCCGGGAAGGGGCACGAAGCTTGTCGAGGGACTCGTCATTGCGATAGAGCCCATGATGACACTCGGAAGCGGAGAGCTTTTTATAGACAAAGACGGCCACTCGTATCGCACCAAAGACGGCTCGCGCACCGCACACGCCGAACATACCGTACTCATAACCAAAAACGGTCCGGAGATTTTGACAAAAGAATAGAGTAGAATGGGCTGATGACCGCGGTGGATATATTGGTTGTGGGTGGCGGGGCGCGGGAGCACGCGCTTGTGTGGAAACTGAAGCAATCACCCAAGGTGGGAAAGATCTATGTGGCACCGGGAAACGGCGGTACGGCTAAGATCGCAGAGAATGTGCCGATCGGTGTGATGGATTTTGAGAAACTCATCAGCTTTGCGAAGGAAAAAAAGATAGGGCTTACGATCCCGGGGCCGGACGATGCGTTCGTGGGAGGGATCGTCGATATATTCACTGCACGCGGATTGCGCGTGTGGGGGCCCACAAAAGAAACAGCCCAGATCGAGGGCTCAAAGGCATTTGCAAAGACGTTGATGCAAGAAGGGAAAATCCCGACGGCGAAGTTCGGCGTATTCAAAAGCGTTGTGCCGGCGCTTGCGCACGTGCGTATGAGCGGTTTGCCGATCGTAATAAAGGCGAGTGGACTCGCGTTGGGGAAAGGTGTGTACGTATGCAAGACGATGGAAGAGGCCGAGCATGCGCTCGACGAGGTAATGGTCAAGAAGGTACATAAGGATGCGGGAAGTGAGGTCGTCATTGAAGAATTCCTCGAAGGATCTGAGATATCAATTCATGCACTGACGGACGGAATTGCACACATTATCTTTCCGCCCGCGCAGGACCACAAGCGAGCACTCGATGGAGACGAGGGCAACAACACCGGTGGTATGGGTACGATAGCCCCCGTGCCGTGGGTGTCTGATGACATGATGGCAGGTATCGAAAACCAGGTCGTTACGCGAACATTCGATACCATCACCAAGCGCGGCGTACAGTTCCGCGGACTACTGTTCCCCGGTCTCATGATGACGCTGAGTGGGCCAAAGGTGCTCGAATACAACGCGCGATTTGGCGATCCTGAAACGCAGGTGTACATGCGGCTATTGGAGAACGACCTTTTCGATCTTTTTGAGGCGTGTGTCGAGGGCACGTTAGACGCGATGCGAAGATCGATACATTGGAGCAAAGGGTTTGCGGCCAACGTCGTCATTGCTTCCGGTGGGTATCCGGGCTCGTATAAAACAGGAATCCCGATCACTGGCATTGAGGAGGCTGAGAAGGTGGAGACCGTTGTCGTATTCCATGCGGGGACGAAAATGGAAAATGGACAGTTGGTGACCGCGGGCGGTCGTGTACTCGGCGTCTCGGCAATGGGCGGCACCCTCAAACAAGCCCTCGATCGTGCGTACGAGGCAGTCGGCAAAATTCACTTCGAGGGAATGCAGTACCGAAAGGACATTGGCGCGAAGGCTTTGACTTGAAGAAGATTTTCAACTATCGTCCTCTCACGTCATCACCAACCGAAGGGAGGATGAGATGACAAAGTTCGTTATCATAGCTGCGGCTCGCATTGTCGGCGTAGTCAGTGAGTCGGCCTTGGGTCTCCCGCAATGTAAGCCCGACGACGAGGAAAAGTATCGCGCCAGCACGAAAAATTTGCGCACACTCACGGCGTTCTGGGGATTCGCGCATCTTGGCCGCAACACTCCAGGAGGTAAAGAAATCTGGACTGTGTGGGCAGCCAAGCGTGACGACTTCCGATTCGGACCCGAAGACATATCGTGCAGGTTCGTCCAACAGTACGACGGCATCTCCAATGCCCTGCACGGTTTCCCGTCGAGTGTAATCGCAGTGGAGCAGCAAAATCTTCAGCGGTTTCTCGGCGTTTGCGAAAGAAGCGGAATCGAAACCGAAGTGCACGTCTACAACGGGGAGTTGAACATAACCCCGCCGAAGAAGCGGGAAGTGGCCTAAAGCCGCCCGAAGAGGACCGTCCGAGTATACGTACTCGCATCCACTCGGGCGGCTCTTCTTTTATGTACGATATACTGTAGGTATGCCTCCCATGATGGAGAAGCCGCGGAGCGCGGCTCCTGAAAAATTCAAATCTCCTGAAGAGGAGTTGGCGTATTTGCGTGAGCGGGTGCGTGAGAAAGAGGCCGAGATGGATGCGCCGAATAACCGCTTCGAGAGCGACCGAATCGCGAAGCGCGAGGTGGCCGTGTATGCAGAGACGCCCGCCGCGCAGATCTTGCATGAAGCGGTCATCATGGCCGAGCACGATATTCTCAGGAATGTTCTCAAGCTTGAGCCGGAAACGCACGATAGACAGGTCGACGAAATATTACGGATGGTGCAGCAGAATGGAATTCGCAACGCCCTCTCTGTAGCGGCGAGGCTGAAAAATCCTCACCTTGAAGATGACGTGCACCGTGCGCTCGTGCGCTACATAGCAGAGGGATTGCCGGACAATGGTACAGGTATTTCGGAAAAGATGCGGCGCTCTCTCACCATGGTTTTGTTCGAGGTCCACCCGCAGGCTCACGGGGAAGGTGACAAACAAGATAATCAGCAACACAAGCTCGAACAGCTCCTCTCATCGTCCGAGCAGCTCTATGCAGGTCTCACGTCGCTCATCGACAAGCACGAAGGTTTCTCACTCGAGATCGCGGTGCAGGAGGGTACCGAGGAGGCTTTTTTGTACTTGGGAGTTCCGCGGGCGAAGAAAGTCCTTGCCGAGCGCCTGATATCTTCGGTATTTCCAAATGCGCGGATATCGGAGAGTCGGGGCGATTACAATATTTTCAACTATGATGGCGTACATGCCGCCGCGTACGCAACACTTGCAGATCATCCATCACTGCCCCTAAAGACCCCCGAACTGTTCGAACACGATCCGATGAACATCCTTCTTGCAGCGTTCGCGAAGATCGCAAAGCACGGCGAGGGTGCCGCGCTTCAGATAACAGTCTCTACCGAGGGCGACAGGTACAATCATCATTACAAAAAGATCATCCGCGAACTTGAGAAGGGCAAGAATTTTCGTAAGGCAATATCTGTGCCTGAAAGTGAGTTGGGGGAAGCCTTGAAGACCATGGCCAAGCAGATGTTCATGTCCAAGGAGTATGAGATGGAGGTGGAAAAACAATTCCGGCGTTCGTCGGATCAGGTGACGACCGAAGAGATAACCAAGAAGGTGAAAACGCGCATCGTGCCGGTCTCGATCCGTCTCGTCACCTCTGCGCCGACCAAGCATCGCGCGGAAGAACTCTTGAGCAATCTGGAGGCGCCCTTCAATCAATACGACGACCCGAAGGGCAATCACCTCGTTTTTAAGCGGGTGGGGAGCTGGGGACTTTCAGATTTTCTGCGGGATTTTACGTACCGGACGTTCGAGCACTCGATCTCGATGCCGCTCTCTCTCGGCGAGGTCACCTCCATCTTCCATTTCACGGCGGAACGCTTGACGACTTCGCGCGAGCTCAAGCGCAGCTTCGCCAAACAAGCGCCCGCGCCGGTCGAAACCCCCGCCGAAGGCATCACGATCGGCATCAATAGATACGGTGCAGACGAAACGCCGGTCCGTTTCGGCACTTCAGACCGCTTGCGCCACGCCTACGTGATAGGGCAGACGGGTACCGGAAAGACCGGACTCATCAAGAATATGATCATTCAGGATATTAAAAATGGCGAGGGCGTGGCTTTCATTGATCCCCACGGCAACGACATCGAGGACGTGCTTGCCTGTATCCCGCCTGAGCGGATAAATGACGTTATCTATTTTGATCCGGCATATACCGCCCGCCCGATGGGACTCAACATGCTCGAATATGATCGCTCGAAGCCGGAGATGAAAACATTTGTCGTCGACGAGGTGTACGGCATATTCCGAAAGCTCTATGCCGATGTGCCGGAAGCGTTTGGCCCGATGTTCGAGCAGTACTACCGCAATGCGGTGCAGCTCGTCGTCGAAGATCCGGATACCGGAAGCACCTTCGTCGAAATACCGCGCGTCTTTGCCGACACCGCATTCCGAAATTTGAAACTTTCACACTGCAACAACCCCATCATCGTGCAATTCTGGCGCAAGATCGCCGAGCAGGCACAGGGGGACCCATCGCTTGAGAACGTCGCACCATACATCACCAGCAAATTCGATGTGTTTCTCACCAACGACATCATGCGGCCAATTGTTAGCCAGGAAAAGTCCGCGTTCAATTTCCGCGAGATCATGGATAAAAAGAAGATATTCCTCGCCAATCTCTCCAAGGGGCGCTTAGGCGATCGCAACACCTCACTCCTTGGCCTCATCCTTGTTTCCAAATTCCTGCAGGCCGCATTCTCGCGCGTCGACACGCGTGGCGATCTGTTGCCGGTCTTCTATCTCTACATCGACGAATTCCAGAACTTCGCAACGCCCTCGATCGCGACCATTCTCTCCGAGGCGCG
>CAYIDD010000007.1:0-51741 GCA_964362175.1 uncultured Candidatus Saccharibacteria bacterium | reverse complement strand
ATCAAGGAAGGCGCCGTGGAGCTTGACGTCGAGGTGGCGGTCGTCGAAGCGGCAAGCTGTCCACGCAGATCCTTGACGGACGCATCCTGATCTCCGAAGAGCCAGCGCAGGAAGAAGGGAAGTCCGGGACGAGCCTCATCTTTCTTTTGCTGCGCCGCAGTGGATGTCGCGTTGCCGCGCGTCGTTGTCGCGTTGTTGGAGGCACTCTTTGCCGATGATGTCGCGTTGCCACGGGTTGTGGTCGCTTTGTCAGCACTCATCGCGGTGCCGGCGGCACTCGCGTTTTGGTCTGCGGCGCGACCGCTTGCTTTGCCGGTGGCAGACTCGCGCGCGGTCTGCACCTCATAGGAGACAGCAGCGCCAAGCGAGACATCGGTGGTGGCGAGCGCCAAGCCCGCGGGCAGGATCAACATGCTAATTACGATGGGAACAGGTATAAATTTGTTCATATGTTCTGATTATATCACCTCTGCTAACGGTGGCTATGACGCACCAAGGGTGAACCTCTTACCGACTTTCTTGACAACTCCTATGGGGGTATCATACTGGCGTCTAGTTTAGGGCGCGATGCGCTCGGCTCTTGGTTGGGAACCATTATTTATCCTAAGTATGTCGCAATTAATTGTATGAATACTTTTACAGTGAGCGGGGAAGTGCGCGTTATTGGACTCCTTGTTGTCGCCAGCCTCATGATGCTCTTCGCGACGGTCTCTACTGTCCGCGCGGATGATGCGGTGACGACAGACGCCTCGTCTGAAGTCGTAACGGACACATCAACGACGGATGTCGTTGCCGATGCTCCGGCGGATCCCGTCGACACGACCGTCACGGACACGTCAGAGACGAGTGCAACAACTGATACAACTGACACACCAGCAACAGCGGATACTTCCGCTACCGACCCTTCGACAAGCTTAGGGCAAGCCGACACAACCTCGACTGACACAACCTCGACTGACACATCTACCACTGACACCTCCACCACCGACACCTCGTCGGCCACCGACTCTTCTGCCTCGACAGATTCAACTATCACGACCAGCACGGCCGACACATCCACTACTGACACTTCTTCGCAGACCGCCTCCGCCGCGGAATCCCTCGCACCTCCCGTCCTTGTCCCCGAACTTTCGACCGATCAGTTGGACTACGCACCAGGTTCGCTTGTTAGTATCATCGGAGATTTTTTTGGTGCTATCCAAAATATCTTTTTGCACCTCATTGGCACGAATGAGGATGGAAGTACATCGCCAGAGGTTACATGGGACGTATGGACGAATGAAAACGGGTCATTTACGACCTCCACCAGACTCGACTACGTATTCCGCCCATTCTACACCCTCACTGCAACCGATAAAGATGGAACTCGTTTAGCACAAACGATATTTACTGATGCGGCTGTTGGCTTCGATCTCTCGCAGTGCGCCCAGAATGACTCTCAAGGCAACACTCCACTCGGCCTGGGACTCTGTAACTGGATTGGAGGTGCCCTCGGTTCTAGCAACTCAACTCTCTACGAGGGCATTGCCACCGAACAGCAGCTCATTATGACGGGAATGGCCGCCGGCTCGCACACCTTGGTGGTTGGTATTCAAACGACAAAAGGTGGCAATCACGCGTACGACTTCTTGGTCTCTGACGCGCCTGCATCAGGAACAATGCCAGCGAGCACTTTGAATTCTCAGCAGGCGTCCGCTGGTGTCGGCATCACACTCAATGTAAATCGCTGTGGCGACGACCTAGGCAATGCAGCCAAAGCGGCTTGTAACGCGCTGCTTGCAGCTGCCGATTCCACAAATACCGTTGATGTAGCAGTACCAGACGATTCGTTCATCAGCGTGGACGGTTCCACCCAGACTCGCATTACCGCCTACGAGGTCTTGTTCGGCAATCGTACGGTCCGCCTCTATACAAACGGCACCTTCAGCGTCTTACCCACCATGACGTTGGTGCACATGGACGGCAAGTTGAGCGGCTCTGTTCTGGCAGATGGAGCTGACACCAACGACAGTTATATCTGGTACACGATTACGTGGACAGGCACAGGCGCCAACGCCATGCTTGTCGCTGGGGCAGATATCGCCCTCGGTGGCGACGGAACTGGTCGCAGTTGGGGACCAGGCCGCGGAGCTACGGGCATTTCTGGTAACCCGTATCACTTCTATCTCATTGGTCTTGATGGCTCTGGTGGAGGCGCCGACAATCAAATGTCGAGCTCGGCAATTTTTACACCGCCCGGCTCGCTTACGATTATCAAAGATGCGGATCCGAATGACGACCAAGACTTCAGCTTCACCGCCACGGGTGGTTTGACCCCTTCACCGTTTGCGCTCGATGATGATGCAGATGGAACGCTTTCCAACATGCAGCTATTCTCGAACATCGCTAGCGGTACGGTAAGCACGATTACCGAGACTCCCGTCGCGGGGTGGGCTTTGACGAGCCCTGTTTCATGCACAGGCGCAACTCAATCGACCATAACGCAAGTCACGAATGGTATAACAGTCACGATTAGAAACGGAGAGAATGTGACATGCACATTCGTAAACACGCTTCAGCAAGGCTCATTGCAAATTGTGAAGCGCGTCGTTAACGACAACGGCGGTACGGCAGACACAGGCGCGTTTGGACTCACCAGTACCGCAGGTACTCTCGCTTTTGGAGCGGGAACTGCCGATGGTGCAAACACCTTGAAATACTCAAGCCAAGTAATGACCGTAAACGCTGGGAGCTACACACTTCGTGAGAATGACATCGCGGGTTACAGCGAAGGAGCGTGGGCCTGTACTGGGGCAACACCGAGCGATACATCGATAAATAACGGCGCGGTAACCGTGCCGGCTGGCGGAGCAGTTGTCTGCACAATCACCAACGATGACCAGCAGGCGTTTATCGTCGTTGACAAGACGGTACTCAACAACAGCGGCGGCACTGCAGGACCCAATGACTTCTTGCTTACCGTTGACGGTAATGCTGTGTCAGATGGAATCGCATTTGCAGTCAATCCAGGTTCTCATACTGCGGGCGAGACGCTCCTTCCAGGATATTCAGCTGGCGCATGGGGTGGCGATTGTAATGTAAACGCGTCGGTTACCGTCGCCCTCGGTGAGACAAAGACTTGCACCATCACCAACGACGATGTCGCTCCGGTACTCCATCTCCGAAAAGTCGTTACCAACGACAACGGAGGCACAGCGACTGTCGCAAACTTCACACTTACAGCAGACGGTGCCGGCTTGAATGATATTTCAGGCACTTCGCCGGTTGATTCTGGTGCCGGGCTCCAAGCAGACACGTTTGCCCTGAGCGAAACTAATGTACCGGGTTACACCGCATCCGCGTGGAGCTGCATTGGCGGCACACAGAATGGATCGAATATCACACTCGGTCTTGGGCAAGAAGCGACCTGCACGATCACCAATGATGATATACAACCCAAACTCACGGTGACCAAGGTTGTCGTGAACGACAACGGTGGCACGAAAGTGGTTGCAGACTTCCCATTGTTCGTCGGAGCGACGGGCGTGACGAGCGGTGTGCAAAATGGATTCAATGCGGGTAGCTACACGGTCTCCGAAACGAATCAAACAGGATATGCCGCAGGTTCGTGGGGCGGTGATTGCGCCACCAACGGCGCCATTACACTCGCTCCGGGCGACGTGAAAGCCTGCACAATAACCAACGACGATATCGCTCCGAAGCTCCACCTCCGCAAGGTTGTGACCAACGATAACGGTGGCACTGCCACCGTTGCCGACTTCACGCTCACGGCGAACGGCGCGGGAGCAAACGACCTCTCCGGTACGAGCCCAGTTGATTCGGGCGCAGGACTCCTTGCAGACACGTGGACCTTGAGCGAAACCAGCGTCGCTGGCTACACAGCGTCTGACTGGGTCTGTGTCGGAGGTACACAAGGTGATGCAACACACATTACAGTTGGCATCGGCGGGGAAGCTACGTGTACTATCACCAATGACGATCAGCAGGCATACATCATCCTCAATAAAACAGTTGTGAATAATAACGGCGGCACCGCGCAGCCAAACGACTTCCTCTTGAGGGTTGACGGTGGCGCAGCGCTTGATGAGGTGGCCCTCCCCGTCAACCCAGGAGCGCACGTTGCAAGCGAGACACTTCTCCCTGGTTATGCTGCCGGCTCGTGGGGCACCGATTGTGACGCCAGCGGAAACGTTTCTGTCGCACTCGGCGAGACGAAGACGTGCACAATCACCAACAACGACATTGCGCCGAAGCTTCACCTCCGTAAAGTAGTCGTGAATGATAACGGTGGCACGAAGACAGTCGCTGATTTCACTCTCACTGCAGATGGTGCTGGTTCAAACGATCTCTCGGGCATGAGCCCGGTAGACTCAGGTGCGACGCTTCAAGCTGACACCTTCGCATTGAGCGAAACCAATGTTACCGGCTATGCCGCTTCCGACTGGGTCTGCGTCGGAGGAACGCAGAACAGTTCCAACATTACGGTTGGCATCGGCGGAGAAGCTACTTGTACCATCACCAACGACGACATCGCGCCTAAACTCACTCTCACCAAAGTTGTAACAAACGACGACGGTGGCGATGCAGTGGTTGCAGACTTCCCGCTCTTTGTCGACGCAACTGGTGTGACTTCGGGAGTTCAAAATACCTTCAACGCAGGCGCTCACACCGCTTCCGAAACAAATCTCACGGGGTACACCGCGGGTTCGTGGACAGGGGATTGTGCTGCAGACGGTTCTATCACGCTTAACCCCGGGGATGTAAAAGCATGTACTATCACCAACGATGACCAGCCGGCGAAGATAGTACTCATCAAAAACGTCATCAACGACAACGGCGGTACGGCTGTGCCCAACGACTTCGATATCTCCGTAGGCGGCGGAATAGTGCTCTCTGGCTCTACGACCACCGTCAACTCCAACACGCCGATCGCTCTCAATGAAGACGGACTTACCGGCTACACATTTGTTAGCCTTACCGGCGACGCAAAATGCCCGTCAGTCCTTGGAGGCACGGTTACGCTCAACGAAGGCGAGACTGTTACCTGCACCATCACCAACGACGACAATGCACCGGCACTTCACCTCCGCAAGATAGTTGTCAACGATAACGGCGGTACAGCAGTTGATACCGCTTGGACACTCACTGCCAACGGCACGGGAGCCAACGACCTCTCGGGCACTACGCCGGTTGATTCAGGCGCTAGCCTCAAAGCAGATACCTTCGCTCTTGGCGAAAGCGGCCCCACAGGATACAGCGCTTCCCAGTACAGCTGTGTGAAGAACAGCGACGCACCAGTATCCGGCAATAGCATCACGCTTGGCTTGGGTGATACTGCCACCTGCACCATCACCAACGATGACATCGCACCATCACTCACGCTCAACAAAATCACGAACTACACGCACGGCGGGACAGCTCCTGAATCTACCTGGACTCTGACTGCCGATGGAGGCACTTCGGGCACGCTCTCGGGCCCTGGGGCAGTTGGCTCGGCTGATGTTGTATCGGCTGCAACCTTCCAAGTGGGTACCTACACTCTCTCCGAAAGTGCAGCGCCGACAGGTTACACCAACGGCACATCTTATAGTTGTGTAAAGAACAGCGATGCCCCAGTCTCAGGCAATAGCATCACGCTCGGCTTGGGTGATACTGCGACCTGTTCCATTACCAATACCGACCAGCCAGCACATCTCATTGTTATCAAACACGTCATTAATGATGATAACGATGTAGCACAGGCATCAGACTTCACGATGCACATTGGAGGCGTGACCCTAGTTAGTCCGTCTGTAAACGACTTCGCTGGCAGTGAAGCAGGTGTCAACGTGACCGTGAACGCGGGCATCTACACCGTGAACGAACTGGACGACCGTGGTTATGTGAAGACGCTGAGCGCGGATTGCTCCGGCACAATTGGGGTAGGGGAGACGAAGACGTGCACCATCACCAACAACGACATCCCGCACGCCACGCGCACACTCGGCTTCTGGCAAACACACACTCAGTACACGACGACGTGGTTCAATAGTGGATTAAATCCTCTGACGATAGGAACACATACTATCGACAGCAACTCTAAACTCTTCGCCGGCTTCTACGCAAGCATCTCGAAGAAATCGACTGGCGCGAAGCGAACACAGCTTGACCAAGCTCGCATGCAAATGCTCCAACAATGGCTTGCCGCGAAATTGAACTGTGAGGCATTCGGTTGCAGTGGGACCACCCAAACCCTCCTAACAAACGCCGCAACAGCATTTGCGGGTTCGGATAGGAACCTCATTCTCTCCTTCGCATCTCAGCTCGACGCCTACAACAACAGCAACGACCCGCTTCCTATCTCGGGTCAGGGTAAAGCGACACCTAAGGACTCAACGACCCAAGCTTCATCACAGTTGAGTTTCTGGAACTCGCTCCCGTAACATCTCTTAGAAACTAACACCAAAAGACCGCTCTGTTGAGCGGTTTTTTGTGTTCACTCGATATGCACACGTTTTACACACTCCTGTCAATTGCAAGTTCATTGGGGAGGTATCTAATGAACATCCAAGGTCATTATTGGTTTTAATTTACCAAGTTAGAAACTACATTATGAAGAACATACTTACGAAATTTGCTCTCGCTGGAGCGCTTTTGGCCCCGCTCGCATTCGCCGCTCCGGCGTTTGCGGCTACTGTTGTTTACGATAATGTTCCAAGTCTTGGCAATGTCCCAAGCGTTGGATTTGAGGCAACCGCCGCCAAGGAGTTTGGCGGTCAAATTCAGCTAGCCGGAACAGATCGTAATGACCCAATTGTCACGGTTCTTATGAGTAGCTGGGGTTGTGAAAGCGGACATTGGTATTCGGGTGACTGTACGACGACTCCTGCGGCCACCTTCTCACATCCGATTACGCTAAATATTTACAATGTAAATGGCGATAATAGTCCGGGTACACTTATAACGACGGCAACTCAAACATTCGATATCCCACTCCGACCCTCCGCAGATGGTACTAATTGCACCGGAGGTAATGCAGGAAAGTGGTATAACGGCTCGACTTGTTTTAACGGATTTGCTACTCCTGTGAGCTTTAATCTCACAGGCGTAATCTTGCCGGATAAGGTGATAGTAAGCGTTGCCTACAATACGACTCATTATGGAGTTTCCCCAATTGGCGAATCTGCCCCTTGCTATACAAGTTCAGGAGGTTGCGGATATGATTCATTGAATGTCGGCACTTACAGCTCAGCTTCAGTAGGTTCTTATCCTTTGCCCGCTGATGCGTACCAAAGCTCAACGTGGAGCGGTGCGTATTGCGATGGGGGAACCGGAGGTACGGGCACCTTCCGTTTAGATGCCGGATGCTGGACAGGATTTCAGCCCGCAATAAAAGTGGAAGCTAGTACTCCCGTTCCACCCGAGGTTCATATCTTCAAGTATGTTGACGGCGTGCAGGCGACCGCGCTCAACGCCAACGGCGCCAGCTTCCCGATGCTCACGACCTTCAACTCCAGTGTGTACGGACTTGTCACAGATGCTCCGTTCACGCTCAGTCCGGTACCGTGGGGACCAGGCATCCCGTACGAAGCATCATACATAGGCGGAGCTTTCGGAGATGATTATGCAACGCACGAAGTAGTCAGCGGCAATGATGTGGTCGGGGCAAGCTGTACCGACGGTGAACCGTTTGCACTTGTGGGCTACACGACCGGCGACACGCTCGCACTGGCACAGGCCGCGCCGAAAAGCACCACGGCGCCAAGCTTCACCAATCTCCAGAGCGACAAGTATGTGATTGTTTGGAATCAGACCTGTCAGGATCCGCCGCCACTCCTTTGTACGGACGGCACGACCCAGTCGTCACTGCTTGAAACTGTAACGATTCCGGCAAACGCATCAATACCCACTTTCTCAAATAATCTCTTGGCAAGCGGAACGGATTATCTTCTTAAGGCGTATGGGACAGCTGATGCCGGTGATGGAATAACGTTTGACGCACGCTATTCGTTCAGGGTCCCAACTTCAGCGATGTGGACCGACGCGGTATCAACGTATGAGTATCTAGGAACGCAGTTACTGGACTTGAGACTCAACGGCGCAACACCGTGGGGAAACTTGGATTACGCTAACGAGTATTGGTCTCTGGTGCTCGGAAATGGCGCACAAGCCAGCTTCTTAATCGACGATGCCTTCTACCCAAACAACACGGGTGAGCTCAAAGTTGACATCTATGCTTGCATGCCGAACATCAAGTATGTTACCGGTGGGGGTAACTACAAGCTCAGCAAGACAGTATTCTGGACCTTTGGTGGCAATGTGTGGCAAACAGGTACTGGTGCTCCTGTCGGCCAGTTTGAGGTGGTAAACCATCTGACCAAGACAAACTATCACTTCAACGTTATCACCGATGTCTCATTGGGCGATGACAACAAGACCGTCGACTTCGACGCAGTCGGTTGGATACAGGACAATGGTAAGACACCCGTTTCCGCTCACTTCACCATCGTCGACAATGGTGAACCGGGGAAAGACCAAGACACCATATTAGTCTCTGGACTTCTTGGTGATCCCACTCCCGTCACTATTACTGGTGGAAACTTCCAGGTTTACTCAAGCATCTAAAATTATCCGCTGTCCACCAAAACCCGCCCGAGAGGGCGGGTTTTGGGGGTGGGGATAGCTGGGTAGGAGAGCGGGGTAACACGCGCTACCATGTGGGTAGGAATTTATCAGTTTTTTATTTCTCATAACGGTATGAACAGATGGGTACTTGGTGCGGTTGGTTTGGTGGTGCTCGGCGCGGGAGTGGTCGCATATAATCAGTATGGTCCAAATGGCGGCTCATTGGCGGCTGCCGGGGGAGCGTTTGACCAATACGGTTACAACGACAAGGCCCGCATCTTTAATGGAACTGGTGCGAGTTGGTGTGAGGCAAAGAACCTTCCGGCGGATTGCATGGGCATCTACTCGCCCGACAAGCTCGTGATGAAGTGGACGGCCGATTGGGATCGCGGTAATGCCGAGGGTTGGAGCAAGCCTCCCTACACTGGTGCGTGGACAGACAATGAATGGAACGGCAAGGGGGTAACGGACGGCTCGGGCGCTGTCTGGCACTACAAGATTATTTGGGTTGGATCTGATTTGCAATCTAGCCAGTATTGGCGAGATGGCGGATATCCTATTTGGGGCCAGTTTGAGGTGGTCATGGATCAGGGGCAGGACCTGAGCATGGGCCCCGGCCACATCTGGTTTGCCAAAGCGACGCCAAATGGGTACGGCAGCAAGAAGTAGGTAACGCGCACATTATCAGCCGCAAAACCCCGCTTTTGAGCGGGGTTTTGAGTTGCGGATCAGGGCTGGGCTTTGGATGTCGGGTGGTATACTGTGTCGTGTGGTAAGAGAGGTGACTTCGGGTCGTCTATGACCTTGAGGTTCGTTTATAAGGTATTAATTAGATTAATTGCAATTACCTATGTCAGTATTTAAGAAAACAGTAGTCGGGGTGCTCGCGGCGGGCATGCTCGTACCGAGTCTTGTGTTCGCTCAGACGAGCACGAGTTCTGTCACGGCGCTCCTCGAACAGATAAAGGCGCTCCAAGCGCAGATCATCGCATTGCAGCAACAGCAGCAGACGCTCGTGCAACAGCAGCAGGCTAATGTGGTTGCGCTTATCAGGACTCTCAGACAGGGCACAAGCGGAGAGGATGTAAAGATCCTCCAAGCACTCCTTGCGGCGGATCCGAGCATTTATCCCGAAGGCATGGTCTCGGGGTTCTTCGGTCGTTTGACGGCACAAGCAGTCAAACGGTTCCAGAAGAAGCACGGATTCGAACAAGTGGGCGATGTCGGCCCCAAGACCCTGAAGAAACTCAACGAGCTCTTCGGCACTATCGGGAGTTCAACAAAAAGTCATGACGATGATGAGGGCGACGATGACGACGAAGATCGCGATGAAAACGACAACCGCGGCAGTTCTTCTATCACGGTCTGTCACGCCCCACCGGGAAATCCCGCAGCTAGACACACGATCAGTGTCGGCGGCAAGGCGTTCATCGCGCATGTGAGACACGGCGACACGCTCGGTGCCTGCTCAGGCGGTACCGGCACGACAACTCCTGATACCATCGCACCGACCCTCTCAGGCATCAGCGCAACGAATCTCACAACATCAGGCGCGACTATCGTGTGGACGACCAACGAAAATTCGACCAGTCAGGTCGAATACGGGACGACCACTGCCTACGGCGCGACCACTACGCTCGACGCTTCGCTCGTCACGAGCCACAGCGTAGCTCTCACCGGCTTGGCATCTTCGACGCTGTACCACTTCCGCGTGCTCTCGAAGGACGCAGCCAACAACCTCGCGACGTCGGGCGACACGACGTTCACAACCGCGTCGCCTGCAGATACGACCGCTCCGATCATCTCAGGTACCTCCGTTTCCGCGATCGCGAGTACAAGCGCGACGGTATCGTGGACGACCAATGAAGCCGCGAACAGCAAGGTCTACTACGCGACGACCTCACCGGTCGATCTCGGATCTGCGCTCTCGGTAAGCAACGGGACGTTGGTGACTAGTCACTCGCTCGGCCTCACGGGCCTCACAGCTTCGACGACGTACTACTACGTCCTCGAATCGAAGGATGCTGCCAACAACACGGCGACCACCTCGACCGCGAGCTTCGTAACGACGATCTAAAGATCTCCGTTCGAAAGCGTGTTTTGCCGCACCCCGCCAACGGCGGGGTGCGGCATTTTCGGCAAAAACCACATCGCCTGTGGATAGTGGATAACGTGTGAATACTGTGGTGACAGATTGAGGGGTATAATCACGGGTCATTATCCGAAAAAACGTCCTATTTGCACGCTTCGGATCCGGGCCACGGCTGATTGACGGGGGAAGCGACAAGTGGTAGTTTGCGAGCGCATTCCCAAGGTAACACCAAAAACCATGGATTTCTCAATACGCAGGCAAAATATGGGTGATGGGGTGGTGCCGCGAACGGTGGCTCCCGTCCATAGCGCCCGTCCCGCAGCGGTGAGACACAATCAGGCGGGAGGCATGCTTCGCGAGGAGCTCAGCAGGGGTACCGATGTTTCCATCATACGATTCGTAGACGCTCTCGTGCAGGACGCCGACGCAGTGCGCGCATCCGATATACACCTTGATCCGGATTCAAGCGGCGTGAAGATCCGTTTCCGCATCGACGGCGTTTTACAGGACATTCAGGTTGTTCCGACGACCATTCATAATGAAGTTATTTCGCGCATAAAGATCCTCTGCGGTCTGCGCACCGACGAACATCAGGCCGCGCAAGACGGTCGTTTCCGCCTCGCGCTTGAGGGCGGTCGAAGTGTTGATGTGCGCACATCCATCGTCCCCACGTACTACGGCGAGAATGCCGTGCTGCGCCTCCTCTCCGATCAGGCGGAAGAATTCACGCTCGACACACTCGGCTTTACGCCGGAAAACCACAAAAAAATCTTGCGCGCCATCCATCAGCCGCACGGCATGATACTCGCGACCGGCCCCACAGGAAGCGGTAAGACGACGACGCTTTACACGCTCGTGAAAATGCTCAACGTTCCCGACGTCTCCATCATCACCATTGAAGACCCGATAGAATATTCCATTTCCGGTATCAACCAGATACAGGTAAATGCGCGAACGGGTCTCACATTCGCAAATGGTCTGCGTAGCCTCCTGCGTCAGGATCCGAACATAATCATGGTCGGCGAGATACGCGATATGGAAACAGCGGGGCTTGCGGTCAACACCGCGCTCACCGGCCACCTCGTGCTCTCGACCCTGCACACCAATGACGCACCGACGACCCTCCCGCGCCTCCTCGACATGAAAGTCGAGCCGTACCTCATTGCGTCCACCGTAAATATTGCCATTGGCCAGCGGCTCGTACGCAAACTCTGCGCCGAGTGCAGGGAGGAGAAAAAATTGTCCGACGCCGAAGCAAAGAGTCTCGCAGAGACCATGCCCGCCGAGCTTCTTGCGAGGCACCAGACCTTCTACTGCGGCAAGGGTTGTGCATCCTGCAACGGAACCGGCTACCTCGGCCGCGTCGGCATGCATGAGGTCATGGAAATAGACAACGTGCTTCGCGACGCGATCCTGCGCAAGGCGCCCGCGAGTGAGATCCGCGAACTGGCGATCCGGCAGGGAATGGCGCCGATGATAATCGATGGATTCTGCAAGGCTGCACGCGGGCTTACCTCTATTGAGGAGGTGCTGCGCATGCGATATGAATAGATACGCAAAGATGCGGAATGCGGCCGATGCGCAGCTGCTGAAGATACTGCGGCCGATCGTCAAACCTTTTGTGCGATTCCGCAAAACAAAGAAGGCGCACACACGTGTAGGCAAAACATCGGTACCGGAAAAGAGGCGCCCGCCGATGCTTCGTTTTTCGACGCAGGACCAGATATTCTTTGCCAAACGGCTCGGCATGATATTGCGCGCGGGCATGCCCATCATGGAGGGGCTTCACATGTTGGGGAGCGAAACGCGCACAGGTTCCGCAAAATATATATACCAGAGCCTCATCATCGACGTGTCCAGCGGGCAACCACTTTCCTCCGGCCTTAGGAAATTCAACCGCATCTTCGGCGAATTTTGTATCAACATCATACGGGTGGGGGAGACGAGCGGGACGTTGCACGAAAATCTTGATTACCTTGCCGAGGAGCTGAAGAAAAAACAAGCCTTGCGACGCAAGGTCGTCGGCGCTCTCGTGTATCCGGCGGTCATCGTCTTTGCGACGGTAGGCATCACGGTCATGCTCACGGTCTACATTTTCCCCAAGATCATCCCGATCTTTCAAGGCGTTAAGGCCACACTCCCGCTTTCGACGCGAGCCCTCATCGTCACCTCCTCGTTTCTTAGTCAATGGGGATTGTGGCTTCTCGCCGGGATGGTCGTTTTTTTCGTGGGATTCTTTTTCATGATGCGGTTGGTACCCTATTTCCATTTGCTGATCGATCGGATGCTCTTGCGCACCCCGCTGTTCGGCAGGCTTTCGCAGTACTACAATCTCGCCAATAGCACACGCACATTGAGCCTGCTTCTCAAAAGCGATGTGGGGGTGGTGCCGGCGATGGAGCTCGTGGCAGCAAGCACACGCAATCATTCATATCGGGCTGCTCTCTATGAGGCTGCCAAAAGCATCACGCGCGGGCAGAAGATATCGGTCCAGTTGCAAAGCATGCCGCGCCTCTTTCCGCCGCTTATGACGCAGATGGTCTTGGTAGGGGAATCGACCGGCAATTTGAGCAGCTCCCTGATGTTCCTTTCGGAAATGTATGACGAGGAGATCAATGATCTCACCAAGAATCTCACCACCATGCTTGAGCCCATCCTCATGATAGTCATGGGACTCATCGTCGGCTTCATCGCGATCTCCATCATCACGCCCATCTATTCGATAACGCAAAATCTGAACCCGAAATGACCCTATGATGCGACCCGATCATCATCAGGGACTCACTCTTATTGAAATCATGGTGGTAATCGCAATACTCACCATCCTCTTTGCGGTCGGGCTTTTGATGAGCATGGATGCTTTTCGGGGGTATTCACGTAGAAGCGAGCGCGATACGCTGGTGAGCGTTTTTCAGCGGGCGCGCAGCAGCGCGATTGCCAACGTGAATCAGCATCAATGGGGAGCATGTTTGGACACGAGTGTTCCGACCTCTCCCGACTACGTTATTTTTAGCGGCCCCAGCTACGGAAGTGCGATAACGAAACTCGCGATACCCGCGAATTCCGGCGTCACGATCACCGATACTTCGTCGACAAAAAGATTCAATTGTAGTCTTGGAGGGATTGTTTTCAACCAACTGACCGGAGATACAAGCGACAACACGATTACAGTGAACCAAGGCGCGATTACCTCGACCATTTCTACGAACGTCGAAGGCCGTATCGATTGGTAACAACATGAAAACTTCGCATACAACAACACGCTGGAAGAAGGGGAGTATCACCATCGAGCTGCTCATCGCGTTTACGATTCTTGTACTCGCGACATCGGCGGTGATCATCGTCGTATTTGGCAATCAATCCGTAGCCGTTGATACGCAGACCAACCACGAAGCGCTCTACCGCGCGCAGACAATTCTCGAACAAGCGAGAGCGCGATCGCGGGCGGATTTCTTCTCGGTTGTGTCGGGGAACGCGGTTGTCGAGCAGAGCGGAGCGATTGCCTACACCAAAAAGCTCGACGTTGCCGACCTCGACGTATTCACCAAGCAGGCGACGAGCACCGTGTCGTGGCAGGTGGGTGCCCGTTCGTTCAGCATCGTACTTTCCACGCTTCTCACCGATCCTGAGCTCGTACTGAGCGGTGATACCTGCAATCCAACGATTACGGGCGACTGGTCCCACCCACAGGGGCTTGGCAACGGCGATATCGCGAGCAGTGAGGGAGCGACGGGGCTCGATGCGTTCAATCACAAAGTGTTCCTGACGACGACGCCAAGTGATGTGAATAAGGACGACCTCTACATATTCGATGTCAGTGACCCCGACCCCTCGGGTCCGCCAGCTCATAAACTGCCGATTCTCGGCTCACTCAATATCGGCGACGGGCTCGAAGACGTGCGTGTGGCAGGGCGTTTTGCGTACGTCGTACCCGCTGCGTCCTCCAGCGCACAGCTCCTCACCATCGACGCGCAAGATATGTCGGATCCAACGCGCGTGGCAACACTGGACGTGACCCCGGGAGTGACAGGATACGGCAACACGCTCGCCTATGCGAAGCGCACGATATACCTCGGCCTCACAAAATCCACCGGTCCGGAGCTCCACATCATCGACGTGTCCGATCCGTTGAATCCAACGGTTGTCGGAACATTGGAGACGGACACAGCCATCAATAACATAGTGATAGATAGCGTGCACGATATCGCGTACCTTGCGCTCGCCGCCACGTCGACGGGCCAGCTCTGGAAAATCGACGTGAGTGACCCGACGACGCCTGTCGCATTGGAGAAATTTTTTCCGGGGACGGACCACTGGGTAGGGCAGAGCGTCGCACTCTCAAAAGTGACCGGTAATGTATTCTTGGGCCGGATGAGGGACATCGGAGGCAACGACGTAGACCTCTACGCACTCCATCCGGACATTACGCAATCTCCTTTTGGCACCGTGACCCAAACGAAGGATGACGGTTTTACGCGGATGGTCATACGAGAGAACCTCCTCTTCGCGAGCAACAAGCAGACCAACTTGGGATTTCAGGTCTGGGATATTAGTAATCCTGCCAATATGACGATGTTCGGTTCTCTCAACATTCAACAGGCGTCTACCGCCGGCATGGACTGCGAAGGTGATTACATTTTCATTGGCCAGCGATCGCAGGACGCACTGCAGATTATAGGACCATCATGAACAACACCCGCGGATTTTCACTCATAGAGACGATCATCTACATCGGGCTCTTCGCTCTCATCATGGGCGGCGGGCTATTGGCCGTACATCAGCTTTTGCAAGCGAGCGCGCAGGTGAACGACAAGGCCACGATACAAGACGAAGAGAGTTTCGTCTTACGCAAGATCGATTGGGCGCTTTCCGGTGCCTCGGCAATCTTTGTGCCAAGTCAGACCACGCTTACGGTCACACGATACGACAGCAACACGGTCGACTTTCGTTTGAACGGCACCGCTATCGAAATGCGTGAAAGTGCGATTGGCGCGTCGTACATCCCGATAACCACCTCCAACGTAACCGTGAACGGTCTCACCTTTACCTATATCGCTCCGGTAGGGAGCGGGCCGGAGGGAGTCACCGCTTCGACGACCATCAATGGCCTCGATGCCTCAACGACAAAATACATTCGCAAATAGTATATGAAAAAGAAACAAGAAAGGGGATTCATTGCACTCATCTCCACCATTATCATGTCGGCAGTGCTTCTGCTCGTGATAGCGTCGTCGGGTCTCGTGAGTTTTTACAGCCGTTTCAATACACTGGATTCGGAATTGAAACAGCGGAGCGACGCTACGGCGGATGCGTGTGCGGACATGGCGCTCCTCCAGCTCGCACAGGACCCAAGCTACCAAGGCGGCACGTTTACGATAAACTCCCTCGACCAATGCCGCGTTGGTAAGGTTGCGGCCGTCGGCGGCGGCAACACGCAATTTAGCGTACAGGCCACCTCGAGCAATACTGCGGTGACCAATCTGCGGGTGGTCGTCGACCCTGCAGACCTTTCGGTCGTTTCGTGGCAGGAAATAGCCGCGTACTGATTTCCTTGCATTCTATGGACAGCTGTGGTAAAAAGGCGACCGAGATTCACCCGCTTCCTCATGTGGATGAAGCTTTAATTAACGGCTAATAATAAGCATTTTAATCAATATGCAGACAATAAAGAGTCAGAAGGGGTTCACGCTCATCGAGATTCTCGTGGTAATCGCGATCATCGCGATTCTCGCGGCCATCGTGCTCGTAGCAATTAATCCGGCCAAGCGCTTCCAGGATGCGCGCAACAGCCAGAGAAAGGCCAACGTGGAGTCCATCCTCAGTGCCTTGCAACAGAATATGGTGGACAACAAGGGAATCTTGACGGGTTGCCCGAACCTTCCAGATACGGCTGCAACTGCAGCAACGATTCAGTCTGGTGCTGGAGCAGGCGACATTGCAACCTGTGCCGACAACTACTTGGCAATTCTCCCCGTCGATCCGAGCGCGTCTGGGGCACAGTGGACGAGTGCAGCGAGCTACAATACGGGCTACACGATCTGGGAGGATCCCGCCACACTCCAGATTACAATCGCAGCACCGCAATCTACGAGCGATCCTACGGGAGCTCCGCTAATCTCAGTCACCCGCTAAGTCCTCCCGAACGACCAATCAAAAGCCCCGTTCGCAATTCGCGGATGGGGTTTTTGAGTTTATGGATCAACCGCTCCACCATCAAACATACGCTATAGCGCACGTTTGGTGGTGTATAATTTGCGAATATGGGAAAGCTCGAGTATGAGGCGCGGGCGCTGCGTCGCCGCGGGTATTTGCAAAAGGCAATACTCAGCGTCATCGGAATTTCAGGTGTCCTTGCGGTCGCCATTGTTGCACCCAACGCTATTCAAGCATTGGGTAAGCTCGGCATATTGAAGCGGTTTCCAGACAAGTCCAAAAAAGCCATCAGTCGTCTTGCGGACAAGGGGTATGTGGTGTTCGAAACGGTCAACGGAAAACGCTGTGTTCGGATTACGCAGACGGGTAAGAGCTTTCTTGCTGCAGAGGCGGAGAGGGAAAAGTTGCGCAGTCGTCGCACCAAACGTAAGTGGGATAAACGATGGCGACTCATCATTTTTGACATCCCCGAGCGTCGGAAAAATACACGTGATCGACTGCGCAGGGAAGTAATTTCTTTCGGATTCCTACGTTTGCAGGACAGTGTGTGGGTGTATCCGTACGAATGCGAGGAGCTCGTCGCGCTACTGAAGGCCGAGCTGAAAATAGGGAAGGACGTGCTATACGCAATAGTCGAGAAAATTGAGAATGACGGTTGGGTGAGACAGAAATTTAATCTTCCTCTCAAGTAATGTCGGCGAAATCACCACCACCAAACTTACGCTATAGCGTACATTCGGTGGTGTGTGGAAGTTGGGGCTAAGTACACTAAAGTAGCGAAATTCATTGTTTAATATGTTTCGGCACATCGACTACTCCATATGGGAAGCACTAGCACTTACCCACCCGTCCGCAACCCTCCCCAAACACCCGATATTAAGCCACAAAATCAAGGGTAACCCCCATCGTTTACGTTGCTCCGTCCGTCAATACCCAAAATGGGTCATTGTAACAATGCTGTAAAGCGCAGTCCCGAAGAGAGAGTACGCGAGCAGAAACGACACTGTGTGCGCAGAAAGTAGATAGATGGTGGCCAAATTATATTTGCGCGCGATCCAAATAAATAGTGAGGAGAGGGCTATATATATAGCGAAGGAGAGTAGAGCAAATTGCCCAACGAAAAAAGGAAAGTAGGCGACCAAACCCAGAGTAAACAACGCAACAAAGAACTGAATCCTGAACTTCCTGTAGGCAGCAGATATCATTCCGTTCATATTATCATCGAATATAGCGCCTGCTCATGCGTTTTATCGTAACCCGACAGCCACCTCTTTGGTAGTTCCGTCGTCTAGATTCACGGAAATCTTGTACACAAGGCCTGTAGCAAGACCTTTGGTGCTCCAATTGTACACGTATTGTTGATTTGTAGCGTCCCAGCGATAAATACTGCCGGTTGTACCCGATATTGTATACACGGGCTCATCAACAGAAGCGGCGAGAAGAGCGAGGGGAACTGGCGTAATCCATAGGGGGGCGGTTGATGACTGTATCGCAGCGCCGTTACTACTTTTTAGTTGAAATTTTACGGGTACAGTGCTTCCTCCCTTAAACACACTCGGAGTCAGAGTTGAGTTGGTAGTAGGATCGTCTATGGGCTGTAGGAATCCGTCCCATCGGTACTGGATTGTAAGAGTTCCATCAATAAACGTCTTGAATTCATAATCACTGGACGACAAAGTGCCAACGGTACAGGTGATCGGATAGTTACCAACCGGGCTGCTATTTGTAGCTGTAGTCGTACACTCTGCTGTACCAGTGACGCCATTACTCGTTTCCGTGTCACCGTTGGCGAAGCCGGTGAGCGAAGCTGTGAGCGACGGCATAGTGCCGCCAACAATCATCGCTTGATCGTCTGCAGTCACAGTAAGCGGACTCTTCGGGAGAACGGTTTCTCCTTCGACTGAATACAACGTCGTGTCCACCGCACCATCGCCATCGAAATCAACATTCAGCACCCCCTCTGAGGTTGGCGATCGTAGAGGATCGATTTCAAATGTTGCAATGGTCGACGTCGAGGAGGGGATCGCGGCAAAAGTAGTGTTGGCCAAAATATCGTTGCCATTGACTTCTTCTACGTCGAGAGCAAATGAGCCGCTTCCCGTGCCTTGCAGCACAACCTTCCCTGCCGTACTTTTGGGGACGGAGAGCCACTGCACCTCCCCAAATCTCCTATACACGACACCGGGAACTTCAAATAGTGCGCTACTACTCGTTGCGCCAGTGTAATTTCCCGTACCATCAGAAAATCCGAGAGTTAGAGGAGAATGGAGGGTGAAATAAAGTCGCGAGCCTGATGCCGAGTACTCTGGACGCGATGAGACGACGTACTGCGGCAGCGGAGTTGAAGTAGCTTGCGTAATGAGCGCCGCCAGCAACGAGCGCACCTGCGGTGATTCGAAAATATTTGCATGTGTGTATTCGGAGCCAGTATCTGAGTTAAGTGACGAGAGGTTGAGCCAGTATCGCGTAGAGGACGCGCCGTTAGTCCATTGCGCACTCGAATCGACGACAGTCCCATCGCCATCGACGACCATTGTAGGAGCGTATGTGATCTCCTCAGTGCGTCCACTAAGCGCACAACTCCCGTCCGGGGCCCGTATTAAACATGCGAACGTCGGAACCCTCTTATACTCAATTCCCGAGACTGTGGGGTTGCCCCATCCCGCGACGGTAATCATTTCGACGTCGCTTGCCGGCACCCACGAATCGAGCTCAGCATGAACCCCAATTGCATTCTGGTGGAGGCTATGATCCGTCACTTCTGGAGTACTAAGGTCCTGCCGCCCTGGTTTTGTCCTGGCGACGTCAGTCATGAAGATGCGTAGTTGGTTTTGAGTCGTTATCAACTGCCCATATTTCTGAACCCAATCCCGCATCGTGACAGGATCAAACCTGATTACGGGATTTTGCGTGAACTGAAAGTACGAATCCGATGGTAGGAGATTGTACGCCATCGGCATGGCCTGGCCCAAGTATCTCGCGTTAGCCGCCGATAGAAAAAGTGGCAACTTCTCATCTGGTAGCGCCTGACCGAAGCCATGCAATAACCCGCCAATAGCTTGCGGTGTCCCAAGCTGTGGTGAGGCAACAAGTATCACCCTATCCACATACTGGGCGAGATCGGGACGAGTCATAATTTCTCGTGCCAGCAAGCCTCCGTTTGAGTGTGCAATGATTGTCACTTTTGCGCTTCTTGATGAAGATGCGAGGCGTTTGAGCTCTTGGACTATATATGGATCACTGGTTGTTGCGGCATTACTGCCGCGATAGTAGATTTTTCCATCCACCGTTTGACGTCCATAATTCAATAGATCGTCGTAATCAAGTCGCCAGTCGTATGCGATAGACAGCCACTCATTGATCTGACCGCTGATCTTGAGAGCGTCCATTTGGTTGATGAATGAGGAATATATCTTGTACCCATCAAACCCCGGAATGCCTTCGTACGCTGCGTCTACGACTTCTCCTTCTTTTACATAAACAGAGTCGGACGCATTTTGATTTGTCATATCGAGATCCGTGACATCACCTCCCACTGCACTGTTCGGTTCCCAAATTTGGTTCTCTCCCAACAACCCCGGAGCATACAAACGGCTCGATTCGATACCCGGAAGAAAGAGGACGTTGGAGAAACATTCTACCGTGCAGGGAAGCGGGCCGAGTGGAGATGGGGGCGGGAGCGGATCTTCGACTAACCACGGGGTCACCGGCCAGCTGCCAACTACGTAATCGCCGGTTCCGGATGGATTGGTGGACGATCTCGGCCCGCTCGGGCTGCCCCACCAATTGCCGCGCAAGTCGTTGCCGGAGTAATACGCGCCCCCGAGATTGACGATAGCTCCGATGTTTGCGTTGTCGTGAACGCCGGATGCTGTGACCGTGACATTGTGGCCGTTGTTGAAAATGTAGAGGCCGTTTTGATTGTGCGCCACCTCGATATTTGCCAGAGTGAAATTCGCCGCAGGTCGCCCATCATACTTGTGGTAGTACACTTGGAGCGCGTAGACGGGTGTGAGCGGAGCGCCCGTCGAGGGCGCTCCGCCATAGTAGACGCGGGTAAAGTCGAGCTTGTCGCTCCCGAAGGACGAGCCGCCACCGACATTGAGATTGCTCCAATCACCGGGCGCCGGAGAAGTGGCATTACTATCGCCGTTGGTGTCGCCGCCGTGAACATCGTCTTTGTAGGATGTGAAATATACCGGCTCGTCTTTTGTGGCAAGGCTGGTAAATGTCGCGTCGCCGTGGATACCGAGCGTACTCGTCGCTGTCTTGAACTTCACGACGACCCCGGAATCGACGACGAGCGTGCCGCCCCGGAAATAGACGAATCCGTCGATGATGTAAGGGCTTCCTGCTTTGGTGAAATGCTCGTTGGAGTAATACGTCCCAGCGGGGAACAGAGTGGCCGCACCAGCGGCGGCGGGAAGCATGGCGCACGCGAGAAGTAGAATGGCGACGGTGAATGCGGAGTGTACAAACACACGGCTGAATGTTGTGTTGACAGCCCAAGGCCGCAATGCAGGCAGTGACCCCAGCTTCATGAAGTCTGTATAGCACGACGATGCGGACCGCAATCGGTCTCTGTGGATTACTTGCCGACCGACCTTATACCCCTTATTCGCCCGAATAAGGGGTATATCGGTTGTTAGACGCGGCAGGCGAGGAGGAGCTCGTCGAGGACTGTGAGAGTTTCCGGCGGGCCGGAGACGGAGCGCACCGCAATGCCTGTCGCTTTGACGACCTCGTCGTTGCCGCCGGGGTAGAGGGCGTCGCCCACGTACACCATCTCGGCGGCGGGAATGCCGAGTTTCTTGGAAAGCCAATTGACGCCGTAGGCTTTGTTGACACCCCTGTGCGTGATGTCGATGGTGGTCATGCCGCCCATCAGTATTTCGAATTGCGGGATCTTTTTCTCCAGCACAGCGGTCAGCTTTTTTCGTTTTGCCTGATCCGGATCCCACGCTTTTTTTTCTTCGAACGACGCGTCGAGTCCGATGGTGGCGAGAGCAATTTGCGCGTCGCGATCGATTATCATCGGCTTGTGTTCGGGATGTTCTCCAAGAACGCCGGTCTCGGCGAGAGATTCGCGAATGGCTTCCCGTATCGTTTCGCGGTCGGCCTCTGAAAGGCCGAGGCTGTATGCGATGTTCCAGCTGCCGTTTTCATGCACGTAGCACTCGGCAGTGCTGTTGGGAAAAATATAGAACTGTGAGATGTGGGGGGAATGGGCAAGATGAGAAACGAATTGGTCCCTGATACGGGGAAATCCGGCGGCCGTCATGATAGCAAGAGGGATACGTTCTAGGAGAGCCCCCAGTTTTTCCACCATCTCGGGCATGGGCGGCTGAAAGCTCTCCGCCAACGTGTCGTCAAGGTCGAATATCGCCACACGGGGACAATTCATTCATCGAGGGTAGCACACGCATGGTAAAATCTCTACAGTCTCATCACAATTTTTACTAATGAAAACAAGGATCCTCATGTTCGGATGGGAGTTTCCGCCCTACAACAGCGGGGGTTTGGGTGTTGCATGCCTCGGCCTCACCAAAGCGCTTTCCGAGCTCGGGGTCCAAGTGCTTTTCGTGATGCCAAAGAAACTCAATCTGCAGACGCCGTGGGCGCGCATGATATTTGCAGACACCGAAGGGGTAGAGGCGTACGCCGTGAATTCTATTCTCAAGCCCTATCTTACGAGCAAGAGCTACGTGCGAGGCGAGAAGGGCGGTGTATATGGAGATGACCTGATGAGCGAGGTGATGCGGTACGCGCGCCTCGCCGCGGGTATTGCCCGTGAGGAACAATTCGACGTCATCTATGCGCACGACTGGCTTTCGTTTGGTGCGGGCATCGAGGCGAAGCGTGCGACGGGAAAGCCCTTGATCGTGCACGTACATGCGACCGAATTCGACCGGTGTGGCGGTCCGTGGGGGATCAATCGCGATGTGTATGCAATAGAGAAAAAGGGAATGGAGGAGGCGGATTGCGTCATTGCGGTCTCCGAGCTCACAAAGAACGTCATCGTAAAAGAATACGGTATTCCGGCTGGCAAAGTGCGCGTCGTATACAACGGCATTGACGAAACGACCGCACCTTCAAGTGGCGGGGCGCTCCCGCGCCTGCGCGGGCTCAAAGCATCAGGGTATCGGCTCGTCCTTTTCATCGGACGCATAACGCTCCAGAAGGGGCCGGATTATTTCCTGCGCGCCGCGAAGCGCGTGTTGGACCGCAATCCACAGGTCCTCTTCATTCTTTCGGGCGCAGGAGATATGGAAAATGAGATCATGCATCTCGCTGCCGATCTTGGTATTGCCGGCCACGTGTTCTTCACGGGATTTCTCCAGGGTTCGGAGCGGCATGAGGTCTATTCAGCTGCCGACCTCTTCGTTATGCCGTCGGTCTCGGAACCATTCGGTATTACGGCTCTGGAAGCCATGAAATTGGGAACGCCAGTCTTGATGTCCAAGCAGTCGGGTGTCGCGGAAGTGGTAAAGCACGCCCTGAAGGTCGATTTTTGGGATGTTGACGAGATGGCCAACAAGATACTTTCGGTCGTTGGCTATCCGGGACTTCGCGAAGCGCTCGCCGAGAACGCTGCACAGGAGGCAGAACGCCTTACGTGGTCGGATGCGGCGCGAAAAGTGGACGGGATCGTGCACGAGCTCGTTGGGGAGGGTGTACAATGAGCGCAATAACCGCATGAAATCGGTCTGTTTCTATTTTCAAGTTCACCAACCATATCGCGTGAAGCGGTATCGCATCTTTGATGTGGGAAATGACCCCGAATATTTCAATGATCGCGGCGAGAGTGACCTCAACAACCGAAAGATCGTCGAGAAAGTGGCGCGAAAATCCTACATCCCCACTACCGCGCTCCTTTTGGAGCTCTTGGGGCGGCATCCCGAGTTCCGCGTGAGCTTCTCTTTTTCCGGCATCGCGCTTGAGCAGCTTGAGCGCTACGTGCCGGAGGCGATCGAGCTCTTCAAGAAGGTGATAGACACCGGCCGTGCCGAAGTGTTGGGGGAAACCTACTACCACACCCTCGCGTTCTTCTATTCTCCCGCCGAGTTCGAACAGCAGGTCACGAAGCATCGCGAGATCATTCGCCGCTTGTTCGGCGTGCGTCCGCGCGTCTTCCGCAACACCGAGCTCTCGTACCGCAACGATCTTGGCGAATGGGCGGACAGGAATGGATATGCGGGAGTTGTTGCCGAGGGCTGGGATCCGATATTGGGCTGGCGTAGTCCGAATTATGTCTACAAGCCCAAAGGTGCCACAAATGCGCGTCTACTCCTCAAAAATTACCGACTCTCGGACGATGTCGCATTCCGCTTTTCGTCGCGCGATTGGTCTGAGTGGCCGCTCACGGCAGAAAAGTTCGGCGCGTGGCTTGGGAGCGCGGAAGGCGACACCGTGAATCTTTTTATGGATTACGAAACATTCGGCGAGCATCAATGGGAAGAGACCGGCATTTTCAACTTTCTGGAAAAACTCCCCGAAGAGCTTGGGAAGAATTCGGGCATTGATTTCAAAACGCCCTCCGAGGTCATTGCCATGTATGAACCGCGTGACGAGATGGACATACCGCACATTCTCACATGGGCCGATACTGATCGCGATCTCACCGCGTGGGTGGGCAACCCGATGCAGAAGGCGGCGATAGAGAATGTGTACGCGCTTGAGAACGACGTTCATCTCGCCAACGATCACAAATTACTCGACGACTGGCGCAAGCTCCAGACCTCCGACCATTTCTACTATATGTGTACCAAGTGGTTCGCCGATGGCGACGTCCACGCCTACTTCTCCCCCTATGAATCGCCCTACGACGCCTATATCGCCTACATGAACGCGCTCTCTGATCTCCGGTTCCGCCTCGATAAGCGGCGCGCATGACATATGTCCCGTTCCATCGTTCTTTCCAACGGCGAACTGTGCGTGGCACTCGATAAATACGCGGAAGTCCGCGATATCTACTATCCGCATGTGGGGCTCGAAGATCATGTGCGCGGACACTACGTGCACCACATCGGAGTGTGGGTCGACGGGCAGATAAGCTGGCTTTCGGAAGATCCGGCATGGCAGATCACGATCCAATGCGAAGAGGAGGCGCTTGTTTCTATCGTCGAGGCAATACACCCGCGGCTCCAGATCGAGCTGCTGTTCAATGATGTCGTATACAACGAGCGTTCGATCTTTATCCGTCGGGTGAAGGTATCAAATCTCGGACAGGGTGAGCGGGAAATAAAGCTGTATTTCGGCCAGCAGTTCGAGATCTATAAATCACATGGCGGCGACACCGCCTACTACGACCCCACGTCCCACTCGATCATCCATTACAAAGGGCGCCGCGTTTTCCAATCAACCGCAATGTTGGACGGGGAGATGTTGAGCGATTACGCCATCGGCATCTCAAAATTCCACGGCAAAGAGGGTACGTACCGCGATGCGGACGACGGCGTTCTGTCGAAAAATCCGATAGAGCACGGCCCCGTCGATTCTGTCATTGGTGTCTATGGCACCTATTCACCCGGACAGTCGAGAGTGTGCCATTACTGGCTTGTGGCGGCGCAATCTATCGCGCTTGCCCAAGAGCTGAACGAATACGTCAGTAAAAAGACGCCCGAATATCTGCTGCGTGCAGCGAGCCGTCATTGGAATACGTGGGTCAAGCGCTCCGAACGATCATTTCGGGGACTCGACGCCGCCCCCATCGCGCTCTTCAAACGTTCGCTCATGCATGCGCGCGCGCATGTCGATGTGGGCGGCGGCATCCTCGCCTCGTGCGATTCCGATATGCTCCAATACGGTCTTGATACGTACTCTTACGTCTGGCCGCGCGATGCGGCCTATATCGCGCTTGCGCTCGGGCAGGCAGGCGACAAGAGCGTGGCAAAACGGCTTTTTGAATTCTGCAACGATGTCATTACGAACGACGGATATTTGATGCACAAATACCTGCCCAACAAATCGCTCGGGAGTTCGTGGCATCCGTGGATCCGCAACGGACAATTGCAGCTTCCGATACAGGAAGATGAGACCGCGCTCGTTATCTACGCGCTGCACGAACACTACATCCTCCACAAAGATCTCGAATTGGTCGAGGCGCTCTATACCACGCTTGTCGAGAGAGCGGCGCATTTTATGGTCGAATATCGCGACCATGAGATGGGATTGCCATTCGCTTCGTACGATCTCTGGGAGGAAAAACGCGGCGTCTCGACCTATACATGTGCTGCGGTCTGTGCGGCTCTGAATGCGGCGGCAAACCTTTCGAACGTATTGGGTAAGTCGGGAAACGAGCGGCTGTACCGTACGGCCGCCAATGAGGTGCGCGAGAGCATCTTGAAACACTTGTGGGACGAGAAAGAGGGAATGTTCATCAAGATGCTCAACAACACGGATGGTGCCGTTGTCCGCGACACGACAGTGGATGTTTCGAGCGCGTACGGCATCTTCTCGTTCGGTATCCTGCCACCCGACGACCCGAAGCTGGTGCGCGCATGGGAGATCACAGCGCGGCGGCTTTCGCACGGCATCGAGGCCGGCGGGCTCGCACGTTACGAGGGCGATCAGTATTACCGAAGCGAGGGGGAGTCGGCGGGCAATCCGTGGATCCTGACGACTCTGTGGTACGCGGAATATCTCATCGCGAGAGCGAAAACCGATGCCGACTTGGAGCGTGTGCGGGGGATCTTCTCATGGGTCGTGAAGCATGCAGAAGGATCTGGCGTGCTTCCGGAACAACTCCATCCGCGCACCGGCGAGCCGCTTTCCGCCACTCCCTTGGCATGGAGCCACGCCGCATACGTGACGGCGGTGCTGAGGTATCTGGAGAGATATGCGAAAGTTGCCGCGAAGTAAAAATGCTACAATGCCGCGTATGACATTCGAGCCGTTCGCATCGCGTTCGCACGAAAAGATGAAAGAAGTGCTTATGGATCCGGCAGCACCGGGGCCGGCTATCCACTACTACATGATCCGCGGCGGATCGAAGAAGCGTAATATCACCGTATGGGAGTCGGGAACCGTCGGCGGCGAGTACATAAAAACGTACGGTCACTATCATGTTGACGATCTGCCAGAGACCTACTGGGTCGTCGCCGGAGAAGGGATCGTTCTCTTGCAAAAGCTTGCAGACCTTTCGCAGCCCGACGTCGTCGAGGATTTTAAAGCGATACGAGTTAAAGTAGGCGACTCTGTCAAGCTTCCCGGCGATTACGGGCATCTTGCCGTCAATACCGGCCTGACGTGGCTGGT
The DNA here is from genome assembly GCA_964362175.1 of uncultured Candidatus Saccharibacteria bacterium. Lineage (GTDB taxonomy): Bacteria > Patescibacteriota > Minisyncoccia > Phycocordibacterales > UBA2100 > UBA10103. Next base: position 24,635 of record CAYIDD010000007.1, on the reverse strand, counting down.
CACGACCGACGACAGCCCCGTCGAGGGAGCGGGGGATTCCGCCTCAATGCCGAGCCATGCTGATTACGAGGCTGTCAAACAGATGCGCGGTTTTGCCTACTACATCGTTGAGAAGAACGGCATACCCACCCTCGTGCGGAACACGCTCTACACAGAGGTCCGAAAAACTGATTTCGGCGGCATTACCGTCGAAAGTTGACGTTCTCATTTCACAATGTACATTGTTGCAGACATCGGAGGAACGAAAACACGGATCGCGGGAAGCAATGATCTGGAGCGTTTCGGTGATCCTGCCATCGTCGACACACCACAGGACTACGAAACGGGGATCAAGCTTGTATGCGATACCGCGCGCAAGATCGCCGGAGACACCTCGATCGAGGCTTTTGCGGCCGGCGTGCCCGGGGCGCTGTCGGACGACGGGCGTAAGATCCACGGAGCCCGGCATCTTTCGTTGTGGAAAGAGCGAGAACTCGCAAAAGATGTGGAGAAAGCGCTCTCGACGCGAGTGTATCTTGAGAACGACACGGCACAGGTGGGTCTCGGCGAGGCGGTGTACGGGGCGGGGAAGGGGGTTGCTGTGGCTGTGTATATTACCGTCTCAACGGGCGTGAACGGTGTGCGGATCATCGACGGGGCCGTTGATCGCGGCCGTGCAGAGATCGGGGGGCAATACCTACAGGTCGCTGATTCGCCGAAATCGCTGGAAGATCTTATTTCCGGCAGTGCCATTTCGGAAAAATACGGGGTTCATCCCAAGGAGATAGAAAAAGATTCACCGGTATGGGAGGAGCTCGCCAAGATCACGGCGATCGGAGTGCATAACAGCATTCTACATTGGTCGCCGGATCGCGTGATCTTAGGCGGCTCAATGTTCAATGAGATCGGCATTCCGGTCGATCAGGTGCAGGCGCATGTGCGGAACATTATGAAAAAATTCCCGCAGGTTCCGGAGATCGTACACTCCAGCCTCGGTGAGGTGGGCGGCCTCTGGGGAGGCCTCGCACGTCTTAAACGGCGGTCGTAACCCCCCTTTCTTTTTTCTGGCGAAAATATTCGCGCACGAGCGGAACACATGTCGCCATGATGATAAGCACGATGATCGGTGTGAGGTATTTTTCTATGCCGGGAATTTTCTGTCCGAGATAGAAGCCGATGAAGGTGACGCCCGAGCCCCACATAAAGGCACCGGCAATGTTATAGAGCACGAACGAACGATAACGCATGCCGACGATACCCGCGACGATGGGTGTGAATGTACGAACGATAGGGACGAACCGCGCCAGCACGATCGCAAGAAAGCCATGACGCTCGTAAAATATCCGCGCGCGTTCGAGGTGTGCTTTATGAAAGAATCGGGAATCTTGCCGTTCAAAAAGCCGCACCCCCACCTTTGCGCCGAACCAATATCCGGCGTTGTCGCCAAGGATCGCGGCGATGGTAACGAGTGGGATAAGTATCCATACATTGAATAGTCCCTGCGATGCGAGGAGTCCCGCGGTGAAAAGCATTGATGCGCCCGGAAGGAAGAAACCGAAAAATACGCCGGACTCGAGGAAGACCGCCGTAAAGAGCCCGGGGTACCCGACGAATTGGATAAGCGCGGGCAGAGAAAATTCAGGCATTCCGAGCATTATAGCCTAGTGGAGCAAGCGACGGCTAAACGAGCAAGGAGAGTGTGCATGCTCTACACGAACGATTCTGGAATGGGGAATTTTTTGCACAGGGTTCGTATCTCCTCCCGTATCTCGGCGAGTTTGTTCGTATCGTTCTTGTTTTTCATCACGTCCACCATAAGTTCGGCGACGCGGGCGCTCTCTTTCTCCATAAACTTGCGGGTCGTTATCGCTGGCGTACCGAAGCGGATACCCGAAGGATCCATCGGCTTTCGCGTGTCATCGGCGATGGAGTTTTTGTTGAGCGTGATACCCGCGTGATCGAGAAGCGTTTCCGCTTCCTGTCCGGGAATGCCAAGGGAACCGAAGACGTCGGCGAGGAGCAGGTGGTTGCTCGTGCCGCCGGTGAGCAAGCGGATGTTGTTTTCCAGAAACACTTTTTCCATCGCCTTCGCGTTCTTCAAGATCTGCTGCGCGTAGGTTTTAAATGACGGCGTGAGCGCTTCCCCGAACGCGACTGCCTTCGCGGCGATGTTGTTCATGTGCGGCCCGCCCTGTAGACCGGGGAAGACCATTTTATCTATTTTCTTTGCGATATCTTCGCTCTCCCGCGTGAGAATGAGGCCACCGCGCGGGCCGCGAAGCGTCTTGTGCGTCGTTGAGGTCATCACGTCAAATCCAGAATCGAACGGGCTCTTTACTGCCTTGCCTGCGATGAGGCCGGCGATGTGCGCGATATCCATGACGGCATATGCGCCGACTTCGCGGGCGATCTCCACGAACTTCGTGTAATTGAGCTCGCGCGGATATGCGGAAAATCCGGCCAATACTATTTTCGGCTTCTTCTCCAGCGCGACTTTTCGCATCTCATCGTAATCTATCTCGCCCGTATTCGGGTCCTTCATCTTATAGCGGACGAAATTGAATATTTTTGTGAGGTAGGTGACAGGATGTCCGTGGGTCAGGTGTCCGCCGTGGGAGAGATCCATGCCGAGCACGGTGTCACCGGGCGCCAGTAATGCAAAATACATCGCGATATTTGCATTTGCGCCGCCGAGCGTCTGCACGTTGGCATACCCGCAGTTGAAAAGCTTCTTAGCGCGTTCTATCGCAAGCGTTTCCACCGCATCCGTGTATGTCTGCCCGCCGTAGTAGCGTTTGCCCGGGTAGCCCTCGGAGTATTTGTTGGTGAGGCAGGAGCCGTTGGCCTCGCGCACGGCTTTGGAAACATAATTTTCCGAAGGGATGAGCTCAAGCCCTTCCGCTTCGCGATGCTCTTCGCCCTCAAGAGCCGCGAATATCTCCGGATCCTGTTTCTGTACGTGTTCGTAGTCGTTCATGGTGATGAATGGTGAGGAGGAATAAGGATATGTGCGTAGCTAAATCATAGGAACTTTATAGGATCGATTGTATCGTCTCCTCTATGCTTTGCCAAACTTCTTCGATTGGCCTGTTAGCGTCGATACTGAATGGTTTGCCGTAGTCGTCGAGGTGTTTTTTGTAACCCTCCCGCACACGCTCATGGAATGCGATTGCCTCCTCGTCGAATCGGTTGGGCGCTTCGAGCCTCGAGTGAGCGCGTTCAAGACCGACTTCCGGTGTTACGTCGAGAAAGATCGTGATATCGGGCACGCATCCGCGATTCACAGCCGAAAAAACATTTTTGACAAGCGGAAGGTATTCCATTTTTTGCCTGCCATAGACCTGATAGGCGATGGTCGAAAGTATGAAGCGGTCGCAGACGACCATTTTCCCCATTTCGAGTGCCGGCGCGATGAGCTCGGAAATGAGCTGTGTACGCGCGGCCATAAAAAGGAGGAGTTCGGTCGCCGTGTCGATGCCACGTGCCTCTTTTGAAAGTACCATGCGACGGATATCCTCGCCCGTCTCGACACCCCCGGGGTCGCGGGTAAAAACAGCGTTCGGCACCACCGCTTTTAGGCGTCCCATCTGGACGGACTTACCCGATCCCTCGCCTCCCTCAAAAACAATGAATTTCCCGCGCATGTTTTATTCTACCTCGTCAAACTGCCTGCCGATACTGTTGTCAGAGTGTGCTTTGTTGAAGAGTTTCTCGCTGTCTTTGAGCAGGAATACATTCTCAATGCCCGCCTCAATGATGGCATTCCAGCACGGTTGGCATGCCCACCAGTGTCCCCAGAGATAGAGATCGGCACCAATGGTCTCATGACCATGTTTGAGCGCATCTTGAATGGCGCGCGGCTCGCTATGGTTCTTCGGATCGCAACCTTTGCATAGTTCATAGCCGTGCCCGGTGGGGATGCCGCGCCTTACGCGCTCGCAGCCGTGCTCGGTGTGATAACTGCTCCCGTTTGCCCCTCGCCCGATTATTTCTCCGTTCTTCACCACCACCGAGCCCGTTTTTACGGTCTCGTCGAGAGAATTTTTCTTGGCATACCCGCGTGCTTCCATCATGAATGGATCATGCGCATCGACGTATTTGATGATGCGGCCAGTGGGGAGGTAGGGGTACTCGATAGCAGTCATAGGATAAAACTGTATCACGATTTGCGGGCACCCCTCGGCACCATATAATACCCCCCATGACCCGCTTCGATGAGATGTATCAGGGAATGTTGCGGCGCATCATGAGCGAGGGGATACGCGAAAAGAATCAGCGCACCGGACACGAGACCATCGCCATCCCCGGAATGCACTTCTCCACCGACATCGAAAAGGAGGGGTTCCCGCTGCTTACGCTTCGCAAGATCCCCGTCAAGATGTTCGTCGCCGAGCAGATCTGGTTCATCTCCGGCGCGCGTAAACCTGCCGATTTTTTGCGGGATTTCACGAAGATCTGGGACAGCTTTACCAACCCCGCGGATGTCGTCACGGTCGCCTACGGGTACCGGTGGCGCAAGCATTTTGGCCGCGACCAGCTCGGGGCGCTGGTAAAGCTTTTAAAGAAAGACCCTACGTCGCGTCACGGCGTCATCGTCACGTGGGATCCTGCGCAAGACGGGCTCGGCGGTATCAAGAAAGCCAACGTCCCGTGCCCGTATACATTTACCGTGACTATCATCGGCGGGCGGCTGCACCTGCACAACATGGTGCGCTCGAATGACATGGTGCTCGGATTTCCCTCCGACGTCGCGGGTTTTGCCCTCCTGCAATGCATTCTCGCGCAGAAGCTCGGTGTCGTTCCCGGGGTGTACTCGCACTCCATTTCGAACGCACATGTGTACGACAACCAACTTGCGGCCGTCGAAGAGATGTTGCACCGCACCAACGACCATGCGCCGATACGGGTGAGCCTGCCGAAAAGCGCCTTCGATCGCGCAGAGAAAAAAGACAAGAAATTGGTGGAGCAGATCGCCGGTCCGATCACGGCCCAATACCAGCCGCTCCCCGCGATTACAGGACTTCACATTGTCCTGTAGAATGGCGCCATGGCGATACTCACCAAAGTCGAGATACTGGAGCGCGTACGAAGCGGGAATATCGCTTTTTATCCGGGCCTCGACCGGTTCCAATTGCAGATGCATGCGGTCGATCTCCGGCTCGGTTTTACGTTCCTCATCCCGAAAGTTTGGAAAATGACGGAAAAGGGCCGACAGGCGCTCTCCATCGATCCCCTAAAAGACCATGGGCCGGAATATTTTGATGTCATTGAGCTTGAGGAAGGGCAGTGCTTCGAACTTCTGCCGCAGGAATATGTGCTCGTGTCCACATTTGAAACGATAAAAGTACCGAATGATCTCATGGCGGTGCTGTATCCGCGCTCGTCGGTCAATCGCAAAGGCCTCTCCGTCGATCTCACCGGTATCATCGATTCCGGTTACGAAGGGCCGCTCACGCTTCCCATCCGCAACAACACGAACTCTCAGGTCATACAACTCCATCCGGGCGAGCGCTTTTGCCAGATCGTTTTCGAAGAACTCAAGCACAAAGTCGAGCCGCGCAAGAGCCGCTGGCACCAGAAGGATGTCGTCGATAAGGGAAAGAAAGAAAAAGGCGAGGAGATGAAACTCGTTTTCAGCGGCAATCTCAAAAAGCTGAAATCCGATTTTTCCGCGCTGTAATCTATGATGCAATGAGGTCAGACCTCATTGCATTTCAGACGCGTGATAGAATCGGTGTATGAAAAAACCAGCGGTGGTAGCCGTGGTCGCTATCGGGAAGAATCGGGAGCTGGGGAAAGAGGGGAAACTGCTGTGGCACATTCCGGACGACCTGAAACGCTTCAAGCGGCTGACACTTGGGCATCCTATAATCTTGGGGCGAAAAACGTTTGAATCTATTATCGGATATCTGGGGAATCCTCTTCCGGAGCGGACGAATATCGTCGTGACCCGTCATAACGACTTCGTAAGTCGTTATCCCAATATGATAGTCGCTCACTCATTCGAAGACGCGCTTGAAAAAGCAAAAAATCTTGATTCCGAAGAAGTACACATTGGCGGTGGTGCTGAAATTTACAAACAGGCGCTGCCGCAGATAGACAAGCTCTACCTCACGCTTATCGATGATGAAAAAGAAGCGGATTCTTTTTTCCCGCCGTACGAAAAAGAATTCACCAAAAAAGTATTTGAGGAGATACACGAATGGAACGGATTGAAATACACGTGGGTGGATTTGGAGCGGGCATAATATAAAAAGAACGAAACCCTGCCATCGTAGACAGGGTTTCGGATAATCTTGGGGTCGCGGTCAGCCCGCGACCTCTATTGCGTTGTGGGCGAGAACAGTCAGGCGGCCGCTGCCAGTCGCAGGGAGACCCCAAAGATGTTCTGCACTGGTTCGTTCGCGTAGAACGACCGGATCATGGGCAGTACATCGTGAACTGAGTCTGCCACGAAAAGGCGGTTTGCGGGCTTCTCCCACAGGAAGCCTTTTTCAGCTCGCCGCCGGAGGTCGAGGATACGGTAGTCGAAAAATCCCTCGACATTGACCAGGATGTTCGGCAAACCGAGTTGATCGTGCTTGTCACGCGTCGCAAATTCCATGTGCTCAGCGTCGGTACCGACGCCGCCAGGCAGGCTCACGATCGCATCCACCTTGCCAGAATCCCTGAAGTGAGCGAGACGCTGCGGGAAGTCGTCGACCCAGATGACTTCGATGCAGTCGAGCGGCTTCTCGACCTCCTTCAGGAAGTGCGGCAAGATGCCAACCACCTTTCCGTTGTGACCAATCATGCCGGTGGCGAACTGGCCCATCAGGCCGAACTGACCACCGCCGAAGTATCCGATGATGCCATCCTCATCCTCGGCGAGGGTCTGGCCAAGATCGTGAGCCGCTTTTGCGAAAGCGGGGTCATTTCCCGTCTCGCGGCCGCACATGACCGTAACCCCTCGGATCCTCTTTCGGGATCCAATTAGTCGCAAGTTCATTGTTTACACTCCTATTTTCCGCTGCATTTCCATTGTGTAGAGCGGCTGCAGCTCTTCCGCACCACTGCGGATTATACGATTAAAAGCTTGACAGTCAAGGGACACGAGGATATGTTGGAGGAGGTCTGAATATTGGTAGGGAGTTGCACAGTGACTAGACGTCAAAAAGCTCGAAACAGAGTCGCCGAACGACGCGCTAAGTCGGAGCAGCGATGGAATCGTAGTCTTTCGGTTCTCGACAATCTTTCGCAGCAAATGCGTAAGCAATCGAAGTCGCACCGAAAGTTCGACGTGGGGGCGGTGTCGTTGGCGTGGGGTAGGCACCACGAGCCTGTCATTCTCGCCGGCGCGAACTTCAAGCCACACGGAGGCAAGAGACGCCACCGTAATGGTGATTACTGTGCCGAAATGGAAAGCATCTGGGCGGCGACACGGATGCAATGCGAGGAGATTATCGGGATGGTGGTCACTGCGCCCCATCAGCCCGACGAGATGACCGGCACTGATTTCGGCGTGACGGTGTCCTGCTACTACTGCAGGGTGGAATTTCGCTCTGAACGCAAGAAGCCAAAAAGTCCTCTCAAGGGGCACACAAGGCTTCGGTTCAACCATCCCATCGACCCGACGATTCACTTCGAGCGTTCGGTCGACGAATTTCTCGCTTTGTTCCCCAACGATCCCGAGTGGGTCCCTGACCGGGGCGGCACATGACATGTGTCCGCCCCGTTCGCTTTCAGCGAGCCATACTTTTCAATACCTTAAGATACAAATTTTCCACGATTTTCTGCTGTGCCTTGCCGCCTTTTACGTAGTGGTCCAATCCGGGAGCGGCGTTGATCTCAAGCACCCAATATATGCCGGGTTTTTGGCGAATGTCGCCCTCCACCATGAGATCGACACCGCACAGGCGCAGGCCCATGTCGCGGGTAAGGCGTATCGCGATTTTTTTGAACTCGGGGTGGATTGGTTTTGTTACGTCGAGGGCATCGCCGCCGGATGAGAGATTGGCATTATCAAGAAGGAATACTCGGTACCCGCGCGCAGGCACCGAGCGAAGCGCGAGTTCCTGATGACCAAGCTTGTGCGCGATGCGAATGTCGTCGAGCCGTATACGCGTGTCGCGCGACGATGCTTGAAAACTCTTCTGTTTTTCTCGCAGCAGGGAACGAATGCTCGAAATACCGTCGCCGACGACGTTGAGGGGGATCCGTTCATAGGCGGAGATGACTTTGTTGTCGAGAACGACGATGCGGTAATCTTTTCCACGTACGACTCTCTGTACCAGGGCTACACGATCGCGAATGAAGACGAATCGCATCGCACGGTAAAGCTCGCGCCTGTTGTGGGCAAGGAAGACACCGACACCTTGACTGCCGCTATTGGGTTTCACAATAACGGGAAAACCGAGTTTTCTCGCATAGCGGTACCCCGCGGTGATGTCTCTCGGAGAGTCGATGGCTTTGCACCACTCATCCGAAAAAAAAGTGCGTCCCTCGATCGTGGGATAACCCATTCTTTCCATAAAAAAACTCGCATAATCTTTATCTTTGGAAATATCAGCGGCGCCGACCGGATTAAGGTCGAGGGTGTTGTAACGGAAATACCGATTTGAAGGTTTCTTACCTCTCCGACCGGGATAATGTATCTGACCGGCGATGCCCCATTCGGGCTCAAGTACGACCGTGGCCCCGACCTTCGGGGCAAGGCGCTGGAGCATCCTCGCAAGGACCAGGCTCTCGGTCTTTTTCTTCATAGTGGTAGGAACATATTTAGGAAAGGTTTGTTCATCAATAACAGGGAACACTTGACGTTTTATGTCAATAGTAGTATTATGGTGCATGATACATCGGATAGCCGTCTCCTCAAACATAGAAGACGCGCGCGCCGAAAGTCTCCTCCGAACGCTGAAAAACCTCTTTCCGCAAAGCGCTCTCACGGGCGCTTCTTACGTACAGGCCTACACGATCGACGCCGCGCTTTCAGCCTCCGAGATCGAACGGGTGGCCCAGCGTCTCACGCATCCTGTTACAGAGATATATTCGATCGGCGGCCCTCCCTCACAGGGAGATTTTTCATACGCCATCGAGATCGGCTATCTTGCCGGCGTCACGGATAATGTGGGGCATACGGCGCGCGAGACTATCGAAGATTGCCTTGGTCGCTCGTTAGAAGGCGGGGGAGTGTACACATCCTATTTTCTTTTTCTCTCGGGGGGTGTTTCGGGGTCTGAAACGCAGGCGATGGCACGAGAGCTACACAATCCCCTCATCGAACGGGCGAGCGTGTATCCTGCCGGCGCTGATTTTCCCCTCATCGTTCCCCGCGTTGAATTGCATGAGCACACCGCGACTGACGAGGTCGATCTTAATGTCAATGATGAGGAGTTGTCCCGCATCGGCAAAGAAGGTATCGCACATACGGACGGATCTCGTCGTGGACCGCTGGCGCTCTCACTAAAGCAGTTGAAAGTCATACGCGATCATTTTAAGAAGCAAAAGAGGAATCCGACAGATATCGAACTTGAGGCACTTGCGCAAGCGTGGTCGGAGCACTGTAAACACACAATATTCGCCGACCCACTCGATGAGGTAAAAGAGGGAATCTATAAACGCTATATCAAAGGTGCGACCGAAAGAATACGAAAGCAAAAAGGGAAAAAGGATTTCTGCGTTTCGGTGTTCAAGGACAATTCCGGTGCCATCGCGTTTGATGAGAAATATCTTGTTACGCACAAAGTGGAGACGCACAATTCTCCGTCCGGACTCGACCCGTTCGGCGGCTCGGTGACGGCCATCGTCGGCGTCAATCGTGATTGTCTCGGGTTCGGGCTTGGCGCGCGGCCTATTGCCAATGTGTATGGATTTTGCGTCGCCGACCCGAACGATACAACCGAGCTGTATCGAGACATCGCGAAGACCCAGCCGCTCCTACCCGCACGACGCATTCTTGAGGGCGTTGTACACGGCATTAATGCCGGCGGGAACCAAAGCGGCATCCCGACTCCGCTTGGATTCATCGCGGTTGACCCGAGCTATCGTGGCAAGCCGCTCGTTTTTGGCGGGACCGTCGGTCTCATCCCAAGGAAAAACAAAGGACGCAAACTTTACGAGAAGAAAGCGAAGGCGAACGATCACATCGTGATGCTCGGCGGGCGCGTCGGTCTCGATGGTATCCACGGGGCAACATTCTCCTCCGAGTCGCTTTCGAGCGGTTCTCCTGCCACTGCGGTGCAGATCGGCGATCCCATTACGCAGAAAAAACTCTCCGATGCGCTCATTCGCGAAGCGCGTGATCAGGGCCTGTACTCCAGCATCACGGACGACGGCGCGGGCGGCCTTTCTGGTTCGGTAGGTGAGATGGCGCGCGAAAGTGGCGGGGCAGTCGTTGATATCGAAAAGATCCCTCTCAAATATCCGGGTCTCGCGCCGTGGCAGATATGGCTCTCGGAATCACAGGAGCGCATGACGCTCGCGGTGCCAAAGGCAAAGTGGGTAGCATTCAAAAAAATATGCGACAGACACGACGTCGAGGCAACTTGCATCGGCGAATTCACGAAGTCGAAGCGGTGCATTGTTCGTCACAATAAGAAATCCATTTTGGATATCTCTCTCGATTTTCTCCATGATGGTCGCCCCATAGAGCTACAGAAAAGCGCTGTACCGAAGCGTATCGCATCCGCGCCTCCGGCTGTTTCTGAAGAACCCGTACAGGCGCTTTTGCGCATGCTTTCGGGGCCGAATGTCGGCTCGATCTCATTTGTTTCGCAGCAATACGACCACGAAGTGCAGGGCACGTCTGTCACAAAACCCCTGCAAGGGAGAGGGCGAGTTAATGCTGACGCTGCTGTCATCAAACCCGTTCCAGATTCTGACAAAGGCGTTGTTCTCTCACACGGATATACGCCTTGGTATTCGACCGTTGATACATACGCGATGGCAGCTGCCGCCATTGATACATCTGTCCGCAACGCAATTGCGGCCGGTGCAACACGCGAACATCTGGCAATTCTCGACAACTTCTGCTGGTCCTCTTCGGAAAAACCCGAGCGCCTCTTTGAGCTAAAGCAGGCTGCGAAAGCGTGTTACGACGTCGCGGTCGCGTACGGCACGCCGTTTATTTCGGGTAAAGATTCGATGTTCAATGATTTTCGCGGATACAAGGAAACCGGTGAGGCGGTCCATATCGCGGCACTGCCCACCCTCCTGGTGTCCGCGATCGGCGTGATCCCTGACGTGGAGAAAGCCATGACCATCGACTTTAAGCGCGTTGGAGATTTGATCTATGTGATCGGTGAGACGAATGATGAGCTCGGAGCATCCGAATACCAATTGATCGCTGATGGACATCCGATGTCCATCAATGGAAGTGTCCCGCAGGTTGATGTAAAAAAGAATGCGAGGATCTACGACGCAGTTTCAAAAGCGATACAAAAAGGTTTGGTCGCTTCGGCGATCGGCGTTGGTCGCGGTGGACTTGGTGTCGCACTTGCCAAGTCCGCTGTCGCCGGACAACTTGCAGTGAGGTCAGACCTCACTGCATTACCGGGTGACGCGAACAGAGCCGACCTGATTCTCTTTTCTGAATCACAAGGTCGCCTGCTTGTCTCAGTTACCCGGAGCGCTCAAAAAGAATTCGAGAAAATCATGAAAGGCGTTGCGCTCTCAAATATCGGAGAAGTCGTTCAGGAAGCGTCGGTTTCTATCGCGCTTCCGGAGTCGAAGGTCGAACTTTCTCTAGAGGAACTTACTGAAGCGTACCGCTCGTTTTTCAAGCATTGGTAGTTATGAAAAAGAAACCACACGTCATAATTTTCTCGGGATACGGCCTCAATACAGAGGACGAGACGAAGTTTGCATTTGAATCTGTCGGCGCAACCGCTGATATCGTTCACATCAACGACCTCATCGCGAAGCCCGCTCTACTGAAGAAAGCGCAGATATTGGTCATGCCCGGGGGGTTCTCATACGGCGACGACACGGGCTCCGGTAAAGCATACGGCAACCGCCTCAAACAACATCTCGGTGAAGCTATCGAGGAATTCCTTGAGCGTGACACGCTGATGATAGGCATCTGCAATGGTTTTCAGATAATCACGACAGCCGGTTTTGTGCCCGGAGCGCTCCTGACCAACAATTCCGGGCGCTACCTATGCCGCTGGGTGGACCTAGAGGTGACGGGTGAGAGTCCGTGGCTCAAAGGTATCAAGACACTTTCAATACCGATAGCGCACGGTGAAGGTAACTATTTTGCGCCGCCCGAGACGCTTGCCCAATTGAAAAAAGACGGGGCGACGGCGCTCACATACGTGGAGGGTGAAACGGCAAAGCATTTCAATATGCCGGCCAATCCCAACGGCTCGCTCGAAAATATCGCCGGTGTCACCTCGCATAACGGTCGCGTTTTGGGCCTCATGCCGCATCCGGAACGCGCGGTTCGCTTCACCCAGCTGCCGCATTGGACCCACTTGCGCGAAGAGTATGTGCGGCAGGGGAAAGCCCTGCCACAAGAGGGACCGGGACTTCAATTATTTAGAAATGCGGTAAACTACTTCATATGAACAAACCACTTGTCGGCATCATTATGGGTTCGGACTCGGATCTACCGGTCATGCAGGATGCAGCGAAGGTTCTCGAAGAGTTCGGCATCGGCTCGGAGGTACATACGCTCTCCGCACATCGCACACCCGAAGCGGTTGTCGAATATGTCAAAAATAGCGAGGTGAGCGGGTACAAAGTATTTATCTGCGGCGCCGGAGGCGCCGCGCATTTGGCGGGTGTTGTGGCTGCACACACGGCACTCCCCGTCATCGGCGTACCCATCATGAACAAAGCCACGAGCGGCGTGGACGCACTCTTTTCCACGGTCCAGATGCCGCCGGGGATCCCCGTAGCGACCGTCGCCATCAATGGCGCAAAGAACGCGGGTATTCTCGCCGCACAAATAATAGGAGCGGGGGATATGGAGATACGCGCCAGGGTGGTTGCGTATAAAGAAAAAATGACAAAGGATGTTGGGGCAAAAGAGCAAGAGTTGCAGGAAAGGGGATTCAAGAAATATCTTGAGGAGCATGGTCTCATATGAAGAAAAAACTCTCGTATGCTGTTTCCGGAGTCAATATAGATACTGCCAACGAGACGAAGCGCGAGATGGCGAAGTCGCTCGAGAGCGACAACGCGAGAGTGCTCAACAAGATCGGAGCCTTCGCGACGCTTTTCGACGGCTCGTTCCCCGAATACAAACATCCGGTGCTCGTCCTCAAGACGGAAGAGCCCGGTACCAAACAAAAACTCGCGCTGCAGAATGACAGCGTCGAAACGATCTGTTACGACCTCGTCAACCATCTCGTGAACGATGCTATCGTGATGGGCGCGAAGCCGCTTTCGGTGCAAGATTGCATCGTGTGCGGAAAAATGGAAAAAAAGACCATTCTTCGTATCGTCTCGGCGCTTTCTGCCGCATGCAAGGAGAACAATTGCGTCCTCACCGGTGGTGAGACCTCCGAGCAACCGGGAGTCGTCGAGGCGGGGACCTACATCCTTACCGCAAGCATCGTCGGTGTTGTCGACAAAGAGAACATCATCGACGGCTCGAAGATCGAGGCGGGTGACACCGTGCTCGCGCTCTCGTCGAATGGCGTGCACACCAACGGATTTTCGCTCATACGCAAGATCATGGAGGAAGCGCCGGAAATTCTCAATGAGCAGGTTGAGGGCCGGTCGTTCATCAAAAACATTCTCACGCCGCATCGCGGCTACTACAACTGTGTAAAAGATCTGTTCGGGAGGAAAGAGTTGGCCGGCTTGGCACACATTACAGGCGGCGGGATAAAAGAGAATCTGAACAGAATATTGCCCGAGGCACTGAACGCCGAGGTCGATCTCTCAAAGATCCGGATACTGCCGATATTTAAGACGCTTCGAAAGTTCGGCGGTCTGCAGAACGCCGATATGCTGCGAACATTCAACATGGGTGTCGGCATGACGGTCGTGGTTAGACCTGCGTTTGCCGACGAGGCGATCGCACACCTCAGGCAATTTACTATCGCTGCCTATCCGATCGGGGTCATCACGGAAGGTTCGAAACAGGTGGATTTCACCGGCGAACTGCAATGGGAATGATTATGGACGTACTCAAAGAAACCAATTTTGATTTCCTCGGCAAAAAGAAGGTCGGCAAAGTGCGTGATATTTATGAACAGCCCGATAGGCTCATCTTGATCACAACGGATCGCCACTCCTCTTTTGACCGTATCATCGCGCATATCCCATGGAAGGGGCAAGTGTTGAATCAGGTAAGCGCGTGGTGGTTCGAGCAAACAAAGGATATTGTGCCGAATCACGTGCTCGCAGTACCCGATCCGAACGTCACTGTCGGAAAAAAGATGAAATTGGTCCCCGTCGAGGCGGTGATGCGCGGGTACCTCACCGGAGTTACCGATACCTCTATCTGGACCCGATACTCCGCCGGAAAGCGAGATTTCGGCGATCTCAAGCTTCCGGACGGCATGAAAAAGAATCAAAAGCTTCCGCATCCCGTGTTTGATCCGACGACGAAGGAAGACGCGCACGATCGTGCCATCACACCGGAACAGATGATCGCGGAAGGGCTCGTCACCGCCGAGCTATTCCAAAAGGTACAACAAACCGCGACCGCACTCTTTCTGCGTGGACAGGAAATCGCCGCAAAGCGGGGCTTGATCCTCGTCGATACCAAGTATGAGTTCGGCACTGATGAGAATGGTCGGCTCGTGCTCATCGATGAGATACACACTCCCGATTCTTCGCGCTACTGGCAGATAGAGGGGTACGAAGACGGAATGGCAAAAGGTGAAGAGCCGAAAAGCTTTGATAAGGAATTTTTGCGACTGTGGTTCAAGAATAATTGCGATCCATACAAGGATGCCGTGCTGCCAGAAGCACCCTTGGAGCTTGTGGAAGAGCTCTCGCGCCGCTATATTCAGATGTATGAACAGATCACAGGAGGGAAGTTTGTTTCCGGCGAAACTCCCGTCGTCCCGCGTATGGAGCGTAATTTAAAACCCTATGCCGCTTGAACCTCTCACCGCAGTTAATCCGATAGACGGACGATATCGCTCGATAGGGGCGGAACTTGGTGAACAGTTCAGCGAGTATGGACTGATCCGCGCGCGTCTCCTCGTCGAGTGCGAATATCTGGCGGCGCTCTCCGAAGCAGGAGTCATGCGTGCGCTCACCAAAGAGGAAAGGGTCTTATTGCAACAGTTGCCGCTTCTCCCGACCGAAGACGCACAGATAGTAAAAAAGATAGAGGGGGAGGGGTATGACGGCATTCCCGCGACCAATCACGACATGAAAGCTGTTGAGTATTACATCAAGAAGAAACTCGCGGGAGGATCTTTGAAAGATGTCGCCGAGTGGGTGCATTTCGGGCTAACGTCTGAAGACGTGAACAGCATCGCCTACGGAATGATGTTGCGCTCCGCTTTGCAAATGGTCATGATACCGGCGCTCGATGAGATCGCGCGCACGCTCCTCGCACTCGCAAAAGAGCACGCGGCAACGCCGATGCTTGCCCGTACCCACGGACAATCCGCGACACCCACGACATTTGGCAAGGAAATGCGCGTGTTCGAGGCACGGCTCACGCGGCAAGCGAAGCAGCTTCGCAGCCGCGTCATTCTCGTGAAGTTCGGGGGAGCTACCGGCAATTTTAATGCCCACATAGCTGCGCTGCCGGATGTTGATTGGCGGGCGTTCGCACAGAAACTCATCGCCCATCTCAACGCAGGTTACAAAATCGCTCTGGAATTGAATCCGACAACGACCCAGATCGAACCACACGATACATACGCGGAACTGTTCGACAATCTCCGCCGCATCGATACGATCCTCACGGACCTCTCGCAGGACATGTGGCGTTACATCAGCGATGGATGGGTGACGCAAAAGCCGAAAGAGGGAGAGATCGGCTCGTCGGCGATGCCGCACAAAGTAAATCCGATAGATTTTGAGAACGCAGAAGGAAATTTCGGCGTTGCGAACGCACTTTTTGAGCACTTTTCACGCAAGCTCCCCATATCGCGATTGCAACGCGACCTCTCGGATTCGACCGTCGAGCGCGCGTTCGGGACCGCTTTTGGGCACGCGCTCGTTGGCTACCACTCCCTTCTACGGGGTCTTGGAAAAATCACCGTGAACACGGAGGCGCTCAAAGCCGCACTTGATGCGCATCCGGAGGTTCTTGCCGAAGCGATGCAGACGGTACTGCGTCGCGAAGGAGTCGAGGTCCCATACGAAAAGTTGAAGGAGCTCACGCGCGGCAAAAAAAAGGTGACGCTCGATGATTTTGCCGCGTTCATCGATTCGCTAACCGTCTCTGACGAAGTGAAGAAACACCTGAAAGCGCTTCGGCCGGAGAATTATATCGGGCTTGCTGTTGAGATAGCAAACTCGTAGTTACTGTTTAAGTCCGAGTCCCGTGCGGATGAGGTACCAATTGATGCCGATCAGGGCGGCTATCATCGCAAAGAGTACGGCAAAGGAAATCCAGAGTGCGATATCGGCGATGCCGAGAAAACCATACCGAAAGCCGTTGATGAGATAGAAGATCGGGTTGATATAGGTGAAGCCTTGCGCCCACGCGGGTAGTGAGTGAACGGAGTAGAAGACGCCGCCGAGATATACGAGCGGGGTCAAGACGAAGGTGGGTACGATGTTGATACCGTCGAGGGATTTGGCGTAGACGCCATTCACGAGGCCGGCGAGGGCAAAAACGAGCGCTGTGAGGACCGCAAAGATGAAGATGACCCCCGCACCAAAGAGCGAAAGCTTGAGGCTGGTGAAGAAGAGCGAAATGAGAAGTACCAGTGTGCCCACAAGAGTGCCGCGTACGATACCGCCCGATATAAAGCCGGCTATGAGAAGCCATGGCGGCGTAGGGGAGACGAGTATCTCGTCGATGCCACGGAAAAAGAATTTTGATTGGAAGAATGTGAAGGAGGTATTTGAGTATGCATTGGTCACAATAGCGAGCATTACAAGGCCGGGAACCACGAACGACATGTAGTCCACTCCCTGCATGGACCCGATGCGTGAGCCCAAGACGGCGCCAAAGATAAGGAAGTAGAGGGCAGATGTAATGACGCTCGGCAGGAACGTCTGCACCCAGATCCGGAGCATGCGGACAATGTCCTTGCGGAGCATTGTGTAGAAAGATATCCAGAGTTGGAAGGGTGTCATACTATTTTTCGCTCGTGAGTTTGAGGAATACCTCCTCAAGCCGACCTCCGCGATAGTCACCCTTACCTGCTTCCGCGTCGTGATGTTTGGCGAGTACTCCTTCCATCGAACCTTGTTCAACGATCTCGCCCTTATTGATGATGGCGACATGCTTACACAACTGCTCCGCCTCTTCGAGGTAGTGGGTGGTGAGGAGGATGGTAAGTCCGGAGGCACTCAATCCAGTGAGGTAATCCCACATGCCGCGGCGGAGTTCCACATCGACACCCGCAGTCGGTTCGTCGAGAATGAGGAATTTTGGCTCGTTGACAAGCGCGCGGGCGATCATGAGCCGCCGCTTCATGCCGCCGGAGAGCGTCATGGCGTTCTGCTCCATCTTATCCGCGAGGCCGAGGTCGGTGAGGAGCTTTTTAGCACGGGGAATTGCGACCGAGCGGGGGATGCCGTAGTAGCCCGCCTGATTGACCACGATGTTGAGCGTCTTCTCGAATGGATTGAAATTGACCTCCTGCCCCACAAGCCCTATTTGTATCTTCGCAAGCTCTGTCTCTTTATCTATGTCATGCCCGAAGACCGATACCGTTCCCCCCGTTTTGTTGACTAGTCCGGTCGTGATGCCGATGATAGTCGTTTTTCCGGCGCCGTTGGGGCCAAGCAACGCAAAAAAGTCACCTTGTGGTATTTCGAGCGAGACACCCCTGAGCGCCACCGTGCCGCTGCTGTAGGTTTTGGTGAGGTTCTTTATTGAAAGTGCCGGATCTGCCATGAAGCTACAAAGATACCAGAATTTCCCTGAGATAGGAATACGTCTCGCGGTAATCGACTACCGCTTTCGTCGGTATGACACCGATCACCGTTTCATCGTTACCGCCGGGGAACAGCGAATCACCGAGATATATGCAATCGTTCTTGTCCCAGCGCATCGCCTCGATGAATGCCGCCACGTTGTAGCCCTTATTCTTTCCGAGTTCGAAAATGTCCAGATTCGTGGTTCCGCCGATGCGGATTTCCACGTTCACTTTTTCGAGCATCTTCACGTCATCGACAAGGTCCTCAAGCAGTTTGCGACGTTTCGCATGGTCGGGATCGAACGCGTCTTTTACGGCTTTCTTCTCGTGGTGTCCGATGAGCGAAAATGCTATTTGTGAGTCCCGATCTTCGACTATATCGTTCTCGTCACTGACCTTGTAGTTCAGATGTGCGCGGGCTTTTGCTATGAACGCGAATATCGCATCCTTTTGTTCTTTGGAAAGTGAACGATTCCAAAGCATCCTGCTGTCCCGCGTTTCCGCGAAGTTGCCGTTTTGCCCGAGAATATGATAGCTGTCTGCGAGCTCCGGACGCAAATGTTTCCGGATATCTTTTTCGCCATGACCGGACACGACGATGACGTCGGCGCGCTCGCTCAGTCTTTTCAGGACGGGAACGTGTTCCAGCTCGATAAGCGACTTACTCGGCGTAAGGGTATTGTCGAGATCGAAAAAGAAGTGTTTCAGCATGTTCTCTAGGCTACTTTACTCTCCCAATATTTTGCCGACGCATCCACGTAGTCAGCTACACGCCGCTCGGCGGCGGCGGCGAGTGAAACCAGATACTTTTCGTCGAATGTTCCGCTCGCAAGATGTTTTTCAAATTCGTCGAACTGCGCGGGGGAGGAAAGGGCTATGCGGCGGCCTTTGGCCGCGGAGCGCAAAAGAGTCGGACCGCCGATGTCTGTTTTTTCGAGTACTTGTTCGGGTGCGGCATTTTCGGCGATGGTCTTTTCGAGCGGGTACAGCGTTACGTACACGAGGTCGATGCGAGGAACGCCCAGCTTTTCAAGTTCGGTCGCGTCTGTATCGGTCGCGAGCAGGCCCGCGTGCAGCTCGCGGGAGAGGGTAACCACACGATGTCCGAGAATAGGGGGACCGACTATTTCAGCGACATCGCGGCAAGCCACGCTATTTTCACTCAAGTATTTTGCCGTGCCCGCAGAACCCAAGAGCGACCACCCGTTCTCGGTAAGAAGCCGCCCCAGCCGCAGCAGTGCATCGTCTTTCTCATACGATGCGAGAAGCGCGGTTTTCATGGGGCCATTCTAACACAAGGCGTGGTATTTTTGTGGTATGCTGGTCGGCAATGCGCGATGGAAAAAAAGTCGGATTTACGGCAGGCGCGTTCGATCTGTGCCATGCCGGACACATGCTCATGTTCAAAGAGGCAAAGACCGTCTGTGACTATCTCATTGTCGCGCTGCACTCCGACCCGACACTCGACAGACCCGATACCAAGAACAAGCCGATAATGTCTATCGAAGAACGCACAATAATCCTCAAAGGCATCAAATATATCGACGAGATCGTTGTCTATAACACGGAAGCCGATCTGCTGGCGCTGCTCAAAGAGAACAATCTCAATATAGATATCCGGATACTGGGTGCCGAATACAAGGACAGGCTGTTCACCGGGCGCGAGCTGCCAATGCCGCTGTATTTCAACTCCCGCGATCACGGATACTCGACGACCGAATTGCGGAAGAGGGTATACGAAGCGGAGGTACGCAAGAACGGAACTTAGCCGTTTTTGGGCCCTGTTTCAGCTCGGAAGGAGAGGTGGATAACCGACTGGCGCGTTTAATCCGCAGGTCCATACTGTGGGGGTATAAGCAAAGTCTGTGCTTGCTGGCAGGCGAGGGTCGAGTTTACTAGTCAACTTCTCTTCGTTCTCTTCGAAATATGAAAAATTTGCACCTGGTAAGCTGGATCCTCATCATCGTAGGAGCTTTGAACTGGGGCCTCATGGGTCTTGGGGGCCTTATGGGAGGCAGTTGGAACGTCGTTGGTGCGATCCTCGGCTCATGGCCGACGGTTGAGAACCTCGTCTATGTCCTCGTGGGAGCTGCCGGCGTATACGAGATCATCTCGCACAAGAAGAACTGCAGGCAGTGCGGCTCTGGCGGGGCAATGATGATGTAGGCAAAGTTTTTTCCCATTGCGGGCCGCAGAAAGCGGCCCGCGGGCGTTGTGCGCAGGGGGGTAGTGGCGCTATTTATCGGGGGCAGTATACTTGAACTCATACTAGTAATCGATCATTTATGGTTAGAAAAGCAAATCCAGCATTACTAAGACCGATGAATCTATCCGCTGATCTTGAGGCGGTCGTCGGGAAGGGCCCGATGTCGCGGGGCGAGGTCGTTAAGCAGATATGGGTGTATATCAAGAAGCACGACCTCCAGAATCCCAAGAACAAGCGCAATATACTGGCGGATGACAAGCTTAAGCCGATCTTCGGCGGAAAGGGCGAGGTAACGATGTTTGAGATGACCAAACTCGTTTCGGGGCATCTTAAGTAGATCCTACGGAAAATCGTTCATACCAAAGACCCGCCGAAAGGCGGGTTTTGTGGCTTGTCCACGCTGAAATCAATGTGGGGCGTGGAAAATTGAAAGGGGAGACAATTTCACTTTCCAATGCGCCGCTCACGCGTGGCGTACTCGTTAAGGGTCATTTCAAGATCAGCTTTGGTAAATGCGGGCCAGTATTTCTTCACGAAAAATAATTCGCTATACGCGCTTTGCCACAGGAGAAAATTGGAGATCCGCTGCTCACCCCCCGTTCGAATGATGAGATCGGGATCAGGCATTCCCGCAGTCCAGAGGTGTTCGGCAACGGATGCCTCGGTGAGCTCCGCGCCGCCCTGCACAGCGGCTTGCGCGGCCTGCACGATATCCGCTTTACCGCCGTATGACACACATATCCATAATGTGAGTTTCGGGTGCTCCGGGCTTTTTTCTTCGGCCTCCCGCATCGCGCTCTGGAGGGTGTCCGAAAAACGCTCTCTCTGTCCCACAAAACGAACGGCAATTCCTTCATCCACGAGCTCTGTCAGACGTTCGCGTGCCATCGATTCGAAAATATTCATGAGGTACGAGACCTCTTCACTCGACCGTTCCCAATTCTCCGTTGAGAAAGCGTACACGATCATGTGCTCAATACCCGTGTCGCGCGCGGCGCGCGCGATAGGCCCCACATTGTCCATTCCCCGCCGATGACCTTCAAATGCGGGGAGCCCGTTCTCTTTCGCCCACCGACGGTTGCCGTCGAGGATGATCCCTATGCATGTTGGAATATGTTCCGCTTTGGTCATAGAGAACGATCAGTAAATTATATTGAAATCCCCAAATCTTTTTACAGGTTCATGCCACTCACTCTCGACCGAATCGACGCGCGATAGCAGTGAACCCTGATGGAGTTTTTTGAGCAACGTCTCGAGAGCGCCTCTTTCGCCCTGTGCGACGATCTCAACTGCCCCGTCGGGGCAGTTGAAAACAGACCCCGTGATACCGAGTTTACGTGCCGTGCGCCGCGTAAAATCCCGGAACATAACAAGTTGCACGCGGCCACGTACGATTGCACGAAGTTCGATCACTGTGAGATAGTATCACGATGGGAAATATCTCTATAGTAAAGCTCGGCGGCAGCATCATCACCGACAAAAAAGGAAGACGGCCCCTACTGCGCATTCGTCGAATACGGGAGATCGCCCGTGAAGTTGCGCGTATTCGATCAAAAGATCCGAACCTGCATCTTATCCTCTTGCATGGTGCTGGCTCGTTCGGTCATCCGCTGGCGTACCGCTACAAGCTGATGGGCCAACCGCTCAGCAAGGAGACCCTGGTCGGGGTAGGGTATACGACGTCCGCAGTGCGCGAACTTGGGAACCTGCTCTCAAAAGCGTTCCTCGACGCCGGTGTTCCCGTTGTACCCCTCCAAACGAGCTCGTTTACGTGCATGAGACGAGGTCGTCTACACTTCAACGATCTTTCGGTACTTAGAATCATTCTCAAAAACGGCGGCATCCCCCTTCTTGGGGGAGATGTTGTTTTCTCCGAATTCGGGAAAACCGCGATCGCATCCGCCGACGGGCTCGCGGTCGCGCTTGCAAAGAAATTCAAACCGGCACGCCTCTTCTTCGCGAGCGATACTAATGGGGTGTATGCCACATTCCCACCGCGCGTGGGCGAGTGGCCATTGTCATCGATGGATCGCGCTGCGGTAAGAAATCTTCTCAGGACGCAACGCGTGCGCGCTACCCCCACCGATGTTACGGGCGCAATGCTAGGCAAACTTCGCGCACTTCTCGACATGCGCGGCACGACCGTGACCATTTTTAACGGAAACGCACGCGGAGCCGTCGCCGGTGTGCTCTCACGGAAAAAGCGGGGGACAGAGATCGTGTTATAAAAACGAACGAGCGTATCTCCCCTAGGGTAGATACGCTCGGTATTGTCGTGCAGGCACTCATGTCCGCACGAATCTTTGTACTCTTGCTTCGGCGCAGTGTCGGCGAAGGACGTTTTCGATCCCTCCGGCATAATCTCGTATCATCTCGTAGGCACCCTGCCGAAACCAAAGCTTGAGGGCATCCTGGATCGATACCCATTGATGGTTCCCGACCTCCATCTGATCGTTAGAGACAGATGGGAGGTGGTAGGTCGACGACATCGTCGCATACAGGCGTGCCCACGCGCCGGGGACCACTCTGTACGCGCCGATGTACCTTCCTGGAATATGGATGGAGGGGAGTCCCGCGAGTTCTTGCTCGTGGAGCTGTTTGAGTGTCGCAAGGTCGTCCTTCCCGAATTCGCGGGTTTCCATCGGGATGGACCACATTCCGGCGTATTTGCCGATGTGAGGCTTGCTCACGCGTTCCTGCAGGACGAGTATCTCGCCTACGGGATTTGCGACGACAAGCGCTACCGCTCGTAGACGTTTCGTCATGGGGAAAATTTCCTTTCCTTTATCGGGCGTGAAGCTGCGAAAGAGCCAAGTCACATTTTAGTGTCTCCAAGGGGCAGGGTCAATGAACAGCTATGCGCAGAAATGGTACCATTGGAACCTTATGCCTATGCCATCCGTGTCCACAGAGGAAGTGGTGCTTGTGGACGAAAACAACGCCGTGCTCGGCACGATGCAAAAGGCGCTGGTGCACGGGGCGACGACGCCGCTCCACCGCGGGTTTTCCCTCTTTCTTTTCGATCTGGCTGGCCGGCTTCTCCTTCAACAAAGAAGTCGCACGAAAAAGACATGGCCGCTCGTCTGGTCGAACAGCGTGTGTGGGCATCCTACCCTTGGTGAGTCAAATGTTGATGCTGCGAAGCGTCGACTTGCCTATGAACTTGGGATGAGCGCGACACATATTGAAGAGATCGCGCCGTACCGCTACACCTTCGTGCGTGATGGGGTGATGGAAAATGAGATTTGTCCGATCTTGGTCGGATTTGCAAAAGAAGAACCAAAGCCAAATGGGGAAGAGGTTGAGGCGGTACGTTGGATAGCGTGGCCGGAATTTCTTCGGGAGAGCAAAACACGGCCGGGCTTTTATTCAGAATGGTGTGAAGAGGAGGCTTGTATTCTTGAAAAGAATTCGCGCTTTCAGGAGATGCTCGGTCATCGCGAGCAACATTTCGGAACATAGTTGTGTATGGTGTACCTGACATAAAAAAGATGAGCCCGCGCGCGTTGCGACGGGCTCATTGGCGGCGGCGGGCTTATGGAACGTGTTCGGAGGCCCGAACGTGCTCAGTCGAGGCGATTCGGGTCGTGCTGCCTCCGTCTGCGCCGTCTGATCGATACCGGGTCCTGCAGCGGTGGATGCCCCCAATTTGAGTGGGTGGCCGAGCAGCTCCGCTTTTTCAACGAATCCACAAAAATATTGGGCCCAGGATCATCAGAAGTGGACTGTGGAGCCGGGGTATTTGTGCTCGTGTGGTCTGTAGACATTTGCACCTCGCCATTTTGCCGTTGCGCTGGACGAGCAGATCTCTGTCCAGTCCTTACAAACTATATCTCGTGGGAGCACACTTCCAAAGTTTGCTCAAAAGTTGTCCATGGCCGCGGCTAAAGGCAAGCCGCGTATCCTATGGATCCGCGGCTTGGGTCGGGAACTTGGTCGCCAACGTCACTTTCTTACCCGCTTCATCGCGAGCAGACGTCCGCGATCTCTCGGCCCGAAGGTGCCTATCGTCGCAAGATGGAACGGCAGCCTCATCTGGCCGAGGCGGAAATTTATCCATCCTTGACCGTTGTCGCTGACGTTTCCGTTGCAGCCTTGGAAGAGCTCGGAGGCGGGAGTGGGCGCGTTTCTCAAGCCTTGAAGGCGGATGAGAAGCGTCCTATACGCATCGTCCCCGATACCATCTCCATCAAAGGCAGCCCTCAGCTGTGCCCATTCGTCGTCTTGGAGCAGGGGAGTGGGCTGCACGGGTTCTTTGGGTATTGGTTTGAAATTGCGCATTGTTCACCTCGCTTATTTGCCGCCAACAGCAGCGGTTTCCACCCCCTTTATGCCATAGGAACGGATGCGAAGCCAACAATATCCCGCGTGCAAAAACATTTTTTAGGGCTATAATCGCTCCATATTCCGCGGTAGCTCAATGGTAGAGCAGCTCCCTGTTAAGGAGTTGGTTGTAG
>CAYIDD010000006.1:0-54325 GCA_964362175.1 uncultured Candidatus Saccharibacteria bacterium | reverse complement strand
CGACCCCCGACGCGCTCCTTGACGTAAAGGGGACCGTCTGCCTTGACCTCAACGCCGACGACGTGTGTACCGACGACACGTCCGCAATCTCCGACGTGCGGCTGAAGAACAACATCGCCGACCTCGGTGGCGCCCTCAGCCTCGTGAAGCAGCTGCGCCCCGTCACCTTCACTTGGAACGGGGAGTACAACACCGGCACCTCCAGCTCGCTCGGCTTCATCGCGCAGGACGTCAAGTCGCTCTTCCCGAATACCGACCTCGTCATCACCGACACGGCAGGGTACGAGCGCCTCGACTACAGCAAGCTCACCGCCGTGCTCACCGGGGCGATACAGGAGCTCTCGCTTAATCTTGAAACAATCGCCTCGACTACGGCCTCTTCGACTCCGGTATCGCAGTCGTTTGCCTCGAGTTTCTGGAACAACCTCTTTGCGCGGGTTATGGGGTGGCTTGCGGATGCGGGGAATGGGATAGAAAAGATATTTACGAAAGAGTTGGTTGCGGTCAACGTTAGCGCGGATCAGGTCACGACAAAGAAACTTTGTGTTGCGGATGAGGGTGGCGCGCAGACATGCGTGACGAAGAGTCAGTTGGATGCGCTTTTGGCCGGACAAACTGCCACGGCAAGCTCACCCGCGCCTGCCCCCGCCCCAGACCCCGCCCCCGCACCGGAGCCAACATCGACTACTACGTCGACCGCCACTACGACCACGGATTCGACCACCACCACTTCCACCACTGATCCAACAACCACAGACCCAACACCGACTACCGACCCTGCGCCTACTACCACAACTATAGACACCACAACCACAACCACTACAACTACAGGGACAACCGACCCAGCCACGGTTGACCCCGCGCCTACAGTGGATCCGGCTCCGGCGCCCGCACCAGAACCCGCGCCAACCACAGATCCAGCACCTACAACCGACACATCCACCACCCCATAACAACCCAAAAAAGGACTTCCGATGTCCTTTTTACTCAAGGTTTAGGCCGTCAAGTTGGATACTCTCGATCTCGATATCGTGCAAATATCCCACAACCTCCCGCTTATAATCCTTGAAAACGTCGGCAAATAGCTCAGTTGTCGTGATGGCGGGAAAGTCTCCTTTGCCGCAATAGGTTGCGTAGCTGCTCCACCGGTACTTGTTCAAATGGTCGAGTGCTTTTTGCGTATTTGAAATGCGTCGCTCCCGCCATTCCTTGGATCCATTGAGGAAATCGAGCGGGTTGAAATGAATGTAGTTAAGAATGTGCAGGAACTGTCGGTCAGACTCAATAAGTACTTGCTTGGTACGTCCTTGATATAACGTCCCGACGCGCTTGTGGCGGTCGTTAAAATATTTCGCGTACCCGATGTTAAGTTTCTGCAAGAAACGGCTCACTCCGCTCTCCGTGCGTTCGGAAAGCAATAAATGATAGTGATTGGTCATCAGGCACCACCCGTGAACATCAACTAGTCGTTTGCGCGGGGGAGTCGATTCCACAAAAAAGGACATCGGAAGTCCTTTCGTCTTGAGAGCAGCGATGTCCACGTGTCTCGTGTCGTTAAAAAGAAAAAGTCCATAGCAAAAACGCATGCGGTCATGGTCGTCCATAAAGATGTCGCGCTTGTCTGTCCCGCGGTTGAGTGCGTGGATGAGAGGCATTAATTTTGAGTATATCAAAAAAGGACATCGGAAGTCCTTTTTTGCACAGGAGGGAGGAAAAAGTGCGCTACAATGGCAGGACACTTAGAAGATCGAATTTTACTGAATGAATATGGTACGGATAGCAATAAATGGTTTCGGTCGGATCGGGAGGGGATTTGCCCGCGCCGCTCAGGGCAGGAGTGACTTCGAGATCGTTGCGATCAATGACCTCTCATCCGCAGAAAATCTCGCGTACCTTTTGAAGTACGATACGGTCTATGGTCGCGCCAAGTTTTCTGTTGCCGCTGGCGGCAACTTGCTGGTCGTCGACGGAAAAACGATCCCCGTGCTTGCAGAGAATGACCCCGCGAAACTGCCGTGGCGCGACATGGGCATCGACATCGTCGTTGAATCAACGGGATTTTTCACGGACGGCGCGAAAGCTCGCGCGCACATTGATGCGGGCGCGAAACGCGTTGTTATCACGGCGCCCGGCAAAGGTGAGGGCGTCGAGACCATCCTCATCGGTGCAAATGAAGAAAAGTTCGGCACGTGCGACATTACGTCGAATGCATCATGTACGACCAACTGCGCGAGCCCGCTCATTGGGATACTGGATGAGGCCATCGGGATCGAGCGCGCGCTCCTCAACACGACGCATGCCTACACCGCGACCCAAAGTATCGTTGATGGAACGGCCCCCGACGATTTCCGACGCGGCCGCGCGGGTGCGCAGAATCTCGGCCCCTCCTCGACGGGCGCCGCCAAGGCGACCGCGCTCGTCTATCCGAAATTCAAAGGCAAATTCGATGGCATCGCGGTGCGTGTGCCCGTGCCCTCCGGCTCTATCGTGGATATCACCTTCACACCATCGCGTCCGACCACGGTCGAAGAAGTGAACGAGGCGATGAAAAAGGCTGCGGCCACTGACCGCTGGAAGCGTGTCTTTGCCGTGACCGATGAGCCCCTTGTCTCTTCCGATATTTTGGGGTTGCCGTACGGCGCAATAGCGGATCTCGGCATGACCCGCGTCGTCGACGGCCTCTTGGTGAAAGTCCTTGCATGGTACGACAACGAAATGGGGTACACGCACACGCTTATCGAGCACGTTGCCGAAGTTGCGAAAAAGATCTAGCGCATGAAAGTTTACTTTGCTGCCGACCACGCGGGTTTTGAGACGAAAAATGCGTTGGTTGAGCATGTAAAAAATCTTGGGTACGAAGTGGAAGATTGCGGAGCGTTCGTGAACGACCCCGCCGATGACTACCCTGGGATCATTGCGACCGCGGCACGCAAACTTTCGGCAGACGTTGCGTCAGGTCTCGACAGTCGTGCCATTGTCGCCGGTGCTTCGGGACAGGGAGAGGCAATGGTCGCAAACCGTTTTAAAGGAGTTCGCTGCGCTCTCTATTACGGCGCGACGGATCGCCAACAGACCGATATGAGCGGAAAACAGCTCGACATGCTTGCCTCAACGCGGGAACATAATGATGCGAACGCTCTCAGTCTGAGTCTTCGATTCCTGACACTCGATGAGGCAAAAGACGCCGTTCAGCATTGGCTTTCGACACCATTTTCCGGGGAAGAGCGGCACGCACGACGCATTCGGGACATTGATGCCCTCGGCTGAGATATCCCCTCCGCACCCCCTGTACAGGCCTTTCGGACCATATATAATTCATTCTATGGATGGCGAAGTTCGTTTCGAAAATCAGGGGGAAGAATTTGGCACACCTCCGGAGCGATCAGCGGGATTCGACCTGAGCGGCAAACTCATGTCGTGGGGCCTCGTGTCGTCTCGGCAGGAGGCACAATACGTACTCATCGCGATTGCAGTGCTCGCCCTCATAGGAACCTTCTTTGCGCTCAGAGGGTCCGGGGGGAGTTTGCCGCCACCCCCGCCCACCAGTATTTCTGCCGAAGCATAATGTCCGCCGATCGCCATATTGTATGAACTTTGCACGTGCTTCAACGAAGGATCGGGGATTCACGCTTATAGAACTCCTGGTCGTCATCTCGATCATCGGCCTCCTTTCGTCCGTTGTCTTAAGTTCTCTCAATGGTGCCCGAAAAAAGGGCCGCGACGCGCGACGTCTTTCAGACCTCAAACAGCTTCAGGTCGCGCTCGAGCTGTACTATGACTCACAAGCAAGTCCCGGATATCCCGTCTCAACCGTGGTGGAAAATGTTGCGAATGTGTTGGGCGGGCTCGTTACCGGCGGCTATATCGGGGTACTTCCGGAAGATCCTCTGGGGGGTGCATACCACTACATATATAAGACCACGGCCGGGGGGACATTCTATTGCATCGGCACCGCCTACGAGGGAACCGCACCGCCTTCCACTTGTAATACGGGTACATCGGGTCTGAACAGCACTCTTGCCGGTGTTGGCTACACAGTAGGGCCGTAGTGAGTTTTCATGATCGAGGTCATACCCACGAACACGTGTCCGCCCGATATGGCGGAGCTTTCCCGGCGTTCGCGCATTTTCGAAGGGTTTTCGGACCAAGTGCAACTCGATATCGATGATGGCATGTTCGCTCCGGAGCTTTCGTGGCCGTATTTGGGCGAACAGTGGAAGGAGCTTGAGGGAATGGCGATAGGAGGGCAGCAGCTTCCCTGCGCGGATACGCTCAGGTATGAAGTTCATTTGATGGTCGATGAGCCGCTCCGTATCGGCGAGCTTCTGGCTCGTGCCGGATGCCGACGGATCATCGGGCATGTCGAGGTTTTTGACGGCGCCGCATCGGTTACGGAGGCGTTCGCGGCGTGGAAGGCGGCGGGAGCAGGGGAGGTCGGCCTCGCGGTCCTCATCGATACGCCACTGTCTCAGCTGGAGCCGGCCATCGGGAAATGCGATGTGGCGCAGTTGATGTCGATAGCAAAGCTCGGCGCGCAGGGCGCGCCGTTCGAACCGCGAATATTTCCGCGTATCGAGGAACTACACGCGAAATATCCTGACCTTACGATTGCTATTGATGGCGGCGTTTCCGCAACGAACATCGCAGACCTTGTCCGCGCGGGAGCCAGGCGCTTTGGCATCGGCTCTGCGATATCAAAGGCACCGGATCCAAAAGCAGCGTACGAAGATCTAAAAGCAATCGCGATCCGCCAGTTGGCGGATGCGATATAATGGGCGGATGGAGCCACTGACCGACGAAGAAGTGCGAGAACTTGGGGCGTATGCAAACGCGATCCGCCGTACGATAGTCGAAATGCTCGCCACCGCCGGCTCGGGTCATCTTGCGGGGCCGTTGGGAATGACAGATATATTCACGGCGCTCTATTTTCGCGTATTGAAGCATGATCCCAAGAATCCTGAGTGGGAAGAGCGCGACCGACTTTTTTTAAGCAACGGACACATCACGCCGGTGCGCTACGCCGCCATGGCGCATGCGGGTTACTTTCCGATAGAAGAATGTTCCACCTTGCGTAAGTTCGGTTCACGCCTGCAGGGGCATCCTGAGCGGGAAAAACTTCCTGGCGTGGAAACGACTTCGGGACCGCTGGGGAGCGGCCTCTCGCAGGCGTCTGGATATGCGTACGCCGCGCGCATGGACGGTAAAAATTTTCATGTCTTTTGTGTGATGTCCGATGGCGAGCAGGAGGAGGGAAATACGTGGGAGGGGGCGATGTTCGCAGGAAAATACCGGCTGAACAACCTGACCGCTATCATGGATCGCAACAACATTCAGATCGATGGTAACACCGAAGATGTGATGCCACTTGAGCCGCTGCGCGACAAATACGAAGCGTTCAATTGGCACGTTATTGAAGTGGACGGGCACAACATCCCGCAATTCATCGCGGCATGTTTTGAGGCGCGCGCGATCAAAGAAAAACCGACACTCATTCTTGCGCACACGATCCCCGGTAAGGGAATAAAAGAAATTGAAGGTGATTACCGTTGGCACGGCACGCCGCCGGGTAAGGGCCCCACCGACAAGATCCCGGCGGACAAACAAAAAGAAGTATTCTTGAACGCGCTGAGCGCATCCGATCGAAAGGTGTCGGGCGGGTATCAATAGTATGAAATTTACACAGATCCACAACGGTTTTTTCCTCGTATTCTCGCGTGGTGAGGAGTTCATAAGTACGCTCACGCGTTTCTGCGAAGAGCAGGATGTGCACTGGGCGCAGTTTCAGGCAGTCGGTGCGGTCGAGGATGTGGAGATCGGTTACTACGACCTTGAAAACCGTCAGTATGTATTTCTTAAGGAAGAGGGGCCGCTCGAAGTCGCGAGTATGGACGGTAATATTTCCGAACTGAATGAGCGGCCGCTCATCCACGCGCACGCCGTGCTTTCGCGGTGCGATGAAACGCTCGAATGTATCGGAGGACATCTCCGGTCAGCGATAGTCGCCGTAACGCTTGAACTCTGCCTTTGGCTCGTGACGCAGCCGCTCCTGCGCGGCCCCGATGAGGAGACGGGCCTCAACCTTTTGCGCGTATGATACATCCCGACGCAAAACTTGCAGCGAATATTTTCGACACACCCGATATGGCCTCGACGCGCGAGGGATTCGGGAAGGGTGTCGTTGAAGCGGGAAGGGCGGACGAGCGCGTCGTGGTTCTCACCGCTGATCTTGCAGAATCCACACAGGCGCATCATTTTCAAAAAGCGTTCCCACAGCGTTTTGTGCAGGTCGGCGTTGCCGAGCAAAATATGGCCACGGTCGCCGCGGGCATGGCGAACTACGGCAAGATCGCCTTCATCACCTCGTACGCGACGTTTTCACCAGGAAGAAATTGGGAGCAGATACGAACGACCATTTGTCTCAATAATGTTCCCGTCATTGTGTGCGGCATGCACGCCGGCGTTTCGGTGGGACCCGACGGCGCGACCCACCAAGCGCTCGAAGACATCGCACTTATGCGGGCGCTTCCAAACACGATCGTCATTTCGCCCTGTGACGCCGAGGAAGGGCGCAAGGCCACCCTCGCGCTCGCGAAAGTTGCGAAGCCCGCGTATCTGCGCTTCGGACGTGAAAAGACGCCGATCATGACAACAGCCGAATCGCCGTTCGAAATAGGGAAGGCGAATGTCGTATGGAGATCGGACTCACCAGCCGTTGCGATCTTCGCCACAGGCCCCCTCGTTCACAATGCACTTTTGGCCGCGCGCGAGCTGGAAGGGCAGGGTGTCAACGTTACGGTCACCAATGTACATACGATAAAGCCGCTTGATACAGAAACGGTTGTTTCGCTCGCGCGCGCAGCTGGCGCTGTCGTTACGGTGGAGGAACATCAGACCACCGGCGGTCTTGGCGGGGCCATCGCGGAACTTCTTGCGCGGGAGTATCCAGTGCCGATGGAATTCATCGGCGTTCACGACATGTTTGGGCAATCCGGCACGCCGAAAGAATTGATCGAACACTACGGCATGGGGGTGTCGCACATCGTCGAGGCAGTGAAAAGAGCCGCGGGTAGGAAAATCTCGGCATGAGCTTGGAGGGCAAAAAGACAACGCGCAGGGCATTCCTCGGTGGCGTTGCCGCCATGGGTATAGCGTCTCTAGCGTCCCATCTTTCCAAAGAGGGAACCGAAGAGGTCACCGGATCCGTTCCGAGCACTGAAAAACCGGAACATAGTCCGCTGGGTTTTCTCGAGGTTACGCCTTCACCAAAAAAATACGACACGGGCCGCCTTTCGGGGAGGAAATTCAGCGGTCTCCTCACGAGTTACACCGGTATCAAAGGTCCTGTTCCGCGCGAAGCATTGGTCGACTTTCGATCCCAGCTTGCCCGGATGTGGAAGTATAAATTGGAGCGTATCCATGAGCGACACAAAGGGCACCCGCCCTCAACACTCATTGCCGCAGAAAAATTATTCACGTCGTACGATCCGGAACGCTCCACAAAAATGAACATTCTCCAATATCAGGGAGAGATCGGGAAGTCTATACAAAAAGTACGTGCAGATCTCCCGCTGAAAAATATTCAGTCTTTACCCGCTTTTAAATCACTCGACAAAGAACAGGTCAGTCTGGTCGAGGCTCTCGAAAAACGCATCACCGCGATGTCTTTGCTCGGATACAGTTTGACCGAGATCATGCCGACGACGGGTGTCCAGAGTGTAGTCGGTATTGAGGTATACGACTGGCTCTTGCGCAGTGCAGGCCGCGAGTACCTCGAAGAGGGTATGCCAGCATTGGGTGATGCCGAGTTCTCATTTGGACTCTATCAGCTTACCCCCGGTGTATTCGTCGATCCTGTCTCGGGCCGGCTACAGGGCGCACGGCTGATCGACAGCGTATCGAAGCAACCGCAAACTCCTCGGACCATTGGTGCGCTACGCGGCGGCGATCATCATCGCGCAGCGTATCTCTTTGCCGTTCATAATCTCGCGCTCCTCGTTCGTCGCTTGAACCAAAACCGATCACGAGATCTTTTGAAGCATCTGCCGGACATGCCGAAGGATCTGGTAACAGAATTCATTGCGGCGGCGCACCATTCTCCCGCGAATGCCATTAATGGATTTGAGGTCTATCTGCAGCAGTATGAGGTCTACCGTGCCAACAAAAATAAATACGCCGAACCAGATTTTGTGGAATCGTGTGCATCATTCGGCAACATCGGGCCATACGCTCGAAAAACGCGCGATAACATGAAGGCACTACGGACGTATTTCGCCAAGGAGCAGGTCAGATTGCCGTAGCGACGAAATCAGCGGGCCGCTTCGCGTACCACTCTTCGATCTCGTCTTTCGTCAGCAGTTTCGTTTGTGCGCCGATCCCTTGCACCACCGAAGCGGCATTGATGAGTCCACGCATGAGGGCCTCGTGGGGCGCAAACCCGAGCGCCACGTACGCGACGGTCGTTGAGGCAGTTGCATCGCCCGCGCCGGTGCGGTTCTTGGGAGGTGCGGGATCCGGGTACATCGGAATATGCCACACACCACTTTCGTCCAAAATGTTGGAACCTTTTGGTCCATCGGTCACGACGACGATCTTGGGCCCGAGCGCGCGAATACCTTCCATAAGCTTTTTCACGTCCGTTTCGTCGGACTTCAATATTGATTGCGCTTCCTCTTTGTTGCAAAAGAAGAATTCAGTAACGGCATACAGGTCCCTGAGTTCCTCGGCGCCGAGCTTTATTTGGAACGTGCCGGGTTGGAACACCAATTTTGTTTCCGGGTGTTCGCGCACGAAGGCGGCAACCTCATGGTGGAATTCGCGCGCGGTTTCGGAAATGGATGAGAAGTACAGGTATCGCGGGGGTTCGAGATTCGCGGGCAGATGATAGGCGTAGTTCTCATGCTTGATAAGAATAGTGCGCTCGGGACCGAACATTAATACGTAGTGGTAGTTGGTTTTATTTCCCTTCTCTATAGTCACATATTCATCGGCGACACCCTGCTTTCGCAACTGTTCGAGGCAGTGCTGACCATTCTCATCGTCACCCATCCACGTGATGAAAGCGGACGTGAGACCAACACGATGCGCGCAGACGGCTGCATTCGCCGCGTTGCCCACGGCGCGAACCTCCGTCACTTCCTCGTACGGTACCTTGTCACCGAACCGCACGCATAGCTCGCACGCGGTATTGTCGATCCTGCAATGCACCTGCGCATCTTTCAGCCTGATAAACGCATCGGTCGTAATATCCCCAAGTGCCACGAAGTCGTATTTCATGTGATTTTTCGAAATTACCAAGTTTCGGATCTGCTGATCCGAATGCCGCGTCACGTCCTTTGAACGCGGCGCCCCATTGTAGCACGCGGAGTATTGATATTCCCGACCCGATGGGGTATACTCGCGCGCATGTTGACATTAGAAGTGCATGCCCGCGCAGAAGCAGATTCCGCAGATGTATTGCGGAAGCGTGGCGTTGTACCGGCTGTCTTCTACGGTCCCAAACAGGAGGCGACCTCGATTTCCGTAGACGCCCGAAGGCTCCAGCATGTCTGGAAGGAGGCAGGTGAGACGACCATTGTTACCCTCAAGGGTATCGGCGAGGATAAGGACACGCTCATTCACGATGCCCAATTCCATCCGGTGACAGGCAAGCTTCTGCACGCCGACTTTTACGTTCTCGAGAAGGGCAAGAAGATCAAGATCAGCGTTCCGCTTGTATTCGAAGGTGCGGCCCCTGCCGAGAAGTCAGGACACATCGTGGTCAAGGCCTTGCATGAGGTCGAGATCGAAGTCGCGCCCGCAGAACTCCCGCACCATCTCTCGGTCGATCTCACGAAGCTCGTCGATGTGGGCGATCACATCACGGCATCACAGATCAAACTCCCCGCGAGCGCAACGCTTATCACACATGGGGAAGAGATCGCCGCCTCCGTAACTGAGTTCAAGGAGGAGAAAGAAGAGATCACGCCGGCTCCGGAGACCGTCATCACGACCGCGAAAGCGCCCGAAGCGGGCGAGGGCGCAGTTCCGGCCGAGGCAAAGAAAGAAAAGAAGGCCGAGTAATCACTCCGGCACAATGGCGTTTTTGTACGGGAGTCTTTGGCCCCCTGCTATAATTGTGGGTATTCGGTATGCGTGCCATCATTTTTTTAGCTCTCTTCTGTGTCGGTGCATTCATAGTTCCCCATCCGGCAAGCGCGGTGACGAGCGTTGAAGAACGCGCCGCGCTCCAGGCACAACTCGACAAGATAGAACGGGAGATAGCGGGGAATCAGGGCGTCCTGTCGGAGCTCCAGAAAGAACGCACGAGCCTTGAACGAAGCATTGCTATTCTCGACAACAAGATAAAGACCGCCCAGCTCCAGATCAAACAGAGCGACCTTGCGCTCTCGCAGATCAAGAACAATATTTCGGAGAAAGAGACTGCGATAAAGGAGGTTGATGCCAAGGTCGTGCGCGGTGAACGCTCCCTAGCCCAACTTCTGCGCCGCACGCGGGAGATAGACGACCTTTCTCTTGCCGAGCTGGCGCTTGGGAAGAATCTGAACGACTTCTTCCGCGATATTGATGACTTCCAAATGATCCAGCAGGCGCTCGGCGATTCTTTCACGGAAATGGCCCTGCTCCACGAAGAGCTTGCCCAGCGAAAGGTGGATCTTGAGGAAAAGGAGGACGAAGCGCAGAAAGTGCGGACAGTGCAGGTACTGGCAAAGGTCGCCATCCAGAAGGATGAGAAAGAAAAGCGGGATATTTTGACTACAACGAAGGGGCAGGAGAGGGCATACCAACAACTCATTGCAGACAAACAAAAACAAGCTGCGGCGATACGCGCAGCACTCTTCGGCCTGCGCGATTCCGGCGCCATTCCCTTTGGCACCGCATATGATTATGCGAAGCAAGCGTCTGCTCTCACGAGCGTACGCCCCGCCCTCATACTCGCGATCCTTACACAAGAATCAGATCTCGGGCAGAACGTTGGCTCGTGCTACGTGATGGATATTTTCTCCGGAAGCGGTATCGGGAAAAATACGGGCAAAGTATTCTCGAACGTTATGAAAGCGCCCCGTGACACGGTGCCATTTCGGGCAATTACCGAGGCGCTTGGAAGGGACTGGTCTACGACGCCTGTGTCATGTCCACAGGGCAGTGGGTATGGCGGAGCGATGGGTCCTGCCCAATTCATACCATCGACGTGGATGTTGTATAGGGAACGTTTGTCGCAGCTCACGGGAGAGGCTACTCCGGACCCTTGGAATGCGCGAACGGCGATTTTCGCGACGGCGCTCCTTATGGGGGACAATGGAGCAGACGCGGGAACGCGCGCGAGCGAGCGCAAAGCCGCACTCAAATATTTTGCCGGAAGCAATTGGAGCAAGCCCGCGAACGCTTTTTATGGTGATGGAGTGATGGAGCTTGTCGATGAGATACAGGGACAGATCGATATTTTGAATCAATAGTGGTAGCGTATTGTCTTTTTGCCGGATTTGGGGTATTCTCTCTCCACTATGAAAAAGGACATTCATCCCGATACCTACCGCCAGGTTATTTTTGAGGACTCCACATCGGGGAAGCGTTTTCTCATCGGTTCGACCATCGAGACCGAAAAGACCGGCAAATGGGAGGATGGCAAGCAGTACCCCGTCTTTCAAGTTGAGATCTCGAGCGCGTCACACCCGTTTTATACCGGTCAATCCAAAGTTATCGATACGGCTGGTCGCGTTGATAAGTTCAAGAAGCGCGCCGCTGCGAAGGGTTCGAAAGCCTCCAAGAAATAACTTCGTTTTCTGCGCCGCGTCAGCCTGGGGCTGACGCGGCGCTATACTTACGCTATGACCAACACACGCATACAACCGGAAGAATACGCCGACGACCATCGCGTGTCGTTTCTTGTTGCGGAGTGGAAGCGCCTCACGCAGGCCGAAAAAGACGCGCAGGAACTTATGGAAGTCGATCCCGCGATGGGCGAGTTGGCCGCAAAAGAATTGCAGGACATTGAGGCACAAAAAGACGCGCTATTGAAGCAAATGGAATTGATAATCGGAAATCCCAATGAGCGCGAGTGGCCCAACGAAGTCGTGCTTGAGGTGCGAGCAGGTGTGGGAGGCGAAGAGGCGTCCCTCTTTGCCGAAGAATTGGCCGCCATGTACTTACGGTATGCGGAAACACGAGGCTGGTCCCGAAAATCGCTCGATGAATCCCGCGGCGCTCTTGGCGGGTACAAAGAAGCGCAATTTGAGATCAAGGGGCGGGATGTGTATCGCGATCTTCGCTTTGAAACTGGCGTGCATCGTGTACAGCGTGTGCCCGCAACCGAGAAGCAGGGCCGGATACACACGTCCACGGCATCGGTCGCCATTCTCCCCATCTACAAACGCACGAAAATAGAATTGAATCCCGCGGACCTCGAAATAGAAACGTCACGTTCCGGTGGCGCGGGCGGGCAAAATGTGAACAAGGTGGAAACCGCTGTTCGCATCGTGCATAAGCCGACCGGACTCGAAGTGCGCTGCACTTCCGAGCGTTCTCAGTTACAAAACAGGGAGAAAGCGCTCAAGCTCCTCGCGAGCAAGCTTCAGCAGGAGCAGGACGAGCGGGAGGCACGCGAACGCGCGGCAGATCGGAAATCACAGGTCGGTACCGGAGATCGGTCGGAGAAGATCCGTACGTACAACTTTCCGCAGGATCGTGTTACGGATCACCGCATCAAGGAATCATGGTCGAACGTGCCGAAGATCATGGACGGGGGCTTGGGGCCTATCATTGCCGCGTTACAGGCGGCCGAGGGCGCGGGGCCCTAAAGGACCTGCTGTTTATAATTAATCGCTTTGCTCTTAAATAAACGGGGAGGTTGCGGGAGGCGATTGATTTTGCTAGTATCTTCAGCACATGTCAGCCACGACCGATATCCAGACGCTTTTTGAGGCAGGTGCCCATTTTGGGTATGTTCGTGCGCGCCGCCACCCCACCGCAGCAAAATATCTCTTTGGCACGAAAGATCGCACAGACGTCTTTGATCTTGAGGAGACAGGGAAGCGTTTGGACATCGCACTCGCATTTACGACCGCAGTAGCGGGAAGCGGGAAGCATGTTCTGTTCGTCGGCGGCAAGCACGAGGCGCTAGGCATCATCAAAAGCGCCGCAGAGCGCGTCGGGGCGCCGTATGTAGCAGGTCGCTGGATCGGGGGGACACTCACGAATTTCAAGAATATCCGGAAGCGCATCGATCGCCTTGAGAAGTTGATGGGCGAGCGTGAGCGCGGAGAACTGGAGAAGTACACGAAACGCGAACGCCTCATGATAGACCGCGAGATCGATGAGCTTCTCGGGCGTTTCGGCGGATTGGTCAAAATGACGGATCTCCCCGCCGCGCTTTTTATCGTTGATACGCGACACGAGAACACCGCCGTCTTGGAGGCAAATCAGTTGGGGATCCCCGTGATCGGACTTTCGAGCTCGGACTGCGATTTCTCGCCCGTGCAGTATCCCGTCCCCGCGAACGACACATCGGTCCGTTCCATCGGACTCGTCGCGAACGCGATCGCGAACGCATACGCCGATGGCAAGCGCGCTCAGACGGCCCCTGTCACAAAATAACATCATGGCAGTTGATGAAGTTCTAAAGCGGCTTCGGGACGAAACAGGCGTTTCTATAATGCAATGCAAGAAAGCCCTCGCTGAGGCGGGGGGTGACCTTGAAAAAGCAAAGGTTATTTTGCGGAAGCAAAGTTCCGCTATCGCATCGAAAAAAGCGGATCGAACGCTCGGGGCGGGGGTCGCGGTCGCCTACACGCACGCCGGTAACTCCGTTGTCGGTGCCGTAGTGCTCGGCTGTGAGACGGACTTCGTATCGAAGAATGGGGAATTTTCAAAACTTGCATACGACATCGCCATGCACGTGGCGGCGATGGGCCCGAAGTTCATTTCCCGCGATGATGTAAAAGAGGAAGATCTGAGGGCCGCACGCGAGGTGTTCCAGGAAGAGGCTGCCAAAGTGCCGGAAGCCGCCCGTGCAAAAGCTATCGAAGGGAAGGTGGATAGTTACCTGCGCGAACGCGTCCTTCTGGAACAACCGTTCGTAAAAGACGCTAACTTCACCATCCGGCAGCTTCTCGATTCGGCTGTGCAGAAGTTCGGAGAAAAAGTCGAGGTCGTGCGTTTTGAACGCCTCTCCGTCCGTTAACAGTATGGTATTTGCGGCGACCGTCTTTTTTATTTCATTTCTCTCGATCGTCTCGCTCTTCGCGCTAAAATATTGGGAACTTCGTAATGAGCGCGTCATCGCACCCATCCTGCGCGCAAAGTTCGATGCACGCGCGCTCCATCTGAAGGATCTTCTCGCGGCCGCGCGGGTGGATCTTGCGAAGATACCCCCCCTCACGCTCCGCCTCACGCGCATCCTCATCCATGAGGCAGCGCTCGGTCTTGCGGTCTTGGCGCGGATCACGGAAAGGCAGTTGCATCGCTTGGCTGATCTGGTTTCGCACAAGCATCGGTTCGAGAAGCGCGAGACACGGTCGGAGTTCTTGAAGAAGGTTAGTGAACATAAAAACGGGGGAGGAGTGGATGAATCCCACGGGACTTTGTGAAAAGGGCAGGTGGATCGAAAGTCTGCGCGATGTGCTCTGCAGAACTGCCGGCTTCGGGCTTGAGGAAGTAGGAGAAAGAAGGCACAATACGCTTGTGTGCCGCCTTAGCTCAGTTGGTAGAGCAACTCTTTTGTAAAGAGAAGGTCCCCAGTTCGAGTCTGGGAGGCGGCTCATGAGCGTAGTGAATGCGACGACTCCGGACTATTTTTTCGTCGATGTAGCGGAGGTTGAACTTGCTGCCTTGAGTGTCGCCAATTGGGGAAGGATCTTGTTGATGTCCCCGACGCTTTGAAAGCCATAGTACGATTTGCCGTTGATAAGCAGGGCGGGGAGCTGTTCGCTAACTTTGTCGATGGAAATGAGCGTCTGCAGAGCGGAAACGTCGAGGTTGTAGTCGAATGAATAGATACGCAGTTGCGGGTACTGTTCGGCGAGCGATGTGAGAACGTAGCCCTGTTTTTCGCAGTCCTCGCAGTCTCCTTTATTGGAATAGAAATAGAGCATGAATATCGGCTTCAGACCGCACTTGGCGGAGATCTGCTTCATCAGAAGATAGTCTTTTATCTCGAGCAGAGAATAGAGGCGCTTGAGTCGCGCCACCTCGTCGTGGTTGCGGGCCCCCTGTTCTTCCATGTAGGAGAGTTGGCTTGCGAGCGTACGCAGCGCGCTCGGCAGTATGGTGTTCTCGGAAATATCACTGCAGGAATGTTCTTGGAGAAGATCGAACTGTGTTTCAAGAGAGAGGATGTCCGTTGAGATAGTTTCTTGCGTGGCGCGAATATCTTCTATACGCTGATTGTTAAAATAGTTGGAAGCGTACAAAGCAGTCGCAAAAATGAGGGCGGTGCTGAAAAAGGCGACAATATAATTGCTCCACCGTGCATTTCGTGTGTTTACGATCGGTTGTTCCATATTAGCGCCAGCGAACGCCGGTTTTGAGGACGGCGCGTACCGTTGCGGTACAGAGCCACAGGGGGGCAAGAAGGCCGTAGAAGATAAGGAAGAGGGGCGTGGCGGCGGGAAGGCGGCGGGAACCGGTGCCGATGAACGATCCTGTGCCGATGAGGACTACGATCATACCGACACTCACCATGGCAAGGAAAAGAATCGCGCTCGTGTTGATGTAGAAAAGATTGAAGGAGGCGTGAGATGCGATCGAGCCCGTGGCCTCGACCCGCGTAATGTAGTGCATGGTTTCCTGAAGGGAGTTCCACAGAATGCGGGTAAAAAAGAAAATACCCGCAGCGATGGAAACAAGGGCCGAAGGGAGGATGATCAGGCCCAGATTCCCGAAACGTTTATTCCCTATCATAAACCGGTAGTCAATGGCATTGCGCAACCAGCCGTAGGTCCATCGAACGCGCTGGTGGAAAAGCGCACGCAATGTTGCGGGTGTCGCGGTGTGCACGACCGCATTCGGTGCGTTCGCGATCAAATGTCCGGCCTGTTGCATGCGGAGCGCCATTTCCATATCCTCGGTGGAATGTCCATGACGCCATCCTCCCAATTCACGCACGACGGACGCACGGAAAAACGAGAATGGGCCGGGCGTGATGAAGACAGAGCCAAGTCCTGCAAAAGTAAAGCGGTTGAAGATGCTAAGGCGATATTCAACCCTTTGCACGTGCTGAAGTATGGTCTGGGGATCCCGCACATGGATTCCCGGGGTAACGGCTGCGATGGACGGATTTTCGAATACCGGCAGAAGGGCAAGGAGCGCTTTGGGGTCGACGGTTGAATCCGCATCGAGACAACCGATCAATTCCGCTTGGGTATTCTGAAGCGCGAGATTCATCGCAGTGTGCTTGCCGCCATTTTTTTTGTGGAATACGCGGATGCGTGTGTCGTGCGCAAAGGATCGTGCGATCGAAAGCGTGTCGTCGGCCGAGCCATCATCGACGACCAGTATCTCTATTTTTTCGCGGGGATATTCAAGGGCCATGAGCGAATGTAGAGTCGTTCCGAGAGTTTGTCCTTCATTAAAACAGGGAACGACGACCGCAACGTGCGGGAATTGTCTGGGCGTTGTGCGTGTGGTGGGGAAGTGCCCACGGCGTCTCTCGAGAAATGAAATAAGCAGAAAGATCTCGAAATACAACGAGAAAAAAAGAAAGAGGTACGTAACCCCCGCGCCAATGCCTCCATCTGACATAGTGCGTGTTTATACCATAAAAAGCTCCGTGCTGGAAGCACACACGGTGTTTTCAGGGTGTCCGCCTGTCCTCGTTGCGCTATACTGGCCTTCATGCCGCGTGGTCACATTCACCCCATCTCGTCGCTCATTCGTGAGGCGAACGCGATATTTTTCAATATGGGATTTGCCTTTGAGGAGGGACCGCTTCTGGAAGATGAGTGGCACAATTTCAATGCCCTCAACGTTCCCCAAGATCATCCTGCGCGGGATATGCAGGACACATTTTTCATCAAGGACGAGCCGGGGATGGTCTTGCGTACGCACACATCACCTGTGCAGGTGCGTTATATGGAATCGCAGATGAAAAAAGGTATCGCGCCGCCGTATCGCGTCATCGTGCCTGGCAAAGTCTTCCGCAACGAGGCGACCGACGTGACACATGAAGCGGAATTTTTTCAGATAGAAGGACTCGCAGTCGGGGAAGATATTACACTCGCGCATCTCAAAGGCACACTCGCTCGATTCTTCAAAGAACTATTCAAGGGCGCCGAGGTTGAGATACGCTTCCGGCCGAGTTTTTTCCCGTTCACGGAGCCGAGCGTCGAGGTGGATATGCGCGTCGTTGGGGACGCTGCGCCCGAAAAGTTGCGCGGCAAGTGGATAGAAATGATGGGCGCAGGTATGGTGCATCCGAGCGTTCTGGAGAATGCGGGGGTTGATCCAAAAAAATATCGCGGATTCGCCTTCGGCATGGGCCTCGACAGGCTTGCGCTTTTGCGTTGGGGCATCGACGACATCCGCCTCATGCACTCGGCCGATCTGCGGTTCATCGATCAATTCTAGTATGAAGATTTCGCGCGCGTGGCTCCAA
The DNA here is from genome assembly GCA_964362175.1 of uncultured Candidatus Saccharibacteria bacterium. GTDB lineage: Bacteria > Patescibacteriota > Minisyncoccia > Phycocordibacterales > UBA2100 > UBA10103. The sequence goes on along the minus strand of CAYIDD010000006.1, from coordinate 36,738 downwards.
ACCTATTTTGAGAACCCGCTGTCTGATATGGCTGCGCTTTCCGAGGCGCTCACATTCCACGCGTTCGAAATTGATGGTATCGAGGGAGACATTCTCGATGTAAAAGTAACGCCGAATCGTGGACATGATTGCTTGTCGCATCGTGGTATCGCAAAAGAGCTTTCCGCTATCCTTAAACTCCCGCTCAAAAATGATGGACCTCGTAAGTCCATCATCATCGAGCCGAAGGTGGAGGCAGTGTCAGTATCCATCGATACGCCACTGTGTTCTCGGTATATCGCTGGCTATATCAAGGGAGTGAAGGTCGGCCCGTCGCCGGAATGGCTGCGAAAGGCGCTGGAGTCCTTGGGGCAGCGCTCGATAAATAATATCGTTGACGCGACGAACTACGTGATGTTCGATCTCGGCCAGCCTTTGCATGCGTTCGACGCAGGGAAGTTGTCTGCGAAAGACGGGAAGTATGCGATCGCCGTTCGTAGCGCGCGAAAAGCAGAGAAAATGCTTGCGCTTGATGATAAAGAGTATGCACTTACCCCTGCGATGCTTGTTATTTCGGACGCCAATGCAGATGCGACCATAGGGATCGCTGGAGTTAAGGGTGGGAGGCCCTCGGGAGTCGACGGTGATACTGTGGACATCGTTATCGAGTCCGCGAACTTCGATGGGGCTAGTACGCGAAAGACCGCTCAAGCATTAAAGCTTCGTACGGACGCATCGCAGCGATTCGAGCAGGTAATTTCTCCAGAGTTGGCCGCATACGGTATGCGCGCGGCGGCGGACCTCATCGTGCAGCTTGCAGGCGGGACGATCGCGGGGTTCGCGGACGCGTATCCAACGAAGGGGGATCAGAAAACCGTCTCTGTCTCCGTCGAAAAGATCAATCAGGTGCTCGGGACCGGATTAACGGCAGCAGAGATCGCCGATGTTTTTGTGCGGCTGGAGTTCGGGTACAAAGAAGAAGGCGGAGTGTTCAAAGTTATCCCGCTCTTCGAGCGTCTCGATATTCTCATCGCCGAAGACTTAGTTGAGGAAGTGGGGCGCATCATCGGATACGACAAAGTACCCGCGACCGAGCTGCCGCCGTTCCCGAAAAAGCCGGAGGTCAATGCGAATTTTTATGCGGCCGAGAAAATCCGCGAGGACCTTGTTTCGAAAGGCTATTCGGAAGTCTTCACATCCGTCTTCGCCGATGCGGGCGAACGAGCCGTTGCCAACAAAGTCGATAGCGTAAGGCCGTACTTGCGAGCGACGCTCGTCGACGGTCTCAACGATGCGCTCGAAAGAAATATCCACAACAAAGACCTGCTCGGGCTCAAAGAAGTGAAATTATTCGAGATAGGGGTAGTGTGGCGCGACGGTAAAGAAATGATGATGGTTAGTACCGCGAGCGAAAAGGAAAAAGCAGCGGAGATGCATCTTGAAGGCGCGGGTTCTCCCACGTATGACGAGCTACCGCTTTCGAAAACCGGACGCTATCAACCTTTCTCAAAATATCCGTTCATTGTTCGTGATATAGCACTTTGGGTGCCAGCCGACACTGATGCAGACCGTCTCCGATCGGATTTAGCGATGTGGGCTGCGCCCATGTGCCTGCATGTGCGACCCTTTGACCGTTTTGAAAAGAGCGGAAGACTATCGCTGGCATTCCGCCTCATTTTCCAATCCCCCGGGCGCACACTCACCGATGCAGAGGCGAATGCGGTCATGGAAAAAGTGAATGCGGCAGTGAAAGATAGGGGTTGGGAGGTACGCTAAAGAATGAAGCCCGGGCGAACGCCCGGGCTCCTTGTTGTCCCCGTTGCGGGTGATGCTAAAGATCGCGCACCGCCGGCTGTTTTTCACCGTGCTGAGGGGGATGCCCAGCACACGAGAAGCTTTCTGTGTCCACGTGCACTCAAGCACGGTGACCCCCGTTCGCACCATCGTGCGATCGCCCTCGAAGACGGCGCTGAGAGGAAACGCGCGAGTCCAGTCCTTGCACTGAACATGCGCCGCTCCCTTCAGCGACACGACGGGACAAGAACGGATCCGCTCCATCTCGCGGTAGGCATAAACATCAGCCCCGATAATGAGGCCGAGGCCGACGAAAGCCGCACATATAGACAGAATCAGGCGCATGCCAGTCTCCCTTTTTGCATGTGTGCTCCGCCACTATACACATCGCCTTTGCCTGGGGCAAAGGGGTGGTTTTTCGAAGTAAGATAAAAAGAAAGTCGCCGAGTCCCCCTCATGGGACTCGGCGGCTTGCACAAGTCTTTCGCCGATCACTTGCGCGTGGCAACTTTGCGCTCTGTCGCGATCTTCAGCAGCGATTCGCTGCAGGGTGTAAAGATTTGTCGCGCTTCTTCCGGCGTTAGCCTGACAGGCTCATCTGGAAAGGGCGAGACCGGGAAGAACGACATCGTGGGATCTGGAGGCAGCACCCTGCCCTCCCGGAGCATTTTTCCCCGCACCCATTTCTTGACGTCCGGTGAATGAGGCGGGTCGATCTTTTGGGGCATCGGACGTTGGTTCCTGAAGAACGCGAGATCGATATGCGGCCCGATACACGACCAGGGCCTCGCATAATCGAGGGCCAAAACACAGGGGCCTTGGCAGACATCATCAGCGATCAAAAACGTGACCGCCCTTGCCTTGCCAACGGCGTGACCCGCCAACCCGAAAATCCCTGGGACCAACCCTCCTTTGGTGTTGGGTATCACGCACGGGTCACCGCAATTGCCGAACGCCTCTTTCACGAAGTACTCCGGCAGCTTGCCATAGACCCGCTCGAATGTGGCCGCTGTCATCTGGGCGTTCGCCGCCACGGGCGCAACGAACAGGAAAACGGCTATCAACAGGTACAACATCGCATCCTCCTTCTCGATTGCCTCGAAGCTCCTCACGAGGAGCCAGCGGCACCCTAACAGATGGGGTTTTTTATTGCAATGTGTACTTATTTGACCCCCCTGGGCGGCCCCCACACACAGCGGTTTTTGCTATGCAAACGAGGCTTTTTCTGCTATACTGGACGCACGAAATATGGCTGAAACGAAGGCAAAAAAGACCAGAGATACCGCGCCCAAAAAGGGCGGTTCTTCGTACGGGGCGAGCGACATCACCGTTCTGGAAGGTTTGGAGGCGGTGCGGCGCCGGCCGGGAATGTACATCGGCACCACCGACAGCGCCGGCTTGCACCACCTCATTTGGGAAGTCTTCGACAACTCACGCGACGAGGCGATGGGCGGATACTGCAACGACATAGAGATCGCGCTTTTGCCAGATAATCGCGTGCGCGTCGCGGACAATGGCCGCGGTATTCCGGTAGAGATCCATCCCAAGACCAAAGTCTCGACACTTGAGACGGTCATGACCGTGCTTCACGCGGGAGGGAAATTCGGAGGAGAAGGATACAAGGTCTCAGGCGGTCTCCACGGCGTCGGTGTGTCGGTCGTGAACGCGCTTTCATCCCACGTACGTGCAGAAGTGCACCGTGATGGCGGCCAATATGTTCAGGAATACAAAAATGGCGGTAAGCCTATCGGGAAAACCAAAAAAATCGGCTCATCGGATCTCCACGGCACCATCATTACATTCCAGTCAGACCCATCGATCTTCCCGGATCGCGCGCTTAATTGGGACACCATCGTTTCCCACATGCGCCAGCAGGCGTATCTCGTGCGGGGCTTGCGCATTTCCATTCTTGATCTCCGGAACGCGGGGAAGGTTGAGGACGAAAACGTGTTCTATCTTCGCGAGCTGGGCATTGATGCGCCCTCAACGACCTTTTATTTCGAGGGAGGTCTGCGGAGCCTCGTGGCGTTCCAAAATCGCCACCAAGAACCCATCCATAAAAATATTTTTTACATAGAAAAAGAGCAGGATGGCGTGCAGGTGGAAGTTTCCCTGCAGTACGTCGACGACATCACGTCGCGATTTTCCGCGTTTGCAAATAATATTTACAACAGCGAGGGTGGCATGCATGTGACGGGTTTCAAAACGGCGCTCACACGTACGCTGAACGCGCAGGTCAAAAATGGAAATGGGGGAAAAGAGAGTGATTCATTCACCGGTGACGATGTGTTGGAAGGCATGACCGCCGTCATTTCGGTCAAGATGCGGGAAGTGCAGTTTGAAGGTCAAACGAAGTCAAAGCTCGGAAGCGTGGAGGCGCGCGGAGCGACCGAATCCGTTTTTGGTGAAGCATTCGCGCGGTTCTTGGAGGAAAATCCGGACGATGCACGCGCGATCATCGGCAAAGTAACGCTTGCAATGAAGGCGCGAAAGGCCGCAAAGGCAGCGAAAGATTCGATCCTCCGCAAAGGGGCGCTGGACGGCATGACGCTTCCGGGCAAGCTCGCGGATTGTCAGAGCAAAAGCGCGGAAGAGTCCGAGCTCTTCATTGTGGAGGGGGATTCGGCTGGCGGCACCGCGAAGATGGGCCGCGAACGACGTTTTCAGGCCATATTGCCGCTGCGCGGAAAGATCCTCAACATCGAACGCGCGCGCCTCGACAAAATGCTCGCGTCCGAACAGATCCGGAATCTCGTCGTGGCGCTGGGGACCGCGATCGGCGATATCTTCGACGTGTCAAAGCTGCGCTACCACAAAATAATCCTCGCGACCGATGCCGATGTCGATGGTGCGCACATCCGGACGCTTTTGCTCACGCTTTTTTACCGCCACTTCCGACCGGTCGTCGACGGGGGCTTTCTCTACATCGCACAACCGCCGCTTTTCAAGGTACGAAAAGGTAAAGAGGTCCATTACGCATATTCGGATGAAGAGCGCGTGAAGCTCGTGGGTAAAGATATGCCCGTAGAGGTTGAAGGTGAGCCCGAAGAGATCGAGGGTGAAGCCGCCTCCGCCGATGGATCGGCTACGGCGAGCCAAGGGAAGAGAGCCGCTAAAATCTCAGTTCAACGATACAAGGGTCTGGGCGAAATGAATTCCGAGGAGCTCTGGGAGACGACGATGGATCCCGCCCGCAGAATTCTAAAACAAGTAACGATCGAGGATGCTCAGGAGGCCGATCAGATTTTTGACATGCTCATGGGTACCGATGTGCCTGCACGAAAGTCGTTCATACAGAGCCACGCCAAGGAGGCCACGCTGGATATATAATGTGCGCATGGGTCTACGCGAGTCAGGGCCACGGAAGAAAGAGGAGTTAGGAGACGTGGTGTCGAGACGTGCCTTCCTGAAAGGCGGACTGGGTGTCGGCGCAGTTGCAGCAATGCCGGGCGTAGTGTATGCATTGACCGAATCACAAGCGTTGCGCGAGAAAGAGGACGATGCGTACCTCGCCCTCATTTCGAAAGATCCGACCGCCCAACGGCTTTTTCAGGAAGCGCCGACGCAAAAACAGGTCGGATCAGTGATACGTTCTCTTGCGCGAACGAATGAGCTTTGGATAAAAGATTTTGAGCGTCGCGGGGGTTTAATGCACGATGGAGCTCGCATATTACTCGACGCAAAAAGACATTTTAGAGGCAACGGTACCGTGTTGAAAGTTGCCGCAGACGATCGGACTGGCGGGAAAAACAAGTATTTTCTGGTGACCGCTGCGCACGTTGCTCGCAACGTGCCGCTGTCGGGCGGGAAAAGTTGGACGTACCATCCTGGGGACATCGATGTCGCGCTTTACGAAATGAGTGAGGGTGAGGCCATGAACCCAAGAACGCAAAGAGTGTCCGCGCTTTCCCTTTTGCCGCTTGCGAAACAGGGTGAGGATATCAGCGGGCAGGTCGGGATGGTGCTCGCATCGGATAACGACGCCGGTCCATTTGAGCGAAAGCAGTATCCTTCGCGTATTTCGCCGAGATTATCAGACGAAGTTCTGCGCAGGATGAACGTGCGCGTGCGCGAAGACGTACAATACATGAAAAAATCGAATCGCGAGTCGTGGCGTCTCATCATCCTTCCCCCCGGCGAAGCCAAGCCGCAAAGCAATGGTAGGTTGCCAACAGAGGGGGCGTCGGGCGGCGCGTTTTTACATGTACCGCCAGGATCGCAGGAAGTGGCGTTCGGGGGGCTCTACGTCGCGGGCAGGGAAACCGCTGCCGAAGGTGTTACCTACTCGATCGGAGTTGTCGTTGACCACATGTACGTTCGAGAAACACTCGAAGCGTATTTTAGGAATTCACAGTGAGTCTTTGTCTCTTGCTGCTACGAGAAAATCTCCCGCCAGTCGGCCCTAATAGATGTAGGGATACTGGTACGGTTGCGGCGTGTAATAAGGCGCATTGAGAGGCTGCGACGCGTAGTTGTTGTTCTCATTCGATTCGTGCACGGTCTGTGCGGGATCAACCACGACCGAGATCGATCCCGGAACTGTCTGCGAGAATCGCAAGGTGTTTACGATGTGGTCGCCGGGCGCAAGTGAAGACTGTGCCGGAGACGAGTACGTGTATGCGCTCTGGGTCGGGAGGTACGCATCGAAGTAATAGGTGCCGCTCAAACTTCCGCCGTTGTTCGCAATATCGAATTCAACGATCGCCATGCCGGACGCGTCGACATTGGCCCCAAGAATACTTACGGAAAGGTCGGCGGGAGTTATTGCACGGGGCTTGGTAGGTGTGACCGGAGCCGCAGGCTCAACGCGGGCAGCGGATGGGTGTACAAGCACGGTTGCACTTCCCTGTGCTTGTTTGGAGCTCGTAGCGCTTGGGATGAAAATGATCGAGAGGGGGACGCTCATCGAGACAGTGCCGGAAAGCCTCGGGGTTACGACAATACTTTTTTCGTTTGAAGGCACCGTAAACGCGGCACCGCAGGGAATGGTGTTTGCAGCACCCGTACCCGAAGTTTCGAGTCGGAACGTATCCTTGCACGGGTACAAAAGTCCATACATGCCTTTCTCGGATGTCGAATATTTCCAGCTGACAGAAAACGCCTCACTCGATGTTGCGTTCTTCGGAGCGGTGACTTGGACCGACGTGGAAGTTCTGTTGAAAAGGGAAGAGAGCCACGGAGAAGCGAGGGTCGCAATATGGAGCAGGCCCCACAGCACGATAACGATGAGGATGATAAACCCTACGATCGCGAGCACGTTTGAAAGCAGGCTCGGCTTTGGTTCCTGATGAGTGGTATGCGCATGCGACGCGGTTTTTTCGGGCAAGAGCTTTTCATCTGCCATGGTCGATACATTTACATATATTTTGCGTCTTGTCAAGCTCCTCATGACGGTCAAAAGTTGACAAAACCTGTGTTTTGGTGTACCGTATCGGTCGTCTATGACGAGCCACGTTTCGCAGATAAAACATGAAAAAACCCTGCCTGCCGACGGACAGGCGCCGAAACGGGTCTTTTTTGCCGCGATCATCATGATTTTCTTCAGCACGCTCAGTGCAGCCGATTCCATCGGCTTTGTGCCGTGTGGGATAGACGACACCTGCTCCGAAGCGGCAGAGACCATTGCACTTGCAAATTTGCCGGAGCTCGGTCCTCCGGGGTTGGAACAAGCAACAGGGGTGCAGGCACAAACAACTCTTCCCGAGCGCATACGCATTCCCGCGATCGACCTTGATCTGCCGGTGCAAAACATCGAAAGCCGCGATCTTGCCGTATTGGATGAAGCCCTGAAGAAGGGGCCCATTCGCTACGTCGATTCCGCGCGTCTCGGAGAGAAAGGGAACATGCTTATCTTCGGTCACTCATCGCGCCTGCCAGTCGTGAAAAATCAAATGTACAAGGCGTTCAATCGGGCGTCGGAACTTTCCGTGGGCGATACCATAACGCTCGAAAGCGAAGGCAAGGATTATCTTTACAGCGTGATCTCCGTGCGCAGCGTCGATGTGAGCGACACGACCATTGATCTCTCGCCGACACAAGGAACGAAACTGACGCTCGTCACTTGCGATACGTTGACTGGCAAGAGCGCGCGTTACGTTCTCGAAGCGGATTTTGTCGGCGCATACGCTCATGAGTAATAGTATCCGTACAGTTTCGGCGTTTCTCCCCTTCAAAACGGTTTTGGTAGTTGCGATTGCGTTTATCGCACTCGACCCGTTCTTACTCAACGCAGAGGTTATCTACTACGGCTTCGACAACGCCTATCCGACATCGATAGGGCAACCGGCAACGACCGCATATCCCGCCTCCGTCGGCAGGCCCGCGTCACCGGGTTATCCCGTTGGGGTTGGCTACGGAGTGAATGTCGGACATGGCGTGAACGTCGGCTATCCGGTGAGTGTAGGTTATCCGGTGAATGTGGGGTATCCGATTGAAGTCGCTCATCCCGTCAATGTCGCGCACGCGGTCGATCTCTATGGTCCGGGCAAGTTATTCGCACTCATAGATATCGGCACTGCAGTTGAAGTTGGCCATGCCGTCGAAGTCGCTCACCCAGTCTCTGTTGCCCATGCCGTTTCCGTCGCGCATGCGGTAGAAGTGGCACGTCCCGTGGAGATTGCTCGCGTAGTGGAAATAGCTCACGCCGTCACGTTCGCAAAGTAGGGGATGCATTTCAGATACAACTATCTCTGCCTGTTCAAGTAGTTCCATATATGGAACTATTCGTGGGCAAGTGTTTCCAAGCTATTGAACCATTACGGGAATCTTGAATTTTTTTAATGCGTGATATAGATTCCGAACACCCCTAGGCATCGCGCCTATGTGGGTTGATCTTGAAAGGACAGAAAATGAACTGGAAACGGTTCTGGCGGATCGTCTCGTGGATCCGTTGGTTACTGCCTCTGTTGATGGTCTGGGTGGGGTCCTATATCCCCGTAATGCGTACCCCCATCAGCATGCCGACCAGCAATTTGCTGTGGATGCTGTTGTTCGTCTCGCTCCTCCTGCTGGTATTCTGGCTGGTTGCCGAGGTTGTGACGGTCACTGACCGGAATACATCGGTCTTGAACCTTCAATGGGATGACGTGATGTCACTGCTCATAGCTGTCGCCGTAACCGGCATTGCGTTTCGCAATGCCGTGCATTGGTGGTGGCCAGAGTGGTGGTATTTCTTCCCCTGGCTCGGTGCTCTGCTGGATGCTGCGCTATCGGGATACTTGGCGATCAACAACGCTGCGCAGAAGCCGCTGGTCACGCGGCAGAAGTGACCATATCTTGCTGCGAAAGAAGCCAGCACGTTACTGGAATCGGCGGCGGGCCTCGTCCCGCCGCTGTCTTTTTGGCTAAAATCCTGCTTTTCTTGTCCATATTGACCTTTACTACATTTTAGGGTATAATTGCGAGTGACCGGTCAAACTCCGATGGGGAGTTTGCGGCAGCGCTAGGGAGATTCCAAATGCGCAAGTTCATTACCTCACTTTTTGCCGGCCTCGCAACCACCATCGTGTTTACTACGACTCCGGCCGCCGCATTCGACCGCAGTTGCGGAGGTAGTCGCTACGAGGGGTGCAACCCCGCTCGGGCGGAGCACATTGCCAACTGCGTCAACAAGTTGCCGCGCTGGGGTCACCGAAACCCCTGCACGACGAGCGTTCACGGCCAGCGCGGCGGCCAGCAAACCCGTGGCGTGCGGACCACTACTACGGTTCGCACCGGCAGCCACCAGGTCTATCGCGGCAGGGTCGCGGTCAGGACAGGGACCATGTTGGCCAACAGGCGGACCGGTGAACAAATCTTCATTCCCGCTCGGTGATCGAACCGGCCGGTGATGAACTAGCGGCGCTTTCTTCTGATGAAGGAGCGCTGCTTTTATTTGACAAGACACACTTTTCAGTGTATTAATTTTTCCAGTTCCCGAAGCTGATTCGGGCTTGGAACTGACAATACAGGTCGGATGAAAGGACCGAACGATGGCGAAGAAAATCGGACTACTCTTCGCGTGTTGTCTTCTTGGGATCGGGATGTTCGGGATGTTGCTCGGCTTGGTGCTTGCCTTCGGCGAGCACTTTGACTTGCTGCTGATGGCGCTCTTTGCTTTCGGCATCCCGTTCGCGGTGTATATGCGTCGTTCACTCGGCGTACAACCCGCTTCGACTCAGGAAGGCAATATGCAAGAGACGACTATGACTCCGGCAGTGCCGGAGCCGAAGATTGAAATGCAACGTCAACCCGCTCCCACGGGAGCAAAACGAAAGAGGTCTACCATGTACCCGAACATCTCCGCGGGCGGCATTCTCAATCGGCTCCTGGTGATGCTGTTGTCTGCGGCTGCATGCGCGGTCGTCGGCTACTACATCTACCAGCTCATCTGGATCGGTTCATTCCCGGACCTCGGCCTGCAAGTGCCGTGGCAGGGCCAAGTGAAGGCAATTCAGCCGAGCTTGTACCCGCTTCTGCTGCTTGCTGCATGGCTCCTTCTTGAGCGTGCGGCGGCACATGCGAATCCCGGCCACGGCTGGCTGTGGGGTTTCGACTTCTTTCCGTCGGCTGCGCTGTTCGTTTGGCTTGTTCTCACCGGCTTCAAACTGTTCATGGATGAGATCAAGTTTTCCGATCCAACGCACCTCTGGATCTACGTCGCGTTCGTTGGCTCCGCCCTCGGAGTTGCGTATTACAACTTCCGTCACTGGTTCAAGGAGTCGGTGAAAGCTCCCGAAGACCAAGTGGCGACCACGCAGATGATCGCGGACGCGATGCGGGAAGTGATGGGTACGCACTCCATCACGCTCTACCCGCGTCCGGGCTTCGACATCTTCCCCGAGCGTGCGTTCGTCGCACGGTCCGGTGTTGTGAAGCTCGAAACACCAGCCAAGACGGCGTAGGGCAGAGTAGCCCACAGTTCCAAACATTCCAAAACGGCGGGCCACACCCCGCCGTTCTGTTTTTCCCATACTTAGAGCCACATTTTAATACTTGACAAATGCATTATAGGTGCTATAGTCTTCGAACTCTACGGATGGGCACGTCCCGTTCCGGGACGTGCTCTTTTAAAATGGCAAACAGTCCAAGGAGGACATCATGCCGGAAGACACCAAGGTTGCCGGTACCGACTCCACGAAGACCGACGTCACCGGTGTGAAGGCCGAAGCGAGAGCCGAGGCCGGACACCCGTTCAGCAACGGCCAAATCGTTGCTGGCATCGCGACACTCCTTGTCGTCGCGCTGCTTGCGGTTGGACTCGGCTATGCGCTTGCCACCAAGCCGGAGCAGCAGGCACGGACCACACCGCCTCCGGCGCCTATCGCCAAGCCCGTGGCGGATCCTCGCGGACCCGCGTTCGAGGTCGGGGGGCGTCAACCCGACGCCTCTACCCAAGCTCGCGCGCAAGCGCAGGGCTGGCGAGTCGAGAAGGGGCGGCCCGGTGACCCGGACTGCACCACGCTCCCGAACGGCAACACTCGTTGCCCGAATCGGTGGGTGAAGGTCAATTAACTACCCGTTGCGGATGATTCTGTAGCGGCGAAGGCGAGCTGACGTTCAGCCCGCCTTCTTCTTTTTGTGTTTGCATTGGTCTGAACTGCGTGATACTACGCGGGAACGTCCATATCCAAACGGACAGAGCCTTTCCGTTCTCGGGCGTAGTACGAGGGCACAGCTTGGCGGAGATAAGCCATGAGGATGATCTTTTCGCTTCTGGTCACGCTGCTTCTTGCCGCTGGCATGGTTTCGCAAGCCCATGCCATCTGCTTGGATAAGCAGGGTGTTCAATATCAACCAGCCGCAGTCGCCGATGTCACGGGAACTGTGGTCGTGAATGCGCCGACCGGTGAGCAGATACGCGTAAGCGGGTTTGCGCCCGGCGCCGAGGTCTGCCGCAACTTGCTGTTTCGGACGGCGATCAAGAAGTGTCCGAGCGGCGAGGCCGTGTTGGACGACTTGCGGAATCCCAGGTTTTGCAAGGGGGTGGGGCCGGTCGGAACGTGCGTCCACATCGCCTGCAAAAAGAAGGGATGAACGCAGCGCCGAGACGCATCTCGGGGGAGGGAAATAGGCCATAAACCTAACTCCCCCGAGAACTACTTAATGGGCTTGACAAGTCAAAAAGACTTGATATAATGCGCCCGTTTAAGGACTAGCAACATTATAATAGGTTAGAGGAGTTATTTGGAGAAAATAATTAAAAAAACGATTATGACAAATGCATCTATAAAGAATACATTCTTTGCTCTGTCCGTGTTCGCGGTCTCGATCGCGCTTTCAATGGGCGCATTTGCCACAATCGTGCATGCCGAGGAAAACATCGGCTACTTTGAGATGGGCGGCGACGCAGGCTACACCGATTACGGTTACGCCGATGCGGGATACACGGACTATGGTTACAGCAATGCTGGTTACACCGACTATGGTTACCTTGATGCCGGATACACAGATTACGGCTACCTCGACGCTGGGTATACGGACTACGCTTACGCTGACCAATGGGACGCATACGATGTGTATGACACTTATGACGTATACGATACCTACGACACGTATGACACGTACACGACCTATCAGGACGGCATAGGATACTCCAACCAATCTTACGGCGGCTGCGGTGGTTGTGGTGGTGGATTTTCCTTCCCAAAGTTCACTTTCAGTGCGCCGAGTACGTCGTACGTGAGTCGTCCGGTTACATACGCCGCTCCGCAGCAACAGCAGCAACAGCAGCAACAGCAGCAGCAACAGCAAGCTGCGCAGCCGATAAACATCGTGAACAACAACACCAACACGAATGTAAACACGAACACGGCGCCGGTCACTCCCGTCTATCAGACTCCGGTTACGTATCCGGTCCAATACGTCTATCCGCAGACCTACTACACACCGACCTATTACACTCCGACGTATTACCCGAACTACAACTACAACTATCCGGTCTACAACAACACGTACTGCACTATCACCGCAAGCCCGAGCAACATCATGAACGGTCAGGCTGCCTACCTCAGCTGGTCGTCTTCTGGCGCAACCAGCGCATGGCTCTCTGATGGCATCGGTCAGGTCGCGGTCAACGGCTCGCTTGCAGTCCGTCCGAATAGCTCGAAGACCTACACACTCACGGTCTCCGGCTATGGCGGCACGAACACCTGCAATGTCTACGTTTCCGTTTCCGGCAACTACCCGTACGTCTCGCTCTCGCAGATCCCGTACACTGGTTTTGACTTCGGTCCGATCGGTAACGCGCTCTACTGGCTCTCGTTGCTCTCCTTCGCAGTTGCCGGTGCGTATCTCCTGGTCTACTACCTGCCTCGCAATGTCTTCGGCAAGGCGGGCCGCGGTGGTGCCATGATACTCGCATCTCAGCTCGTCGGACGAACGGCCTCGAAGATCGAGCCTGTCATACAAGCTCCGGTGAAAATGGCGGAAGCGGTAGTTGCGAAAACAGCCGAGAAGATCGACAGCGTTATCGATCTTCCGATCGCAGAAATGTACGGCACGACTGATTCAATGGTGGTCATGCGCTCGAAGGACAATGGTGTACCGCGCATCGTGATCACGCGCAACTAATTTCGCCGCCGCCCAACGCTCCAAGGTGAAAACAAAAACTCTCCCGTTCGGGAGAGTTTTTGTTTAGCGCGCCCCGATGCGGCGCGCGTGGCGATCTCGTCTTTGAGTCTTGAAATAATATCGGTCACCGGCAATGCCCCGATCTTACCCGCACGGCCTTCGAGCGTTGCGGTGCCAGCGGCAACTTCTTCGTCACCGACGATGATGAGGTAGGGGACTTTTTCCATTTTGGCAGCGCGAATACGTTTGCCCAAACTATCCCCGTCGCTCAATTCAGTACGGATAGCGCCCGCCTTCAACCGGTCGACAACACTGTTCGCATACTCAGTGTGTTTGTCCGAGACCGGAAGTACTTTGACTTGCACCGGCGAGAGCCAGAGGGGGAACGCGCCTTGCAGGTGTTCGAGGATGACCGAAAGGAATCGCTCGATGGAGCCCATGACCGCGTAGTGGATCATGACGATGCGTTCCTTTTCGCCTTTTTCGTTGATGCACGTAAGGTCAAAGCGCTCCGGCATGTTCATGTCGAGCTGGATCGTAGCGACTTGCCAATCACGTCCGAGAGAATCCTTGGCGATGAAATCGAGCTTCGGCCCGTAGAATGCTGCTTCACCGACCCCCTCGAACGTGTCGGCCCCTTTCTCTTCTGCGATCTCACGCAGCATCTCTTCCGCGAATTTCCATCGTTTCTTGTCACCGAGATATTTTTCAGGGTGTTTGGGATCGTGGAAGGAGAGGCGTATCCGTAGCGAGAAACCGAACGTGCCGTAAAACTCCTGGATGATGTCCCAAATTTTCGAGAACTCTTCTTTGACCTGCGGTTCGCGGCAAAAGACGTGCGCGTCGTCTATGGTGATCGCACGCACACGCGAGAGGCCGTTCAACTCTCCCGATTGCTCGTCGCGGTACATCATGGTCGTTTCCGCGAATCGTTGCGGCAGCTCGCGATACGAGTGCGGGCGTCGCGCGTAGATCTGGATGTGATGCGGGCAATTCATCGGCTTGAGCGCGAATTCATCGCCCTCGCGCGTCGTGATGCGGAAGAGATCGTCCTTGAATTTGTCCCAATGGCCGCTCGTTTCGTAGAGTTGTTTTTTCGAGATATGCGGGATGCTCACCTTTTGATACCCGCGCTTCTTACGGAGCTCCCATACATACGCCTCGAGCGAATCGCGCACGATCGTTCCACGGGGCGTCCAGAGGGGGAGTCCGCTTCCCACGAGATCCGAAAAGACGAAGAGGTCGAGCTCCCGGCCGAGCTGTTTGTGATCCTTGGTTTCCGGTGTGTCGGCCATAATAGTCCCCATACTAGCGCGAATGTATAAAAAATGAAGCGGCGGTCGAAGATCGACCGCCGCAGTCGCCAAAACGTTCGCAACTCACCACTCAAGTTTCCCCGACCTCGATCATCGCGTCGCAGATCCGGAGGATCATATCAACGCGCTCCGACTCGGGAACGTGTTGTAGGCCGGATGCCCCGGCATCGTTGGTTCGCGCCGTCGCGAGAGTCATGGCGCGATGCGAGAACCTGCTCGCCAAGAAGAAGACGTCCGCTTCACACGTGGTGTCCGCTTCGCGTCCGTCGCCCACCACTGCTTTTTCCAGGACTGAGCGCCAAAAAGCAAAGTCGAAATCGTGAAGCCCCTTTCTGTGGATGCTGTCACCGGTAACGAGTGCGAGTGTGCGCGTTGCCGGCAGTTCTTCAGGGAGCGGTTTTTTCCGCAGTTCTTTCGCCGCTGCAGCTGCCGCCTCGATAAGCTCTTTCATCGATTTGCTCCACTCCGTTGATGAGCAGCGGTTCCCAGTGCCCGCCCTCCGCAATTAACTTGACACAGAAGGTCGAGAATGTCAATTGTTACAGCGCCTTCGCGCGCTCGATGACGAACGACGATTCTCCGTTACGCTCTGAGATCTTTCCTTTGACCGCGATACATATTCCGGGTCGCATGAGTGCTTCGCATTCCTTGAATGTCCTCGGAAACGCGACGAGCTCGATCGAGCCGGAAAAATCTGCGAGCTTGAGGAATCCCATGCGCTCGCCGTTTTTCGTCGTATTGATGCGCGCACTTTCGACGAATCCCGCAATGACGGTCTCAAGGCCGCGTGCGTGCTCCCTCGCATGCTTGATGCTCTTTTTCGGGTCGGTGAATTTTTCTTTGTGCTTATCAAGCGGATGGCCGGATATGTACAGACCCAAAAGTTCTTTTTCCCAATCGAGACGCTGTTCGAGTGCCGCTGGCGGGGTTTTCTCCAGCCGCAACTGAGCCAGTTTTGCGGCAGCTGCGCCAAAGAGAGAGCTTTGGTCGGTGGGGGTATTCATGTGCTCACGATGATAGTCCAAAAGCATATCGATGTTCGCGAGGAGTTCACCGCGTTCCCCCAGTTCATCCAGCGCGCCGCATTTGATGAGCGATTCGAGTGATTTTTTGTTGAGGTTTTTGTCGGTGATGCGTGCGAGGAAACCAGCGATATCCGCAAATACCCCCCCGCTTTTCCGCGCCGCGATTATGGAGTCACTCACTCCCGTCCCGAAATTTTTTATCGAATACAAACCGAAGCGGATGCTCGTATCGTCCATGACCGTGAAATTCCCGAAACTTTCCTGCACGGAAGGCGGCAACACTTTGATCCCCATGCGTTTGCATTCGGCAACGACCTCTGCGATCCGCTCCACATCGCCTGCGTCGGCCGTGAGGACTGCCGCCATGTAATCCACGGGAAAATTGGCTTTCATGTAAGCGGTTTTGTACGCGAGGTTGCCGTAGCTCGCGGCGTGCGCTTTGTTGAAACCATACGCCGCGAAGGTCTCGATCTGCTCCCATAATTTTTGCACCGCCTCCTTCTTCATCCCGTGCGCGACACACCCCTTGGTGAATTTTTCTTTCTGAGCCTCCATCTCTTTCGGGATCTTTTTCCCCATCGCCTTTCTAAACTTATCCGCTTCAAGCCACGAATAGCCCGCAATCTTAATCGCGATCTCGAGAACGTCGTCTTGGTAGGTGATAACCCCGTAGGAGTTTTTAAGTATCGGTTCGATCCTCGGATCAAGATATTTGACGAGTTTTGGATCTTTCTTTCGTTCGATATAGGCGGGAATGAAGTTCATTGGGCCGGGACGGTAGAGCGCGACCATCGCGTTGATGTCGTGGATGGATGTGGGCTTCAGATCGACGAGGTAGCTGGTCATGCCGCCGCCCGCGAGCTGGAATACGCCGAGTGTTTCTCCGCGGGAGAGCATCTCGTATGTTTTTGTGTCGTTGAGCACAAGCGTGTCGAGTTCGACCGATATACCGAGTCGTTCCTGCACGCGCGCGACCGAGTCCGCGAGAATAGAGAGGTTGGTGAGGCCGAGAAAATCGAATTTCAGGAGTCCCGCATCCTCGATCGCATACATGTCGTACTGCGTGATGATGTGGTTGCCCTTGGGATCGATCTGAACGGGCGAAAAATCCGTTACCGCCGTTGGCGCGATAACGACACCCGCCGCGTGTACGCCGACGTGTCGCGCATTGCCTTCGATCTTTTGCGCGAGATCAAGAACCTCGCGCGAATCCGAGTCGCTTTTGTAGAGCTGTGCAAGCTCCGGCGTTTCTTCGAGCGCCCCTGCGATGGTGACGGGGAACCCTTGCTTGCCGAAGGGGATGAGCTTCGCGATCCTGTCGCCGACCCCGTACGAGTGACCTAGGGCGCGGGAGACATCGCGCACCGCGGCGCGTGCCATCATGGTGCCGAACGTGCCGATCTGCGCGACCTTGTCCTCGCCGTATTTGTTGCGCACGTACGCGATGAGTTCGTCGCGGCGGTTGTCGGCGAGGTCCATATCGATATCCGGCGGACTTGGACGTTCCGGATTCAGGAATCGCTCGAAGGGGAGTTGATACTCAATGGGATTCACCGTCGTGATGCCCGATAGGTAAGAGACCAAAGAGCCCGCAGCGCTTCCTCGCGTATTGGTGAGTATTTTCTCATCACGCGCGTGGCGCAGCAGGTCGGCGACGACGAGAAAGTAGGGGGAATACCCCTTGCTTCCGATGACTGAAAGTTCGTAGTCGACGCGCTCTTTGTTTTCTTTTGTTTCAGGCACGCCGCGTATTGCAAATCCCCTTTCAGCAAGCGCGCGAAGTTCCTCATTGGCGGAACTTTTTGCGGGAATGGGGAAGTCGGGGAACACCCAGAGTCCCAGTTTGAGTTTGAGATTACACATCTCCACTATGCGCGCGCTGTTTTCGATCGCCTCTGGAATATCCGCGAAAAGCTCCCGCGCGCGAGCTCGTGAGATAAAAGAAAAGTCATGAGCGCCCTGTTCAAAGTCGCGGTTCAAGACGCTCGCAGTACGGATCTTATTGACGAGCTCGCGCGCGAGCGCGTCGCTTTGTTTGAGGAAGTACACATCGTGCGCCGCGACGAGGGGCAGTTTCTGTTTTCGCGCGAGCTCGACGAGTGCCCTCATGAGTTTTTCGTGGCTCTCGATCTCGGGATGTCGTGTGATCTCGACAAAACAATCGCCGCCATAGATATGGCGGTACCAATCGAGAATTTCTTTCGCGCGCGCCGGGACGTTGTCGCGAATGGGCTGGATATGTTCGCCACCAAATGACGGCAAGATCGCCACCAACCCATCCCGATAGGTTTCCATCAACTCTCTATCAATGCGCGGACGATCGTAGAAACCCTCAAGGTGCGACTTCGAGACGAGCTGCAGAAGATTTCGGTATCCCATTTCGTTCCTTGCGAGAAGCACGAGTCGATGGGTATGGTCGTCGACGCGATGCTCCTTATCATGGCGCGTGCGTGGAGCGACAAAAAAATCAACGCCGAGAATGGGCTTAATGCCATGCTCCCTGCATTCCTTATAGAAGTCGATAGCACCGTAGAGATTGCCGTTGTCGGTGAGCGCAAGCGCCGTCTGTCCGTCTGCCTTGGCGGCAGCGACGAGTTCGGGGATTTTTGGTATTGCTTCGAGAAGGGAGTAGTGCGAATGGACGTGGAGATGGACAAAATCGCGTGCGCTCATAGGGTCAGTATACACCGCTGACTTTTCCCCACTTTGACGGAGCGTGAATGAGCCGCTAGAGTGATGGCGGTGAATACAGTACAAGTGCGCGACGCGGCGACGGTCGGGGCCGGAATCCGACTTTTTCGTGAGGAGCGATGACATGCCGGAGAAAAGCGGGCTACCAGGCTACCGTGACCCCACATCCTTGAGTGGCTACAAGGAGGGGGTATCCGATAGCTGGGTTGACCAGGATCGGAGACATCGGCGAAGGCCGAGGCTGGATGGAGAGCGAAGGCTCAGGAGTCTGGGGCTGGCGGCTGATCCGACGTTGGCGGCCCCGTTGGGCAATCAGGAAAAGCCGACCGCCGAGGAGTCCAGACGCGACCCCGCAACGGGTGGCGTAATCGTGGAGGGGCAAAATCTCGAACCGAAGGAAGCCTCATTCCGATTTCGGCCGGGCGAATGAATCATTCGACAGCTCCGTGGCGTCGGACGATCTCGACAGGGCTGCCCCGTTGGCGGCCCTGTTTGTTGTTATGATTACTATGATGCGTTACCTTATCGGTATCGACGAAGCGGGGCGGGGGCCGCTTGCGGGGCCCGTTGCGGTGGGAGCGGTCGCGGTGCCGCTCGACTTTGATTGGAGTCGGCTCGAAGGCGTACGAGATTCTAAGAAACTTTCGGAAAAAAAGCGCGAGGATATTTTTGAGCGAGCGCAGGAGCTCCGGGAATCGTTACTGTTGCGTTTTGCTGTCGCGATGTCATCGGCTACGTATATTGATACGTACGGAATAATGCCTGCCATCCGCCGCGCGCTCGGGGAAGCGCTCTCAAAATTGGAGATTGAACCACGAGCGTGCCACGTACTGCTCGATGGAAGCCTCAAGGCGCCCGCTGAGTACGTCCGTCAAGAAACGATCATCGGGGGGGACGACACGGAGCCCATTATCTCGCTCGCATCGATCATGGCCAAAGTGACGCGCGATAGGCTGATGAAGAGGCTTGCGGAAAAGTATCCAGCGTATGATTTCCACGTCCATAAAGGCTATGGCACCCGCTCTCATCTGCGATCCATAGCGCGATGCGGACTCTCGGATATTCATCGCGCGAGCTTCTGTAAAAGGTTGTCAACCGGCACAAAAGCTGTATAATCCCCTCACTATGGTAGTGCGAATGCGCCGGAATCGTTCCCAGACCGCAAAGCGGCGTTCCCATCATGCGCTTGTGTCCACGCAAGTGGTGAAGTGCGATTGCGGAGCTCTCCGCGTTTCTCATCGCGCATGCCCGGAATGCGGCAAGTACAA
The DNA here is from genome assembly GCA_964362175.1 of uncultured Candidatus Saccharibacteria bacterium. Lineage (GTDB taxonomy): Bacteria > Patescibacteriota > Minisyncoccia > Phycocordibacterales > UBA2100 > UBA10103. The sequence continues at coordinate 17,115 of CAYIDD010000006.1, read as the reverse complement.
TGGCCGCGTCGTCATCGACATCGTTGCGCGCGCGAAACGTCAGGCACGTCGCACCAAGCGCAAAGAGACCGAACTTCGCGCGAGCGGTCAAATGACAGAAACCAAAGAAAAGGAGCCCGCGCAAACCTAACACCAAACATTGCCCTTTCCCCTGCTCTTTCTCCACAATGGCCAACAGACACTTAGCCCGCTCAGTCGTTCTCCAGGTGCTTTTTGAGCGTGATTCTTCGGGGGGAAAAATGACGAGCGACCAGATGCTCTCCCGCCTCGCCGATTACGGGCAGGAATTCGGAACACGCGACTCTGACATGCCGTTCATGAAAAACCTCCTTCAGACGGCGGTCGCAAAACAAAAAGAGATCGATGAGGTCATCGTGCGCGCGGCGCCCGAGTGGCCGCTCGAAAAGATCGCGGCCATTGACAGAAATGTGCTCCGGCTCGGTCTCACCGAACTCCTTTTTGCGGACAGGACACAGGTGCCGGCGAAAGTCGCAATCAACGAAGCGATCGAGCTCGCGAAATCGTTCGGGAGCGCTTCTTCGGGCCGATTCGTGAACGGTGTTCTCGGTGCCGTTTATGTGGAATTGGGCGAGCCGGGCAAGAATGAGGGCGGAACGCGCAAAAACGTGAGCCAGAAACCGGCAAAAATGCCGACTGAGCACCTGGCGGGAGCTGTCGTCTATGCGCGCTCCGACGGAGAAACGTACATGGCGTTCGTGCACGATATTTTCGGTCACTGGACCATCTCCAAAGGCAAGATCGAGGAGGGTGAGGACGTGAAGGCGGGCGCTATTCGTGAGATAAAAGAAGAGATGGGGCTCGATATCAAGATCATGCAGGAGCTCGGCGTGAATGAATACGTCGCGAATGATTCAAAGATCGAGGGAGGCAAAAAGCGCAAACGCGTGAGTTACTTCCTTGCCGAGGCGTCCTTCACGGAACTCAAGTTGGGGCCAAGCGGTGGCTTGGACGATGCGCAGTGGTTCCCACTTTCGGCAGTCGGCGATCTGAATTTTTATGATGACACGCTCAAGATCATCGTACCTGCCATCAATGCACTTGCGCGAGGGGAGAATAAATGATCATGCCTGATTTTTCGACCTTTGAAAAAAAGATCGGCTACGCATTCAAAGGTAGGCGTTTGTTGGAGAGCGCGTTCACACATCGGTCGTATCTGAATGAAAACCGAAGCCCGGGCAGGGAACACAATGAGCGCCTAGAGTTCCTGGGAGATGCCGTACTTGAGCTCGTGGTGACGGAATTTCTGTATGCGAAATACCCTGAAAAACCGGAGGGGGATCTGACCGCCTATCGCGCGGCTCTGGTCAACACCATCAGCATCTCGGATGCCGCCACAAAGCTCGGCATGAACGAGTACCTGTTGCTCTCGCGCGGTGAGTCACGTGATACCGGTCGCGCGCGGCAGATCATCCTTGCAAATGCGTTTGAGGCGCTCATCGGCGCTCTGTACCTCGATTCGGGATACAACACGGCAAAAGATTTCATTGCGAAGCAACTCTTCCACAAAACAGACGAAGTCGTCGCGAAAAAGTTGTGGCAGGACGCGAAAAGCAAACTTCAGGAAATTTCTCAGGAGTTACTGGGCTTTACGCCGACGTACGAAGTGGTGAGCCAGTCGGGCCCCGACCACGATAAAAAATTCGTTGTCGCCGCGCACCTCGGGAGCGATCGAGTGGCGACTGGCGAAGGGAAATCAAAACAGGAGGCCGAACAAGCCGCCGCCGAGAAGGCCCTTGCCGCCAAAGGCTGGTAAATCGATAACCTTACCGATGAGGTTTAACCTACCGATGAGGTTTAACCTCATCGGTAACCTCATCGGACTGGAGCGCTCGATACGTTTTTGCCTCATGAATCATTCGTTGCAGTGTCGGTGCCTTCTCAAAAAGCTCAAAAATTGAGTTATTGAGAAGTGATCTATGGGGTCGCTTCACCCCTAAGAATTCTGGTAGGCTCGAGTAGGGATACTGCCTCAGTTTCTCTTCCATGTCTGACTTGTTGCTTGTCCCTTCTTTCCATAGAGGATCAATGAGTTCTGCCGGATTTAAGTGCACGTAAGAAACGAGATGTTTCAGATACTGGTCATCTTCGATGTGCTTCGATTTGAAGGTACCGGCGAACAGTGCGCCTGTCCGTGCATTTTTTTGATTGAAATACATTGTGTAGCCAGTGAATACCTTTTGCATAAAGAGAGAAATGCCACCTTCTTGAACCTCCTTAAGAACGAAGTGGAAATGGTTTGGCATCAGCGCATACGCCCCTATTTCGACGATCGGCTTGTCCTCTTTCGACAAAGTGCTTCCGAGTACATCATTCAACCGCGCGTGAGTCATACCGAAAAGGCGAACGGCTTGGGCATGCTTTGCCAAATACATAAGGATAAGCATCCGTTCGTAATCTCGTTTGTTGAGGAACACTCTCCGTTTGTCGACTCCCCGATTGTAGCAGTGGTACCACTCGTCGATCTCGATCGGTTTTCTGTTGGCCATGGCCGAATTATACATTGAACGATGAGGTTAAACCTCATCGTAACCTCATCGTCTGGGGGATAAACTGAAATCTGGGAACCCCCCTTGCGGCGAAGGGGCGGTAAGTATAGTCTTTCAAGCGCAACCTAGCGCGAGGAGATGATCATGAGAAAGGCTGCAGGTCAATCTGTTTCGCGGTATCTCGTGTCGAACAAGAGAAACGGGAAACCGCGGTCTGGTCGATGGCATTCGCCGCCCCGCACGCCAACTCAGGTCGACGTTTTCGTCGTTCCTGAGGAAGGATTTTTCGGATGATACAGCCGAATCGCATATGCCCCGGGGAACCCGCTCCGGGGCATGTTGTTTTTTGCTACAATGAACCCCAATGTTCCTCAGCCTCAAATCCATAGAACTTTCGGGGTTTAAGTCCTTCGGTAAGAAGACCGAGCTTGTCTTTGGCTCGCCTATTGTCAGTGTCGTGGGGCCCAATGGTTCGGGCAAATCCAATGTTGCGGAGGGGTTCCGATTTGTTCTCGGCGAGCAGTCTATGAAATCCATGCGCTCGAAGCGCGGGGAGGACCTCATCTGGGGCGGGTCGCCCGCTTTGCCGCGCATGAATCGCGCGGGGGTGAAAGTCGTCTTCGATAACTCCAAGCGCCTGCTCGATCTTGATTTTAGCGAGATCGTTATCGAACGCATCGTACATCGCGATGGGCAAAATGAATACCTTCTGAACGGCTCGCAGGTGCGTCTCAAGGACGTCATCCGTCTTCTCGCCGGAGCGAATATCGGCGGCTCGGGGTATCAGATCATCTCGCAGGGTGAGGCGGATCGGATCCTCAATGCAAGTCCGCGCGAGCGTCGTGAGATGGTGGAAGATGCGCTCGGTCTCAAACTCTATCAGCACAAGAAAACAGAGAGCGAGAGAAAACTAGGGGAGACCGCGGTGAATATCGACAAAACAAAATCGCTCCGGCGTGAGCTTGCGCCGCACATCAATTTCCTGCGCGTGCAGGTGGAAAAGATCGAAAAAGCGCGCGAGATGAAAGAAGAACTCGCGGTGAAATTGAACGACTATCTCGCGCGTGAGAATGCGTGGATAACACAGGAGAATTCGAGGCTCTTGGAAGAAACTCGTGCATACGAGGCGCATCTGAAAGAATTGACCGCTCGGATGAAAGAGGCGCAGCGAGCGCGAGCGAGCGGTGCGGATTCTTCGATCGCGGGTTTCGAGCAGAAGGTGAGGGAGATTGAGGGCAAGCTCCATGATGTGCGGAAAAAGCATGAAGAGCTCGCGCGCGAACTGGGGCGCGCAGAGGGGGCGCTCGGCGTGAACACGGTGACCGTCGAACAGATCGTCGCGGTGCCGCACGTACGGCAATTCGCGCGCGAGCTGAGTGAGGCACTTGAGGAGGCCGAGGTAAAAGAAGATATCACGGCGGTGCGAACGTTCCTTGGGCAGTTGCGCGTCCGCATCAAAGCTTTTGTGGACGGACTATCGGGTGCGGCACCCGAGACGCACGAAGAAGTACGCCGACAGGTGGAAGCGCTTGGTGCGAATTTGAAGCGGACGGAAGGAGAGGCGTCGCGGCTTGCGGCGGAGGCCGAGGCGGCGCGTGCAAAAATAGCGGAAGCGCGCGACGCTTCATTCCAAGCTGAACGCGAGGTGGTGGGGCTCGATGCGGACGTGCGGGAAGCGCAGGGGAAATTGAACGTGGCACTCGCTGCGCGTGCAAATATCGCAGGCCTGAGGCAGCGGTTTGAGGAAGAGGTGCGCGAGGGCATAGCGCTCATCGGAGCGGCGGTGCATGGGTGGGAAAAAGCGGGGATACCTGATGGTGCACTTCTCGAGGAAGATCGGCAGAAACAAGAAAAGCGCCGACGCGAAATTGAGCGACTAAAAATAAAGATCGAGGAGTCGGGGATCGGGAGCGGGGATGCCGTCCTGCGGGAATTTAAACAAACGAAGGAGCGTGAAGAATTTCTCGCCAAAGAGCTTGCGGATCTAGAAGTGTCAGCCTCAAAACTTGAGGACATCATTGCGGAACTTGAAAAGACGATCGACGTGCGATTTACCGAGGGACTCAAACATATCAACGTGGCGTTGCAGAACTTTTTCACAAAGCTTTTCGGCGGCGGACACGCCAAGCTCTTCGTCGAGCAACCGCGACGTCTCGCTAAACGTGACATGGAAATAGATGACGAGGACGGCGAAGAGGTAATTCCCGAAGAAGAGGAATTGTACGCAGGACTTTCTATCGACGTCTCGCTCCCCCGCAAGAAGATCCGCGGGCTTGAGGTACTCTCCGGCGGCGAGCGCGCACTCACTTCTATCGCGCTCATCTTTTCGATGTCACAAGTGAATCCCCCACCGTTCCTTATTTTGGACGAGACCGATGCGGCACTCGACGAGGCCAACAGCAAGCGCTACGCCGACATGATAGAAGAGCTTGGAAAGAAATCGCAGCTCATCGTCATTACGCACAATCGCGCTACCATGTCCGCCGCTGGCGAGCTCTATGGTGTCACGATGGGGCAGGATGGGGTGTCGAAATTGTTGTCAGTGAAATTGGAAGAGGCGGAGAAGGTGGCGAAATAGTAACAGAACGCGGTACAATTTACCCTAGTCTCTGCACGAAGGAGTCGCAGTGAGCGGCTTCGCAGAGCGAGGAGAGTCGACCATGAAGAAACTTGTAGTTGCTCCTGTATTGCCCGGAACGTTGCTCCGGATGTTCCCCGATCGGCAAACGGGTCTGGAGTTTGCGAAGCGGACGACCATGTTCGGGAAGGTCATTCCTTTCGCGGGTAATCCGGTGTTCGAGGCGAAAAGCTATGTCCTCGACGAATACGGTGGGCATGTCACGTTCCGACGCGAAGAAGGCACCTTCGACGTATTCGGCGGCGGGCGAATCGAGGACATCAAATTCCCGTACCCCGATCCGATGTTCGAAGTCATCGACGAGGCCGAAGCAACCCGCATCAAGGCCCAGTGGAGAGCTGCGGCTGCGAGTCAACTCGAGCGTCACCGTTGGAAGTGGCTGGACTGGTTCCGGTTCGGAACGGCAAGACTCGCGCAGGCGTAAGCGATGGAACGACATTGTGCCGGCGCCCGCTTCGGGGCGCCGGCCGTTGATTTTAAATGGTTATCTGGTAGAGTGTCGCGACATATGTTGAAGATACGAATGCAGCGAACGGGGCGCATCAATATGCCCTCATATCGCATTGTGGTGGTGGAACACACCGCGAGCCCCAAGGCGGGTAAATTTGTTGAGAAAGTCGGTACCTACAACCCGAAGAGCAAAGAGCGCGTGCTCAACGCAGAGCGCATCAAGCACTGGATATCGGTGGGTGCGCAGCCTTCCGCTACGGTGCACAATATGCTCGTCTCGCTCGGTATTTTGAAAGCAAAGAAGATCAACGTCCTTCCGAAATATGTAGCGCCAAAGGCGGAAGAGGCCGCCCCGGCCGAGATGGCCCCTACAGTGGAGGCTCCTCAAGAGGTAGCTGCAGACGCAGTCGAAGGAGCGCCAGCTCAGGCATAAATTGGTATACTGGAAGTGATTAACAGGTAGCCAAGATCGATATGGAAAGAGATCAGGAGTTTCTGGAATATGTGGTGAAGGCATTAGTGGACAATCCGAACGACGTTAAAATTAACCGTACCGTTGACGAGATGGGAGTTCTCCTCACGCTCTCCGTTCACAAAGACGACATGGGCAAGGTTATCGGTCGCTCCGGAGCGACCGCAAAAGCTATTCGCACGGTCTTACGCGTTGTCGGCATGAAGAACGACGCACGCGTGAATCTCAAGATAGAAGAGCCGGAGGGGAGTGAACGAAACACGGGTGGGAGTTCGGAGGGGCGTTCAATGGGCAGCGAGAGCGAAAAACCGTCCGAACCATACGTGCGCGACACGACCGTTGACGATGTTATTAAGGACCTGAAAGGTGAGTAGGAGATGCTCGGCGTCGGGGGATTCGGGAGAACAACATTTTTCTGCTGAAAAATGTACCGTCCTCGCGCCAAGCGCTGCGGGGTCTCCCGAATCCCCCGCCGACCTCGCTAAAAGTTGGAATGCGAAGTGTATGATTCATTTTCACGTCATAACATTGTTTCCGGAAAGCATTGAGCCGTATCTGAAGAGCTCGATTATTGGTCGTGCGCTCGCGGCGAAAAAGATAAAAATATCTTTTTACGACCCAAAAAAGTTCACGCGCGACAAGTACGGGCGCGTTGACCGCCGGCCCTATGGCGGCGGACCGGGAATGGTCCTAGAGCCGGATGGAGTGCTCCGCGCGACGCAGAGGGCGATCAGCACCAAGAGGGGGGTCGAGAAGATATTTTTTTCGACCGATGGCGCGGTATTTGATGAGATGATGGCAAAAAAGCTTTCCCAAAAGAAAGACATCGTTTTTATCTGTGGGCACTACGAGGGCGTTGATGAACGTGTCTTTAAAATATTGTCCGCCGGAGGCGGATCCTCCTTCGGAGGAAAGGCGAAGAAAGTCTCCATGGGTCCGTATGTCCTGACCGGCGGCGAGCTTCCTGCAGCGACGGTCATCGACGCAGTCACGCGTTTTGTGCCGGGAGTTTTGGGTAAAGCCGAATCACTCGAAGCGAGCCGCGTTTCGAGCCCCGAGGTCTACACGCGGCCGGAGGTTCTCATCTGGAAAGGAAAAAAGTATAAAGTTCCTGAAGTTCTCCTCAGCGGGCATCACGCCAAAATTGAGGAGTGGAGGAAGGCAAAGAGGGGAGCTTGACGGACAAAGCGGGGTCGTGTATACTCGCGCGACATTTGCTGCGGGCTGATTGAGTTGCGGTTGTGCTTTTCAAGCAATGGTGGGGCGCCGAAGGGTGCGTTTGGATACAAAATTTAATAACGGAATTCACACCTGGAGCACCGCGAGGCGCCCCACGGGTAGCTTGTTGTAGTCATGGCGAAAGCAAAAAATGTGCGACCGCAGAAGTACTTCGGAAAATTCCGTGAACCGCTCGTAAAATTCCCGAGCCTCGTCGAAGCCCAGATCAAATCGTTCCACGACTTTGTGGAAGGCGGTGCCGAGCGCGTTTTTAAAGAATTTTCCCCTATTTCCGATCATTCCGGCAAGAAATTCGAACTGAAACTCGTTAAATTCACCTTCGGTGAGTTACGCTGGGACGAATACTACGCGAAGCGGGCGATGCGCACATACGAGTCGCCGCTTTCCATGGTGGTTCGTCTCAAGAACAAAACAACAGGGGAGGAGAAAGAGCAGGAAATTTTCCTCGCGGATTTCCCATGGATGACCCCGCACGGCACCTTCATCATCAACGGCGTTGAGCGCATCGTGGTGCCCCAGCTCGCGCGCTCATACGGCGTTTTCTTCGAATCCATTCCGTACAAGGGGAAGAATTATTTTGCCGCCAAGATCATTCCCGCCCGCGGCGTATGGATCGAGATAGAATCCGACGCTGACGGAGGCATTTACGTCAAAATAGACCGAAAACGAAAGTTCCCCGTTACGTCACTCCTGCGCGTCTTGGGTCTCGGAAGCGAAAAAGAGATCCTCAGCAAGTTCGAAAAATCCCCGCTCGCCCGTGAGGCGGTCGCAAAGACCCTCGAGCACGATCACGCGCACACGCCCGAAGAGGCGTTCGTCGAAATATACCGAAGATTGCGCGATGGCGATATCGCGACCCCGGAATCCGCCCGTGCGCATGTCGAAGCCATACTTTCTACCGAGCGATACGATTTTTCACGCGTTGGCCGATTCCACTTCAACCGGCGCTTCGGACTTGGGATCGCTGAGAAGGATCTGGTAAACGCGACACTCACTCTTTCTGATGTCATTCGCATCGTGACCCACATTGCGGAATTGAACGCAGACCCCCTCGCGACAGCGGACGATATCGACCACCTTGGATTCCGCCGTGTACGATTCGCAGGCGAACTCCTCGAGGGTCGTATGCGCGTGGGCCTTTCACGCATGAAGCGTAATATTCAAGACAGAATGGCGATGGTGGATGCCGAGACGACCAATCCGGTTTCCTTCGTCAATCCCCGCCCGTTCCAAGCGGCGATCCGTGAATTTTTCACTACCGACCAGCTCTCGCAGCTCATGCAGCAATACAATACGCTCGACGAGATCGAGCACTTGCGCACGCTCTCGACCCTCGGCCGCGGCGGTCTTACCTCCGAGCGCGCCGGTCTTGAAGTGCGCGACGTACACTCCTCGCACTACGGACGCGTGTGCCCTATTCACACACCGGAAGGCAAGAACATCGGGCTTGTGCTCCACATGTCTCTCTATGCACGTCCCAACGAATTCGGCATTATCGAAACGCCGTACGCAAAAGTGGAGAAGGGAGTGATCACCAAAGAGATCGTCTACATGAATGCGCTCGAGGAAGAACAGTATGCCATCGCGCACTCAGCGACGCCGCGCGACGACTCGGGGCTCATCACCGTAAAAATGGCCGAGGTACGCAAGGAGGGAAATCCGACGCTCGTAAAGCGGGAGCACGTGGATTTCATGGAAGTAGCGACCAATCAGCCATTCTCCGTTGCAACATCCCTCATCCCGTTCGTGGAGAACGACGACGCGAACCGCGCGCTCATGGGTTCGAACATGCAAAAGCAGGCAGTGCCGTTGGTCGTCCCGGAAGCACCAGTCGTCGCGACGGGCGTCGAGAGCGCCGCAGCGCGCGACTCCGGCCGCCTCGTGATTTCCGAAGAAGCGGGCGAGGTCACGTTTGCCGATGCGCAAATGATCAAGGTCAAAAACGCGGACGGAAAGACAAAAGAATATCCGCTTGTGAATTTCTCCCGAACCAACGGCTTTACGACGTTCCACCAGCGTCCGCTTATTTCGGTCGGCGACTCGGTCAAGAAAGGAGCCGTCCTCGCCGACACCTCGACCTCGGTCGGCGGCCAGCTCGCTATCGGACAGAATGTGCGCGTCGCCTTCTTGCCGTGGTTTGGTGCCAACTACGAAGACGCGATCGTCATTTCAGAAAAACTCGCCAAAGAAGCGCGATTCTCTTCCATTCACATGGAGGAATTCATCTGTGTTGTTCGTGACACCAAGCTTGGGCCCGAGGTCACCACGCACGACATCCCGAACGTCTCGGAATTCAAACTTCGCAACCTCGATGAGGACGGCGTGGTTCGTATCGGAGCAGAAGTGCGCTCCGGCGACATCTTGGTCGGCAAGGTCACTCCAAAAGGTGAAACACAGCTCACGCCGGAAGAGCGCCTCCTGCATGCGATCTTCGGTGAGAAGGCAAAGGATGTGAAAGACACCAGTTTGCGCATGGAGGGCGGCAAGCGCGGTCGCGTCATCGGCGTCAAGATATTCTCACGCGAGACGGGCGATCAACTCGAATCGGGAGTCATCAAGCGTGTGCACATCGAAGTGGCACAGTTGCGCACCGTTTCGGTCGGCGACAAGCTCGCCGGTCGTCACGGCAACAAGGGCGTTATCTCGCGCATTCTGCCGGAAGAGGACATGCCCTTCGACAAAGACGGTAATCCTGTCGACATCATTCTGACCCCGCTTGGCGTGCCGTCGCGTATGAACTTGGGGCAGATCCTCGAGCTGCATCTCGGACTCGCCGCAGATATGCTCGGCTATCAGGCCGTCGTGCCGTCGTTTGCGGGTGCTACCGAAGAAGAGATCCGCGACGAACTGAAAGCAGCGGGTGTTTCCGAAACAGGAAAACGTATCCTCTTCGACGGTCGTACCGGAGAAGCGTTCGCGCAACCGGTTTCCGTCGGCGTTATGTACATGCTGAAGCTTCATCACATGGTGGAAGATAAGATCCACATGCGCTCTATCGGTCCATACTCGCTCACGACACAACAGCCACTCGGTGGTAAGGCACAGAACGGCGGTCAGCGTGTCGGGGAAATGGAGGTCTGGGCATTCTTGGGCTACGGTGCCGCATACTCACTCCGCGAGATCCTCACCATCAAATCTGACGACATCCTTGGCCGCTCAGCAGCCTTTGATGCCATCGTGTCCGGCAAGCGCATCGAAGAGAGCAATACACCCGCTACGTTCAATGTCTTGGTCCGGCATTTACGGGGGCTTGGTATCGACATCGAATTTAAAGGTGGCGCTCAAAACTTCTAATTAAAAATTCCTATGTCTATGAAAAAGAAAGACGTCATGCCGCAGGATTTCGAAGCCGTCTCGATGAGGCTTGCCTCTCCCGATCGTATACTGGAGTGGAGTTTCGGCGAGATCACAAAGCCGGAGACCATCAACTACCGCACACAGCGTCCGGAGAAGAACGGCCTCTTCGATGAGCGCGTATTCGGACCGGAAAAAGATTACGAATGTTACTGCGGAAAATATCGCGGCATTCGTTTTCGCGGCATTGTGTGCGAGAAGTGCGGTGTCGAGATCACACGCGCCATCGTGCGCCGCGAGCGCATGGGGCACATCGATCTTGCGACCCCCGTTTCGCACATCTGGTTCTTACGCGGTATTCCTTCGCGTATTGCGCTCATGTTGGGCCTCTCGGCAGCCGAAGTGGAGAAGGTTGTTTACTTTGCTGGCTACATCGTGACGCACGTCGATGAGGCTGAGCGCGCACGTCTTCTCAAGGAGTTGGAACAGGAATTTGCCACGAAGAACAAATCAGCCGCTACGGCGGAAGTAAAAACAGACCTGAAGGAGCGAGCCACAAAGGCGAAGAAAGAGATCGAATCGGTGCGACACGGTGTCGTTCTCGATGAAGCCACGTACCACCTTTTTGCGGTGAAGTACGGGGCAATGTTCCGCGCTGCCATCGGAGCGGAAGCGCTGTATACCATTTTGAAGAACATAGACATCGAGCAATTCATCAAGAGGGTCAAGGGAGAGTATGAGAAATCCGGCGCTGCCGACCGCGACAAGCTGCGTAAACGCCTCGGACTCGCAGAAAGCCTGCAACGCGCCGGAGTTCGTCCGGAGTGGATGTTCCTGACGCGTCTTCCGGTCGTACCGCCTGCACTTCGTCCGATGGTCGCGCTCGAAGGCGGCCGACATGCATCCTCCGACCTCAACGATCTCTACCGCCGCGTCATCAACCGAAACAACCGCTTGAAGCGCCTTCAGGCAATTCACGCGCCGGAGGTCATCCTCCGCAACGAAAAGCGCATCCTTCAAGAAGCAGTAGACGCACTCCTCGACAATTCAATGCGCCGCGGTGCGGGCGTACTTGGGATCTTGGGCGGCCGCCGCCGCGCCCTCAAATCACTCGCTGATTACCTTAAAGGCAAGCACGGATACCTTCGTCAGAATCTTCTCGGTAAGCGTGTCGATTATTCGGGCCGCTCCGTCATCGTCGTCGGTCCCGATCTCGCACTCGACGAATGCGGATTGCCGAAGCATATGGTGCTTGAACTTTTCCGCCCGTTCGTCATTCAAGGTCTTTTGGCGCGCGAGCTCGCGTACAACATCCGTGGTGCCGGCCGCCTCATCGAAGATGAAGCACCGGAAGTCTGGCCCATTCTTGAAGAGGCGATAAAAGATAAATACGTCCTCCTCAACCGCGCTCCGACCCTTCACCGCCAGTCAATTCAGGCGTTCCGCCCCGTTCTCGTGGAAGGTAATGCGATCCAGGTCCATCCGCTTGTCTGCCCCGCCTACAACGCGGACTTCGACGGCGATGCCATGGCTGTTCACGTGCCGCTTTCTGAGGCCGCACAGACGGAAGCCCGCCTCATCATGTCGGCCAACAAGAACATCCTGAAGCCGGGCTCCGGCGACGTGGTGGTGGCATCAAAGTTGCTCGACATCGTCCTCGGCTGTTACTGGATGACCAAATCTGTCGAAAAGGCGAAAGGCGAGGGAAGTGCATTCCCGTCGACCAACTCCGCCATTACCGCGTACGATTTCGGCGGTATTGATCTTCGCGCAAAGATCAAAGTGTTGCCGAGCGACAATAAAAAGTATGCGCACTTCAATGGCAAGGTGTTCGAGACCACTGTCGGTCGCCTGCTCTTCAACTCAGTCCTTCCGAGTGATTTCCCGTACCTGAATGAGGAAATAACGAACAAGCGCATGGGCACATTGGTACAAAATCTTGTGACCCACTACAGTCTCGACGGCATCCCCGCGATCCTCGACAAGATCAAGGCGTTTGGTTTCCGCTACGCAACACACGCCGGTATCACGTGGGCGATTTCAGACGTCGTGATCCCGAAAGTAAAGGAGGAAATGGTGAAGGAGGGCCGCGAACGAGCTGCAAAGGAACTTGAGAACTACAACAGCGGTCTTCTTACCGAAGATGAACGTCGCCGCGCGACCATTGAGATCTGGGGCAAGGTTTCCGGTGACTTGCGCAAACACGTGGTTGAGTCGCTCGATAAAAGCGGCTCTGTGCACGACATGATCACCTCAGGTGCTCGTGGTTCAGTGGTACAGCTGCACCAAATGGTTGGTATGAAAGGTTTGATCACCAACCCGCGCGGAGAGATCATCGAGTTCCCCATCACGTCGTCTTTGAAAGAGGGTCTCACGCCGATCGAGTACTTCATCTCAACGCATGGCGCGCGTAAGGGATTGGCCGACACCGCGCTCAATACTGCGCGTGCGGGTTACCTCACGCGCCGTCTCTTCGATGTCGCGCACGATGTGGTGGTATTGGAAGATGATTGCGGAACCAAGGAGGGCGTCGTGATCCCCCGCCCAGGTAAAGAAAATATCGGAGGCTCGTTCGCAGACAGGGTCGCGGGTCGTGTACTCGCAAATGATGCCGCAGGTTTCAAGCGTAACCATCTCCTGAATCGCGACGATGCCAAGGCGGTGGAAGACAGCAAGGAAGCGGAAGTCACGGTGCGAAGTCCTATGACTTGCAAAGTTGCGCGCGGCGTTTGTCAGAAATGCTACGGCATGGACCTCACGACAGGCGAAATTATCGACGTTGGCGAAGCCATCGGCGTTATAGCCGCTCAAGCTATCGGCGAGCCGGGAACCCAGCTTACCATGCGTACCTTCCACACAGGAGGTGTTGCGACCGCCGGCGGAGACATCACTATGGGTCTGCCTCGTGTTGAAGAAGTTTTCGAGACACGCATCCCCAAACTCCCTGCGACCATCGCGCGCGTCTCAGGTGTTGTGACCGACATCGCAAAAGACGGCCAGGAAACGGTCATCACCATTCTCCCGGAATCAAGTACGGCAGTAAAAACTGCGAAAGCTGCGAAGAAAGATGCAGAGTACCGCGTGCATCCTCTCCGCACTGTGCTTGTGAAGCAAGGAGCCACGGTCACCAAGGGAGATTTCCTCACCGACGGCTCTGCGGACCTCGAAGAGCTTTTCCAATTCGGAGGAAAGGAGCGCACGCAGCAGTACATCATCAACGAAATTACGCGTATCTATGAACTCCAGGGCGTATCGACGGCGCGCAAGCACCTCGAAGTCATCGTGAAGCAGATGTTCTCGCGCGTTTCTGTCACTACGTCCGGCGACACGGGAGTCTCCGCCGGCGAGATCGTCGCAGACTTTGAGTTCGAGCGTATCAACAAAGTACAGAAAGAGGTGGAAGGCGAGGCCGCGAAAGGAAAACAGCTTCTTCTCGGCATCACCGAAGTTTCGCTCACACGCGCATCATTCCTCTCAGCTATCTCGTTCCAGAACACACCGCGCAAGCTCGCTGAGGCGGCTGTCGGAGGGGCAGTGGATCGATTGGTCGGCTTGAAGGAAAATGTCATCATCGGCCGTCTCATCCCGGCAGGTACCGGGTTTAAGGGGAGCAAAAAGCACGGGCTTATCACGCAGATGGAAGCAGAACTCGCAGCCTCAGCACCCGCTGAGGTGCCACAGACCGAGAGGGAGCGCTCTGAGCGGTAAGTTGCGAAATGTCGTAAGGTCAGTTCCGGCCTACGACAGCGTCTCGATTCCGGACGAAGCAATGGAACGAATTCTTGCCCTGCGCAAGGACTAGCGATTCCAATCTTTTCTTGCGAGGCCCGACGACGTTCGTCGGGTTTTCGCTTTCGGTGCATAATGATGCTCATGGCCGACACAGTGCAACAGATCAAAGACCGACTTTCTATCGTTGACGTCGTTTCGCAATACGTGAAGCTTAATAGAGCTGGAGCCAGCCTGCGCGCGCGGTGTCCATTCCACGCGGAGCGCACGCCTTCGTTCCACGTATCGCCCGACAGAGGTACATACCATTGCTTCGGCTGCAATGTGGGGGGCGATATTTTTTCATTTGTTGAAGCTATCGAGGGATTGGATTTCAAAGGAGCGCTCAAAGTGCTCGCGGAAAAAGCGGGTGTCGAGCTTGTATATGAACGCGGCGGCAAAGAAAAGAAAGATGAGCGTGAACGACTCTTTGAGCTCTTGGAGGTCGCTACGATATTTTATACATCGCGATTGAGCGATGGCGCAAAAGCGTATCTGAAAGAACGGGGGATGAAAGATGCGACGATAAAAGAATTTCGGCTCGGATCTGCGGAGGACTCGTGGAGTGCCGCGTCGGAATATCTGAAAGGGAAAAAGTTCACAGAGAAAGAGATACTCGATGCCGGTCTCGCCAAAAAAAACGAGCGGGGGAGTCTAACCGACAAATTCCGCAATCGCATCATGTTCCCCATTGCAGATTCTGCCGGACGGATCATCGGGTTTTCCGGAAGAATATTCGGAGAAAATGCTTCACCCGAGGCACCGAAGTATCTCAACTCGCCGGAAACTCCCCTTTTCCACAAATCCCGTATTTTGTACGGCTTCGACCGTGCGAAAGTAGCCATCCGCAAGCTCAACTGCGCCATATTAGTGGAAGGGCAGATGGACTTGCTTGCCTCACATCAGGCCGGATGGAGGAACACGGTTGCCGTCTCCGGTACCGCGTTTACGCCGGAGCATGCGGCGCTTATCCGCCGAATGACGGACAATCTGGTGCTTGCACTTGATGCCGACGCGGCGGGTATCAAGGCGGCGGGCCGCGCGGCACGGGCGGCCCTGCAGGGTGGGCTCAACGTGAAAGTGGCACAGCTTCCAACAGGGCTTGATCCGGCAGATCTCATCCAAAAAGAGGGAGTGGACGCATGGAAGAAAGCGATCCGCGACTCAAAAGACATCATCACGTTCCTTCTCGATGTACTCGCTGAGCATGCGCCGCAAAAAGATCGCTTCAGGAGAGTCGTCGAAACGATCGTGCTGCCATTTCTCTCCGATGTGCCAAGTCCTATAGCGCGTGAACAATATGTGCGCGAGATCGCGGGCCGTCTCGGTGTCTCGGAGAGTGCAGTGGCGGAAGCTCTGCAAAAATTACCGCGGATCCCCGCATCGTATGACGATGAGGCGCGCGCTACGGGACCAAATACTTCGCACGCTGCTCCTATGCATCGGACCTCTACGCAGGGCCTCGGACGGGCAAAGCAAGCATTCTCTATTTTGCTCTGGCAGCAATCGCTTTCCAAGCCGTCGATCGATGTGGCGGCCTATGCGCGCGAACTTGAGGAGGCACTCGGCGCAGAGTCCTTCGCGGCATTGGCAAATCTTGGGGAAAGCGAGCGGGAATCGCTCCGTTTTGCAGCCGAGAGCCTCTATGGGAAAAGCATCAATCCCGAGCGGGAGGCGAAAGCATTGCTCACAGTTATCCTCAAGGAGCTGCTCGCTGAGGAACTTGATCGCACGGCGAAGGCCTTAAAGATGGCTGAAAACAACGATAATAATGAGGAAGTCGCGCGCCTCATGGCTGTGTGTAAACTGTTAACAACTCGGATTGGACAATTACACGAGAAAGTATAAACTTGCACGTTCGGTCTCGCGATGCTATATTTCCGTTGAAATCGATGGTTCGTGAGGCTGGGAAGCAAGAAAACAGCCTTTTTCTTAGGAAGATTCCTCGTGAGTCTTTTTTCTCGTGTATGGCAAAAAAGAAACAAATGAAAAAGAAGACAAAAGTAGCGAAACGACCCGCCCACAAAAAGCGAGGTCCTCAAAAGCGGGTCGCCCGTACTCGTGCCTCAAAAAATCGTAGCACGTTGAAGGCGACACGTGGTGTGAATAAGTCGGCGCGCAAGAGCAGGAAAGCCGTTTCCGCCTCCAAGGGCAGCGCGTCTCTCGGTAAGCGTCGGGGAAAAGTTGAGGCACTTATCACACTCGGCAAAGAGCGCGGATACATCACGTACGACGAGATATTGCGCGAATTTCCTACGATCGAAGACAACGTGCTTCTCCTTGAGGAGATGTACGAGCTTTTCAGTACTGCCGGCATTGATGTCCTTGAGGGTGGTGGCATGCTTGAAGACAGTTCGGCAGATAGCGTGCTTGCAAGCAAGAAACTACAAAATCGTCGTGCGGACGCAGGCTACGACTCGGTGCAGATGTATTTGCGCGAGATCGGTCAGTACCCGCTTTTGAACGGTCATCAGGAAAAAGAGCTCGCCAAGCGCATCCTCACGGGCGACGACGAAGCGCGCAGCATCCTTGCGCGTTCCAACCTTCGCCTCGTCGTCTCTATCGCCAAAAAATACGTCAACAGAAGCCCCGATCTAACCCTCCTCGACCTCATTCAGGAGGGGAATCTCGGCCTTTTCAAGGCGGTGGACAAATTCGACTACACCAAGGGCTACAAATTCTCCACCTATGC
Source organism: uncultured Candidatus Saccharibacteria bacterium (assembly GCA_964362175.1). GTDB lineage: Bacteria > Patescibacteriota > Minisyncoccia > Phycocordibacterales > UBA2100 > UBA10103. Next base: position 55 of record CAYIDD010000006.1, on the reverse strand, counting down.
AACGTGGTGGATACGCCAAGCCATTACCCGCGCCTTGGCTGACCAATCTCGCACT
>CAYIDD010000005.1:0-64734 GCA_964362175.1 uncultured Candidatus Saccharibacteria bacterium | reverse complement strand
TGCTGGATTTCGGGAAAATGACCGAGGAACATCAGGACCGGCTCGCCACCCTCATGGGCGGCGGAACGCCGGACGAGCGTCGACGCATCGCTTGCATGATAACCAGCAGGAAGGGATGACGCTTCCCCGCGACACGAGGTAGGGGGGGCAGTCTGCGGACTGCCCCCTTTTCTTACTCCGCCACCTCTCTCTCCCCTTTCAATTTGTAATACACGCGGTTATCAAACCGCAGGTCGATGTATTCGATATTGCCCGCCTTTCCGCGCAACGCATCGGACGACAGTAAGAGCTCAAGATTTTTGGCGAGCGTACTTGCGTCCTGCCCGAACGACGCCTTCACCCCAAATCCTTCGGTAAATGCGATCTGAAAGTCTTGCGCATTTTCGACAGCGATGCCTTGCGGACCAGATCCTGCCTGTTCCAAGAGCTCCAAAAGCGCGACGAGGCCCGGAAGGTGTCCGGTGGCGAATGTATGCCCCACGGGGTTCGCACTTTCAACACTTCCATGAAATACATAGGGGGTTGCGGCCCCTCCACTCACGCCCGGAGGTAACTCGGCAAAAATAAACCCCGCATCATCCATCACATAACACGCAGCAACGCTTGAACACCACATCGCGAATGCCTCCCGTTCTTTTACCGCAACCGTAACGACTGTTGCGAGAAGCGAGGCGCGTGAGATATGTGCCGACTCAATGCGGGGGAAAAAACTCTCGATCGATTTTTCGATCACCGCGCGCGGATAGATGAAGATGTTGGTGCGCGAGAAAAAGTGGCGAGAGCCGTCGTTGAGAACGGTTTCTGCTTGGCGTTGGATCATATTCGCGGGAACTTCCTTGGCGCCAACGACCACAATTGAATGTACGGATACGTACGGGAGGTACGACGCCCAACTGACCGCATACACAAGACCCGAAAAAAGAAGCAGTGCGCCGAGCGCCACGAGTATGCGGGCTTTCCGTCGTCTCGCGCGAAGAGAGGGGGGTCGCTGTGAACCCCCCGGTGCGCGAGACGAACGTACCGGAAGTGTCCGCAATGTCCGCGAAGCATGTTTGTCCCTCTTACCCGGACGCAGATCAACGAGTCTTCCCAATGACATCTTTACCCATGTAGCCCTGGAGTACCGCAGGGATAGTGATCGAACCGTCGGCGCGCTGATTGTTTTCCACGATCTGACAGAGTATGCGGGGCATCGCGAGCGCTGTGTTGTTAAGAGAGTGAACGTACCGGATCGTTCCGTCGTCTCCACGGTAGCGAATGTTCAAACGACGTGTTTGGAAGTCGTGAAAATATGACGACGAGTGCGTCTCCCGATATCGTTTTTCGCTCGGCATCCACGCCTCAATGTCGTACTTTTTCACCTGCCCCAACCCGAGGTCTCCCCCGCAATTCACGACGACCCGATACGGCAATTTCAGCTCCTGTAGCAGCGCTTCGGAATTTGCCGTGAGCTCTTCATGATATTTCACCGACTCTTCGTGGCTCGCCTCGCAGAGCACCACTTGCTCGTATTTTACGAACTCATGAATGCGGAAAATTCCCTTCGTGTCTTTCCCGTGACTCCCCGCTTCGCGCCGGAAGCATGGTGAAAATGCGAAAAATTTGATAGGCAGGTCTTTTTTGTCGAGAATTTCCTCCATATAGAGACCCATCGAGGCAACCTCCGCGGTGCCCGCGAGGTATTCCCCATCCTGCGTTTTGTAGAGGTCGTCCTCACTTTGCGGCAGGTATCCGGTACCGACGAATGACTCGCGACGCACGAGCGACGGGACGATCATCGGCGTGAATCCCGCGCGTGACATGAATCTGTCTTGCACAAAACGCTCAAGCGCCCACACCAATCGTGCCCCGTCGTCTTTCAAAAAATAGCCGCGAAATCCCGCGACCTTCGCCCCTCGTTCATAATCGGCCATGTCATGCATGAGGAGTAGCTCCGAGTGGGTTTTTGGCTCGAAATCAAATCTCGTCGCCTCCCCCCATGTCCGCACTTCTTGATTGTCGGCATCCGATGCGCCATCCGGCACAGACATATCGGGCACATTGGGCACCTGCACCATCAGCGCCCGCCACTCTTTCATAACGTCCTGCATCGACTCCTCCTCGAGACGCAGCGTCTCTTTCACGCCCTGCATGCGGGTGATGACCTCCCTTCGCTCATCGTCGGTCTTAGCGGAGGCAATGGCATTCGACGCCGTGTTCTGTTCGGCGCGCTTTTGATCTACGGAGAGTTGGAGCTCCCGCCGCTTGTCGTCTACCGCGATGAGCCTCTCGATATCAACTTCGATGTGTTTCTTCTTCGCACCCGCGATGACAATATCCTTATTCTCTCGGATGAATTTGATGTCTAACATGATGGTAAAATCATACCACTATGGAAGACGACCTCAAACTCCTTGCTCCCGCTGACTTTCCCCCGCTCCTGCGGGAAATTCCTGATGCGCCAAAGCAGCTGTACCTTCGCGGAACAATGCCACGCTTCGAGCACAAATGGCTCGCCGTCGTTGGGAGCCGCGCGATGACGACCTACGGCAAACAGGCCTGCCATCATTTGATAGGGGGTCTGCGGGGCTACCCCGTCGTTGTCGTCTCCGGACTCGCCTATGGGGTGGACGCAGAGGCCCATCGTTGCGCGCTTGATGCGGGCCTTACGACAATCGCAGTACCCGGTTCCGGCTTGGATTGGAATGTGCTTTATCCAAAAGCGAATGTGGGACTCGCACGCGAAATACTGAAGGCCGATGGCGCGCTCCTTTCGGAGTTCAAGCCTGACCAAAGAGCGGCTGACTATACGTTCCCCCAACGCAATCGCATTATGGCGGGGCTATCACACGCGACGCTTATTATTGAAGCAAAAGAAAAATCCGGCTCCCTCATTACTGCGAAGCTCGTGACCGAATACAATCGCGACCTCCTCGTCGTCCCCGGCTCCATCTTCAGTGCCGAGAGCAAGGGCACGCACCAATTCCTCCGGCTCGGTGCGACCGCCGTTACATCGCCTGAAGATATTTTAATTGCGCTTGGGATCACCAAGCGGGAGGGCCCGATGTCGCTTTCAGAATTACGCGACGATCTGTCTGAAGATGAACTTCGGGTCTTCGAGATCATTCACTCTCCGGTACCGCGCGACGAGCTCATTTCATCACTTGACCTCCCCATCACCGAGGCAAATGTGCTGCTTTCGACGATGGAAATTAAAGGGTTGATCGTAGAAGAATTGGGAGTGGTGAGAGTTCGATAAACTTGCCTCCTCGGACAACAGCGCTTGACACGTGCTAGGCTGTTGGGATATCAATGCGGACTTGTATGAAGCTTGTAATTGTTGAATCGCCAGCGAAAGCGAAGACCATCGAGAAATATCTCGGTAAGGGTTTTACCGTGCGCGCATCGGTGGGCCACGTTCGCGATCTCCCCAAAAGCAACAAAGACGCCGTCGACGTGGCGGCGGGATTTGTACCCCGCTACCTCATCGTAAAGGAGAAGCAGAAGATCATCGATGAGCTCCACACGGTCGCGAAACGTGCCGACGAGGTCATTCTCGCGACCGACCCCGATCGCGAAGGCGAGGCTATTGCATGGCATTTGGCGGAAACGATCGGGCTCAAAAAACCAAAACGTATCGTATTTCATGAGATCACCGAGAAGGCCGTTCAGGAAGCGCTCGCCCATCCCCGAAAGATAGATGTGGAGCTCGTACGGGCACAGGAAGCACGGCGCGTCCTGGACCGACTTTTCGGCTACGACCTCTCGGGTCTCATCTGGAAAAAAGTGCGCTATGGACTCTCGGCTGGCCGCGTACAATCTCCCGCGCTTCGGATCCTCATGGAACGCGAACGGGAGATACGCGCGTTCGTTCCGGAAAATTTCTGGGTGGTAAGCGCGGACGTAAAGACAAAAAAGAACGAACGGTTTACGGTCACTTGCACGGAAGAGCCGAAAACTGAGAGCGAGGCGGAGCGCATTTTGAAAGCGGCACAAAGCGGATCGTGGGAGGTCAAGGATGTTGAAGAGTCTGAGCAGGCCCGTTCCCCGCGCGCACCTTTCACGACCTCGACCCTGCAACAGGCCGCTTCAACGCGCCTTGGCTTTTCACCTTCGCGCACGATGGGCATCGCGCAAAAACTCTACGAATCCGGTTATATCACGTACATGCGCACCGACAGCACCAATCTCGCGAAAGAGGCGCAAGAGGCACTCATTGCGGCGGTGAGCAGCGAATTTGGTGAGAAGTACGCTGTTCCGCGCGTATATAAGACCAAAAGCAAGAGCGCACAGGAGGCGCACGAGGCGGTACGCCCCACTGACCCCACGAAACACAGCGCTGGTCACAATGAAGAGCAGAAAAAACTCTATCAATTGATATGCGCTCGCGCGCTCGCAAGCCAGATGGCCGATGCACGCATGCTGCGCACAAAGGTATTTGCGAACGTCTCCGGATCATCCATTCCCGATTTTGCTGCGAATGGTTCGCGTGTGATCTTCGATGGGTGGCTTGCGGCCGACCCCGATGCACGGGGAGAGGATGTACAGCTTCCAAAGGTTGAGAGGGACGAGGCGCTTGCGCTGGTTGAGGCCCGATCCGAAGAAAAACAAACACAACCACCCGCTCGCTACTCGGAGGCAGGGCTTGTGAAGGAGCTTGAAAAGCGCGGCATCGGCCGCCCTTCCACCTACGCCGCCATTATCCGCACGCTTGAAACCCGCGGGTATGTGGAAAAACAGGGGCGCACGCTTCTTCCCACAGCGACCGGCGACGTCGTTTCTACATTTATCGAGGGAAATTTCGCCGAATACATCAGCGACACCTTCACCGCGGAAATGGAGAATGAGCTCGACGAGATCGCCGAGGGAAAACGCAAATACGAAAAAACGCTCAAGGATTTTTACGGCCCCTTCAACAAAGCGATTAAAAGCAAGAACAAAATAGAAAAAATTACCAATATGGGCGATGTACCGAAAGAATTCCTCTGCCCGCTCTGTGGCGGTCCGATGGTATACAAGCTTTCAAAGACGGGACGCTTTATGAGTTGTGCAAATTTCCCCACATGCCTCGGCGCTCGAAAAGAGGATGGCAGCGAGATCGCGCCACCTAAAGATATTGGCGAAGCGTGTCCGGAGTGCAAAGACGGAAAACTGATGGAACGGGAGGGGCGTTTTGGCAGATTCATCGCCTGCTCGAATTACCCGAAGTGCAAATACGTGCGGAAGGATCCGATCGAAGAGGCAAAAGGAAAGACCGGCGTTACCTGCCCCACATGCAAAAAGGGGGAGATGATAGAGCGTCGCGGACGATTTGGCATCTTCTTTTCCTGCTCGAATTATCCCGAATGCAAAAACGCCATCAAGGCGCGGCCTACCGGAAAGATGTGCGACATGTGCGGCTCGCTCATGATGGAGGGCACGAAAACGATCCCCGAACGTTGTTCCAACAAGACCTGTCCGAATCACAACCCGCACAAGTTGAAAGCGTCAAAGTAGCGCGGCCTTTTTCTGTGTGCGGTTGCCAACACGCCGGCACGCAGTATTATCCCCCTATATGGGTCCCGCCAATCCCCGCCCCCTTTCCGAGATACTCGCCGCGATGTCGGGCAAGCTCGACGCTGATGTGGCATTGGTCACAAAAGCGTACGAGCTTTCGAAAGACGCCCACAAGGAGCAAAAACGGTATTCGGGAGATCCGTACTTCACTCACCCGGCGGAGGTGGGATACCTGCTCGCCGAAGCGGGGATGGATAGCCGCGCGATCGCGGCGGGGCTTTTGCATGACACGATAGAAGACGCCGGCATCAAGCCGAGCATGATAGAAGAGCAATTCGGAACCGAGGTACTTTCGCTGGTAGAGGGCGTGACGAAATTGGGAACGCTGCGCTATCGGGGTCTTGAGCGTCACACCGAATCTCTACGCAAACTTTTCGCGGCGACCGCGAAAGACATCCGCGTCCTCATCATCAAACTGATGGACCGCCTCCACAATGCGCGCACCCTTGAGCACGTGCCGCGCATGGAGAAGCGCACGCGCATTGCAGAGGAAACGCTGGAAATCTATGCGCCCATCGCCGACCGGCTCGGTATGAGCGTCGCGAAGCAGGAGTTGGAAGATGCGGCGTTCCCCTATGCGCTTCCCAAAGAATACGAAAAGACGCGCGAACTTTTGAAAGAGCGTAAAAAGGAGAATGAGAGGCGACTTGAAAAAGTGGAAAAAGATATGAAGCGTGAATTGGGCGATGCGGGCATCCGCACGTTCCGTACCGAAGCGCGCATCAAGGGCATGTACAGCCTCTACCTCAAGTTGGGGCGGAAGGATTGGGACATCGACAAGATATACGACATCCTCGCGCTCCGCGTTATTTTTTCCACCGTTGCCGATTGCTATTCGGCGCTCGGCGTCATTCATGCCCACTGGCGACCGGTGCCGGGAAAGATCAAAGACTACATCGCATTCCCGAAGCCGAATGGCTATCAAAGTATCCATACGACCGTCTATACGGGTGACGGGAGCGCCCTCGAGATGCAGTTGCGTACGGAGGCCATGCATCGGGAGGCGCTCTACGGCATTGCCTCGCACCTGAGTTACAAGGAGATGCAAGGCGGGAGTGCCGAAAGCAAGCGCGGACTCGAGTGGATCCGCCAATTCTTTCCCCGTCTGCGGGGAAGCACCACACAGACCGATACGACAGTGAAAGAAAGTGTGCCCGAATGGCTGCAGGAACTGGCCCATGCGCACCATGGGGATCAACAGTCAGAGGAGTACCTCGATACGCTTAGGTCCGATTTCTTCAGTCATCGCGTTTTCACCTTCACCCCCAAGGGCGATGTCATTGACCTGCCGATCTCCGCGACACCCATCGATTTCGCATACGCGGTCCACTCAGACCTCGGCAACAGAATGTCGGGCGCGCGCGTGAACGGAAAAATGGTCTCCCTCGAAACAGCGCTCCGAAATGGCGACACGGTCGAGATCATCACCAAGCCTTCGGCAAAGCCTTCACGCAAGTGGCACGATATCGCAAAGACCAGTATGGCGAAAAAACACATCCGCGCCGAACTTGCCGCGATGGAGGCAAAAAAAACGGGGAGGACCTAAACGCTGAAATTGCTGATGGAGTAGAGATCGTTCTCCTCCTCCGCTTTTGGGGGATTTTGGGATCCCGATCCAGATGTTGCCGGGGGAGGAACGACTGGCGTCTCCTCAACAGCAACTGGCGCGGGAGCAGGCGTATTTCGTACGGCGGCATTGGGAAATGTGCCACTTGAGATCATGGCACGAATATGCGCGAGGTCGTCTACCGAAAAGAAATCGATGAGAACCTTCCCCCCCTGATCTTTCTTTTCAATGCGCACGCGCGTGCCCAATTTTTCGGTCAATTCGCGCTCAAGGAGCAGAAGTTCCGGAGTAAGGTCGCCCTTGCGCGCGCGCTCGGTGGCAACGCGCCGTGCGACTTGCTCAGAATCACGCACTGTGAGCCGCTTTGAGATGATCTCCTTAAAGAGCGTCTGCTGCTCGGCAGATCGATCCATGAGCATAAGGAGCGGACGTGTGTGGCCCTCGCTTATTTCCCCCGCCCCAAGTGCATCACGCATGTCCTGCGGCAAAAGAAGAATGCGAAGTGTGTTGGAAACATACTCGCGGCTCTTACCCACCCGCTTCCCTATTTCGATGTGTTTGAGGCCGAATTCTTTGACAAGTCGGTCAAATGCGAGCGCGCGATCGACGACGTTGAGGTCTTCACGCTGTAAATTTTCAATGATGGCAAGCTCAAGCTTCATCCGGTCGCTGTCTTCCCCCGTACGGATGACGACAGGGACCTGCGCGATGCCCGCGATCTTTGAGGCGCGCAATCGGCGCTCGCCGGCGATCAGCTCATATTCCACATAAATACCCTCTCCCGGCCGCTCGATCTCTTTTCGGCTAACGGTGAGGGGCTGCAAAACCCCGTACTGCCGGATAGATTCTGCCAAAGACAAAAGCGCCGCCTCGTCGAACGTTTTGCGCGGCTGGAACGGATTGGGCTTAATACGGTCCACCTCGACCCAAAATATCGAATTTCCCTGATACGCACCTTCCATAGATAGGGAGATTATATCACCTATGGGTATCTACGACGCTGATCGGGTACATGTTGGCAGGAATACTATATGATGCGCACGCACCGTGTGCTATACCATCAGCCCTGATCGTCCACACGGTTTCCGTACCAATTCGGGAGCTTGCTCCCCGATGATATACTTGTGCGATGGATTTACGCGCCGCGATAGCCCCGCTTATCAAAGGCGATGCGCTCGACGACGCGGAAACGCTTCGCAAATTCAGCCGCGACACGAGTATTTTTGAACGCCGTCCCGCTCTCGTCGTGTCGCCCAAGGATGCAGACGACGTGTCGGCCATCGTCCGATTCGCCTCAGACGCTAAAAAACGGGGCGAGCAGGTATCTCTTACGGCGCGCGCGGCGGGGACCGATATGTCGGGAGGTCCCCTCACCGACTCGGTCGTCGTTTCTTTCACGAAATATATGAATGCTCTGCGCGGGATCGGCGCTGATTACGCTATCGCCGAGCCAGGCATGTACTATCGTGATCTTGAAAAACAAACGCTCGCAAAGAACGGGTCGATCCTCCCCCCATACCCCGCTTCACGTGAGCTATGTGCTCTGGGCGGCATGGTCGCGGACAACGCCGGCGGTGAGCTGACCCTACGATACGGCAAGATGGACCGCTATGTGCAGGAGCTCGATATGGTGCTCTCTGATGGTTCGCGGGCAACATTCCGTCCGCTCTCTGCTGCAGAACTTGCCCAAAAGAAAACCGAGCAGTCCTTCGAAGGAGAGATCTATCGTCGCATGGACGAACTTCTCACGAACAATCGAGATATCATTGAGGCGGCTCGTCCGAATGTGACGAAAAATTCGGCGGGATATGCGCTCTGGGATGTCATAGATCCGAAACGCGGCACGTTCGATCTCACGAAACTGATCGTTGGTTCGCAGGGCACGCTCGGACTCATCACCAAAGCGCAAGTCTCGCTCCTCAAGCCCAAGCCCCGCCACGCGATGCTCGTTATCTTCCTTTCCGATCTCGGGAAACTGCCGGAAATCGTGCGGCGCGTACGGACATTCGATCCGGAGTCATTCGAGTCATACGACGACCATACGTTCAAGCTCGCGGCCCGCTACGCATACGACTTCCTCAAACACATGGGGTTATGGCAATCCATTACGCTCGCCTTCGCTTTTCTTCCCGAAGTGTGGATGGCTATGACCGGCGGTATTCCCAAGCTCGTCTTGCTTGCTGAATTTGCGGAAGATACCGATGCGGAGGCGCAGGAAGGGGCGCGCGATGCGCGCGCCGCCCTGCATGATCTGTCCATTTCAACAAAGATCGCTCTCGGGACAATGGAAAAGAAATACTGGAAGATCAGGCGGGAAAGTTTCGCGCTCCTGCGGAAACACGTTCACGGCCTCCATGCAGCGCCCTTCATCGACGACATCGTCGTCCATCCAGACGATTATCCGAGGTTTCTCCCGGAATTGAATGTGCTTCTCGGGCAGTATGACATCATGCACACGGTCGCAGGGCACATCGGCGACGCGAATTTCCACATCATCCCCCTTGTCGACCTCGGACGGCCGGAACACCGGAAAGCGATCATGGAGTTGACACCGAAGGTCTATGCGTTGGTCGCCAAATACAAAGGCTCGATAACGGGGGAACATGGGGACGGGATTATCCGTACGCCATACCTCAATATGATGTTCGGTCCGAAGATACTGGAATTATTTGCCGAGACCAAGCGGATCTTTGATCCTCAAAACATCTTCAACCCCGGCAAAAAAGTCGGTGGCACGATCGCCGACATCAGGAAATTCATGTCCCGACCGATCCCCCACTGAACGGGATGTTCGAAAGGCGCATTTCATCGCCGCGCGCGCACGTCCTATACCACCTTCAACAGGTGGAGCAGGAAGAATCCTGCGATCACACACGCTGAAAGAGCGACAAAGATCGTCTCAGCCAGAATAACGGTGGAGAGCCGCGGTGCACGCTTCAACCGGAAAACGAGACTGACGATAGCGAATGATCCGAGTGCGAGAGCGCCTTTGCCGAGCCAGTGGTGATAAAACGTCGCCTTGAGCCAATCTTTAAGGGCGGGAATTTCCTCTGCGCTGACGATGAGTGCCGCAAGCAGGAGAGACGTCACGATCGTTGCGAGCGCGACTGAACGGATCCATGACGCAAGTGGTGATGAGATCATATGGATCCGGAGACAAAAATGCCCGACGCGGCTGTTGCCGCTCCGATAATAAGCGCAATGAGGGTGAGGAGCGCCGTGCTTTTTCGCAACGCATCATCGGGAACCGCGCGCAGATATGTAGTGCAGAGCGCGATCGAGATCGCAACGAACGGCAGTACGAGAAAAATATGTTCTTTCGTCTCCATAAAAAAGGTATGCGCGGCAGGCGTGGCTCCCGCCAGAATGCGCGGTTTGACGGCAGAACCGTAGTACGTCACGTAGTAGTAGGCCGAAGTTGCCCATGAAAGGAAGAAGAGCGTCGCCGCCGACCACGCAAGGCGCGACACGAATATGTAGTTCGGTGCCTTTTTGAGGAGATGCATAAGGATGACATTGTGCATGCCGATGGCAATAACGCCGCCAATGACGTGGACGATGAGCAAGGTGGCGAGGATCGGCGTCATATGTTTCGCGGGGCGTGCATCCACTCGTGGATCCATCGCAGAGAGACTCCTACGAGCGCGATAGCGATCACATAATATATGAGTATTTCAACATACGACGCGCTTATCGTCTTGCCGATGACCCCAAGGACCAGCGCGGCATACCACGACGTGAGCGACACCGCAGCGCCCACGGCGAACGGCATTATTCGTGCCTGCAAGAGAAGCGCATTCCCGACAAGGATCGCAACGATGGTCATTTTCGCCCAAAATGACGGGCTGGAAAGAATGTCCACGTATTCCGTAAGGCGGAAGTACAGCAACATTCCGAATCCCGAAATGACGAGAAGGAAGAGGCCCGTCCGCATCACGGTGTAGGTCGTCGCGAGGGTCTTTTTTTCGTCGTCTGTGATGATGTCATCGCTGTTAAAACGCGCATAGTGGATCTCGGCAAATGTGGCAGCACCGACACCAAGAACGGTTCCCACTATGTGCATGATTATCAGAAATCCGTACAGGGTCATACAAACGCACGCTACGTACGCTAAATTTAGCAGTAATTACTGTAGACACCCGAAAGGCTGGGGATAACTCATGTTTCGTTCTTCTAAGAGAGCGATACCATAGCAATATATGACTTTCCCGAGGACGAGACGGAACGCTATCATCGGCGCGCTCGTCGTCGGCGTCGGGGCGCTCCTCTCATACCGATTTGTCCCTACCATAGTTCGGTCGATCGGGGGTAATGCGTCGCCTCAGATGGCAAGTGGATCCGATCTCATCGTCGCACGCGAAGTGAGCGCCGTGGCCACCTATGATGCTCCGAACGGCACCGATAAGGTCCGCTTCACGCTGGGCCTTGATTCCGGAGATGCAGTGGTGGCGGTCAAGTCCACCGACGCGCTCAAGGGAGATGCCACGAATGAGAATCTGGCGAAATTTTCCGAGGGTTTACTTCTCGTCATACGCGGCAAAAAATTGAGCGAACTCACCTCCATCGATCGCGTTGGCAAATCTTCACTTACCACAGCCGCATTTAACACCATTCTACCTGACCTGCAGAAACGGCTCTAAGGAGGCGAGATGATGGACAAACGAGGCGCAGAGTTTACCTTTGACGGAATAGGTACGAGCTGGTGCATACTCACCGACGACGGGTCGCTGCGTGAGGAGACCGTAGAGTGTGTTCTTTGCTATATGCGCGTCTTCAATGCGCGGTTTTCGCGCTTCCTAAATGACTCGGAAGCCAGTGCTTTTCGTAACGCCGAAGCGGGCGAATACCCCATATCAGAGGAGTTCGCGACACTTCTTTCCCGCGCGGACGAATTACGCCGCCTCACGGGAGGTCTGTACGACCCCGCGGTGGGTGGTTTATTGGAGCAAGCCGGTTACGATGCGGCGTATAGCATGGTGCCTCGCCCCGATGTCGTGCAGTTTGTTTTGCCGAAATGGGAGATCACTGGCCAGATGCTCACCATCGATGGACCGGTCGTCTTTGATCTCGGGGGAATGGGGAAAGGATTTTGTATCGATCGGGTTGCGGAAATTCTCGAAAATCACAACCATCGGCATTATCTTGTCGACGGCGGGGGAGACATGTATGCAACGACAAAACGGGATGGAGGGCCGTGGAGAGTTGCCATCGAATATCCGGGAAAACCGGATGTCGCCGTAGGCACCGTTGAACTCGAGAATCGGGGAATTGCCGTGTCGGACAGCTTTCGGTGCCGGTGGAAAGAATGGCACCATATCGTACATCCGCTTTTACGGGTCCCGATCGAGACTGTAATTGGGGTCACGGCGACTGCCCGGAACGCATGGGACGCCGATTGCGCGACCTCTGCCCTCTTTTTCTCTGATGAGAACCGGTGTGATGAGGTCGCGAAATTCCTCAGATCCCGTTATTTGGTCTTCCGCACTGACGGGACGACGCGCGTGAGCCCGGATTGGGATGGGGTGTTGTTCGTATGACGCGCTGAGTACGAGTGGGGATATCGTCGTAGTCACTCGCCCTTTGACCCGAGTTCGCGTACCTCCGCCACCCACGCATCATGTTTGGCGACATCTGCGTGTTCGCACGGACCCATGGTCGTCACGTGCACTTTCATTCCGGAGAAACCGAGAATGCCGCGCGATATTTCGTTGGTGTAGTCGCCGTAGTTGAGCCGCGTCATGAAAGGACTGTGTGCGCCATCGACGACGATAACGCGTGCCGTCTTCCCCTTCAGTAATTCGTGAACCTCATGCGTCTCTTTATCGAATGAAAAAGCGAATCCGGGAAGCCACATCCGGTCGAACATCCCCTTGAGGATCGCGGGCATACTCGTCCACCAGTTCGGGTACAGAATAAGCACGTGATCTGCCCATCGTATAAGTTCCTGTATCTTCACAAGGTCCGGCTCAAGCGGCTGGATCTCGCTGTACCCCTTGTGGAGGATCGGATCGAACTTCAGCTCGCTCAGATTAAGCCGTTTGACGTCGTGACCAGCCGCGCGCGCAGCGCTCTCATATGCGTCGGTGAGTTCCGCTGTAAATCCCTTGAGATAGGAGTAACCGAGCAGTATGAATATCTTCCTGGGTGCGTCCACAGAGACAGTATAATGTGTGTATGAAAAAAGTACATTGGGAAATAGTGGCTAGCATGATCTTTGTCCTCGGAGGAACGTTTTTACTGTATGGTCAGCTGGCAAATAACACCGCTTTTTGGGATGCGCAGTTTGTTTGGAGCATGGCACTTATCGTCTGCTGGACGATGGTTGCGGCGGGATACTATTACCAAGGCTGGATGATCCATAAGGGACACACGACGGTGAATGTTTCTTTTGTCTTGCCCTCGATCGTTTTTATTGTGCAATGTATTCTGTTCGTGAAGGGGGTCTTTTTTCATGACTGGTCACTCATTTTCGGCTCTCTTATCGTTAACTCGGGAGTCCTTTTCTGCCTCTATCAGATAGTAAAAACAAAAACGAACTGGGATCCCCTGTATAGAAGGTACAGAAAATAACTTCGATCCTGAAGATTCGCACGCGAGAGATGCGTGCCTGCTTCGCTGTTTTTTGTGCCGGAGGAGAGACTCGAACTCTCATGGGTTGCCCCACACGATTTTGAGTCGTGCGCGTATACCATTTCGCCACTCCGGCATTTTCCGAATAAAGAACTGCAATGACCTTCGCTATCATGGCACCGATGGCCCAGCCTACCACTTTCGCCACTCCGGCATCGCCCTCCGTAGCTTTATGCGAAGGTGGGCTTAATGGCTATAATACGCTAGCTATGGGCAAGAAACAAAAGGTACTGATAATCGTCGGGCCGACGTCATCCGGCAAAAGCGCGCTCGCGGTCGAATTGGCACGAAAGTTCAGCGGCGAAGTGATATCGGCGGATTCGCGGCAAGTATATCGCGGGCTAAATATCGGGACGGGAAAGATAACAAAGCGTGAGATGAAAGGGGTACCGCATTACCTCCTCGATGTCGCTTCTCCCAAAAAACCATTCTCAGCGCATGACTACGTCACACACGCAACTCGGGCTATAGGCAACATTGTGTGTAGGGGGAAATTACCCATTATCGCGGGCGGGACCGGGCTCTACATTGACGCCCTGACGGGCCGGATCGCATTTCCCGACGTGCCCCCCAACCCCGCTTTGCGGGCGGGGTTGGAGAAAAAATCCGCCGCTGAACTGTTCGCGATCCTCGAAAAACGCGATCCGCAGCGAGCAAAAACGATGAATTCGCCGAGCGAACGTAACAACAAGGTACGCCTCATCCGTGCTTTGGAAATTACCTACGTCATCGGGCGTGTTCCAAAAAGCGGGGGTTTGCGAAACCCCCACGATGCACTGTGGATAGGGATCGCACCCCCCTTGAAAGAGCTTGAAAAGAAAATAACTATTCGCCTGTCCGCGCGAATTAGCCGCGGATTGATAGGAGAAGCGAAACGATTGCACACAAGCGGGCTTTCATACAAGCGCATGGAGGAGCTTGGGCTTGAGTATCGCGCGCTCGCTCGCCTGCTACGGGGAAAAATTACGCGCGCACAAATGATCGAAGAACTCAATCGTGCCATCCGCAAATATGCCAAGCGGCAGATGGTTTATTGGAAACGAAATATGGACATCGTCTGGTTCGAGAAACCAACAGATCGGAATATTGAAGGAGTCATTCAGAACTGGCTAAAAAACTGAGGTGCGGGCCCACTAGGAATCGCCTCTCGTCGCTGCTGCGACTCGAGACCTTCGCCCCCTCTTCGGGGGCTGCGGCCCGCAGTTCGATTCCTAAAATCCGCATATGCCAAAACATGACGCCTAACGGCGTACAGGTTTTTGCATTGCGGGCCCACTAGGAATCGAACCTAGGTCAGCGGTTTTGGAGACCGCTGTTCTACCATTGAACTATGGACCCAAGAGAGGAGCAACGTGAGAGTAGCTGATTCTCACTTTCTCCGAACGCAGGGTCTATATGAATATAATGAACCCTGAACGAGGAGTACCCCCGCTCGCTAAGTATAGAGCCGGATTTGTCCGGCTCCAAACTCCTACTTCTTCGCTTCCTTGTGCTTGGTGTGCGCTTTACACCATTTGCAATACTTCTTGAGCTCGATCTTACGCGTTACGAGCTTGCGATTTTTGCGTGACCAATAGTTGATACGGGCGCACTTCGAGCACGCGAGTTTGAATAGCTGATCCTGAGACATGCGCGGCACTATACGGGAAATGGCCCCATTTTGCAACTATTTGCACTGAACGACTCTCTCGGTGACACTCTAGCGGTCTTGAAATAATACTCCCATGGCATCTCATATCCAAATGACTGGGTGTCGAAAAAGAAGCCGCGCCTTCCAGGCGCGGCTTGGCGGGAGATTCCGCCGATACTGCTCACTAGATTGTGAAGGAAAGTTCATCACCGTCATCAACGATAACGTGATGTTCTTCGCCAGCGACATGGACGTAGGCATAGAGCCTGTTCCGTTCAAACTCAAATTCAGCCCACCCGTCGCTATCCGTACATTGACTCTGAGACGGCCCCGTTATCGCCGACTCAACGACGAGAACCGTTTCGCCAGATACAGGGTTTCCATCTCCGTCAACGATCTTTACCCTAAAAGTGAGGGACATTGAACTTCTCCTGTAAGAGCAGCCTGTGAGTACAGGCTGGGGAACAATACCACCATAAAAGAAAAAATGACATCCTCCACGCAGCAAGCTGCGGGGTGTGGACTCTAGGAGAGGATTAACAAATCTTATTCCATGAACTAAAGTTGTCCCCTGCCAACGTTCGTATGAGTACGTCCACAACTAGCCATCCTATAAGGATGATGACAAGGCCTGTAGCGACATACTGAAATACCTCTACTGCCTTTGAATGCTGCCCTGCGTTGGCAACATCCGTCAGATACAGCCACCCCGCCCACGCAAAAAGGATGGCGGAGAGAAACACAGCGATATAAATGCCGGTATTGAGGATGTTGTGGGCGACTTGTGCTAGATCGCAGATCGACTGACAGCCGCCCTTCTGGTTGCACTCTTCCGGAACGATCTGGCTCGGAAGCGCATTGGCGGCGAGTGCAAGCGAGGGGGCGGATGTAGCGATAGTGAGGAATAGTATGAAACCTACCATCACTCGTCTTTGGGTCATGCCGCTCAGTTTATCATGGGAAAACATGGGTGCGCCGGGCAGGATTCGAACCTGCGGAGACCGAAGTCGCGTGGTTTACAGCCACGTGCATTTGACCACTCTGCCACCGACGCAGTGGGGATATTATGCACCAACTGAGCTCTTTGCGCGAGAGCGGACGGAGCGATGACGTTCGGGACCCCTGCGCACGTCGAACGAGAAATCACCCTTACCATCAGCGCCACCGTCTGTCTTAAAGTCCACCGCCACGGAGCCACCCTCAAGCACTCCTCGTGCGACCATCATGTTGGCGACGGGTGTCAGTATCTTTGTCTGTATCAATCTTTTGAGCGGGCGGGCACCGTAGTGCGGACTGTACCCCTCCTTTGCCAAGTGGGCCAAAGCCGCATCCGAGAGCGTGAGTGAAATATGTTTTTCCTCCAGACGCTTTGCCACGATATCCACCTGCATGCGAACGATCTCCTTGATCGCTTCTGTCGAGAGAATGTTGAAGAGGATGATCTCATCGAGACGGTTCAAGAATTCGGGGCGGAAAAACTCTTTGAGAGAGCTCGTCACTTTCTCCTTCACATGCTCATAGCGCTCCCCCTCGGTCTTGGAAAGGCCGCTGCCGAAGCCCAAGCCCGACATCTTGTCGATGTGCTCGGAACCGATGTTGGAGGTCATGATGATGACGCAGTTCTTGAAATTGACCGTGCGGCCCTTGGCATCGGTCAGACGTCCGTTGTCGAGGACCTGCAGCAAAATGTTGAATACCTCCGGATGGGCTTTTTCGATCTCATCGAAAAGGATGACGGAATACGGCCGATGGCGCACCAGCTCGGTGAGTCCCCCGCCCTCGTCATAGCCGACATACCCGGGAGGAGAGCCGATCATCTTGGAGACTGAGTGCTTCTCCATGTATTCCGACATGTCTACGCGGATCAAAGACTTTTCGCTGTTGAAGAGAAATTCTGCGAGGGATCGAGTGAGCTCCGTCTTGCCTACGCCCGTCGGGCCCAAGAAGAGGAATGAGCCGACAGGGCGGTTTGGATCTGCGATCCCTGCGCGGCTCCTCTTAATGGCATCGGAAACCTTTTGCACAGCTTCGTCCTGACCCACGATACGCTTTTTAAGATCGCCCTCCATGCGCGAGAGTTTTTCGGCCTCCTCCTCAAGCATGCGGGAAACGGGTACGCCCGTCCACCGCGAGACAACGGCCGCAATATCCTCTTCTGTGATCTCTTCTTTCAAAACACGACGCGTCTGCTGCAGTTTCTTCAGGCGCTTGGTCGCGGTCTCGATCTCTTTTTCCAAAAGCGGGATTCTGCCATACCGTATTTCTGCGGTCTTGGTGAAATCACCCGCGGACTCAGCGGCGTCCGCATTGAGACGTGCCTGTTCGAGCTCGCCTTTCGCACGTTTGATCTCAGCGAGCGTTTCTTTCTCATTTTTCCACTTCATTTCGAGCTCACGGGTCGAATCGCGAAGATCGGCGATCTCTTTTTCAATAGATTTCACGCGCGTTCGTGCTTTGCCTTCGCCCTCTTCAGCCTCTTTTTTCAGCGCCTCGCGCTCTATTTCGAGTCGCGTCACCTTGCGATGCGCTTCTTCGAGGATCGGCGGTTTATTTTCAAGTGAGAGGCGCAGGGCTGATGACGCCTCATCAATGAGGTCGATCGCCTTGTCCGGCAAAAATCGCTCCGTGATGTACCGCGCTGAAAGCTGGACCGCAGACACCATGGCGTCGTCGGTGATGTGTACGCCGTGATAGAGCTCATAGCGCTCTTTGAGGCCGCGGAGGATCGCTATCGCATCATCGATGGTCGGCTCGTTCACGTAGACCGGCTGGAAGCGACGCGTGAGTGCTGCATCGTGCTCAATGTGCTTTTGGTACTCTTTGAGGGTCGTCGCGCCGACGACACGGATCTCCCCGCGCGCGAGCGCGGGCTTTAGCATGTTTGAGGCATCCATCGAGCCCTCGGCGGCACCGGCTCCCACAAGTGTATGAATTTCATCGATGAAAAGAATGATCTTGCCTTCCGAGCGCTCCACTTCCTTCATCACAGCCTTGAGACGTTCTTCAAATTCACCGCGGTATTTGGTGCCGGCGATCAAAAGCCCCAAGTCGAGCTGTATCAACTCCTTATCCCGCAGCGATTCCGGCACATCTCCGGAGGCGATGCGTTGCGCCAGGCCTTCCGCAACAGCGGTCTTCCCCACTCCCGCCTCACCAATGAGAATGGGATTGTTTTTTGTGCGGCGGGAAAGGATCTGGATGACGCGTATAATTTCGGTGTCACGACCGATGACGGGATCGAGTTTGTTCTCGCGCGCGCGGTCGGTGAGTGAGCGAGCAAAGCGGGTCAGGGCACGCGGCTTTGCGGACGTCTCGGTGTCGCGTATCTTTCCCTCCTTGATGTCGGTAAGTACGCGCGCGAGCGCCGTTCTGTCGATACGAAAACGCGTGAGCAGATCGGCCGCCGGCCCCGGATGCTCTGCGATGCCGAGGAGAAGGTGTTCGGGTGAAACGAACTGATCATTAAATGACGCCGCGATACGCGGAGCCGCCTCAAAGACCCGTACCAACTCCGGCGTGAGGTAGAGCTGGAATGAAGGGGAGACTGCGGTGTTGCCACTCGTGCCTTCTATCAGCTCCAGCACGGAGTCGCTGAGATGAGTGATGTCGATCTCCACTTGTTCGAGCATCGGCACGACCATTGTCTCTTCTTGCATGAGGAGTGCCGCGAACAAATGCAGCGTGGATACCTGATTGTGCCCGCGCTCAACAGCAAGCTGATGGGAGCGGTGAATCGCCTCTTTTGCCTTGGTTGTGTAATTATTGAATGGGGCCATACGATGTATGACGAATACTTGGAGCATTGTAGCACAAATGCGGAAAAAACGCGAACAATTTTGTTATCATTGGAGTTTCGTGCCCTCCGCTTTCTTTTCCCCTTTCATAAGGACAGTCGTGGGAATAAAACCTCCGGCAGACACTGCTCGTGCGACGCTTGTGTGAATCCCGAGCAAACTTCCGTCGGTATTAATGAGAGGAGAACCCGCAATGATGGAGTCGGGGGTTATGTCGGTCTCAATAACATGAAAGCTGCCCTCTCCTCCCGAAGCAGTGAGCGTCGTCACGAGACCCGCGCCAATGCGCGCAACCGATTTCCCCGCAAGCGCAACGACCGTTTCACCCAAAATGGGCTGTCCGGCGGCGACCGATACGGGAGTCCATACGACGGGTTTTCCGTCCACCGTTGTCGTCGCCATCGCAAAATACACCAAGCCCGTAGTAGCATCGGCCGAAGAAATAAAGGCGCGTACGCGTGATTTGTCGGCGAGCTCGGCCATGGCGCTTGTCGCCCCGCCCATGACCGCACTATCGCCAGCGACTGTCCCTGAACCATCCACCACAACGCCAAGCCCCAAGAAGATGGGATTCACTTCGTTGTTGCTGTAGAGACGCACGATGGAAGGATTGACGCGCTCGAGCGCTTTTGAGATGAGTTCTGATTCTTTTACGATGATCGTCTTCTCCTGAGTCACGACGGTCGCTGCGGTCTGACCGGAGGGCACGACTTTTTCCACCGTTCGCTCAATGATGCGATTGACCGTTTGGGCGATCGCAGGCGGTGCCTGATCCATGAGAGAGACCGTAACGATGCCCGTTGCGATCGATGTGACGAAGGAGGTGAGGAGTGTCAGGAGAACGATTTGTGATTTTGACAGTTCTTCCATGTCCATAAGCGCATCGTATCGATAAATGCGGGAAAATCAAGCCTTAATAAGCTGCGTGAGCACCTCGACCACCCGCGAGAGCTCTCGCGCGGTCGTCCTGCGGCCGAGTGAAAAGCGAAGGGTGTTTTCTGCGCGCCATCCGCTGGCCGGCGGACTCTCTCCAAGTGCCTTCACCACATGCGATGCTCTCTCTCCCTCATTGCAGGCGCTCTTGGTGGAGAGCGCGACCCCCGCGTGGTCGAGTTGAAGGACAAGATACTCGCCACTTTTTTCTCCGGGAATGGAAATATTGAGCATGTGCGGAAGTGTATGGCGCATATCGCCATTGATGACGGCTCGTGGGATGCGCGCGACAATTTCGCGCGCGAAATTGTCGCGCAATTCCCGCAAACGCCCGCACTCCGATTCGCGCTCGCGGGTAATAATATCCAGCGCTTCGGCGAAACCACTGGCGAGCGCCGGATCTTCCGTTCCGCTACGCAATCCACGCTCCTGCCCCCCGCCAAAAATAACCGGTGCGAGCTGCACGCGATTGCCAACGTGGAGAACGCCGATGCCGCGTGGCCCATAGAGCTTGCCCGAACCGAGCGCAAGCATGTCGACACCGAGCGTGTGCACCTGCGGCGAGCGGTAGAGCGGAGCCTGGCCTGCGTCGGAGTGAAAAATGATCGTCGATGTATGCTTCCTCTCATGATCGCGAATAGCGCGCGCGATTTCTGCAAGCGGTTGGATGGTTCCAATCTCATTGTTCCCCCATCCGACCGACACACAAACCGTTTCAGGACGAAGGGTATCGGCAACTCTTTTTGCGGTGATAATTCCGCTCGGCTCCGGATCGACATAGGTAACACTCCCGCCCATCCGTTCAATCTCAGAAAAGCACTCCAACACCGATGCATGCTCGATGGAGCTCACGATCCAATGCGTGCCGGAGAGTCCGCGCCGCATACGCTCTAAGGCGCGCGCGGTGCCTACTATTCCCGCATTGTTCGCCTCGGTAAGTCCGGATGTGAAAATAACTTCCCGCGCCTTGCATCCGAGATGTGCTGCGATGCGCTCGCGCGAGTTTTCGAGCAAGCGCTTTGCGGCAACACTGTCGGCATGAATGCCGCCCGGATTTGCGTACGTATCCATCGCCCGGTATACCGCATCTCTCGCAGCGGGCAATACCGATGTAGCGCTCGCATGGTCAAGATATATCCGCTTCGCGCGTCCAAAACCAAACATTCGCCCATTGTGTACGCGAACGCGTCCTTTTACAAACCGGTATTTACATCGTATACTCACGCCGATATTCACTCGTTTCCCTCACCGGTACCTATGACCAACCCGTATGAAAGAAGCAACCTCACAGCAAATGGAGCGACCGCCTATTGTGGCAGTTTTGGGGCACGTTGATCACGGCAAATCCACCCTTCTCGATTTCATACGAAAATCAAATACCGTCGCGAAAGAGGCGGGAGGTATAACGCAGCATGTGGCGGCGTATGAAGTGGAGCGCGAAAAGGAAGGGATCCTGAAACGCATTACCTTTATTGATACGCCCGGACACGCCGCATTCAGCGCCATCCGCGCCCGCGGCGCCACGGCGGCCGATATTGCCATTCTTGTCGTTGCCGCCGATGACGGCGTAAAGGCACAAACGCTTGAGGCACTTAAAAGTATTCGCGATGCGGGGACCCCCTTTATTGTTGCCATCAATAAGATCGACAAGCAGAGCGCCGACCAAGAGCGCACTATACGAACACTTCTCGATCAAAATGTGTTTCTTGAAAAATATGGAGGCGACGTCCCATGGGCGGCGATTTCCGCAAAGACCGGTGAAGGCGTGGAAGAACTTCTCGACCTCATCTTGCTCGTCGCAGAAATTGAGGTGTTCACCGGAAACCCCTCCGCCCCCGCAAAAGGGTACGTGATAGAAGCGCACCGCGATCAAAAGCGCGGGCTTGCGGCAACCCTCATCATTACCGATGGCACCCTACGCTCCGGCATGGCGGTTTTGGCGGGACACGCACTTGCACCCGTGCGTATCATGGAAAGTCACGCGGGCAAGACGCTTTCAACTGCCAGTTTCTCGACTCCCGTCCAACTTATCGGCTTTGATATGCTGCCCGAAGTCGGTGAGGAGTTTCATGCCTACAAAAACAAAAAAGAGGCTGAGACAGCTCGTCCCGCCCCCCTCGCGGCAGGCAACAAACAACCGGCCCAAACGATCCCCGCCCAGGGAGAGGAGGGGGAGACCTTTGCGATGCCAGTCATCATTCGCGCAGATGCCTCGGGCTCGCTGGAAGCCATCGTGCAGGAGATCTCAAAATTAGGCGACGAGCACAAGCAAGTACAGGTCGTCCAATCCGGTATCGGCGCGATCTCGGAAAACGATGTGAGGGCAGCTATCGCGAGCGACGTACCGGCTGTCGTGATCGGATTCAATGTCGGCACCGACGCGATCGCGACAGCTCTCGCGCTCCAACACGGCATTCGCATCGAGACATTCACTATCATTTACAAACTTACCGAGCGTCTTGAAGAACTGCTCGACGAGACCGCTCCCCAGCGCTTGGTCGAAGAAGTGACTGGCCGTGCACGCGTCCTCAAACAATTCTCCAGCCGCAAGGATGAGCAGGTCATTGGCGGCAAAGTCTCGGAAGGATTTCTGGAGCGGGGCGGTACAGTGCGGATCCTCCGCCGTAATGCCGAGGTCGGCATCGGAAAAATAAAAAATATTCAAACCAACAAACAGGACGTAGATCGCATTGAGACTGACCGTGAATTCGGCGCGCAGATCACCGCCCCCTGCGAGATCACACAGGGCGACACATTGGAGGGCTTCAGAACATCGATGAAATAACCATGACTTCTCGCAGACAAACACAGATGGAGGAGACGCTCGCGCACCTTGCGATGGATTTTCTCGCACGCGAATCCAATGTGAGGGCGCTTATCACGGTAACGCACGCCGAAGTGGTCCCGACGTTCAAGAACGTCACGGTGTATTTCTCCGTTCTGCCGGTAACGATGGAAAAGGATGCCCTTAAGTTTGCCAAACGCAGCCGCACCGACTTCCGTGCGTACATCAAAAAGCACAGCCTCTTACATCCCATTCCCGTCGTCGATTTCGAGATAGACCTCGGCGAGAAGAACCGTCAGCGCATCGACGAGTTAACACGAAAGTGAATTGAGGCCACGGCGGGACTCGAACCCGCGCATAAAAGTTTTGCAGACTTCCGCGTTACCCCTTCGCCACGTGGCCAACGCGTGTACTCTAACATAAATTGAGCTAAGATTAGCTTTCCTGCCGGGGTGGCGGAATGGTTTACGCAGA
Source organism: uncultured Candidatus Saccharibacteria bacterium (assembly GCA_964362175.1). GTDB lineage: Bacteria > Patescibacteriota > Minisyncoccia > Phycocordibacterales > UBA2100 > UBA10103. The sequence goes on along the minus strand of CAYIDD010000005.1, from coordinate 41,386 downwards.
AGACTTAAAATCTTTGACCTTAACAGGTTTGTGGGTTCGAGTCCCACCCCCGGCAAGCGAGCGAAGTGAGATTGACGGGGAGCATCGTGCCTACGCACGATGCGTGTGGGACTCGAAAGGCGGAGCGATGTCGCGCGAGTACGCGCGACCGCGAGCCGGGGTCGCGGAAATTCAATCGCGGCGGCGATTGAATTATTTGTGACCGAGTCCCACCCCCGGCACTTCAAAAAAGCATTATTTCCTGTAGAATCCCACGTAACCGCCCATAGCTCAGTTGGTAGAGCAGTCGCCTCTTAAGCGAACGGTCGTAGGTTCGAATCCTACTGGGCGGACCAAAGCATAATTTCCAAGCTCGAATTGTTTACTGAGCTCGAATATAAGCCCCATTCGTGCGATTCCAAATCCCATACCGCGAGAGTAAGCAATTCCGTCTGGATAGACCAGCTTTTGGAATCTTGGCCGTACAGTCGGTGGCATTTTCTTCCAGTGCTCGCCCAACGAGGTAAGGAACTCTGTTGCTTTAGTAAGCAATGCCTCAATGTCCATTTGTTCAATGTGCGACTCGTTCTCAGATATTCCCGTTGTCATCAATCCGTTTTCAATCTTCTGCTTACGCTCTAGATACTCTGCGCGGCTGTAAGTGCCGTCTTCAAGAAGCTGTTTTATGCGGTCTAGACTTTCGTTAAGTTTACGACGGCTCTCCTCGTATTCCTTGTGTACATCCTTTATCTGTCCGACTCGATTCTCCCACTCATCAATCACGGCTTTCTTGAAATAGGCAATAAACTTTCCAGAAGGAGCAACTTTATTTAGTAAGGTCAGGAAATCGTTTTCTAGGACATCTTTCTGAGTAATCTTTCCGTACATCTCACACTGCTTGTTGTAGCAGTGGTAGTAAGGGTGCAAACCACTTCGACCTCGCGTTGTACTACCCGTCAGAGGCTTCGTACATGCGCCACAAAGGACTGTACCGCCCTTTAGAGGGAAATTAGGGTTAACTAATGCATGGCGTTGAACTGGCTTTTTCTTGCCATGGATATATCCAATCATGCTCGCACATTCGGTCTCAGTTATCATCGGCTGGTGTAAGCCCTGCACCTCATTTTCTCCATTAAGGTCTGTAATCAGCTTCCCCGCATAAAACTTTATGCGTCGCTCCACTAATAACTGCTGAATGAACTGAGATGACGCTTGCTTGCCTCTAATCGCAGCTAATCCAAGCGCATCAAGTCTGCGTCCAAGACTTATTGGAGTATGTTCACCCTGTGCGTACTCTCTGAAAGCTGTTTGTAGTATCGAGAAAGTAGCAGGGTCCGGAACATCAGGCATATTTTTCTTTCCTCCTAATACCCGCTTCGGATTGGGAACATAGCCCAAGGGGGCTTTCCATGGCCATATACCCTCGCGTATCTTTGCCACCATGCCATTAGTGGCTCGTTGTGTACGAACGCCATTATCGTACTCAGAGGCCGCCGCGATAACAGCTTCCATAAACTTCTCAGACGGTTCATCGCCTAATTGCTCCGACACAGACCTCAACTCAACTCCGTACTCTTTGAGACTTTTCCTGACGCCGAAGTGGTCGGAAACATTCCGTGCAAAGCGGTCGAGCTTGAAGACCACAAAGAAATCTATCTCGCCCTTGTGTGTACGACAGAACTCCATTGCGCTAAAGAGCTCCTTCCGGTCTGCTGTTTTTGCTGACGCGCCTTCCTCGCGAAACACAGCCTGTACCTCGTATCCGTTTTCCTCGCAGTAGGCAGTACACCGACGCTCTTGGTCTGCAAGAGAAGTGCCTTTGATTTGTTCATCGCTGCTGACACGAGTGTAGATGATTGCTTTCATAACGTACTTTAAGAATAACACTTCTGGATAATCCTAGCCGCGGCCATTGTTTGTAGAGCTGTACAGGGATAGATAATATCGAGTTGGTTAAGACTAAAGATTTAGTAGTGCCACTAACGAACTATCGTTCGTTCCCAGCGAAGCTGGGAGTAGTGAGAGTATTATTTAACTATTGTCTCTACTATTATCTTCGTTGAGCGGTCCTGCTTATACCCCCTCATCGGAAAAGTCGAAGTCCCTCTCCCTATCCGCGTATTCCCTTGCTACATCATTAACTTCTGCGTCCTCGTCATCTCTTTCGAGAGTGGAGTACATTCTTCGTCGCGTCACTTCTTCTTCAGCGAGTTCCCATCGGATATAGCCTGACCGCCGTAACCCAGAAATAATTCTGCTTACTTGTGCGCTAGATAATCCAATCATTTCTCCGAGATGATTATTTCCGGCGTAACATCCTCTTTCACTTCCAGAAAGGTGATGAATCTCCGAAAAAAGCAGTTTTTGTGATGAACCTAAATTACCATCTAACAGTATTGCTTTTGGAACGAATAGACCTGTAATTGGTTTGCTCATATTTGCGTGTTTAATTAGCCTTGGGTTGGCTCCCAAGTTCTTCTAAAACCGTGTCCACAAAAATACGAGCTAATGCCGCGCAGGAATCGCGGAATGCCGCAACTTCTTTATCTTGGAGTTGTACAGATGATGCTTCATTTAGGAGCTCTCGCGTTTTTTCGAGAGAAATCATCCCATTTCAAATGAACCTATTAGCTAATAATCTTATGCTCTAATCCTATCAAAAATATGGCTCTAAGTCAAGCTATTTTAGGATATAGCACAAAAAGAATGCTTTGTTTAAGAGCCTGAGTTAATGGCGTTTAAATATCCTGTTAAGGCTTCAAGTTAAGACCTACAAAAATATATATAAAATTTGTCGAGGGACGGTGGTATGTAGTTTTAATCAGGGTTTTGGTCCCCGTACCCCTCCTACCTCCTTTTTTGACCTACAGACGCCTTATATGGCTCTATCCAAGCATTTGGATAATCCTAAACCTCCTTGCACGCACCTGTTTTCTGTGTGTTTTTCCGTGTGATGATATAGTGCTTTTACACACCCAATATCAGCCCGTAAGGGCGCGACCTAACCCACCAACGTCTGGTGGCATGGTCGAAAAGACTCATGGAAGGTACTGAACCCCGCGTTCAGCGACTCTTCCATGAGCCATATCCCGAAAGGGGTGTGGGGCCGCAAGGCTTAGCTGGCGCGGGGTTTAGTGTTGCACTCCCGCTAGCATTATTAGCTAGCGTTTTTTTATGGAGAATTTGAAACTCATAGCAGGCGTACTCTTCGGGCTCTTTATTCTGTGGTTTACCTTCGGGGGTTTGCTGGAAGACCCTAGCAATAGAGCGAAACCAACTGTGATAGATTGTTCGCGCAATCCGAGTCTTTGCGCTCACTTGGAAGAAAAGTCTTACGAGCAGCAGCAAGATAATGCTAAGCCTGACTTTCTCGACGCTCAGGGAATTTAGATTACTCGCCCCTTAATTAGTCGTTGACTTATGAACAAATACCTAAAAATAAGCTTGTTCTCTTTGGCTCTCTGTATTTTATTCGTGTCCATTCTCTCGTCTGTAAACGAATGGCCGTACCTTAAGGACGCTCTGAAAATCGTCGTGGCTGGCATTTCGTACTACGCGATGATTCTGACGGCTCTTGTTTCAGCTATTACCGGAATTATTGCCTCGTACCAATCCCTTAAGTCAGGCGACAATTGGTGGCATGTAATTACGATATACGCGGTGGCGAATATCTTGATTGTTTTAGGCTCTGCCTCTGTCTTCTTCACAGTATAGGTATGCTTTCTCTAGAAAAATGCCGCGAGTTAATACCCGATAGCAACAAACTCTCTGACCAAGAAATTGATGAGCTCAGGAAGGCACTTTACGACATGGCCGAGTTAGCCTTAGAAGTTTATTTTCACAGAAAGAAACAAAACGTCGCCACTTTCTCAAAGAAATTTGATTGAGAGCCGACTTTGTTGCCATTTGTTTATATTCGTGGTTTGGAGTAGGCTTTATTCATGAATAAGTCATCCAACGACCTCAAAGGAGAAGTGGGTGGCTTACTTAGTACCAGTGAGGCTGAATTATCTCGATATTTCTCCGAAATAGAAGTAAATGTTGTTGTCGGGGCGACAAGGGCAACATCGCACTGCTACGTTTTGGAATTGGACGGGAACGGCATGCCCCCGATTGACGATTTGGCAGATTTCCTAGCTACAAACGCTGCTGATTTTGCAATTCCTCGCTCAAAAATCGCAGAAGCAAAAGCTTACGATACAAAGCACAACACCACCCGAAAAGTTGCAGCATTACAAAAGACAGCACGGGGGTTATTTAAGTCCACGGGTATATCTGGCGAGGGTGGTGAATTGCTCCTGTATCTTATGGCTCAGGAATTCCTCAAGTACCCTCAACTGCTGTGCAAAATGCCTCTCAAGACAAACTCAGAAATGCCCGTGCACGGCTCTGACGGTATTCACTTGTCCATTGAGAATGACGAGGGTAAAGAACCAATTTTATGTCTGTATTGGTGTGAGTCAAAACTCCAGCAAAATCCCGCAACAGCCATTAAAGAGTGCATTAAAGATTTATCCGCCTATCTTCTTGTAGATGGTGGCGCAGAACGCCGAGAAAGAGATTTGCAGTTGGCACATGACCACCTCGCAGAAAATATTGCTGATGAGAATTTGGAGTCGGCACTGATACGTTATCTTAAAAAAGATTCACCTTTAGCGAATCGAGTGAATTATCGTGGAATTGGGCTCGTTGGTTTTGATTTCGAACATTACCCATCCGTCCAAAATACGGGCAACGTAGAAGCTGTTAAAAAGGCCATAGTCGAAAGCCTAAGCGTATGGATTGAAAAAATCCATGCCGAAATAAAGAGTCAAAAAGTTGAGACCATAGTTATACACTTATTTATCCTTCCTCTGCCTTCGGTAGCAAAATTTCGCGAAGCCTTAACTCGCGCCTTAGAGCGTTGAGTATGCCTTATGGACAAATTGGCACGCAAAATACTTGGACTGCAAGAATTCAGAAACGAATTTAGCAGTATACTCCATGCCTCCGTTCTCGGTAGTTTGCCAACAAGATTTTCTGACGACCACCAGCAGCCGAACATTGACTGGAACTACATGCTTCTCTGCGGAAGCATTTTAGCGCAAGCAAACGATGCGGAGTGTCAGGATGCGGCATTACGCATCGCACAATACTGTCTCACGACTGCGGTTGACCCGTCATATCACGTTGCAGCAGCGATTATTTTTGGGAAACTGACAAATGCGCCCGCGATTAATCTTGCTATAGAAAAAGAATACATTCCCGAAAATTATGAGGAGGACATTCCGCGTCCTCTTCTCGTCGAGAAAATGTGGCGCGACCAACTGCATACAGTTGAGATTGTTAACGACACTAGGTATTTGAATAAATTTCAGAGACAACTTTATATTGCCGCACGAGAGCAGAATACAGTAAGTGCTTCCGCGCCGACATCGGCTGGAAAGTCGTTCGTGCTTAGTCTCATTGTCGCAAAAGCCTTGTCAGAATCAGATAGAACATCACATATCGTATATATCGTCCCAACTCGTGCTCTTATTAACGAAGTGGAAGACCGCTTCAATGAAAGTCTCACAGAATATGGTCTAGAAAAGAATGTCTACATAAGCTCAGTCCCGAAATTGCCCCCAGTCCAATACAAGAACTCAAATCACCTCTTTGTCTTCACGCAGGAGAGACTGCATTGGTTTCTCACGGATAATCCAGACTATTCCGTCGACCTGCTAATTGTTGATGAGGCACAAAAGATAGGAGATGGTCAACGTGGTATTTTACTGCAGGAGAAAGTGGAGCAGGTTCAGCGTATTAATCCGTCCTCGCGAGTGCTCTTCTGTAGCGCATTCTCCCGAAATCCTGAGATACTTTTAGGAATATCGAACTCAGATACGGGCGTAAGCATTCTAACGGATTATGTGGCGGTAAACCAAAACCTCATTTGGCTCTCTAAAGTACCTCGTAAACCCAAAGAATGGGACATTACGCTTTGCTTAAAGACCCAATCTATTCCTTTAGGAAAAATCGTACTTGAACAAACTCTTGGTACAATTGCTAAGAAATGTAGCAAGCTACCAATCTTACTGAGTAAGGACGGTGGAAATTTGGTATATGCATCTGGAGCAGCTAGTGCTGAGAGAATCGCACAAAGCATTGCAGATGAATTGAGACAAATGGGTGTTGAAAAGGATGAGTCGTCATTCGATGAGTTGATAGACCTCTCAAAAAGACTTATTCATCCGCACTATGCACTACCGCAAGTATTGCCCTATGGTGTCGCTTTTCATTACGGAAATATGCCGCTTTTGGTTAGACGTGAAATTGAAAGATTGTTCCGAGAGGGAGCTATTAAATATTTAGTCTGCACATCAACTTTACTAGAGGGAGTGAATCTGTCGGCAAAAGCGATTTTCATTACCAATCCATCTCGTGGTCGTGGCAATCCGATGTCAGAAGCGGATTTTTGGAACTTGGCGGGACGAGCAGGCAGACTCTCCAAAGATTTTCAAGGAAATATTTTCTGTATAGAACCTGAAGAATGGACGCATAAGCCTCTCTGGGGCGAACGTCGTTATGAGATAAAGAAATCACTTGTTGAAATCACTGGAGAGGGGTCATCATTCCTTGAATTTGTCGCCGAGCATGCCGAAGATGCCAATATTCGAGATGCGAATATGGAGTACGCGTTGAGCTACTTTTTTCTTAAATACTTAGATGGCGATTACAGCAGCATATTCTCGGACGAACTTATCAGTCTGTTAGGGAAAATCAGGGAAAACGTCCAGTTGCCACGGGAAATCTTTCAACGAAATCCAGGCATTAGTCCTCTTGCTGTAAAACGACTTTATGATTACTTCCAAGGACACGAGAACGTAGAAGAATTGTTGCCGCCGCCTTCTGTCGCCGCTCAAACGGCAGTGAGCGATTACAACCGAATTGTCAGTCGAGTTAATACACATCTCGCACCTCCAAACACAAAAAGTATAAGCTCATATCGAGAGGCGTTGCTAGCGGTTGTTTGGATGCGCGGCTACCCCTTGCCAAGGATAATCGTGGATTACTTCAAGTATTTACAGGAGCATGGCAGAAGCCCTCGTCTTCCTGTAGTTATCCGAGATACCATGCGTAATATAGAAGACGATATTCGTTTTGGATTCGCGAAATACATCACGTGTTATTTAGATACCCTCCGATATTTCTTCGAGCAAACAGGTAGAACTGAACTGTTAGCACAAATACCAGATATTAGAACGTGGGTTGAGTTCGGAGTATCAGAAATGACGCAAGTCTCATTTATCAATATGGGCTTCAGCAGACATGTAGCCACAGAACTGTCTAAGATGGTTGGCAATCCTTCTCTTAACGAGGAGCAAGCGACTCAATGGCTCTCAACTGTAGACCTATCAGTTATAGAACTGCCTGAGTCGTTTAAACGCGAGATTCGGAAGATAAGGCAAAATCTGTCCCGTTAGTAATGCCTCGCCATTGTTCCATTTCTTGGATGAGCGCGTTCCAATGGTCTATAGTTAGGCGGACTAAATCATAGTTTCCAAGCTCGAATTGTTTACTGAGCTCGAAGATAAGCCCCACGCTCGGAAAGTGTCGAAAGTAGGTCCGTCGTGAATACGATACCCGACACCATTATCCTCAATCAGCCTCAGAGGTTAATGGTCACCCTCATGAAGGTAGCGGGTATTGAAGTGCTGCCGTCCGTGCTCTTGTTCTGCTCTTTCGCCAGCTCCAAAAGTTGGCTGTGGAGCTCATCCGCTTTTCCATTCTTTTGAGCCGCTTCGACGGCGTTCATTGTCGGACCATAGAATCGTTCCAATAATTCAACGAATTCTGCGGGGCTTTTGTCCTTCGATATGAAGGAGTACGTATCCTTGACCATCGATATCTTTTCCTTGGGAACCCCGGCCTGACCAAAACGTTCGATGACGTGAGTTTCTACACCCCACGTCATGGGACTCACGAAGCCTTCCGGAGGCGGAGGCGTAAACGCTGCGCTTATCTTCAGCAATTGCGACACGAATGAGGTTGGGTCGTTCGGGATCCAGTTACCCATCACAATGCGGCCCCCCAGTTTTGTGACACGGACCATCTCCTTGGCTACGTCGAACGGCTTGGGAGCAAACATGGCGCCGAATATAGAAATGGTCAGATCAAATGAGTGGTCGCTGATTCCTTGCAGGTTGCACGCATCACCTTCTTGAAATGTCAGTTGGCTGAGACCTGCCTCGACAGCGCGTTTGTTTCCGGCGTCGACGAGGTTCTTGGCGATGTCGATCCCAACAACTTCAGCCCCCAAGAGGGCTAGAGGAATCGCGGTAGTGCCGTCTCCGCAACCGAGATCTAAGACCCGCAGCGGCGGCGTTATGCCGAGCGACTTAATGAGTGTTTCTCCGGACTGACGCATGAAGGCCGCGATCTCAGTAAAATCTCCTTTCTCCCACAATGCTTTATTCGGATTCATTGGGTACATCATAGCACCCCACAAAGGGACATTGTGGATAACGCCATAGGTGCCATTATTTCTCTCGCTGTGTTTCGAAATCAGCCCGTCACACTTTCAGACCCGAAGAACCGGGGACGGTCCAATCTCGCCCCACTGGCGGACAAAATGCTAGGATAGGGGCACGGGCAGGTGGCGTAATTGGTAGCCGCGCTAGGCTTAGGACCTAGTCCCGCAAGGGGTGCGAGTTCGAGTCTCGCCCTGCCCACACAAAAATCACTGAGTACCGAAATTTGATGGCACCTTGATATTTTGCGCGCGACTTACATCGGGATTCCTGAAATCGAGATTGAAGGTGTTGTCGAGGAGATCAAGGATGCCGTAGACGGAAAACATGACGAGGATGCCCACGATGCCCCACATCATATGCTGCTTCCCCTCTTTATTGTCTCCCCCCGTATTAAGATTCCAGAGAAATTCGACGAGTCCGTACACGAAGAGAAGGAAGCCGAGCGCGAGCACTATTAGGATCGCCGGACTAATGATGGCAGACCAAAACTTGTCCATCAGGTTTCCGAGGGCATTCATAATAGGTGGGCAATGCGAAGAGCCCGTGCTTGAGCCCAGTCGATCTTATTACTGATAGACGCCCGTATTTATCTGGATGCCTTTCGGGATGACGGGATCTGTCGAGGTAACCTTGAAGGTACTTTGGAGGAGGCGGATGATGCCCCAGATTGAGACCATGACGAAGATGGCAACGACGCCCATGAACATAATGGACAACCCCGCTGCCTTGTCCTCCCCCGCCGTGGTGAGGTACTTGATGAGGCCCCAGAAGAAAACTACGATGGCGAGCGTGATGAAGAGGCCAATCATGGCGTTCAGGAAGGTGTTGGCGAGCGCAAGCGTGTCGAGAAGAGTAGCTGCGCTCGCAAGAGCAGGAAGCGCCACCACTGCCGCGACCAGCCCCGAAGAAACGATAATTTTCCGCATAATCTGTTGTTTTTTGGGATTTCCCCTTTATTTTCTAAGTACCTCAATGGTATAGACAGGGGCTGAAAATACAATAGATGGTACCGCCTCCGTGTGGATAACCGACCCCGCCGGGAGGCACCCCCCACGTCAACTTCCGTGACACGCACAAGCTTGTGCGTGTCAGACTCGCCTCATATCGGCAGTAGCCGATATTCGGCCCCTGCGGGCGCTCTCTTCGAGCGGGGTCTAGTGCTCTTTCTCTTTTTTCCCACCTTTTGCCGCCATGACAAGAATTGCCCACACGATAAGAACTAGTACGACGATAGAAACGGTATAGCCGGCCGCGCGCGGATGATTCTGGAAAAATTGGACGATGGCCAAAAGCACCACGAGAACCAACAGCATGACGACCGACCACTCCATGATCTTTATCGCCTCGGTCCTGTATGTAGGCCACGTTCCGAGACGAACCCACCACACAACCATCCCGACACCGTAGGTGAGAAGCGCCGCGGTCAGCATGAGCCCCACGAACACATTAAAAAGCCCCACCGCCTGCGAGATGGTCTGGGCGTTTGCGAGCGCGGGCGCTGCCGCCGTAACAAGCGACATGGTGAGGGTGGCGCGGGAAAGATAATTCATACGCGAATTATTGAAGTCACTCGGGGAAACGCATGTTGGACGACCTGAAAACGTCTCCCGATGTCTGCTGTGGTAGCGGAGAAGTTGCGCCGAACTGGTTCCCACCGAACAAGGTATCCTGAAGCAGGCGCAATATCCCCCAAATAGAAACCATCACGAAAAGCACGATGATCCCCCAGAAGAAATATGCTTTCATTTTTTCACCCCCCTCGTCACTGAATTTCAGGATGTTGCTTGAAATCCCGTAAAAGTAGACGGCGATACCGGCTACCACCAAAACCGCCGTTGCATTGTCGAGCAGGAACACAATACTGTTCGAGAGCTCCTGAAAATTGCGGGGCGCGGCAAAAGCAGCGGCTGGTATCAGGAGAAACAACAACGCTGGCATGATGCGTGTCGTACGCATATCAATTTCCCACCAACTGAGAGACCGTTCCCCCGATGAGGGTCGCGATGAGCCACGCGCCAAGGATGAGCAGAGCGCCGATGATGACGTAGACGAAGTTCTCCTTTGCCTTTGTGAGTTCTGTGGGATTACCGCGTGCCTTGATAAACATGAACCCCGCAACGACGACGAAAAGCGTGATGAGCGGCAGCGCCACGATGACGAGCACCTTCAGAGCACCCGCAAGAAACGCCGGTATGGTGCTAAAGCTCTTGTTCAGCGGATTTCCCAGACCGGTTTCCGCCTGCACGATACCTGCCGCAAAAACGATCGCCGCGCCGGTAAAGACCGTGCACATTCGATGTACAGAATGTAAGAAATTTTTCATAAGCCGAGGATCTGGCCCAATTCCTGATCACCGCGCTGGACCGCTTCGGTGACGAGCTGCGATCCGCTCGTCGTGTTCTCAATCATAGCGCGAAAGAGTTCGGCTGTCCTGATCGGGTCGGGGTCAAGCCAGGAATGCGCGAGGATGGCCTGTTTGTTGAAAAGATCGTCGTTGCCGGTAGCAGGCTGGTTTATGATGTCGCGTCGCGCACTGGGGATCCCGAGAGCGGTTGAGAGTGCTTTGCCGATGTCCGCGGAAACCAGCAAAAATGCGGCGGTGATCGCGGCATTGGGGTTTGTGCTTGTCCGCGACGCGGCGAGTGCGTAGACACGTGCGGTGTTGCGGGCAGATTGGGAATTCCGGATCTGCGGCAGGGGCGCTATCGCGAAATTAAGATTCGGATTCGTGCGCGCGATGAACGGGTCTTCGCTCGCGTAGCCTATGTAGAGGGCGAGATCGCCCGCCGCGAACGCTTTTTGCGCCTCGGGGAGCGACCGATTCCATGAATAATCGTTTTTGGAAGGATCTGCAAATTCGGTATAGAAGCGCAACGCGGAGGCGGTAGCCTGCGTCGTATTCCCTGTGCGGGGTGTGAGTGCCGGCGTCAAACGCCCCGTGGTGTCGCGCGCGGTTATAGAACCGCCCGCCTGGAGAATGAGTGTCGCAAGAATATCCTTTGCATTACGTATGTTCCGATATTCACCGAGGGCGATCGTGGCCCGAACGATGGAGCCCGTGTCATCTTTGGTCGTCATTTTTTGGGACATGGTGAAGAGTTCGTCCCAGAATTTCGGCGGCTGCGCAAACCCGCCGGAAGCGAGCACGTCTTTGTTCCAATAGAGTACGAGCGGATCGGCAAAGAGCGGAACGCCTACGACGCCGCTTGGCGTCAGAAACGGACTTGATGCTTCGATGAACGTACCTTCGAATTGAGATTGGGAAAGGGCAGAGAGCGGAATGACCGTAACCCTTCCGGCGTCCTTCAGCGCATAGTCCTGCCGCATGACAAAAAGATCCGGTCCTGAGCCGGTGGCAAGCGCATTGGTGAGCTCGTTGTCGTAGGTCGCGGGATCTTTTTGCTCGTACGTCACCTGAGCCAGCTGAGCATTATTTTCAGCGGCTTGCCGAAGGACGGTCGCGAATGCCCCCTGATCGAGCGTCCCCCATATCCGTACGGCACCGACGGTGTTGGTCTCTCCGCCTCCGATAGCGAGTGAGAACACCAAGACGCCCGCGATAGCGAGCCCGCCAAATACGACGAGCAAAATGGTCTGGAACATCGAAAGTTTCTTCATAGCTTCTTGAGACTGGCTGGTCCGCCTCGGCTTGCCCCCGGCGAGACGGGTCGAAAGATGAGTCCGTAATGATGCGCTCCCGCAGAAAACTCGCGTTGCAGTCCGAAGCCCGCCTCACGCGCGAGCGCGAGCACTTTCTCCTTTGAGACAACATCTTGTTTTTGCGGTCCCATACCGCCAAACGACTCCGACCAATCCACGATCGCGAGTCTGCCGCGGGGGCTCAAGATCCGGCGCGCCTCGCATATAACCGCCCGTTTATTTTCAACTTGAAACAATAGATTCGAAATAAGCACGAGGTCGAGCTTCTCATCGGCGAGTTTGGATGAACCCTCCCGCTCAAGATCAGCCCAGATGACTTGAACATTCTTGAAGCCGCGTCGTTGCGCTTCGCTCAATAGGCGACGCAAAAGATCGCGCTGCACGTCTATCGCGTACACGTGCCCGGAATTTTGGAGGTTCTCCGCGATATGGAGCACATAGATCCCGCTCCCCGAACCAAAATCAGCCACCGACATTCCCGGTTCTACGCCCAGCGTCACCACATTGCGCCGCGGATGTGCGAACCCTGCCGTCCCGAGCGGAGTATGTGCTTGCATCGTTGACATTATATACCGCGCGCGGGGCACAAAGCGCTCCACGCGCCGGAGAAATGGGGAAACTTATTCGGTGGCAGCATCAGCCTCACCCAGTGGGCGAATCTACTGATTCAAACACCACGAATGATGCGACGGAATCCCCTTCGCGCATTTTCATGACCCGCACGCCCTGAGTCGCGCGACTGAGTGTCGAGATCTCGTCGAGTCCGGTGCGAATGGTCTGGCTCTTTTTTGACATTGCGACAAGCTCGCCTCCCTTTGCAAAAACGATAGCACCTCCGACGAGCTGTTTCGTTTTCGGCGTGATGGACATCGTCTTGATACCGGAACCACCGCGCCCCTGCGTCTTGTATTCGGAAAGTTTGGTCTTTTTACCGTAGCCCGTCGATGAAAGCACGAGGAGCTCCGCATCTTTTGCTCCCTTGGGAACGACACCGGCACCCACGATGGAATCCCCGCTGCGAAGCTTCATGCCGCGCACTCCGGCCGCTTGGCGCCCCATTTCACGCACCGCTTTGGCGGCAAATCGTATCGCCTGCCCCTTTGAAGTTACGAGGACCGCATCATCACCTGTATACACGAACTGCGCCGAAATGAGCGCGTCGCCCCTGTCGAGGCCGATAGCAATGAGACCGCTTCGACGGACCTCATAAAATTGCGAGGCTGCGACGCGCTTCACGGTGCCGCCCCGCGTCGCCATGAGGAGGGAGAGTCCTTCAACGGCCTTCTTCTCTTTTGGCATGGCAAGAATGGAGGTGATCTGCTCGCCCTGCTCGAGGGAAATGAAGTTCATGATGGACTTGCCTTTAGTCGCACGTTTTCCCTCCGGCAGATCATACATTTTCAATTGGTACACCTTGCCGCGATCAGAGAAGAAGAGAAGGTCGCTGTGCGCGCTCGCGGTCAAAAATTGCGTGACGAAATCCTCCTCTTTCGTATCGAGGTCCACAACCCCGACACCGCCGCGCTTTTGCCTGCGGTACTCGGCCGGATTCGTGCGCTTGATGTAGCCGCCTTGCGTGAGGACGAGGACGGAATCCTCGTCGGCGATGAGGTCTTCGGCGGAGAGGATGGTGGCTCCCCGCTTCACTATCTTTGTGCGCCTATCATCCCCGTACTTCTCGATAATTTCACGGATCTCTTTTTTGATGAGATCCATCAATTTCTTCTCGCTTCCCAAGAGCGCCGTAAGCTCCTCGATGAGGGCTTGCACCGCCTTCAATTCATCTTCGATCTTCTTGCGCTCAAGTCCGGCCAGCTTCTGCAGGCGCATGTCGAGGATCGCCTGCGCCTGAATGTCCGAAAACTTGAAAACCTTCACCAATCCCGAACGCGCCTCGTCAACATCCTTGCTTTTCTTTATGAGCTTGATGATCTCGTCGATGTGGTCGAGAGCCTTTTTGAGTCCGAGCAAAATATGTTCGCGCGCCTGCGCGACCTTGAGGTCATAACGTGTGCGCTTGGTGACCACATCCTTGCGATGCGCCACGTAGTATTCGAGGAGCGCCTTGAGTGAAAGTGTCTGCGGCACGCCGTCCACGAGCGCCACGACATTATAATGGAACGTCTCCTCGATCTGCGTGTGCTTGTAGAGATAGTTGAGCACGGTCTGCGCGTTCGCATTATTTTTGAGCTCGATCACGACGCGGATGTCCTTGGTGGATTCATCGCGGATGTCGCGGATACCTTCAAGTTTTTTCTCGTGCACCAGATCCGCTATTTTGGTGAGAAGATCGGCCTTATTGACGCGGAACGGGATCGAAGTGATGACGATCTGGTAGTCGCCCTTCTTCCCCTCTACGATCTCAGCGTTGCCGCGCACCACGACACCACCACGACCTGTCGCGTACGCGTGGGCAATGTCCTTCTGGTTGAACGCGATGCAGCCGGTCGGGAAATCAGGCCCCTGTACGAATTGCAAAAGATCGTCGGTCGTCGCATCAGGATTTTCTATGAGGTGGATCGCCGCGCCGCAGACTTCGCGCAGATTGTGCGGCGGGATGTTGGTCGCCATACCGACCGCGATACCGAGGGTTCCATTCAAAAGCAGGTTCGGTGTTGCGGCAGGCAGGACCGATGGCTCGGTCTTCGTGTTGTCATAGTTCGGCGTGAACGCAACGGTCTCTTTCTCGATGTCACGCATTATTTCACCCGCGAGTCGCGACATTTTTGCCTCCGTATATCGGTACGCTGCGGCACCGTCTCCGTCGATCGAACCGAAGTTGCCTTGGCCGATGATCAGGGGGTATCGCATCGAAAAATCCTGCGCCATCTTTACCATCGCGTCGTATACGGAGACATCTCCGTGCGGATGATATTTTCCCAACACATCGCCGACGACCGTCGCCGACTTGCGGGTCTTCGCGGAAACGGTGAGGCCCGCCTCCTGCATCGCGTACAGAATGCGTCGGTGCACGGGCTTGAGCCCATCGCGCACATCCGGAAGCGCGCGCGCGGTGATGACGGACATCGCGTAGTCGAGGTACGACTCGCGCATTTCGGTCGAAATACTACGCGATACGACCCCTTCGGGTCGTGCTTTGGGCGACTCCGCCTGCTCATCTTTTTCGCGTGCCATGTCCGGCAATTATATCAGAAAATCGACCGGAACGCCAGCGAAAAATACCGTAAAAAATTGACAAATCCTGCCTTTCATTATATCGTCTCGACTAGTCTTTGTATTAATTCGTACTCGCGCCCGGATCAAACTGACTCGTACCGTCCCCCTGCATTTCCTGCACATCTGCCTGCTGCTGAAATTGCATTTGGGTAGCTGCGGCATCGTCGCGTATCTGGCGAAGTTCTTCGGTCGTATTTGAGAATGTTTCCTGCAATTTTTGTTGCGCCTCTTTTACGCTCGTAAAATTGAACTCATCCTGCGCCCCGCCAGAAAGATCGACCGATGTGGAACCCTTTTGAATGCTTCTGAAAAACAGGATCCCCCATGCGACGAGGAGTACTACTACCACCGTAATTGCGATCCCGCCTGCGACCGCGACCTTGTCCTCTTTAGGACCCTGCTTGAGATTGTCTAAAGTTTTCTGCACTGCCATCACACCATTGTACTACGCTGACAGCACGACGACATCGTTCTCTTTCCCCACGAGGTCGCGCGGCTTGATGGTGAGCTTGTCGACGGGCTTTGAGTCTTCCTCTCCCGCTTCCTTCAAAAATTGCTTGAGGGTTTTCTCGCCCGCCTTGCCTGCAGAATCGCGAGGCAGGTCGTACAGGATCGGTATCACTATTTTTGCTTCGAGCTTCACTGCAAGCTTTTGAGCCTCGGCAGGATTCAGCGTGCCGTTTCCCCCGATTGGAACGATGAGTACATCCGGCGGGTCCATTTCAAGTACGTCCCCCGGCAGATCGAGATCACCGAGCGCTCCGAGATAGAGGATGGACATGCCATCGAACAAAACGGAATAGACGGTGTTGATACGCGGGTCGTTTCCATACGTGGAACCGGTCGCAAAACCCGCCACGGTGGTCTCTTTTATTTCATACTCGCCGGGACCGGAGATCACGAACGGTTGTTTATCTCCCCGCCCCGCCTCATCGCTGCCGTTCATGTCGGAGTGGTTGAAAGAAATGAGCGCGACATCAGCGCCGAAGTTCGTCGGCTTGAAATTCTTTGAATCTTTCGAGACCGGCCCGAAGACGAGCGTGGTGTCTCCTGCTTGTGCCCGCACGCACGCACCTTCGTGGAATGTGAGGATCATGGGGGCTGATTATACCTCGTAGTGTCTTTTAAAAAAAGATGTGGGAGGTATAGTTTAGATCAGTCAGCGAGCTGTTCGCTGACACAACCAAGGGAGAGAACCTTGAAACCGAGTACTCTCGTCACCATCGTGCTCGCGGCGGCCGTAGTGCTCTGGGCGGGCTCGACCTACAAAGCCCGGGCCAAAACCGGCCTGTGCGCCATCAACGCCGGTCAACTCGTCAAATGCGGCAAGAACGTCTTCCGCAGGGGCGTACACACCTCAATGGTCCGGGTGGTCGGCGGCGGCGATCTGGCAGGCCTCAAGGTCGGCACCAAGGTAGCGTGCACATGGAGCCAGCGCCGTTTCCTCGGTGTATCGCTGTGGCATCGAGGCGGCACTCACGTCTGCGCCGCGCGCGCATAATCGGCACCGACGCCTCGCAACGTATCTCCGGCGGCTCTTGTCCGCCGGGGATTTCTTTTTCCGTCCAGATGCATAGGCCCCTTTCTTTTTTATCCTGTTGGTGTATATTGGACGCACGCCCTAAGGGGCGATTATTAATTAATAGAAGCGTTCGGTAAGACTTCCCTGCAGACTGGAACGGTAGCGCAAGCAGGATAGTCCGAACGTCACATCACAATGGTTAAAGAAACTGAGGAGCAAAAGATCCTCGTGGGTGAAGAAATTGAAGAGGTGGTACCCGAAAAGCACGGACCAATGGCTGAACTGCTCGAAAAATCGGGCAACCCGCCCGTGCAGGATGACGTTGTGGAAGGACCCGTGGTCGCGATTGGTCGCGCACGCGTGTTCATCGACCTCGCTCCATACGGGACCGGTATCATTTACGGCCGCGAATATCTCTCGGCACGCGAAGCGCTCAAAAACGTGAATATCGGGGACATCGTGACCGCAAAGGTCGTCGGTTCCGACAACGCTGAAGGATACATAGAGCTTTCTCTGCGCGAAGCGCGTCAGGCGGTTATTTGGAACGAAGCCGAGCAAGCGGTACAGAAGAAGACCGTGTTTGAGTTGCCTGTTACCGATGCCAACAAGGGCGGCCTCATTATCAACTGGAACGGCCTCGCTGGATTTCTGCCGGCATCGCAGCTTTCCTCCGCGCATTACCCGCGCGTTCCTGACGGCGACAAAGAAAAGATATTCGCCGAACTCAAGAGAATGGTCGGTCAGAAATTCGAGGTCATGATCATTACCGCGAGTCCGAAAGAACAGAAACTCATTTTCAGCGAGCGCGGCGCAGGTGTTACCGAACGCGCCTCACTCGTCGAGAAGTACCATGTGGGCGATGCGCTCAATGGTATCGTCACCGGCGCGACTGAATTCGGTATATTCGTGAAGCTTGAAGAAGGTCTCGAAGGTCTCGTGCACATTTCCGAAATGGATTGGGCGCTCGTTGAGAACCCGAAGACCCGCTACAAAGTGGGCGAGCCTGTCAAAGTGAAAGTGATCGAGATCAAGGACGACAAGATCTCGCTCTCCATCAAGGCACTGCTCGAAGATCCATGGAAAGCTGCCGCAGCCAAATACAAAAAGGATCAGAAGGTGGACGCCGTTGTCATCAAGTACAACAAGCATGGCGCGCTTGCGTCCATTGAAGAGGGCGTCGCCGGTCTGGTGCACATCTCAGAATTCGCCAGCGAAGAAGATCTGCGTGCCAAACTCGAACTCGGCAAAGTATATCCGTTCACCATCACCTTCTTCGAGCCCAAAGATCGTCGAATGACTCTGAAGCCCATCGCCTAGTAAACGATTTGTAGCGAGGTACAATTGCGGTAGCGCCACCGGAAAGCTTCCGGTCGAAGGCGCGGAAGGAGGGTATTCCCTTGAGAACGACATCGTCGTCGATGTTCGCGATCGCGGCTGCCTACAACATCACGGCCGTCTGAGCACGCGGCGCACAGGGACGAGAGTCCCTCGCGAACACGTCGGGCGGGCGTAAGCTTGGCTGACGCCACCGTTGCTCGCTGTGAGCAACCAAACTCCTCCAACAGGGCCCCTTGGGAAAGGGCCCCTTCGTTTTGTGCCCATTACAGAGTGTTGTCTATAAATTGCTATAGCTTGAAACAAACAACATTTAGTCCAGAGGTAGTTTGAAGTGTTGACGCAGTGGTGTATCGAATTCGATCGCGTCGGCAATGATATAGATGAGTTCACGTCCGATTTTCAAATCGAGTTTCAAAAGTGCCACGATCTCTTCGCAATCATAGGGAAAAACCCACACGCTATCTTGGAGCCGGAAGAATCCCATGTTTGAAACGAGTTTGCGCACGCGTTCGCGCAAACCCTTCCGTTTCTCGGGGATGTCAAAAATCACGATGCGCCATTTCCGGTCCCAGCGAAGTGGTTTTTTGATGATAGTTTCTCCGAGTGCGACGCGACGCGCCTCGTCCTCCCCTTTCTTTGTGAGGCGCGGAAGATTTCTGCCATTATGCATCTTGAACTCGACGAGTCCTTTGCGCTTCATACGGGATATTGTCTCGCGCAACCTACGTCTCGGATCTCGTTTACTTACCCAGTCGGGATCAACGTGCTTGAGAAGCTGGAGGGCATTCGGCGCAGCCATGGCGAGAGCTGCAACGCCAACGATAGAAAGTGTGCCGAGAACAATGTTTTCGATGTTCACGCGTTTTGCTCTTTTTTTGGACTCCGTTTCCATTCGTCCCATATCTAATTATCGTATCGTGTTGTTTGCAAAACGCTATAGTTTAAAATAAACAACATCGCATTATACGAGCGGAGTGGAAAAGACACCGCGAATGGGTCCTCTGTTGTCAGTTGAATTGATTCATCGCGCGTTCGGGGCCATCAGTGACGATCATTTGCAGCGCCTCTGCAACGCGCTTCAGCACAGGCTTGAGCTCAGCGAGTTCGGCTGATCTAAATTTTGTAAGAATGAAACTGACGACCTCTTTTTCCCCCGAAGGCTTCTTTACGATACCCGCTGAAGTGGCGGGAGATACGCCGATGCGTACGCGTGTGAACTTTTTCGTTTTCACTGCTTTCATGATCGACTCCACACCCCGATGTCCCCCGCTTCCCCTGTTGAATGAGAGTTTCAGGGAGCCGAGCGGAAGATCGAGGTCGTCGTAGAGAACGATCATGCGCTCTGCGGCTTTCTGGCTTTTAACGAATTTTACCACCGCCGTACCGGATTTATTCATAAATGTGTCGGGTGCAACGAGTGCAACCGCTGTTTTGCCTATCATTCCCGCTGCTACACGCGCTTTTGCCTTTGTATCCTCCTTCCATTCACCGAATTTCAGCTGTTTTGCAAAATATTCGAGCGCCATACGTCCCGTGTTGTGTCGTGTTGCGTCATATTCCTCCCCCGGATTCCCCAAGCCGATAATTATCCACGCCATATGAGAGCTACAGTATAGCGTATTTTATAATGAATATGTACTTGGTGCGAAAAAAATAAAAAATGTGTCATAAAATTTTTTCATCTGCAAAAAAATTACATGCAACATCCCAAACACTTGGTGTCAATGCCACGCGAGCGTTAGAATATCGCACATGCCTGATCCTGTGATGCAAAATGATTCATCACCGGATATGAAAAACGATTCCTCACCCATTCCCAACGGCTACCCGTCTGTCAACGCACGGGGGCAAGGATCTCTTTTGGGCTACACAGTGGTGGCACTCGGTCTCGCACTCTTCATTCGCTTCTTTATCGCCGCTCCGTATGTGGTTTCGGGCCAATCTATGGAACCAAACTTCAAAGATTGGGAATACTTGATTGTCGACAGGGTCTCATACGACTTTGGGGGGCCTGAACGCGGTGATGTTGTCATTTTTAACCAACCGGGCACAAAGCGCGCACTCATTAAGAGGGTCATCGGACTTCCGGGGGAAACTATTGTGCTTTCCGATAACACCGTCACGGTACAGAACGCCGAGCATCCGGAAGGATTCGTGATCTCGGAACCATATCTCGAGCAAACAAACATGGGAGGAATTACCGAGATGAAGATCACGCTCGAACCGGATCGATATTTCGTGCTCGGAGACAACCGCCGTGTCTCTTCGGACTCCCGCATCTGGGGAACGCTGCCGCGCGAAGACATCGTGGGACAAGTGCTCCTGCGTCTGTATCCGTTCAACGACATTGATGTTCTCCCGTCCCGCTCTCGATACACCGATACTGCGACTCCCGCAGGTAATTGAGCCTGTATGCTTCGCCTCAAAGATACCCAACATCCGAACACTGCGGCATTTCTCGATTCGGCAGTTCGGATCGCGGAATATTACGGATTCTCCTCCCTTGGTAATATCCCGCGCGCCGCCGCAATGATGAATGGGGTCGCGCGACAACCCATCAGATCACTTTCGGAGATCGAGTCCGAGATCTCGTTCGCGCGGCGCGACGAGCGCGCGCTCATGTCTTCCGCGCGCAAGTGCCTCACCCTCGCGCAGAAAGATGGCGCGCTGCTCGCATGGCGGATCGTGGGCAATACGTCGGCCATTCCTTCAATGTCACTCGAACTGCACATCGTCGGTCCTTCCAATGCTATCGCCGAGGCACTCCTCATCATCGTTGCAAACGCGATCACGGAAGAATCGGGTGTCAAAGAGCGCATACTTGCGGTCAATAATTTCGGCTCACCGGATTCGTCGAATCGATACGTGCGCGACATCGGACTGTATTTGCGCAAGCACATCGAATCGATCTCGCCCACGCTCCGACCGCGCGCGGCCACCGACCCCCTGGGCACCTTGGTGCAGCTCATCGAACGCGGACATCCGGCGACATCGCGCGCGCCACAGGCCATGGAATATCTCACCGAGGAAGAACGCCGCAGATTCTGGGAACTGCTCGAGTACCTCGAAATGTTCGGTCTGCCGTATGAATTGAACGCGCACATCCTTGGAAGTCGCGATTGCTGGTCGCATTCTCTGTTCGAAATATCAACACCGGACGCAGAAAGCGGCGCACGCGTCCCCGTCGCGTTCGGGGGACGCTACGATCCGCTCGCAAGCCGCTTCGCGCGCACGCCCGCTTCCGCCGCGATGGTCTCCATCACCTGCGAAGTGCGCGGAAAGACGAGCATGAGGCGCGAAATGAAAGTGCCGCGCGGAGAAGCACAACCCGCCATCTACTTTGCACATTTGGGGTCTGAGGCTCGCAGGCGCGCGCTTTCGGTACTGGAAAATTTGCGGCGCGCGGCTATCGACGTGCATCAGGGACTCTGGCACGAACGCATCGGCGAGCAAATGACGGCAGCGCGAGAACTCGCGGTCCCCTACATCCTCATCATGGGCCACAAAGAGGCAATGGAAGGCACCATCCTCGTACGCGAAGTTGCGACCAACTCGCAGGATGCGATCCCTCTTCCCGAACTTCCCAATTACCTCAAGCGCCGCCGCATCGGCGGCCGCGCGGAAGCGCACGCGTAAAATGAGTGCAGGGGTCTTAACTTAAATTGTTTTGTAGAAAACCCCCGGCAGCATGGCTGCAGGGGGATCGTTGCTTGCGGGGGGCATCAGCCCGCAGCCCGCGCCACATCCTCGGGGTCGAGGACTCCCGCCTTAAGTAAGGCAGGGAGTGAAAGCATGGTGGCCACAATGGCACTTGGCTCTTCTACCTGACCGAGGAAGACCATACGCAGCCACACTTCGAGCTCGACCGCCCGCGGCTCGATCTGCTCCTGCGTGTCCCAAACCGCCTCCCCCACTTTCCTGCAACCCAACGCAAGGAACGGGTAAAAACGCGTTCGCGAGTTGCGCGTCGACATCCATTGCGGCGCGAGCGGTTCAACAATGCCCGCCTCATATCCAGTCTCCTGCCTGAGCTCGCGCGACATGACTTGGATCGGACTCTCGTCCGCCCAATCCGCGGTTCCCGCCGGGAGTTCGTCGAGGATTTTCTCCGCCCCCTGCTTGAACTGCCGAACGACGAGCACCTCCCTGTCGTCCGTCACGGCCAGAACCACGGACCAGGGTTTTTGCTCGATGTGGAAGTGCTCTTCCACCTGATTGGTATCGGGATTCACGAAGTATCGCTTCACGAGCGACTTCCCGAATCCTTTGGCCAACACTTCATCCGGCCTATTGGCCCGTCGGTACGGTATTATGTTCCTTTTTGTCACTGTCGCCTCCTCCTAAAAGACCTCGCCAAGCAGTCGGTCGACTGCCTGTTCGTTAAAACAAAATGCCCCATATTTCGTATGTTGTCAATGGCGCCGACAAAAAGCTTTTGACTTTATAGCCTATCTTTGCTATTCTTTCCCCCACATGAGTATCAACGCAGAAGTTTCCAAGAGCGGCAACGAGAGCACGCTCTCCACCATTCGCAAATTCAGCCGCCGCGTCCAGGGCACGGGGTTGGTCCGCACAGTTCGCGGCCAGCGCTATTTCCTGCGCGGAGCATCAAAGATCGTCAAGAAAAAGCGCGCGCTCAAGCTTTTGAAGCGCCGTGCAGAGTTCAAACGGCTCGTAAAGGAGGGCAAAGTCTCCGAGGTCCCGGTCGGTCGCGGTCGCCCGTTCAATCGCGAGCAGCCGCAAGCACAGAAACCCGCAGAGACCGCACCGGCACGCTAATGCGTTCCACCTCCATCACTTCAATAAAACGGACTTGTCACGGCCCTGTGCCGTCGGTTCCCTTTGAAAGAGTGGCTCTCGCCATTCTCGGGCCCTCGTACGAACTCTCGCTTGTCGTCTGCGGCGATACGCTAGCCCGCCGCATGAATGTGAAGTACCGGAAAAAAGCGTATGCACCCAACGTACTCTCTTTTCCGCTTACCAAGCGGGAGGGAGAGATATTTTTGAATGTGCGCAAAGCAGAACGCGAAGCGCGGCAGTGCGGTGTCCCGCTCCGCGAACGCTTGGCACTTTTATTTGTCCACGGATGTTTTCATTTGAAGGGGTTGCGGCATGGGCGTACAATGGAGGCTAAGGAGCGCCGCATCCTGCGCGCTTTCTCTTTTCAATGGCACAGCGGATCTACACGGGAATAGACATCGGTACGTACCATGTGAAGGTCGTTATCGCCGCGCCTGGCGGCACTCCCGATCTCCCCCTCACTATTCTCGGCACGGGCACATCCTCCTCACGGGGACTCCGCCATGGTTACATTATTGATAAGAAAGAAGCCGCCAAAAGCATCCGCGAGGCGCTCGGGCGGGCCATGGGAGCGGCGAAAGTGAAGGTCCGCAGTGCACGTGTTGGCTTAGGCGGCATCGGGCTCGATGAGATACGTAGTTCGGGCGAAGCCGCGCTCACCGCATCGGGTGGCATTGTTACCAATCGCGAGATAGAACGCGCACTTCGGGATAGCGAGAAAAAGGCCGCTTCCAAATTGACCAATCGTACGGTCATTCATGCCATACCGCTCGAATATCGCGTTGATGGTACAAAAGTCTTCGGCAAACCACAGGGTCTGCAGGGGACGCGGCTCTCCGTCGATACCATTCTCATCACGATGCTCTCCCAACATCAGGAGGACCTTGTTGAGGCGGTGGAATCGACCGGTGTGGAAGTGGAGGGCGTGATGGCCTCCCCCCTCGCGGCGAGCCTCGTAACGCTCTCACAGGCACAAAAGACCGCGGGTGTTGTGCTTGCGAACATCGGTTCTGAGACGCTTTCTCTCGTCGTGTTCGAGAACGACATACCGATCTCGCTCAAAATATTCCCCACGGGCTCCTCAGCAATAACAGAATCCATCGCCCTTTCTTTCCGCGTTCCCCTTCCTGAAGCGGAGAGCCTGAAGCGCGGTGGTGTCACCGGCAGCGATGTTCCGGAGAGAAAGATGCTCACCATCGTCGGTATGCGGCTCAAAGAAATGTATACGCTCATAAATTCCCACCTCAGAACCATCGGTCGGCATCGCCTGCTTCCCGCAGGGATCGTTATCACCGGCGGTGGCTCGGGGCTCGCCTCGGCAGCTGAAATAGCGCGCGAAGTATTGCGCCTGCCCTCACAAGTCGCACAGATCGGCCAGCTTCCCCGCTCATCAGGGATCGACGTGACGTGGGCTGTCGCCTACGGGCTGTGCCGTTGGGGCTACGCGGAGGATAGGAGTGGCGGCATGCATTCGCTTGGGGGCGTCTTCCTCGATGCGTGGGATTCTCTCAAGCAGGGTTTGCGAAGTTTGCTCCCGTAAACGCTTGCCACGGAGATATGCAGTGAGGTCTGACCTCATTTATATAACGACTTACGATGTTGATGGACGAGAATTGAAACATTATAAGCTGAATGAGTCAAGTTTGCCCTTTTGTTCGTCGCTGTTATGATGTCCCCACTATGACCAAACAAGTGAAGCCGGATGTCGAGTCATTCGCGCGGATACGGGTAATCGGAGTCGGAGGTTCAGGGGGCAACGCGGTCAATCACATGGTGAGTTCGCATGTGCAGGGAGTCGATTTCATTGCCATCAACACCGACGGACAGGATCTCCACAAATCAAAAGCGAAGCGCAAGATCCATATCGGTAAAAATCTCACTCGGGGCCTCGGCGCGGGGATGAATGCAGATCTCGGCAAACAAGCCGCAGAAGAAACGCGCGAGGACATTCAGGAAGCGATCAAAGGTTCTGACATGGTGTTCATCACGTGCGGAATGGGTGGCGGCACGGGCACGGGTGCGGCGCCCGTTGTTGCAAAAGTCGCGCGCGAACTCGGCGCTCTCACGGTCGGGGTGGTAACGCGCCCCTTCGGATTCGAGGGTCAGCAGCGCATGCGTTTGGCGGAAGCGGGATTGGCAGAATTACGCAAAGCAGTGGACGCGCTCATCATCATCCCCAACGACAAACTCCTGAGCATCGTATCGCGTGAGACGGGCATCAAAAATGCCTTTGCCATGTGCGACGACATATTGAAACAGGCGGTTGAGGGTATTTCCGACCTCATTACGCAGACCGGTATCATCAACGTCGACTTCGCCGACGTACGCACCATCATGCACAATGCCGGTTCTGCGCTCATGGGTATCGGTACCGCGATCGGCGAACACCGCGCAGAAATGGCCGCACGTGCCGCCATCAATTCGCCGCTGCTCGAGGTCTCCATTCAGGGTGCCAAGGGTGTCCTGTTCTCGGTCGCCGGCGGTGATGACCTGGGAATGCTTGAGGTACAGGATGCGGCCAATGTAATCACCGAAGCGATCGATCCGGACGCGAAGGTCATCTTCGGCGCCGTCACCGATCCTTCGCTCAAGAAGGGTCAGGTACGCGTGACTGTCATCGCCACGGGCTTTCCCGAGCCGGGGCAGCGCGGTACTCTTTTCGTCGGCTCGCAACGGGTCGTCGCCAGGAAAGACCAGGATGTCCCCCCCGTGAACCCGCGCGCACGGGAAGAGATGCGGCGGGAAGAAGTCCTTCATCGTCAGGAAAAACTAGTGAAAGAAGCCCCCAAACCGGAACCCACTAAGGTAACCCCTCCTAAAGAAGAGGATGAGGACGATACCTGGGGCGGTTTGCCGTCTTTCCTGCGACGAAGGTAAGCGCTTCAATCGCTCACCACAATAGTGTAGAATGGTGCCGTGACGGACACCTATGAACTTGCGATAGTAGGCGGCGGCCCCGCAGGGGCCGCCGCGGCAATTTACGCCGCGCGCAAACGCCTCAAAACCGTTTTTATCACCTCCGAATGGGGCGGTCAGAGCACCGTTTCGACTGACGTGCAGAACTGGGTAGGCACTCCGTCTCTTTCGGGCGCCGAACTTGCAGCAAACCTGCGCAAACACGTCGAAGCCTACGCGGGCGGGTGGCTCACCGTCGTTTCCCCCGCCCTCGCAGAATCGCTCACACCACACGATGACTCGGTGGATATTGTGGTCGCCACTGCGGGCGGAAAAGAAAAAACGACGTACAACGTAGAGGCGCTGCTCATAACGACAGGCGCCAATCGCCGAAAACTTAACGTGCCCGGTGCTGCGCAATTCGATCAAAAGGGCCTTACATATTGCGCAAGCTGCGACGGTCCGCTCTTTGCCGACAAAGATGTTGCGGTTATCGGCGGCGGCAACGCCGCATTCGAGACCGCGCTCCAACTCCTCGCGTACTGCAAGACGGTGACGCTTTTTAACCGTGGCGAAACATTCAAGGCAGACAAGATAAGTGTCGACGCTGCGCTCGCGCATCCCAATATGCGAATAGTAAAAAATTCGGAGATACTTGCCGTCGAAGGCTCCCAATTTGTTACCGGCTTGCGCTGGAAAGACACAAAGAGCGGTAAAGAGGAACTTCTTCCCGTGGAGGGCGTCTTCGTCGAGATCGGACTGATTCCCAATACCGGATGGATCGGCAACGTAATCGATATGACGGAGGTTAAACAAATTAAAGTCGACCCACGCACCCATCAAACCTCCCATCCTCGCATCTGGGCAGCGGGTGACGTCACCGATGGCCTCTATCACCAGAACAACATCGCTGCCGGCGACGCCGTGAAAGCGCTTGAGGATATTTACATGAGCTTGCGCAGAGCATGAGCAGGGGCCAGAGTTCCCGCAGTGCTGCTCTTTGGCACTTTCTTGCGGACGAGAGAGTGAAAGCAACTGGCGACTAAGTACTCAACTGATCCTTTCGCATTGTTGTATTTATAACAAATTGTGATGAATCTGCAAATTTACCCCCCCCCAAGACTTGGCTTATTTCCTTATCCTTTATATACTTTCGTTCAGGCAGGTATGTTCCTGCTTTAGGAAAGGAAGCGCCATGCTGAAGGATCAGTGGCACATGTATCCGGTGTATCGTATCCCCCGCCCCGTGACCCGCTACCGGCACAACGTCGGCGATCCGGTGCGGTTACGAAGCGCGCTCGGGAAACTCAACAACAGCGTGATGGAACCAGTCGTGAGAAATCTGGGGCGCGATGACCTCACGGTGGAGGAGATCGGCAACCACGAGCAGGTTCGGGTCTCCAACGTGCAGGGATCCCAGGACATCGTCCCGAGCATCTGGCTCATTCCGTCTTCGGTAACCGATATAGAGGATTACCCACCGGCAGCTCCTGTGGAGGAAACGCGGCACGTCGTTTCCAACAATTGATACCAATCGCGCGCAGATGAGCGATTGAAACCGCGCCGCCCGGTATATGGCGGCTTTTTTAGTGCCTGAAATGCCGGATGCCGGTGAAGACCATCGCCATTCCTGCAGCATCTGCCGCATCAATTGAATCTTGATCCCTGAGTGAGCCGCCCGGCTGGATTATCGCCGTCGCACCCGCCGCCGCCGCCGCCTCCACACAGTCAGGGAACGGCATGAACGCGTCGGATGCCATTGCGGCTCCTTTGAGCGAGAGCCTTTCATCCCCCGCCTTGATGGCGGCGAGCCTCGCGGAATAGATGCGGCTCATCTGGCCGGCGCCGATGCCGATCGTCGCGCCATTCTTCGCATACACGATCGCGTTGGACTTCACATGCTTGCACACCGTGAACGCGAACATCATGTCTTCGAGCTCCTTCGTGGTCGGAGAACGTTTTGTGACCGTCCTCACTTCCCCGTCAAACACCATGCCATCCGTGGATTGCACTAAGATGCCCCCGGCGATGGATTTGATCACCTCTCGCTTCTCGGCAGGGTCGGGCATTCCGCCCGTGAGAAGAATGCGGATGTTCGGCTTTACAGAAAGAATCGCGAGCGCATCGTCTTCGGCGTCAGGTGCCACGATGACTTCGAGAAATATTTTCACGAGCTCGCTCGCAAGCGCCGCCGTCAACGTTGAATTCAAAGCGACGATACCACCGAATGCAGAGACGGTGTCGCAGGCGAACGCGCGGAGATATGCGTCGTGCACATTCTCGCTGACCGCAACACCGCACGGATTCATGTGCTTCACGATAACGACCGCCGGTTCATCGAACTCCGCAACACACTCAAATGCTGCGTCGGCATCCTGCAGGTTGTTGAAACTGAGCTCTTTTCCCTGCACTTTGCGCGCAGTCGCTACGCCCGGCCGCTTGTCGCTCGGGTCAAGATAGAGCGCGGCATTTTGGTGCGGGTTCTCGCCGTAACGCAGAACCTCGACACGCTCAAACGACAGTTCAAGCTTCGGAGGCAATTCCGGATCGTGTTTCATCCCGCCAGCTTACCATAGCAAGCGATAAAGCCATTGCGGCAATCGACAGGTCGCGGAAAAGCACCTGAAAATTCCCCGGATTAAACACGACGATGCCGAGAAGCAGCGCGGTTGCTGCAGTCGATGGCCAGAATATGCGCCACCCCGAAAGGATCCAGAGCGCTATCACGACCTCCGCGATGCCGAACGCGTGGAGAAGCACGTCGTCAGGTGCATACCCCCTCATAAAAGGCGGGAAGTAGCCGACCCACGCAGAGGGGTCCACGAGTGCGTTCAGGGGCGGATACAGGAAGGCAAACGCCACCCCTATTTGCAATGCCAGGCGTGCGAGTCTTTCGCGATCCATGCTGCTTGTGGCGAGGCCATCGAGCTACTCAATGACCGTTATCTTTCCGAAAAAGCTGGACTTGAGATGGTCGTGATAACCCCACGTCCCCACTTTATCGAAGGTAAATGAGTAGTCGCCCCCGCCCACACACTGATCGAATGCGGTTCTTGCCGTGTCCGGACAGTGCTCCTCACGTGTCGTGCCGGCGTAGACGGTGTGCGAGGGATGCTGGGCTGAGGCGACCCACATCTTTCCGCCACTTGTGTTCTTCCACATCACGGTGCCTCCCTTTTTAACGGTCACCTCTTTCGGTGAGAAGCCGTTGCTCGTGTACGTCACGGTTGCTGTCATCGGTGCTGTGACGATCATTTCCTCCGTGACACTGCCTACAACAGGCATCGGTGTCCCTTGGACAGCGGCGCTTTCTGTTCCTGGCACCGCTGAAGACGCTCCGGTATCGATCGAGGGAGAAGCGCTTGAACCCTGCCACCACCAATATGCACCGCCGAGAATTGCTATGATCGCGATAATCCACCCGAGTTGTTTCATAAATATTTAAGAACAAAACTGATATGCGCGAATTGTATCACACACGACATCCTTGCACGCATATTATGCCGCCTTTCGCGCCAAAAACTCCCTCCCGTGCCCGATATCGGTATTGACCGGAATCCCCTTCTCGCATAATTCACAGTCTTTTTCTTCCCATGAATCGAGTTGCACATTCAAGAGCTGAGCGAACACCGGGGGATTCCCCACCTGTTCTTTTGTTACATCACCGCGGTTAACGAGTGCAATGGCACCCACCACGTCCGCTCCGGCGGCTCGCGCGGCTTCAACCACCTTCGCGATGGAACCGCCGGTCGTTGTGAGGTCCTCGACGATCAGGGTCTTTTTGCCTTTTATCACTCGGTCATATCCGCGCTTGATGATAAACCCGCCCTTACCGTCCTTGTCCGCATACACGCCAAACACCTCGCGCCCCGTCATTTCGCTCAAGTGATGTGCCGTCCACTGCGCAAGTATCGCGGCGCCGATCGCGGGACCTATGACGGCCTCTACACCCGCATCCTTGAATCGCTCGGCCATTTCACGACACACTTGAGAAGTCTCGCGCGTATACGCATACATCGCATCTTTGAGTACATATGAATCGCTGTGCCTGCCGGAGGTAAACACAAAATGTCCGCTCCGGAATGCCCCGACTTTTTGCAGCAACTCCAGAACTTGTGCTTCGTCCATATCGGGATATTCTATAACGCCGCACGGATTGTGCCATCGAACTCTGTGACCTTCTCTCGGGCAGCCTCGGCAAAATTCGTTCCGCTGGAAGCGAATATGATGGCGCGCGAAGCACTGATGATCATGCCGTGCCCCCGCGAATCCTTGCCTGCTTTCACCGTTTTCTTGATGTCCCCATTTTGCGTGCCGATCGCCGGAATGAGAATGGGCATATCACCTGCGGCACCGCGCACCCGGCGCAACTCCTCGGTATACGTTGCCCCTACCACCAGCCCGCAATTTCCGTTCGTATTCCACTCGTGCGCAACATGACGGGCAACGACCATGTAGAGTGGATCGCCGTTGACTGACATATCTTGAAATTCCCCCGCACCTTCGTTCGAGGTTCGGCACCAGACGATGACGCCCTTGTCTTTTCGGTCAAGGAAGGGGGCAAGTGCCTCGCGGCCGGGATATGGATTTACCGTGATCGCATCCGCACGCAAATGATCGAATGCCGATGCGACATATCCCGCATTCGTGTTACCGATATCAGCCCGCTTCGCATCGAGAATGACCGGCACATCGGGCGCCTGATCACGAATGTATTGCACGGTCTCGCGAAGCGCCCTCCATCCCTCGTCGCCGTGTGCTTCATAAAATGCGCTGTTTGGCTTGTATGCGCTTACAAGATCTTTCGTCGTATCGATAATGGCACGGTTGAATGCGACGATGGTCTCGCCCACACCCGTCTTCCGGACCGCCTCCGGAATTTTCTCAAAATCGCTATCAAGTCCCACGCAAAGGAATTTACCTTGCTCCCATTGCTTCTCAAGGAGGTCCCGAAAGTTACGCCCACTCATTGCAGAACATACTAGCATTTGCCCGAAAAAGATACAGCCGGCGGGTCCCAAGGACTCCGCCGGCTAATTCAGGACACTGGGTCACCAGCCGCCCCACGGACTCACGTCATGCGGCTTCCAACCCTTGCCGGATGACCGTCTCCAAGATTGAGCCTGGTCTTGTGAACGGGCATTCTCCGTGCGCCCTTTCGACTTGCCGCCTCGCGGAACGATCCGTACTCCGCGTTTACGAACACCGCGTAAGGGCTTCTTCGCCACTTTCACCTCCCGGATTAGGAACACTGGGCTAACGGGGAACGATTCCCCTGCCAGAAATATCATGTATATCAAACACGAGGAGGCAGAGCAAGTAATTGTCGGCGACGGATGAGGATGGTCGCGACAAGGACGGCGTCAAACACTGCCATCCACGCGGGATACAGCCAGGTCGTCAACAGGAACGTTTGCAATGCGGCAACGGCCAAGACCCAATGCACGGCAGAGAGCGCGTACTGTGAAACCGTTTCTTCGTGCGGTCTAACGTATGATTTCCGGAGTGTGGGGATATACGCGAACATATCCGCACATATAACGAGCAAGACCGCGAGCAGTGGTTGGTGCGCGAGGCGCCACAGTACGATAGCCAGAAGCGCCAGACACAAACACACCCAATCCGAGCGTGTGATATTTTTCTCTCCGCGCGTATACGCGAACACGGTGACAGCAGCGCAACACAGCGCCTCGATGCCCGTTACGACCGCGCCAATGCCACCCCCCTCGGCAACTTGAATGAGGAACGTGACCCCGACAAGGAGCGACCAGATAAACCATGAAAATACGTGCGGCTTTGTTGAGTTGTTCAGAATGTCCCGAAAGTACGGCACGAAGCTCAAGAGTCCGATACCAGTGCCGAGCGTGGCGAAAACAACATGATAGTCGTAGATCATGCCTTCAGTTGTTTACGGCGGATCCACAAAAATACCGCGCAACCACCGTCAGCGAAGATGAGAAAGGCGGTGTGGATCCAATTGACTGTCGCAAAAGATTCAAGGGCTGCAAGCGCAAATACCGAACGCGAGGCCGCGAGCGCAAAACCAGACGCAGATTCTTCGTATGGTTTATGAAATGATTTTCGATACGTTGGTATGTAGCTAATTCCATCCGCGATCATGACAATGATGACTGCCGCGAGCGGATTGCTTGTTAGTTGCCACAGCCCGATAG
This sequence comes from uncultured Candidatus Saccharibacteria bacterium, assembly GCA_964362175.1. Lineage (GTDB taxonomy): Bacteria > Patescibacteriota > Minisyncoccia > Phycocordibacterales > UBA2100 > UBA10103. The sequence continues at coordinate 9,347 of CAYIDD010000005.1, read as the reverse complement.
CGCCAAGAGCCCCCACGAGGCAGACCCAATCCGAAGCAACGATATCCGTTGATCCTTTGTAGAAAGCGAAGACGGAGATTCCGAAGCAAGCAACAGTAACAAATCCCGCCACCCAGGCGGCAGGGCCTGCCCCCGAGACAAATTGCGCGACAAAGATAATTCCTGTGAGCAATCCCCACAAAAACCACGAGAACACGTGCGGTTTTACCGTACCGCGGTTGATGTCTCTGAAATACAGGATGTATCGCAACGCCGCAACAGCAATGCCGATACCACTCAACACGATATGGTAGTCGAATATCACCCCCGTATTCTACAGCAGTCCTTCGTTACTTTGCGTTCGGGTCGCCTCGCATCATGCCGAAGATGGCGCCTTCGGGATCGATCAATTGATCTCTATATCTATGTGTTTGATACCCGGGTGCAGCTTTTTTATCCGCGCTTCTATCTCGTCTATCTTCTTACCCATCAAGCGCGGAATGCGGTCGGCGTAGTCCGCACAAAATCTTTTGAAGGATTCATAGTCGTCGCGCACTTCTTCATACTGGTCGCGAAGTGACGATTGCTGATACGCCTCTCCAAAAAGCGCCGCACCGTTAAATTCCACGTCGCATTTGATGCGGTAGATGCCGAACCCCAGCACGACCGATTTGAAATCGAGGACTTTTTCTATCGCCGGCTCACTCTGAAGAAGGTCGATCAATTCTTCCTGCAGCCCTTCGGGTATCGAGCGGCCGAGAAGATACGAGCGGTTTTTGACGATAAGGACAACAGCGACCGCAGCGAGAAGGGACGCAATAACGACCGAGCCCGCAGCGTCCCACGCAGAATTTCCCGTGTAATACGAGACCGAAATGCTCACGATCGCGACGAGTACGCCGATTACCGCCACCGCGTCCTCGAGAAAAACGGCAAGCGTCGAGGGATCGGCCTGTGCCAGCCGTTTCCCCCACTTCGAGCGGGGGAATGATGTTATCAATTGCGTGGCGGCGACCCAGAGTGTGTAAGACTCGATCACGAGAGCCAAAAGAAGAACCCCGAATACCAGCGGCGATATCTCTATGTGGTGCGGATCGAGGAATGAGGTAATGCCGTTATATGCCGTGACACCTGCGCCGACAAAAAATATCCCGCACGCGGAAATAAGCGCCCAAAACGAAAGTTCATTGCCGTAGCCATACTCAAAATCGTCATCCGCCTTCCTGAGCGAGCGGCGCAACCCGATCAGGAGCAGAAGCTGGTTGAGTGTGTCGGCGAAACTATGCACCGCTTCGGAGAACATCGAGCTGGAACCGGAGACCATTGCCGCAGAAAACTTAACGATGGTGACAAGCGTGTTACCGATCAAGGCCGCGGCGACGGGTTTAAAACCTGTGGTGCTATGCAACGCCATATGCGGAGGCGGTGAGATTCGAACTCACGATGCCTTTCGGCATGGCGGTTTTCGAAACCGCTGGAATAAACCACTATCCGACGCCTCCAAACCCGACAACAGTATCACATTTTGTATAGGACAGAAAATGCGCTAAAATGGCGCTGTTTGTGGCCCTATCGTCTAATGGTTAGGACGCCGGCTTTTCAAGCCGTTAATCCGGGTTCGATTCCCGGTAGGGTCACCAATTGGTTTTTGTCTGGTGTAAATGTCGAAGAAAGCGCGAAGGCGTAGGACAATTTAGGTGTTCCATTAACAATTTCCGAGTAGGTCGGCATTTTCTCAAAAACTAACCCGAATAATTCCTGTTGGACCTTTATATCCTTTGGGTTTAGGAGGATTTCAGCGGGGTGTTCCATTATCGCTTTCGCATCTCGCATAAAGGCCTTAATATCATTTCGCGTGATCTGTATCTTCAGGCGTTGTTTACCCGCCTGCTTGATCTGGACCTCAAGATCTTCTATTTCTCTTTCCAGCTTTCCTCGGAGCACGGGACTCTTTGTTGCTTCAAACGCCTCAAGTTTTGAGGCCTGACGCGCCTCGAGCTCGCCTATGTGCGAGTGTATTTGGCCTGATGCTCTGACAATTTCTTTCTCACGTTTACGATACTTGTTAAGGAACGTTGCCTCCAAGCCATTAAGCAAATCGGGTTGGAACTTCAAACTCTTGATGTACTTCGCCACACTCTCCTCAAAGTCCTTTTTAGGAATACCGAAATACTTGTGTGTACGAGCGCAGTGGTAAGTGGGATGTGTTTTACCCAGCTTGCCGCGTGGTGCGCTGCCAAGCATGGTTTTGGGTTTCTCGCACAAAGGACACAGAATGAACTTGAAGGGGTAGAGCGGGTTATTTCTTACTCGTTCCGTGCCCGTCTTTGATTTGCCGCGAACGACTGTGAGCTCTGCGCTCTCATCCGTCATAATGGCGAACTCTCCTCTATTGGCTCGATTGAAAACCTCGACCGTAACAAGACCGTCGTACTGTTGATGGATTGGTTTGTAGTTTGTCCATTTTTCGCATGCGACTCCAGCATAGATTGTATTCCGCATGATGCGCTGGAGTTGCTTTACAGTCAGCGGAACTCCGCCTCTCCGCCCGACGATCTTGGTCTTTTCGTGATTGTACTTATTTTGATACGGAGAACGGTATCCCATCGCATTCACTCTCTCGACTATCTCAGGGTCTGTAAGTTGGCCCAGCGCTCGCAATTCAAACATCGCAATAAAAAAGCGGGCCCGCTCCTTATCGGGAACCTGTATGACCTTCTTTTTCCCCTCGACGAACACCCGCTCATTCTTAAACCCGTCTGTACTTCGACGCGCTCGATACCCTTGCCTGGTTAATCGGATTGACTGCCCGATCATCCTGGTAAGGATGCCAGTAACCTCCTGTTTAGCATTCGTCGCGAGAAGCGACTCTGTCATTTCACTCGGTGAGTACCTGCTCCAGTCATACTCAATCCCCAAATCCTCAAGAGTGTTTTTTGAAGCTTGAATTACTCCATAGCTATCCACCATCGCTACCCCGCGCTTTGTAAGCTCGCGCTTCATCGTTTCGTATGAGAATGAGCCGCCGCGTGTAAAGCGATCAATCGAGCGAAAAATGTAGCGGCGTACTTTACCTGGATGTGCATCCAGAAATGCCAACACTTCTTCAAAGATTGGCCGAGTACTTTTACGCCCTGAGAAGCTCTCTTCCCACGGCTCATGAGCGAGTGGCCATTTATTCTGAACGGCAATGGCGCGGCAGATGCCCGCTTGCACATCCAAGCTCTCACCCTCCTGAGATTGTTTGGTTGAACTCACTCGACAGTGAATTATGCAATACTCTCCCTCGGTGCTTTTTTCCATGTTTTTGTAATAATCGTCGAGCCCTTCCTGCCCATTATTGCTCGTTTCGTCGCTTAAGCCAACCGTCAAAGAAGGCATCCGCAAACTTATCGCAGACGGCCCGCATGCGCTCAATTTCCGTATCCGAGTATTTTAGAGCAGCGGACCCGAGCGCTTTTTTGAAGGCATCAAAAGAAAGTTCTGAGCTTGCGCTCTCGGCCAGCTTGTCATCGGTGCTCTGTTCCACCTCATAATTCTGCCGAAAGGGGTGCTACAGCGTACATACAGCGCATGTACGATAAGCCCTCAAAAGAGCCCAATAATTCAGTCGCGCTCTATGGTCTTATCAACGGTAGCTACGACGTACCTCTTTCCAATTTGATTTTTATTCCGATACCAGGCCCGTAACCTTCGCCATAACTGCTTTGGACGAAATTATCCTCATCGAGGCCAAATGCCTCGTCAGCTTTACGTTTCAGCTTGCCGATCTCTGTGGCAATTGTTCGTGTTGTGGTCTTGAGCTCCTCCGCTAGCTCTTTGCTTTTAGTTAAATCCTTGTGTTCGGAAAACCACTGCAATAATCGGAATTGAACACCGCCTGACCGAAACGCGAATGATCGCCTTTCATTTGAAATTAACGAGTGTAGCTCCCTAGGTGTAAGCCAAAAGATTTGCGAACCACTGGGAGCTTCTCCCGCGGGTAGTTTTTCTGTGTATCGGACTTCCCAATATAAATTCGAGACGTCCAAAATAGGTCTGCCACTTTCTTGCATTATACCGACTCTCAATACGTCGCGAGTGGCGGTAGATGGCTTAATAGATACAAGTTTAAAGCGCCCCGCTGACTCTTTCTCAACGATAGTAATTGCCGAGGCGATGTCCTCGAGTGTGGCTGATCTAAAAAGTTTTTGATGTTTTTCCGCCAAATCGTCCCAAAAGTACAGTTCGAGCGTAGTATCGCCAACATGCCTGTCAGCGCCGCCCAAGGCCGTGATTTTGGCCTCAAGGGCCTCTAAAACGGCTCTTTGTGCTAGTAGCTGGTCGATCATACGTGAGCTGATTTTATCCTTTATACCCGCGGCTCGCTATGTTAGCATCGAGTTACACATACCCAATAAAAGGGCCTAACCCGCAGCTTCGCTGTGGCAAGGTCGACAAGTCCCATCGCTGATACTGAACCCCGTGTTCAGCAACTCAGCGATGGGCCATACCTGGAAACGGGTGTGGGGCCGCAAGGCCTAGCTGGCGCGGGGCTTAGTGTTTAGCGCCAGCATTACAAGCTCATGCTGGTTGCTATGAAAAATATCTATAAACTCCTCGCTATCGTGCTGGTTTTGGTCCCGCAGTTTGTCTTTGCTTCTTTCGATACTAATTTAAAGTACGGGAGCAAAGGCGATGAAGTACGTGAGCTCCAAGAGTTCCTAACCGATCAAGGGGTGTATTCGGGACCCATAACAGGAAATTTTTATACGCTCACTCTGAAGGCGGTAAAAGTATTTCAAGCGCGAGAAAATATTACTCCAGTATCAGGTTTCTTTGGACCTCTGACGCGCACTCGAGCTAATGCCGTACTTTCGGTGGATCTCGCGGAGTCCGTCAAGGAGGAACAGCTTACGCCGCCGACAGTTCCGCCAGTGGTAACTCAACCTGCCAATCCTGCACCGACTCCCGCGCCCGTGCTTAATCCAGCACCGCAACCAACACCCACAGTTCCCACAACACCACAGCCGACGCCTGCGCCCGTACCTATATCGAAAGCGAATATTGAAATATTCAGCCCGACTCCTGGTAAGGGTCTGGGGCGGCAATACAAGGCAAACAACTACCAAATAAATCCCGACGGAACACTAGCCCAAGGCAGTGCCACTCCCGATGATAGTAATTCTATTGTTCTTGGTCTTATTGCACGTAATGATAACGGGGATGCCGTTATTAAGTATGACGTAACGATTGAGGCAACCGATCCACCTAATCCTGACTGCTTCAGCTGCCGAAGGTTCATAAAGGGAACGGGAACCGACCAGACGGGCATAGGCGCTGTAACAAAGATTTATAAGGACGGTGTTCCTGAAACGGTGTCATATTACCCATTTCTGTACGAGTTCAAAACCAGTGGCCAACACACGATTACTTTTTCTGCTAACGGATTTAGTAAGAGTGTGACAGTGACTGCTCAATAAAATATGGAAACGATTGTCTTGCTGATACTGTGGGGAATATCCATACCGATCTGCCTGTACTCTGCAAAGAAAATAGGAGCTAACAGAGTCGTAGCTTTCTTCGCGGGCCTTGTGGCTCCCATCTTGGCCCCAATTGTTTATTCGTACTTGGCTTCTAACCACAAAAGCTAATCTGCTCAGCTGCGGTAGAATTACTGCATGCAGCCAAACCAACTTGAGTCAGCGATAGATGCACTCCAAAAGACAGCCGCCCATTTCTCGACGCCTTTCTATCTCACTCCAGAATTTTGGGCAATCGTTCTTGCTCTCGTGCTTGGTATTTTGTCTCCGCCGCTAAGTGAATGGTGGAGGCGTCGCCCACAAAAAAGCAAGATCGTGGTCGAAGGTGCAATAGTGACTAATCAAGGAGATGCCGAAGCGATTGGCGACTCTGAGCCGATGGCGCTTCTCGATGTTGGGAGAGTCATCATCAAGAACAGCGGTAAGTTCAAGGCAAAAGCTGTGGAGGCGTACATCGAGAAAATTACCGACAGCGGAGAAATACGCACCGATTTCTTTCCGATGCCTCTTATCTGGACGCACGGACAACTGAATAAAGACGGTCTGACTGTTCGAGACATTTATCCCAACCAAACTGTTTATCTCGATATTTTCAACCACATGCTTGACCGAGAAATGGTCGGGGATCGCTCCGTCTTGCTGGCGGTCGCTGCGGGGAATGATGTACCTGCTTTTTCTAGAGGAGCACTGGGCGAGTCGGTGCTCCTGGTGAAGCTCTATCAGGAAAGCGGGCAGGTTACCGAGGTGCCGCTGAGGATCGCTTGGAATGGCATAGAGGTGCCCAAAATGACGCTCCTAAATGACTCGCAAAACTAGGGGTTTTTGTGTAAGAAAACTCTGGGTTTTTTACTCGGAAAACACTCCGTTTATTCGGGATTATTTTTTGCATATGGCATAAATTATGCCTCTATATATGACTAAAATCGCCATGGGGTCCTCTTGAGTTTCTGGAGTGTTTCCCTAGTAGGGTTTTTTCATTTTCTGACAGTCGAGTTTTGCGAGTTTACCTAGCGACGGGATCGAGGGTAATCTCTGCGTTCTATTACCTATAAGGTAGATATTAAACGGGAGTCCTGGGCCTAAAGTCCTCATACCGCTGCCTCAAGGGAGGGGGTAAGATAACCAGTGGGCATCGTTGCGAACACCTCTTTCCATCGAATAACCATAGTTTCCAAGGTGTTCCATTCCAAGTACACTGGCCTCATAACACCTTAAGGCCCGACGCATGTCGTCGGGTTTTTAGGTGTTACAGGGTCCCGATCGGGAATCGAAAGACGGAGGCGGGGTACCCTCAGGGTCGCTGAGTCGGGGTCGCAGAAATTTTGCGGAGCAAAATTATCCGTGACCGATGCGCGAAGCTTCCCGGTAGGGTCACAAAAAGAAATATCCCCGAACGATCCCTCAGGCAGTTGCAAGATGCAAAAATTCTTCACGCGATCTCTGGTCTTTGAGAAACGATCCGCGCATGGCTGATGTTATCGTCTTACTATTTTGTTTTTGTACACCCCGCATCATCATGCAAAAATGCTCGGCCTCAATGATGACCGCAACCCCCCTTGGTTTCAAGCTCTCCTCCAAAGCGTCGGCGATCTCCCGCGTAAGACGCTCCTGCAACTGTAATCGCCGCGCGAACATATCCACGACGCGAGCGATCTTTGAAAGTCCGATAACGCGGCCGTTCGGGATGTACCCTACATGCGCCTTACCGACGAACGGAAGCAGGTGATGTTCGCACAAACTATACACTTCAATATCTTTCACGAGCACCATCTCGTTATGATCCTCCTCAAAGATAGCCCCGTCGATGACCTCATCTATATTCGTCCTGTATCCCTGGGTCAGGAACTGCAACGACTCCTCGACTCTGCGGGGGGTTTCTCTGAGCCCATTTCGTTCGGGGTTTTCGCCGAGTTGTATCAGCAATTTTCGGATCCCTTCCTGCATGGGGTCATTGTAGCGTAAATGGGCCTGTCTTTATATGATGAACCACCTATGCGAATACCACCGATATCAGCGTCTGTTGCTGCCCTGAGGACAGATAAGCGCTTTGCATCGCTCATTCGGAAATACGGACCCCCCGATCTAAAGCGGGGACGTGATCCCTTTCGAGCGCTCGTACGCTCTATCATCCACCAACAAGTCTCCGGTGCTGCCGCAGCGACGATCTACAAGCGGTTTGTCGCATCGTTCCCGTCTAAAAAATTCCCCGATCCCGATGCGGTACGCAACACGCCGGTCGAGAGAATGCGCAGCGCCGGCCTCTCAGCGCAGAAAGCCTCGTACATAAAGGACCTCGCCAGAAAATTCATGGACGGGACCATTCGACACAAGCAGCTGCACAAGATGACGAGTGCCGAAATACTTGAGCACCTCGTACAGGTCAAAGGGATCGGCGTATGGACCGTGCACATGTTCCTGATCTTCACACTCAACCGACCCGATGTGCTCCCGACCGGAGACCTCGGTATCCGGAAGGGCTTTCAGATCACCTACGGACTTAAAGACCTTCCCGATCACGCTACGATGGAAGAGCTCGCCAAAGATTGGCGGGCTCATGCCTCCACTGCATCGTGGTACCTTTGGCGCGTCGCCGATGAGGAGAAGAGGACTATTGCGCGCTGAACATGGTACCTGCGACCGAGGCGTCAGCATTCATGACGAGTGAGTCCTTGTGGAGATCGTACTGCATGTCCCCATCATCAATGTAGAGAAGTACCTGATATTTTTCTCCGGCGACCGTGCCGCGAAGAAGTTCGACGGCGACATTGTTGTTTGTACCTGCATCAAAACGTCCGGCGCCCAAGACACGACCATTGTTGTCGCGCACCGCTACCCATCCAAGCTCCGGAAGTGTGACAGATGCGATCTTGACCTGCATACCAGCCGGTTGGTCCGCGACCGTGATTGATTCGCCGCTCGCCCGCACCGATGGTGTTGTCGCAGTGTTATCGGTCCCCGTACTTTCATCGCTGATGACCGTATCGGACACATCGGAGTCTGACGACGTGTCCGCTCCTACGGAATCCGCGGGGGTGGTGTTCTCTCCCCCAACGGGAATCAACTGCTTTTGACCTACGTACCATGCTCCGATAATAAGGATAATAACTATGACGCCCCCGATAACCTGATTGGTCCTGTCGTTCATATTCATACGCACGCGAAAAACATTATTGATATAAGGCCAGTGTAGAGCAGAGTCCGCCAGAGTCAATGACCCAAAATAGACCTTATTTCCTGCGCCGAAACGGCCGCCTCGCGCAGGACAGCGGGTTCAGGGCTGCAGAGGTCAACGACCGAAGAGGGTTCCCGCCGGGGTAACTCCCCCGCGTCCATCACGAGGTCGACATACTTCGCACCCCCTCCAAGCTGCTCAAGGATTTTTTCGACAGACCGCTCCGGCACTTCCCCACTTTTATTTGCGCTCGTGGCAGTGACGGGGCCCCCGAATGCCCGTACCAGCTCTCTGCAGAGATCATTGCCGGGAATGCGGAATCCGAACGTTTCGATGTCTTTTGCTATACCGCTTTGAACATCTTTCTTTTTTACTATCAGCGTCAACAAGCCCTTCGGAAGTTGCGCAACCAAACGCGTCGCGTCGTTTGTAACGTCTCCATACTTCCCTGCCATTTCAAGATCAGAAACGATCGCATGTATCGGCTTCCCCTCCTCACGACCCTTTATTGCGTAGACCTTTGCAACAGCAGCATCCGAAAACGCATCCACGCCGAGTCCGTAGAGCGTATCGGTCGGATACAGCACCACGCCGCCCGCGCGCAGGACCTCCGCCGCGCGGGCGGCACAACTATCAACATTCTCCCTTGTGAGATGCAAGACTTCCATCGGGTG
>CAYIDD010000004.1:23312-71828 GCA_964362175.1 uncultured Candidatus Saccharibacteria bacterium | reverse complement strand
GATGCATCAAGGCAAACTCAATGACAAAGACTAAGTCGTAACAAGGCACGGGTAGGGGAACCTGCTCGTGGAATCATTCAAAAAAGATCTGCTGCTCTTCTTCGGAAGAAAAGCTTATCGTCGATTTGTGCGTCTCGATCGAGCGCACAACAGGAATAACGTTGTTCCTTACACTACGTTTGACGCTCCGGAAAGACGGGGGTAATGGACGGAACAAAAGAGTGTAAATTCTGATGTTTGTGTGTGGTTTATACAAAACAGCCCCGAATGGGGCTGTTTTGTATGTTGATAAGTGCGCTTGCTCAAAGCATAAGGGAGGCGAGGCCTCCCTGTTGGTGTTGTCCGATCCGATGGATCAGTGTCCGAGACCCGCATAATATTCCTGCGCCTCGGATAGTACGCCCTTTAATGACGGTAAACCGCTTTGCACAAGCGCCATCATTTCAGAATTAAGTATCGCGCGCTCGGGCCGTAGGTTTGCATTGTAATCCCTCAGGCTCGAGAATTCGTATTCGTCCAACCACTTTTCTAATCTCCCCATATTCTTTACCGAACCGTATTTCCACTTTGGTTCATAGATTTCCGCTGCGTTAAGATGGATATATTGAGCCACCCGTTTGAAATATCGGTCGTCTCCGATATGTCGCGACCGGCACGGACCAATAAATAAGGCGCCGACACGGTTGTATTTCGCGTTGAAATACATCGTGTAGCTTGTTCCGAGCTTTTGCAGAAACTTGGATGAGCCGCCTTCTTCGATCTCCTGAAATCCGATATGAAAGTGGTTCGGCATTAGGCTGTAAAAACCGATCACCACCAACTCACGTGTACGTGGGCGCGAGAAGATCTCGTGATGGGAGAGCCTGATAAAATCGCTGCGGTCAAACGGTTTGGTATCGTTGCAGAGATAAAGGGATTCTTGGAAGCGTTCGTGGTCTTGCCTGTCTTGAAATGTGACGCGACCGTCGATACCACGTGTGTAACAATGGTAGTGCTCATCTGGCGCGAATGGTGTTCTCCGATAGCTCATGTATGCATTGTAGCAAGGAGAACAGGGAGGCCTCGCCTCCCCGTTTGGACAAAATAAAAAACGCCGACTCCTTCTGGGGCACGGCGCTTTTTGCGCATAAGAAAACCGCCCCGAGAGGGGCGGTTTTCTGTTTGTTCCTGTTTTAACCTCTTACTTCCGGACCGTGTAGTGCAGATTGTAGTCCTTTGCCTCGAAGAATTTCTTGGCAAATTCGGCCGCAACGGTCGGGTTGTAATACTTGCACGAGAAGATGTCCAAGTATACATACGGATTTGCCGCATGACCCAAGTGAGCCGAGATAAGCGAGGTCTCGATAAGTTGCGTCATCGAATATCCTGCCACTCGCGGATCTTCCCCGAAGTCCACCACCACACACTCACCGAAACGCTTCATCTCGATGAGCTCGCAGAGCTCTACCACAAACTGCTTGATCTTTTCCGGCGACCGGACGGTCACCGGATTGCACCCATGGAGATCGATCCCCGAATGCAAACCCCACGCGTCGACGAGTTCGAATTCCTTTCGGAGCGACGCATCGACTGAAGTTGTTTTCATCTCTGATGTGACAACAATTATTTTCTGACAATTAAGGGCATCGAACCCTTGCGACTTCACCCCGCCAGCGGCGGGGCAAGCCACTTAAAGAACAATATACCGTTATAATACACACCCATTTCCAAATGTAAATACTTTTTAGTCAAACTGTGCATAAGTCCTCCAAGTCTCGACAAAGTCGGCTTCGCCGTAAAATCATTTGCCGGGGCCCGCATATACATGGGCCCCGGCATGGCAACATCGTCGCCGCCTCTCAGCGAGAGCGGTGGCGCAGATCGTGATCATAAACGCCTCTCCGGACGATCGAGATCTCCCGTTCTCGCGCCACCGCTGCCGCTTTTCGTTTGGCCCGGCGGTTCAACGTGTGCTGACGGATGTTACCGTTCTCGTCCCCGGGGCTCTTCCCTTGGCCGCCCTTGCGTCCATTCCTTGCCATCGTCTTTGTCCTCCGTTTATCCAACGGTCATGGGCAAACAGAACCTCCCCGACCGTTTCAAAAAGTAGCATGTGAGCCCTGTTTTTGCTACTATCGCTCGTACGCGAGCGTAGTTCAGTGGTAGAACGCTGTCCTGATAAGACAGAGGTCGAAGGTCCGATTCCTTCCGCTCGCACCCGCGTATAATGAACCCATGAATTACAAAGTCATCGGCGGCAGGAAGCTATCCGGCACGGTCGCTACAAATATTTCCAAGAACGCTGCGGTGGCGCTTTTGTGTGCGTCGCTTTTGAATTGCAGCACGACAACTCTGAAACGCATGCCCCGCATCGAGGAGGTAAAGCGCATCATCGAAGTGTTGAAAAGCATCGGCGTCAGTGTGGAGTGGCTCGACAATGGCGACATCGTCATCAAGCCGCCCGCACAATTCGACCTCAAGAATATCGACAGGGAAGCGGCAGGGAAGACGCGCTCCATCGCGATGTTCGTCGGCCCGCTTGCGCACGTCTTTGATTCGTTCGAGCTGCCGCTTCCGGGCGGATGCAAGCTCGGCGGGCGCACGATGATGCCGCACATTCAAGCGCTCGGTAAGCTCGGCATACATTTGGGTGAGAACGGGGAGGGAATGTTCCACGTCGACGCGGGAGATAAGCACGCGGGCAACATCGTCATGTTCGAGGCGAGTGACACGGGCACCGAGAACGCGCTCATGGCGGCGGCAAAAATTCCCGGAGTCACGACCATCAAATTCGCGAGCGCGAATTACATGGTGCAAGATCTCTGTGTCTTTTTGGAACAGTGCGGTGTAAAAATAGAAGGCATCGGCACGACAACGCTCATCGTACACGGTGTGAAGGAAATTAACGCCGACATTACCTCATACCCGAGCGAGGACCCCATCGAAAGCATGTTCTTTATTTCTCTCGCGGCGACAACACACTCGAAGTTGACGATCACACGTTGCCCGATAGATTTCCTTGAACTCGAATTGCTGACGCTTGAAAGCATGGGTCTCACCTATTCGCGCACAGCTGAATACATGGCTGAGAACGGGCGCACGAAACTCGTGGACCTCACGATAGAAGATGGGGAATTGCGCGCGCCGCCGGAGAAGATCGCGGCGCGGCCGTATCCGGGTATCAACATCGACAACCTGCCGTTCTTCGTACCCGTCGCGACGCAGGCCAAGGGCCGCACGCTCGTTCACGATTGGGTCTATGAGAATCGCGCGGTCTACTATATGGAAATGACCAAGCTCGGCGCGAAAATGGAATTGGCTGATCAGCATCGCGTATTCATCGACGGTCCGACGAAATTGCACGCGGCGGATGTGAAGGCTCCACCGGCGCTGCGCCCTGCCACCCTCATCCTCATCGGCATGCTCGCGGCGGAAGGCAACTCGACGCTCACCGATGTGTACCCGATAAACCGCGGCTACGAGAATCTCCACGAACGCCTCACCAAACTCGGCGCGAGCGTTGAGGCGGTGGATTAACCCAACCACCGAACCAAAAGGACAATAACGACAATCGGCAAGCAAACAATTACGCAGAGTCCCACTATTGCTCCGAGCAACTTCCACAAGCCACTGACCGTGTCCACGGCCTTTTCAGTGAATTTCATATCTTTCCATTCTTTCATAGACCGATAACGCGGACTTTCTTTGCCGCAATCATCGCTTTTTTGCGAGCTTCGGCGACCGTTTTGCCGATGGCGAGGGCCACACCCATACGGCGATGATTGGGGGATGATGGCTTGCCGAAGAGGCGTATCCACGTGCCGGGGGTTTTAAGTGCCGCATCGACGCCTTCGTAGACAGGATCGTCGGTTTTGATATCCGCGAGTATCGCGACCGATGCGCCCGGGCGGCAAGGGATCTCTGGTATTGGCAGTCCTAAGATCGCTCGCACGTGCAATTCCATTTCGCTCATCGTTTGTGAGACCATCGTCACCATGCCCGTGTCGTGCGGGCGCGGGCTTACCTCGGAGAACCACACTTTGTCGCCTTTTCCTCCGGAGGAGGATCCTCCTTTGGAGGAGATGAACATTTCAACACCGAAAATACCCCGACCTTTCTTCCCGCATAATTCATTGACCACCTTTCTCGCAATATTCTGCGCTTTTTTGAGCGCGGTTTTTGTCATCGCGTGCGGCTGCCACGATTCGCGGTAATCGCCGTCTATCTGAATGTGCCCTACGGGTGCGCAAAAAGAAGTGCCGCCCGCGTGCCGCACAGTAAGGAGCGTGATTTCATAATCAAAATCGATCTTTCCTTCGACGATGACTTTACTGGTCTTGCCACGAGCGTCCTCCATCGCGAATTTCCACGCCTTCGCCAGTCCCGCTTCATTTTTCACCATCGACTGTCCGTGGCCGGAGCTCGACATTGTCGGCTTCACGAAGCAGGGGAAGCCGACCGCCGAGGCACCCCTTTTGAGCTCTGCCACATTTGCCGCAAACCGGTAGGGGGAAGTGGGGAGCTTCAATTTCTCTGCAGCGAGCTGCCGGATGCCCTGCCTGTCCATCGTGAGCCGCGTTGCGCTGGCCTTTGGTATTACCATCCACCCCTCCCTTTCGAGCTCGACAAGGGTGTCGGTCGCGATGGCTTCTATTTCGGGGACGATGTAGGTCGGCTTCTCTTTTTCAACGACCTCGCGTATCTTCGCGCCGTCGCGCATGTTGAAGGTGTGGCTTCGATGCGCTATCTGCATCGCGGGCGCGTTCTCGTAGCGGTCGCATGCGATGACCTCCACGCCAAGCCGCATTGCTTCTATCGCGACCTCGCGACCCAGCTCTCCGCTGCCGAGGAGAAGAAGCCTAGTCGCTGAGGGTTTGAGAGGGGTGCCGAGCTTCATGCGGCCATCATATATACTGAGGCGTCTATGGGCAAACCGAAAATAATCGTCTTTGCGTCGGGTACAAAAGAGGGTGGTGGCTCCGGATTTGAGAACCTCGTTGCAGCGACAAAGACGGGCATACTTGATGCAGAGATAGTCGCCGTCGTTTCCAATCACGAACACGGTGGTGTCCGTGCGCGCGCCGACCGGCTCGGCATCCCGTTCGTTTTTTTCGGACCCGATTCGGATTACAGGAAAATTGTGGCCGATTCCGGCGCGGAGTGGGTTGCGCTTTCAGGGTGGTTCAAGCTTGTGAAAGGACTCGACGCGCAAAAGACGTTCAACATCCATCCCGCGCTCCTTTCGCAGCTCGGCGGCAGGTTTGGGGGAAAGGGGATGTACGGTCATCACATTCATGACGCGGTCAAGGCGGCGTTTGACGCGGGGGAAATTACCGAATCAGGATTCACCATGCACTTCGTCACGGACGAAATAGATCGCGGCCCCGCCTTTTTTGAGCACAGCGTTCCGCTTGTCGCAGGAATGTCGGCAGACGACATCGCCAGGGCGGTAAACAAAGCCGAGCACGAGTGGCAGCCCAAAATAACGAACATGGTCACGCACGGGGAGGTACGATGGGATGGCGGGGACCCGGGATCTCTGGTGGCTCCCAATCCCACGACGTGATAAAATGAGAGCCTCCTTCGGGGTCAGGTGCAAATCCTAATCGGTGGTATAGCCCACGAGTCCTCGCGGACATGATCCGGTGTAAGTCCGGAGCCGACCGTAAAGTCGGGATAAAAGAAGGAGGAACCACGCGCCGTGCGCGGGTGGCTTGTATGACCCCGAAGCGAAGGGGTTTTTTGTTGCGGCTAGCGGGGAGCGAAGTGAGAGCTTGCTCACGCCTCGTCCGAACGAAGACGTAAAAATAGTTCAACCATTATGTTTACCGGAATCATTACGCATACGGGAGAGGTTGTTTCGAAAAGGGGCGGTCGCCTCGGTGTCAAAGTGAGTGCCGATATTGTACGGCTGCTTAAAACGGGTGCGAGCGTGAGCGTTGACGGAGCCTGCCTTACCGTGACATCACGCGCAAGGACCTCCTTTGAAGTCGACGTGATGCCCGAGACATTCAGGAGGACCGCTCTCGGAGATCGCGCTGTCGGCAACAAGGTCAATATGGAGCTGCCGATACGACCGAGTGGCTTTATATCGGGACATATCGTGCAGGGGCACATTGATGGCGTCGGTACGATCCGGAAAATAAAAAAAGAAGGGAACAGCTACATTCTCACGATCGAGGTTCCGCAAAAAATCTCGCGCTACCTCGTCGGGAAAGGTTCCGTCACGGTGAACGGCGTTGCGCTTACCGTCATCGACTCGGGCACGCGCAGTTTTACCACGGGGATCATTCCGCACACGTGGGCGAATACGACACTCCGCAGTATTTCCGTTGGTGACGCGGTGAACATAGAGGTCGACATTATTGCAAAATACGTAGCAAAATTTGCTTCTGTCTATGAAAAATAACAACTACCGCATCGCGATCGTGGGGAGCGACTTCCAGAAATTCGTGACCGATAATCTGGAACATAACTGCATCAGGACATTGGTCAAAAACGGAATGCGGCGGGATCGTATCACCATCGTACGCGTACCGGGCTCACTCGAAATACCGCTTGCCGCGCTGCTCCTCGCGAAGAAAAGGAGATTTGATGCGATCATAGCGTTCGGCGCGATCCACAAGGGGAAAACGTACCATTTTCAGCAGGTTGCGGATGAGTGCATACGGGGATGCATGAAGGTCTCCCTTGAGTACCGGATACCCGTCATATACGAGGTAATCGCCGCGTATGATATTCGCGATGCCAGAGAACGGGCGACGCGAAAAAAAGAGAACCGAGGCGTCGAGGCTGCTCTGTCAGCTCTCACGATGATCAGTGTTGTCCGGACATTGCGGAAAAGAATATGAGCATCGATATGTCGATCGTTCGTACCGCATCGTCGAAGCTTCCGACACCCTACGGAATTTTTGAGATCATCGTATACCGGTCGGCGCCGGATGGAAGGGAACAAGCAGTCCTTTTTCTGGGAGATACGACGAAACCCCCCGTCATGACCCGCGTACATTCCCAATGTATTACAGGGGACACGTTTCTTTCTCTTCGCTGCGATTGCGGCGAGCAGTTGCATAAAAGTATGGAACTGATATCGAAGAACGGGTCCGGTGTGATCCTGTATCTCGCGCAGGAAGGGAGGGGCATCGGTCTTTCCGATAAGGTACGGGCATATGCGCTCCAAGAACAGGGATTGGATACGGTAGAGGCGAACGAGGCTCTCGACAAACCAGCCGATGCCCGCGATTACGGAATCGCTGCGCTCATCCTCAAGGATCTCGGGATCGCGAGCGTTGTTTTACTAACGAACAATCCCGATAAACGTGAGCAACTCATCGCTCATGGCATTGCGGTAGTCGAACTTCAGCTCAACATCGCACCGAACGAGCACAATCGCGCGTATCTGGAAACGAAAAGGAGCAAACTGGGCCACTCGATATCGATCTAGCATGCACAGGGAAGATCTTTCGCGGGATGAAAAAATGATGCGCGAGACGTTCCGTTTGGCGCGGAAGGGGATGACGTGGACGGATCCGAACCCTCTCGTCGGTGCGGTCGTGGTGAAGGGCGGCTCGATCATTGCGCGCGGATACCACACGAAGGCGGGCGCTCCTCATGCGGAAGTGGAAGCACTACGGGCAACGAAAGGTGATCTTCGGGGAAGCACGCTCTACGTGAACCTTGAACCCTGTTCGCACTACGGGAAAACGCCGCCGTGCGTCGATGTGATCCTGAAAGCAGGCATACGGCATGTTGTGTGTGCAACACTTGATCCCGATCCGAAAGTGCACGGGGAGGGGATACGAAGTCTCCGGAAGCACGGTGTACGCGTCACCGTTGGGGTGTTGGAGCACGAGGCGCGGCGTTTGAACGAGGCCTTTTTTGCCTTCCATAAGAATAAGCGGCCCTTCGTTACGATAAAGTTCGCTGCGAGCCTTGACGGAAAAGTAGCGACGAGGACCGGCGACTCGAAGTGGATAACGAATGAACGCGCTCGCACATATGCGCGCCGTTTGCGGGAGAGATCGCAGGCTATTTTAGTCGGCATCAATACGGTTCTTAAAGACGATCCCCATCTGGGAGTCAGAAAGAAGGGGAAAAAGGACCCCCTCAGAGTCATACTTGATTCACGGTTACGTATCCCGCTCACGGCGGGCGTCTTGCGCGACAATAATATTCTGATCGTTACGACCGGGCGCGCGAATGCAAAAAAGAAACGATCGCTGGTCAAAAGAGGCGTCGCCCTCATCGAAATGAAACATGCGATCACAATACCGGACTTGATGCGCGAGCTGTATACGCGGGAAATAATCAGCGTGCTGGTGGAGGGGGGAGGAAGTGTCCTCGGAAGTTTCTTCGACGCACGATGCGTGGATAAGGTCCATTGTTTCTACGCCCCCATCATCGTGGGTGGAAGCGGTGCGGTGCCGGCTGTCGGCGGGTCTGGAAGCGCGATGCTTTCCGAGGCGATGCGCGTACGTCCAATCGCCTTTAAGCTGATTGGGGACTGCCTGCTCGCGACGGGGTACATAGGCAGGGTCGATGTTCCGGCGAGATTTTCCAAAGCGGGAAAATAGCCTACAATGCGCGGGCTGGGTGCGTGGCGGAATTGGTATACGCGTACGTCTCAGAAGCGTATGTCGCAAGACTTGGGAGTTCGAGTCTCCCCGCACCCACATAGGTCATAAGCCCGTACGGCAAGGATTTTTTAATAGGACCCATTGTGGTATTGTCTCCGGGCGTATGAATGTTCACCCGGTCAAGACCCGTGTTTTTGAAGAAGGCGAAGACCTCGCCGCATTTATTGCGTGGCATGTTCCGGAACTGAAAGACGGCTCGATCCTCGCCGTCACCTCAAAAATCGTCGCGCTCGCGGAAGGACGGACAGCTGATGCGAAAGACAAAGAAAAGATTATCCGCGCCGAGAGCGATTGGGCGATAGAGACGAAGCAGGTGTGGCTGACAGAAAAAGACGGCATGCTGCTCGCGAATGCGGGAGTTGATGCATCGAACGCGGATGGAAAGTTGATCTTGCTGCCGAAAGACAGCTTCAAGGTGGCTATCGCACTGCGAAGGGAACTACAGAAGCATTTCAAGCTAAAAAAACTCGGCATCCTCATCACCGACAGCCGCGTCATGCCACTTCGTACGGGGGTGGTTGGCGTAGCGCTCGGCCATTCAGGGTTCAGGGGTTTGCGCGATTACCGCGGCAAGAAAGACATATTCGGACGCGCGTTGAAATTCACACAAACGAACATAGCGGATTCGCTTGCGACTTCGGCAACGCTTGCAATGGGTGAGGGGGGCGAGCGTCAGCCGCTGTGTATCATCGAAGGCGCGCCCGTCGAATTTTGCGAGAAAATAAACCGCAAAGAATTGAAGATCACCCTCAAAGACGACATGTTCTATCCGCTGTTCAAAACAGTGCTGCGAAGAAGGAGGAAATAGTCCGCCAGATCTTTCCGAAGAGGCTGCCGTTAAGGAGAGATGGCGCCGCAGCAGTTTGGGCAAGGGTCGAGGTCGGGATTGCGGCCGTTTGCGCAGAGACACTCTTCTTCACGGCTTTTTTCTTCAGCACAGATTTTTGAGCTATTGGTTTTGTGGTGGATGCAGTAGAAGAGGCAACACCAGCTGTCGTACTCGTTCCGAGTACGGTTGGCGTTGATGTTGCGACGGGAGGAGTCGTAGAGGCGGCCGCCTGTGTACTGGTGGCAGTCGAGGTCATAGAGTTGTCCCACGCCCCCCCTCCTGAAATTGTTGTTCCGGCAGTCGATGGCCGAGAGAACGGTTGCAATACGGTGAGCCAGCTTTTACCCGACGCGGCCACGACGGCATAGCTTGTGCTCCACACACGATTTTCGACCGTGTCCGAAATCGGACGCACCGCGCCATCAACCTGTTGCGCATTCGCGATAGCGTCCATGGGGTACCGTCCTCCCGAACTTGTCCACGTAGACGCGTGCGCAGGATCCAGCGCTTGCACGGCATTGATCATCGTTTGCACCCAGCTCGTAGAATCAACGTTACCCCAGCCCCCATCGCTCTGTTGCGTCGAAGCGAGATAGCCAGATGCCATACCAAGGGACTGGCCAAGGGTCGACGAGTTAATGCCGGGGGTACCGAAAAGCAGTGATGCTGCCTGCGCTCCGGCGGCTGTCATGTCGGGGTTGTTGTCCCATGAGCCGTTGGGAAGTTGTTTTGAGAGTATGAACGCCCCAACTTTTTGGATTATGGGGTCAACGGAGCCGTATCCGGCGTTCACGAGTGCGAACATCGCAAAGATGTCGTCGTTGTCGAGGGTGGGATCGCCGATCTGGATGCCGTCGAACGCGTTCACGATGGGTGCGATGTAATCCACCGATGTGCCGGAGTATGGGTTGATGCCAAGCGCCGTGAGCGCCATTACGTGCCGCTCGTAATCGGTAACGCTCGAAAGCGCCGGCGCTGTTGAGAGAAGATACTCTCTTAGGAGTATTTTGGGCGCGCCCGGGTCGGCCGCAGCGAATGCAATGGCCACCCAATCATCGAGAAGGGATGAGCCGAATGATCCGTTCGCCGATTGCTTGCTCGCAAGATACGAAAGCGCAGTCGGCATATTTACGTTGAAATGAACGGTCTCACCTCCGCCTCCACCACCGCCAGTCGGCGGAGGATTGTTGGCCGACGGTGCTGAAGTCTCTTCGGAAGAAGTAGTAGCGACATCAACAATTGTTATCATCGCGGAAGGAAAATAGAAGTCCTCTTGAATACCGACAGAAAAGGTCCCCGTTGCGTTGAGCGTGAAGATTGCCTCACCGTTTGTGTCCGATGTCGATGTCGCGAGTTCCGTGAATGAGAAATCCGGATTTGGAGTCCCAACACCGAGCGTGAGACCCGACGCACCAACATACGTTCCGGAAGCAAGGTCGTAGCTCTGTGCCGTTGCCGTGAACGGTTCTCCTATGGACACGGTCGTCGTCGAAAGCACTGTTTGTCGAGGAGGACCGAAGAAAAGGTACACGGCATCGCCGTTCTGCAGTATCTGATGGTCGACGCCGACCTGCGGAAAGTCGCTATTCACAGCGTATGTCCAGTTGAAACAGTAGGGTTCTGTCGAAGTGGCGGGAATCGTGATGCAGTTAATGATAAATGAATTGAATGAGCTGAAATACGCGATGTCGGTAATGTCGAAATCAGTCGTCGTCGCGTCGAGTGCTACGAGTGTTGCAAGGAGGCTGTCGGCAGGGACGGCAACGGTCGTCGACGAATGTGTTGGTGTGATTTCGATGGGAGCGGTCGTCGAGGCTGCAATTTCCACCACTCCAGTGAATGCGGTCGTGGAGCCGTTACGAATCGTAACGGTGGCTGTCGACGTTGCATCTGCGAAGGAGAACATTGGTGCTACCGCGAACAGAAGGACGAATAAGCTTTTTTTCATATGTGATTTTGCAAAATTACCAAGTTTCGAATCTGCTGATTCGCATGTCGCGCACCGTCCTTTGTTACGCGACTTTAATAATTATTAAACTAATAACCCCTTTCATACCTCCACTCGACGAAGTCGCCTTCTTCGAGTGTCGTTTGAGAGGCTCCCGTATCCGAAGACGTTCCGTTCACGTACAGGATCCAATAATATCCACCGGCATTTTTTCTGCCGTTGATGGAATCGATGAACATCCCGAGCGATGGAAACTCTTTGCCGGAGAAAGAGAGCGCGTTCGTCGAGGCGAGCGTTTTCATTGCATTGAGTACGCTCGAATGTTCGGGAGCGTATATTGCATACGTGGAGCTCCCGACGGAGAGTGTGATATTTGGCGCGGACTGCGGCTTTTGCGCTACGGACGGCGTCGGCGCGGTCGGTGTTGCCGGTGTCACAGAGGCTGTGCTCGATACCATCGGCGTATCTCGAACTGCGGCGGGGATATCCTGCGACGCGAGAAATGCTTTTTGCGAAAAATACGCGCCCGCGCCCAGTGCGATGACGACAAATACCAGTGCGATGTATTTTTTGAGTGACATAAAATGAAAAACCTCTGCCCAGAGCAGAGATCTTTCGATCGTGCGCCATATACGACGCCTTCCTGCTCGGGATTACCAGTTGATCGAAGACCGGACTAACCTTTGCAGGTATTACCGTTGCGGCACAGTGGAGGAATTCCTTGCCTCGCCGAAGGTTCGACGAAGGCGGGTCACCTCACTTCCACAATCAACCGTGGACGCGCATTGTATTCCGCATCGCTTTTTGCACAAGGTGGATAACATAACGCAAAACATCTTTTCTGATTGTAAAGTGGTATACCCCATGAGATAACGAATCTATATAAGCGTCGGACAGGTGAACTTTCTTATCTCACGGGGTATAGTGACGCTTTATGCGTCAAAAAATCATCAGTCCCGCCTTCTTCATCGGCAAAGGGACCGAGGCCGGAAATCTTATATCGTTCGGCTCCGGGCAACCTGATCTGCCGCCGCCCCCTGCGGCGTACAGGGTTCTCCAGAGTTTTCGGGGTTTTAAATACGGGGTCGTACAAGGCGAAGAAACGCTTCGAGAGGCTATCGCGAAGGAATATCCAAAAGCGACCGCCGACCAGATCGTCATTACCAACGGTGCGTCGGAAGCTATCGATCTTGTGTTGCGAGCGATATCGGTGCGGGGCGGCAAAGTCGCGCTGCCGCGCCCTTATTACTACTCGTATCCGCATAATGTGGAGTTCGCCGGTATGACGCCGGTGTATTACGATCTTGTCGAGGGAAAGATCGATCTTGATGTTTTCAAAAAAGTGGTGAGGGGATGCCGGGCAGTCATGATCAATTCACCCTCAAATCCGACGGGGACCGTGCAGGAGGTGGCGATGCTGAAAAAGGTGGAGAAACTCTGTGACGATCTCGGGATCTACATACTTTCCGATGAAGTCTACCGGGATCTCATCTACGTGCGTGAGAATTATCTCCTCACGGGAAAGCACGTTGTTACTATTAATTCGTTCTCAAAAACATACGCGATGTGTGGATTCCGCCTTGGCTATTTTCATACACTCGACCAAAAACTCGTTGCGGATGTCGTTGAAATGAAGTCACATACCTCGATGAATACCTCAACCGCAAGTCAGGCAATGGGGCTTGCCGCGATGAAAGAGCGCGATACGTATGTCGCGGCGCATCTACCCATCTGGAAAGAGCGCCGGGACATCATCTACAAGGGGCTCTGTGATCTCGGCCTTGAGCTTTGGAAGCCGGAAGGCGCTTTTTACGTCCTGCCGAAATTTAAAGACCCGACGCGGGTGATGCACGACCTGTATTACAACTACGACGTCATCACCTACAATGGCACATGGTTCGGAGCGCCGAAGCGTTTGCGTTTCAGCTACGCGCTCGATGCGTCAAAGATAGAAGAGGGTCTTCGGCGCGTCGGGAAGTTTCTCAGGAAAGAATATTTGGAATACCCATGATCGGTCTTTTTGATTCGGGTTCCGGCGGTCTTTCGGTACTCTCGGCACTTCGCACACGTTCGCCGTACGCCGACGTCGCCTATTTCGGCGATATCAAAAATGCGCCGTACGGCGTTCGTTCTCAAGAAGAACTCGCAGCCCTGACCGTTGCGGGCGTCGAGATATTAAAGCGGATGGGAGCGACCGAGATCGTGAGCGCGTGCAACAGCGTCTCGCAATCTGTCCTAAATGGCGCGGTGGGAAATATGCCGTTCGTTGAGATGTCGGCACCCACCGCAGCACTCATGCGCACATATGAGGGGAAGCGTGCACTCCTTATAGCGACACCAGCAACGGTGGATTCCGGAATGTATGCAAAAGCTCTGGAAAACAGTGTTGAGCTTGACTCGTTGCCGATCACAGGACTTGCAGGTGCCATCGAGTTCGGTGCAACACACGATGAGATAGCACGAATAGTTCGCGCGGCATTTCAAGAACGGAAAGGGAAGGCATACGACTGCCTCATTCTCGGGTGCACACACTATCCGCTCGTTCGTGACGCAATAGAAGATGAGGCGCGTGCAGTATTCGGGTCTCTTGCGGTTATCGATCCCGCGCAGCCAGTCGCGGAGGAGGTATCGAAGAAATTCAATGTCGCGGGCGAGGGGAAGTGCGTCTTCAAAATATCCGCAGAATCGGACACTTTTCGTCGTCGGGTCAGCGGGCTTTTTCCTGAGGGCGGGTATACCATAGAGGTGATATGAAGTCGTATCAGGAAGTCTTCTGCGGGAAACGTATCACTCTGATGGGCTTGGGGTTGCTTGGCCGCGGGGTGGGGGATGCCGAGTTTTTGGCGCAGTGCGGCGCAGAACTCACGGTCACCGATAAAAAAAGTGAGACCGAGCTCGCGGAGTCCATCGCACAGCTCAAAAAATATCCGAATATCACGTTCCATCTCGGGGGGCATCGAACGGAAGATTTTACAAATGCGGACACGATCATTAAGGCGGCGGGGGTACCGCTCGATTCGCCCGAAGTTGCTGCTGCGCGTGCCGCACATGTACCCGTCGTCATGTCGACGGCGCTCTTCGCAAAGTACGCGATGGAAGCGGAGGCGAAAATAGTCGGCGTCACGGGTACGCGCGGCAAGTCAACGGTCTCGCACATGATTTTTCACTCGTTGAAAAAGGCCGGAAGACCTGCGCATTTGGGAGGCAACGTACGCGGCCTCTCGACGCTAGCCCTGTTGCCGGACATC
Source organism: uncultured Candidatus Saccharibacteria bacterium (assembly GCA_964362175.1). Taxonomy (GTDB): domain Bacteria; phylum Patescibacteriota; class Minisyncoccia; order Phycocordibacterales; family UBA2100; genus UBA10103. The sequence continues at coordinate 57,188 of CAYIDD010000004.1, read as the reverse complement.
AAATCGTCCGACATCTGCGTCCTTGAGCTCGATTCGTGGCAGTTGCAGGGATTCGGCGATATGAAGCTCAGTCCGCATATTGCCGTATTTACGAATCTGATGCCTGACCACCAAAATTATTATCGGGATATGGACACGTATTTTCTCGACAAGGCGAATGTTTTCCGCTTTCAGGGGGAGAGTGATTCTCTGTTCGTCGGCCCCTTAATCCTTAAGCGCGTCGAAGCGGGCCCCCCCCCCCCCCCCGGGGGGGGGGGGGGGGGCGCCCGCCCGCAATTCCCGCAGATTGGGAACTAAGGATCATCGGCGAACACAATCGCGAGAACGCATCGCTCGCCGCCGCCGCACTTACAGCACTTGGACTTTCGCAAAATGAGATACGAGAAGGCATCGAGTCATTCGAAGGAGTAGAAGGTCGTTTGCAATTCGTTGGCACTATCAACGGGATCAAAGTCTACAACGACAACAATGCGACCACTCCCGAAGCGACCATCGCCGCGCTTCGTGCACTTGGAAAAGATATCACCCTCATTATCGGGGGTTCGGAAAAAGGACTCTCTCTCGAGAAATTGGTTTCAGAGATAAAAAACAGGGTTTCGCATGTTCTACTTCTCACGCATGAGAATTACGCGGGCTCCGTCCGCTTGGCAAACGAGCTCCGCGCGGCGGAAGTTCCATATATGGAACCGGACGATCTCGAGTCGGCTGTGCAAAAGAGCCTCCAACTTGCGGACGGGGGAATTGTGCTGTTCAGCCCCGCCTTCGCGTCGTTCGGGATGTTCAAGAATGAGTATGAGCGCAACGACCAATTTCTTGAAATCGTCAGGCGGACGGGAGCCTCTGCATAAGAGCAGCTAAGCCTTTGTGCATATTTTTTGAGGTCTCGGGATCGTTCTGGAGGTCTTTGATGGTTTCCTGCAGGCGGCTGTCGATGCCGTTGCTGTTGTCGAACAGATACGAGGGAAATTCTTCGAACCGCTCAAAGTATTCCTCAAAAACTTTCTTCCGTATCTTCGCGTTCAGGCTCGTTGCGGCCGCTTTTAATTCTTCGAAGTTAAATTTCGCGGGCTTCGGTGCTTTCTGCATCATTCTATTGTACCCGTTTCGCGGGATACGACAATCTGTGCGTTATTTTTGAGTACGAGGTGCGGATGTATCCCCCGTGAGATATTGAACAACTTTATCGAGGTGCTCCGCAATAGTGTCGATCATCTCACGGGGTATACTGCGTCTTATGGAGATTCCAAACAAGGTATACATGGTTGGGATCGGGGGCATAGGGATGTCGGCGCTTGCGCAATTTCTCAAGTATACAGGGCACGTGGTGTGTGGGTCCGATAGGGATGAATCGCCTATGACCACGCTCCTCTCGCAGCGCGGCATTCCCATCGCCGCCAGTCACGATTCGTACAACATGCCCGAGGGTACCGCACTCCTTATTTACAGTGACGCAGTACACGAGACGAACCCGGAGCGGGCGCGGGCTCGCGAGATCAACATCCCCGAGATGTCGTATTTTGAGGCGCTCGGCGTTGTAACACGGAATGCGCGGACGATCGCTGTTTCCGGTACGCACGGGAAGACAACGACGACCGGCATGCTTACCCAGATCCTCGTGAAAGCAAAGAAAAAGCCCACCGCGATCGTGGGATCGGTCGTACGGGATTTTCCGGGCGAGGGCGGGTCGAATTTTCTTGCAGGTGACCCCGGTCTTTTCGTCATTGAAGCGTGCGAATATCGCGACCACGTGTTAAAACTCTCGCCTGAAATTCTGGTCATCACCAACATCGAGCTCGATCATACGGATTATTTTCCGGACCTCGAAAGTCTTCAGGAAACCTTTCGAAAGGCGGCCGCACGCGTGCCCGCTCACGGAGCGCTCGTGACCAACCCGAACGATCCCGATATTGCGCCCATCCTCAAAGGCGTGTCTGCCCGGATCATCGATTACACGGAAGAGTCGGTTCCGCGACTCCACCTCATCGGCGAATTCAACAAAATGAATGCGCGAGCTGCCAAAGCGGCCGCGCGCGCCGCATTTCCCGATATTCCGGCCGAGCAGGCGAACAAAGCACTCGCGGCCTTCCGCGGCTCGTGGCGGCGCTTCGAATATCACGGTGAGACGCCGGAGGGCGCACTCGTCTATGACGATTACGCGCATCATCCGACCGCAGTTGCAAAAACCATTGAAGCCGCGCGTGAAAAATTTCCCGACAAGAAGATCGTTGTTGCATTCCATCCGCATTTATACAGTCGCACGCGCTCGCTCCTGCAGGAATTTGGGAGAGCACTCGCGCGAGCCGACGAGAGTGTCGTCGCTCCGATCTACGCTGCGCGCGAAGCGCCAGACCCCTCAGTGACGAATGAGGTGGTCGCTGAGGTGGCGCGCCGATATGGGGGAAATGCACATGCCCTCGATTCTTTTGATCTGATCCGCGAGAAATTGCTGCAGTATGACGATGGGCACCTCATCATCACGATGGGTGCGGGCGACATCTACAAAGTTGCAGAGCAAATCGCGGGGGAGTAGTGTGCTTCTCATGGGCAAGCTCTCGATAGTCGCAACGCCGATAGGCAATCTCGGGGACATCACGTTCCGAGCGCTCTGGAACCTCAAAGAGGCGAATGTTATTTATGCGGAAGATACGCGGGAGATATTAAAGCTCCTTAATCACTACGGGCTCCGTAAATCAGTATTTCGTCTTGATGCCGCGACCGAGACGAGGAAAGTGGGCGAAGTAATGGCGCGCCTTGCGGCGGGAGAGCATATCGCCTACGTGACGGACGCCGGTACGCCGGGCATTTCTGATCCGGGGGCGCGACTCGTCGCATACGTCCGCGAACATGCGCCCGAAACAAAGATCGATGCGATACCCGGTCCTTCGGCTCTCACCGCCGCGCTTTCGATCGCAGGCATCTCTTCCGACCAATTTACTTTCCTCGGATTTTTACCGCACAAAAAAGGCCGGCAAACGGCCGTGAGAGGGATCGCATCAAGCCGCGTTCCGGTCGTCGTGTATGAATCCCCGCATCGCATTTTGAAATTGTTGGGGGAACTTGATGCGGTTGCGCCGCGCGCGCGGATAACGATCGCGCGTGAGCTTACAAAGATCCATGAGGAAGTGATATCGGACACACCGAAAGAACTCGCCATGCGACTCACGAAAAAGAAGGCCGTACGAGGTGAATTCGTCGTAATTATTGAACCTCGGAAATAGTGGTATAATCGCGCCATGTCCGTCGATTCACTCATCATGTTTTCGGGTGCATTTGTCGCTATTCTGCTCCAATTGGGATTTCCTCAGAGCTGGGACAAGGTACTCCTTGCTATTGCCGGAGTTCTTATCCTTGCGCTCGGCATTATCGTGCGGCGACGGGGACTCATGCCCCGCCAACGTCCGGGAAATGGGGAGGTGTTTTCGAGAAGCATGCCCGGTCAGGATATCCTCCCACCTCGACATGATGAAGTGGCGTAACGCCCCGATACTCGGCGGGGTTTTTCTTTTTGCCGCCGGTACGGCTGCCATCGGGCTCGCCTTGCCGCAGATCTCGTATGTACGGTCCGATGTCGCGCTCGAAACGGTATTTCGGGAACCTGTCGTACGACACGTTCCGACACCGGAGATGGTGAAGGCGGTGTACATGACGCAGTGTGTTGTCGGCACACCATCGTTCCGCGCCGAACTCATCGATCTGATAGAGAATACGGAGCTCAATGCCGTTGTCATAGACATCAAGGATTATTCCGGCGGCATCGCGTTTCCGAGCACCGATCCGGCGCTCCTGCCGTACGTCTCAAAAAAGTGCGGTGCGTACGACATGGAGGAATTCGTTAAAACGCTCCATGAGAAAGGCATATACGTGATAGGACGCATCACGGTATTTCAAGACCCGCTCTATACGAGGGCGCATCCGGAGTTTGCCGTCAAGAAATCCTCAGACAGGGAGATCGTCTGGAAGGACCACAAGGGGCTCTCGTTCATTGATGTCGGCGCGAAACCTTTTTGGGATTACATCGTGACGTTGTCGAAAGCATCCTACGCGCTCGGCTTTGATGAGCTCAATTTCGATTACATCCGATTTCCTTCGGATGGCGATATGAAAGACATTGCCTACACGTGGATCGAGGGGAAAACAAAACAAGAGTCGCTCGAAGAGTTTTTCAGGTATTTGCACGGACAGCTTGCCGTCATCCCCGTGTCCACGAGACCCGCAGAGTGGGTGCCGGTGATGTCGGCAGATCTCTTCGGTATGACGGCAACGAACTACGATGATCTCAACATCGGGCAGGTCCTGGAACGCGCGCTTCCGTATTTCGATTACATCGATCCCATGGTATATCCTTCGCACTACCCGTCCGGTTTCAATGGATACAAAAATGTGAATGCGCACCCGTACGACATCGTGCACTTTTCAATGGCAGAGGCGGTGAGACGCACCGTGGCCACGACGACGCCCATTGCCTCCTTCGCATATCACCGCATTGGGACCTCCACTCCGGCCGTGTACGCAAAACCGTCGTATCCGTCCTCAAAAATGCGCCCCTGGCTCCAGAGTTTCGATTATCCGATCATCTACACCGCCGCGATGGTGCAAGAGCAGATCAGAGCCAGTACCGATGCAGGTCTCAACTCGTATCTCTTTTGGGATCCGGCAAATAAATACCGGAGCTTGCGGGAAGTGCTCACGGTGGAGTAAAAGCGGTATACTGTACGCATGCACTCCGATCATCACAACGATGATCGCCGCATCACGTACTTTGCGGCTACGCACACGCGCGGAAAGCGCGAGATGTTCGGCATTCGTGGCATCGATCGCGGCAAGCACGTCTATGTCATCGGGAAGACCGGTATGGGTAAATCGACCATGCTTGAGAACATGGCGATACAGGATATTCAGAACGGCGAGGGAATTGCATTCATCGATCCCCACGGCGCAACCGCCGAAAAGCTGCTCGATTTCGTCCCGCACGACCGCATCAAGGACGTCGTCTATTTTGCGCCGTTCGATACCGATCATCCGATAGGGTTCAACGTGATGGAGGATGTGGGCTACGACAAGCGCCACCTCGTCGTTTCCGGTCTCATGGGTGCCCTGAAGCGCATTTGGGTGGACGCGTGGAGCGCGAGAATGGAGTACATCCTGCAGAACACACTTCTTGCCCTCCTCGAATACCCTGACTCCACGTTGCTCGATGTGAACCGCATGCTTACCAACAAAACCTTTCGTCAGGCAGTGGTAGATAAGATCACCGATCCAATAGTAAAAGGATTTTGGGTGGAGGAATTCGCACAATTTACCGATACCTACACACGCGAAGCGACCCCCGCGATCCAGAACAAAATAGGCCAGTTCACCGCGAACCCGCTCATCCGCAACATCGTCGGTCAGGGCAAGTCCTCGTTCGATCTGCGCAAGATCATGGATGAGAAAAAGATATTCATCGTCAACCTCTCAAAGGGGCGGATGGGGGAGACCAACGCATCACTGCTCGGCAGCATGCTCGTCGTGAAGATCTATCTCGCTGCGATGTCGCGCGCGGACGAGCCGGCCGCACGCATGGCCAAATTGCCGCGTTTTTATTTCTACGTTGACGAGTTCCAGTCAATGATGAACGAGGCGTTCGCCGACATTCTCTCCGAGTCGCGCAAATATAAGCTCGCGCTCACGCTTGCGAACCAGTATATCGAACAGATGGAAGAGGAAGTGCGCGACGCGGTCTTTGGCAACGTCGGCACATTGATCGTATTTCGTGTCGGGCCGTTCGATGCGGAGGTATTGGAGACGGTCTTTGATCCGACATTTACTGCGGAAGATTTGGTGGGTCTCGGCATCGGACAGATCTACCTCACGCTCATGATCGACGGCGTCGGCTCAAAGCCATTCTCGGCGGAAACCATCCCCCCCATTGATCCGCCCCCTATCTCATATCGCGATGATTGCATAAGTTCATCCCGTGGTCTGTACGGGAGATCACGGGTTGAAGTAGAGGCATCGGTCAATCAGAAACAGCTTGATTTTCAGCCGCCACCCAAAAAGCCAAAAGAATCAGAGCGAAGCGCATACGGTTCGCGACCGAGGAACGAACCGCCTCCTCCACCGCGTGCGGCTCGCGATGTTGTACCGCCAATGTACTCAAAAAATACGGCGCCGAGGGATTTTGCTCCGCGTCCTCACTACGCGCCCCCTCCGGTCCGCGAACACCACTCCGCTCACGCGGGTCCGCCTGCCCAGATAGAAGATCAACGTGGCGCATTGCGAGCCGCACTTGCGCAGGCCAAAGCGGTCCAGCAGGAAACCGCTCCTACGGCGGGTCCTGTTCGGTCGCCTGCGGATATTCTGCGCGAAAGGCTTACCCACAAGTCTCATTCACTTCACTATGACCGAGGGACCATGCCTGATGGTCGCGCTGTAAAACCTCCCGCTCCGCATTTTGGTGAGGTCAGGCAGGATCCACAACAGAACCCGACACCAACGCGCCCCCCTGCTTCGCGCGATGCTGTGACCGACGAGCGTCGCGAGATCTCTCCGGAAACATTGCGACGCATGCTCCATGATGAGGAAGATTCTCTCCAGCAGTAGCGTATTTCTCGTTGCGCCCGTGATCATGGCATTGGTGCCAGGCTTTGTGTTCGCGCAGGTCGTCGTGACCGAAGTTATGTATGACCTGCAAACGGGTGCCGATGGCGGTCGGGAATGGGTAGAGGTATACAACATCGGCACGAGCCCCATCGTGTTCTCGGATTGGAAATTATTCGAGAACGGAACGAATCACAAGATTACTGCCGTCAGAGGCGGCTCGGTGCTTACGCCCGGTGCGTACGCGGTTATCGCAGACAACGCAGAGAAATTCAAGAAAGACTGGCCGCAGTACAACGGCGCACTCTTCGATAGCACGTTTAGTTTGAGCAACGAGGGTGAGACATTCACGCTCCGCAACGCGAGTTCGACGGATGTCGACACGGCATCATATCAAAACACCATAGGTGCCGCGGGCAACGGGAATTCTCTCAACCGCTCGGCGAGCGGAACGGCCTTTGTGCCGCGCTTGCCGAGCCCCGGCGCGGCGATGTCCGCAACCACACGGGCTCCTTCTCCGAAGGAGCCCGTGGTCAAGACGCCAAAATCAGAGGACAACACACCTGCGAAAGCGGTCGTGACCTCGCCGAGAGGGGAAATGAATGGCGGGGAACCCGTGCCGGAACATACGGTATCTGCGATCGACGCAACCTCTTCTCAAATAGCGGCCGTAACCTCCGCATCGGGCAATTCATCGGTGTGGTGGCTCGGTGCGCTCTTCATCGCTGTGCTCGCGGGCGGTGGTATTTTTGCGGCACAGCGCCTCGGAAAACATGAGTGGGACATTACCGAGGTGAGATAACTTCCGCCTGCCTCTCTCGACGAGTCTGCATATTGGTGTAATGTTGTGCTCATGGATGAGAAGAAGACTGTTCTGGTAACGGGGGGAGCCGGTTTCATCGGTTCGCATCTTTGCGGCAGGCTTTTGAAAGATGGCCACACGGTCATCTCGCTCGACAACTACTTTACCGGCTCGAAAGCAAATCACATTATCGGCGTTGATTATCGCGAAGGGCATACCAAAGATATCGAACTCCATGTGCCGGAAACTCCTGACGTCGTCTACCACCTCGGAGAATATTCACGCGTCGAAAGAAGCATCTATGAACCCGTACTCGTGTGGGACCTCAATATCGCGGGGACGTTCGGCGTTCTTGAGCATTGGCGCAAACGTAAATATAAACTCGTTTACGCGGGCTCATCGACGAAATTTGGCGATGGGGGAGCGGGTCGCAGTCAGAGTCCGTATGCGTGGACGAAGGCAACGAATACCGAACTTGTGAAGAATTATTCGGAATGGTACAAACTTGCCTACGCGATAACCTATTTTTACAACGTCTACGGGCCGGGTGAGCGTGCGGGGCAATACGGGACCGTCATCGAGATATTCCGGAAACAGTATTCGATGGGGGATCCCTTGACCGTAGTATCCCCCGGCACCCAGAAACGGAATTTTACGCATGTCGACGATATCGTCGAAGGGCTCATGCTGGTCGGTGAAAAGGGGTATGGAGATGATCATGGTCTCGGCGTCTTAAAGGAATATTCGATCCTTGAAGTCGCCCAGATGTTCTCAAAAAAGATCGCCATGTTGCCGGAGAGGCCGGGCAACCGTTTGGGCTCCAGCATTGATACGTCAAAATCGGAAAAGCTCGGGTGGCATGCCGCGCAAGACCTCGAAACGTATGTGAAGAACATCGTGAAGAAAGGCGCATGAGAAAGATCCTCATCTTTTCGCTCTCGTACTATCCGAGGTTCATCGGTGGCGCAGAAATGGCGATAAGGGAGATCACAGACAGAATTCCCTCTTCTGAAACGGAGTTCCACATGGTCACGTTGCGTTTCGACTCGACTCTGCCGAAGACGGAGAGGATAGGGAACGTGCTCGTGCATCGTATCGGTTTTGCACGACCGAACCCGTCGGTCGAGGATCTGAGCCGGTATCCGCTACGGCTCAATAAGCACCTCTTCCAATTTCTTGCCGCGTGGAAGGCACTCTCGCTTCATCGGGCGCATCACTACGATGCGATATGGGCGATGATGGCGCATTCGAGCGGTATTCCCGCGGTGATATTCAAACTTTTGCGTCCGCATGTTCCATACGTGCTCACGCTCCAGGAGGGGGACAGGCTTGAGAAAATAGAGCGTATGATGGTACCGCTCTGGCCCCTTTTCACGCGTGTTTTCAAACGTGCCGATGTTATTCAGGTCATCTCGACGTTCCTTGGGAAGTGGGCACGCCGACGGGGCTTTACGGGCCGACTTGAAGTTATCCCGAACGGGGTGGATGTCGCGCATTTTTCGCGCGAGGAGATGCCTGCGGTGATAAACGAGGTGAAAGACGATCTCGGTAAGCGGATGGGCGATGTCTTTCTCACCACCACTTCCCGCCTCGTGCGCAAAAACGCGGTCGACGTCGTCATCAAGGCGCTCCCGCTTCTTCCCGAAAATGTGCGCTTCATCGTTATTGGTGTGGGACCGGAAGATCTCGCGCTCAAACGCCTCGCGCGCGAATGCGGAGTCGCCGAGCGCGTGAGGTTCATTGGCGAGGTCGGGAACGCGAATATCCCGAAATATCTGAAAGCGTGCGATATCTTTATTCGTCCGTCCCGCTCCGAGGGTTTTGGGACGTCTTTTGTGGAGGCCTTTGCAGTCGGCATTCCCGTCATCGCAACACAAGAAGGCGGCATAGCGGATTTCCTTTTTGATGAGAAGCGCAATCCCGATAAACCCATTACGGGTTGGGCGGTGGATATGGATTCTCCGGAACAAGTGGCGCAGGCGGTGAAGGACATTATGGCGCATCCGGAAAAAGTGCGGGCGGTCGTAGCGACCGCCCGCGCACTCGCCACCGAAAAATACGATTGGGAAATAATAGCGCGCGATATGCGGGAAAAAGTATTTTTCCCGCTCGTAAACAAATGACCTTCATGAAGCAGATCGCGGTCATCGGCGGGGGTATATTCGGTGCCACAGCTGCCGTTTTTGCCGCGCGTGCGGGGCACGAGGTGCATCTTTTCGAGAAAGAGAAGGACCTCCTGCAGGCCGCTTCGGGCATCAATCAGTACCGCCTGCATCGTGGTTATCACTACCCGCGAAGCCCCGAAACCGCCGCTTCCGCGCTTCATGCGGAGAGAACATTCCGCAAGGAGTATGGCGAAGCCGTCATCGATGGCGGTCGGCATTTATACGGTATTGCACGCGAAGGGAGCCTTGTGAACGCGAAACAGTTCCTCAAATTTTGCGACTCGCACAAGCTCGAATACAAAAAAGTGGATGTGCCCGAGCTTGCCGACCCTGCAATGATCGAGCTTGTCATCGAAGGCAAAGAGGCGCGATTTGAGCCGGACATCCTCCGCGAGCTTGCAAAAAAGAAACTCGAAGAAAACGGCGTCCACGTACACCTCAATACACCGGCCGATTCGCTGCTCGTGGAATCGTTCGACAAAATAATAATCGCTGCATACGCCAACACCAACGAAGTCGTCGGCCTTTTTACCGAAGCGAAACAGGAATACCAATTCGAAGTGTGCGAGAAGCCGGTGGTCTCGCTCCCCGCAAGTTTTGGCCTCACCGACCTCGTTATTCTCGACGGTCCCTTCATGTGTGTGGACCCGCTTGGCACAAGCGGCCTCTACGTGTTGGGCAACGTGGTATACGCGATACACGCGACCAACGTGGGCCAGAAGCCCGATGTGCCCGCGCAACTTCAGCCGCTCTTGAATAGGGGTATCGTGAAAAACCCACCAGTCACACGCTTCAAGAAATTCATCGAGGCCGGAGTGCCCTACATCCCGCTTCTGAAAGAAGCGCAGCATGTGGGCTCTCTCTTTACCATTCGCACGGTCCTGCCGCGCATGGAAAAGACCGACGCCCGCCCGACCTTGGTGACGCCCCTCGGCGATAAGTGCATCCAGATATTCTCCGGAAAAATAGGGAACTGTGTGGACGCGGCGAAAGAGGCTGTGGCGCTTCTTTAGCCGAGTTTTTCGTGTATCTCCAACACTTTCGCGCCGAAATCGCCGGCGGTGAGCGTCTTGCCTTTACCCTGCGCCATATTGAGAAATGCCTCGACCTCCACAGCGAGTGGCGTGTCGCGACTCTCGAATATTCCGTGCTCATCGCGCAGTTGCGCCCCTTCCCAGATGAATTCTTCGCCGTCCGCACGTACCGTCATGGTGTGGATGCGTTCTTTGGACATCCTATCGATGTGTGACGAGACTTCGCACGAGGGGTAGAGGATGGTCGTATCAAGTATGTCACACGCGCTTTCCCCCTTCTCGCGGCGGGTTACCGAAATACCGGTCGGCATGCCGACGAGGTCGAGCAAGAGTGCAAAGTGGTGCGTGAGAAGATTCATCTCTATTGTCTCGAAGAATGAGCCGTATTTTTTCCAGTAGAAATCAACGCGAGAAATTTTTTTCCCCGCGAGTTCTTCTTTCATTTTTTGATAGGCGGGGTGGTAGAGGTACACGTAGCCGGTCATAAGACCGAGTGTATTCTTTGCCGCGAGTGCTGCGAGCTCGTACGCGGTCTTCGGGTCTTCAGCGAGCGGCTTCTCGCAGAGCACATGCTTACCGGCTGAAAGAAGCATACGAACGATACCGGCGTGTGTTGCGATGGGGGTTGCGACTGCGACCGCTTGTATGTCGCCCTGCGCGCATATCTCATCCACGGTCAGTCTTTTTGCATGCGGCATCACCTCTGCCATCCACGCTTCGTCTTGTCCTGTCCCGCTTGAGGCGTAGGCCACCAGAGTGCTCTGGTGCGCGAGTTCTTTGGCGACGTTCTTTCCCCACCTGCCGACCCCGATAATCGCGGTTTTTAAGCGCTTTTGTTCCATTGCACTCTACGGTAGCATACAACCAATGAGGGTGCTTCTCACCACAGGTATCTTTTTCCCCGACGTGGGCGGGCCCGCGACGCATGTGCGCAAGATCGCCGAACACTTTGCCTCGCTCGGCTGGAAGGTAACGGTGGTCGCCTTCGGCGACCACAAGGCCGCAAAAGAGAACTACCGCGTGGTGCGCATTAGCAGAAAGTGGGGGAAGCTCATCGCATGGAAGCTCTACACACTTGTGGTCGCCTACGAAGCGCTACGACACGATGTTATCTACGCCTTCGACCTTACGACCGCCGGCATCCCAAGCGCATTTTTCGCCAAGCTATTCCGCAAGCCCTTTATTCTCCGTATCGGCGGCGATCCTATCTGGGAGCGCATCGTTGAAGATGGGAAACGGTTCCTCCCCATGCGGGCGTACTACGAGCAGGGGCTCTACAAGCAAGACAAACCCCTGCTGTACAAAATGATACGCAGCGTCGTGCGCTCGGCAGACACAGTAGTGACGTACTGCGACTTCCTGAAAGATATTTACACCAAGTACTACGACGTGGATGAGAAAAAAATCGTCCAGATCAAAAATCCGTTCCCGCAAAAATCTCCCGCCATGCTCGAACAGGGAACATTCACCTTCCTTTTTGCCGGTAGATTTGTTTCCTACAAAAATCTCCCGCGCATCCTCAAAGCATTTAGCAATATCGTGGCGAAGCACGACAACGCCCGGCTCGTGCTCATTGGTGATGGACCGGAAGAAGCGGCACTGAAGCAGCAGGCAGCTGCGCTTGCCGGAAAAGTGGAGATAATCCCGAAGCTTGACCAGCGGGCGCTCTTTGCCCGCATCAACGCCTCATCGGTCGCCCTTGCTCCTGCGCTCACTGAGTTCAATCCCAACTTCATCCTCGAATCGCTCGCACTCGGCAAACCCGCGCTCATCAGCCGCGACAACGGCCTCTCGGCCACGCTACCCGATTCCATGCAATTCGACCCGATGGACGACGCCTCGCTCCAAGCATCAATGGAACGCATGCTCGACGCAGGCAACTACCAAACCGCCCTCCGCTTCGTCGCTGAGCTTCCCATGGACCAAACCTGGGACAAAGTCGTCGCCCAGCACGCCGAAATCGTCAAAAAGTCCACGTAAACCTATGCGCCAAGTTCCAACATCGGCCCAGATCGCCAATCTCTGGTTTGAGAAAGCCCGTAAAACGGCTAGAGTGCGGGGATGGGGAAGTTGCGGGAATATGTGTGGGAGAATGGAGTCTGACCCCTCACAATACATATCGACTTATCCGTCCTCAGGCGTCTGGACAGATTTATGAGCCGTGCAATACTTTGGCTATGAAGGTGAGAAACGACGATTTCACGCGGTTTTTAACAGATGAGCACTATGGGAAGTGGCTCGCTGTTTCTCTTGACTACTCCGAAATACTGGGATTTTCTGAAGATTTAGAGCATCTAGCAGAGGAATTTAAGAAAAAGAAAGTTATCTACACAAGAGCAGAGAATCCACACGAGGCATATGCATTTTAGGGTCATCGAGTAGAATGGCTTAATGGGAAGTTGGAAAGAGAAAGAATACACGTACAGATGTCGGTTTCTTAAGGCATACTCTGAGATTTATTGTGATTTGCCTAAAATACCCATTCATTTGTTACGGGGAGGCAAGATTTTTCCCACTGAAGGGGTTTTAGACTCCGGCTGCAGTAGGACACATATTCGAGCCGACATAGCTAAGTTTCTCGGTATTGATTACCAAAAACTCCCCAAGACAGACACGCACGGGCTCACGGGGTCACAAGATGGTTGGAAGGCAAAAATTTTATTGGAGGTTATTGATCACGGAGAGCCGTTCGAGATCACGGCGATAATTGTTGAAAAACTTCCCGACCCCATAACAGTACTCCTCGGTAATAACGATTTTTTTGATAAATTCAATGTCCGCTTCGAGAGGGGAAGGCAATACTTCTACGTCAAAAGAGTCAAATAACAGTGGCGTAGAAAATATTTGCGGGTTGAAAAGCACCCCAGAACAGCTAGAGTGCGGGGGTGGGGAAGTTGCGGGAATGGGCGTGGGAGTTTTGGGTGTTTGGCCTCAAGCAGGCGCAGGCGGCTATTTTTGCGGGGTCGTTTTTGTTTCTGCTCATCATTTCAAGTCACATCCCGCTCTTCGGCCTCGCCCGCTACGACTTCCTCTTCCTCGCCGCCGTTTTGATTCAAATTGTTCTCTACTACACGAAATGGGAGACCAAGGACGAGGTAAAAGTCATTTTTCTTTTTCACATCATCGGCATGGTGTTGGAGCTCTACAAAACGAGCGCGATGGTCGGGTCGTGGAGCTATCCCGAAGACGGATTTTTGAAGATTGTCACGGTGCCCTTATATAGCGGATTCATGTATGCGGCGATAGGGAGCTACATTAGTCAGTCGTGGAAGGTGATGAAGTTGGAGATGGTGCACTACGACCACTACATTTGGAGCGTTGTGCTGTGCGCGCTCATTTATATCAATTTCTTCACCAACCACTTCATCTACGACTTCCGCCTCTTCCTCATTGCAGCAGTTTTCTTACTCTTCTGGCGGACGCGGGTGTATTTTACTGTTACGAATGTGCGACGCTGGATGCCGCTCAGCATCGCCTTCGTCCTCATCGCATTTTTCATCTGGATAGCGGAGAACATCGGCACGTATGTGGGCGCGTGGCAGTATCCGAATCAGGTACATGCGTGGAATGTGGTCTCGACGCAAAAGGTTACCTCATGGTTCCTCATGGTCATCATCAGCTTCATCTTGGTCGCGTACCTGAAGCATTTTAAGAAAGATATTTTGGAAAAAACATCTTAATTGCGAAGTCCTGCACCGTTGTGTAGTGTGGTAATCCGGCCAACCAACACAGGAGGATTAGCCGTGGACCTTATGGCCCAATTCCGGAGAGATACGGCGGCCGCCCGGACCGCATCGTACCGCTCCCAGTTTCCCATCGGCCCCAAAGCGCCGCGTGCGCTAAAGGACGAAGAGATCGCGATGGTGCACTTCACCTGCTTCCCGAGCAAGGGCGGCGCCATCGTCATCGACAAGCAGGGAAGCGGGACGGAAAAGCTGAAGGAACTGCTTCCGCCAGCGCTCCATGCGCACTATGACAAGCTGCGTGTCGACGCCCGCTTCGACCGTTTCGTGCTGTACGCCAAGAGCTTCGGCGAGGGTACGACGAACGACGGTCTCATCGTCGGCTTTGCCAACGACGACATGTATTACGTCGTCGCGACGTGGGACGCGGCGGGCCACGACATCTGGGAACCCGCGCCTGGTACCGGCCACCAACCTCTGGTCGTCTGGGACTGACGGCCCGACTCGACCTCCCCCGCCGCGCGGGGGAGGTCGGCCTTTTTGCGGAACGAATTAAAGTCGGGAATCTTTTTAGTTTGAAAACCAGCATAAAACCGCTAGAATGCGCGGATGAGAGTACTCGTCCTGTCTACCGATTGGAACGCATTCAACGAAACGAGCGCGGTCGCCAAGCGCCTGCGGATGCAGGCGCGCACGGTGGAGCGTATGGACGTCATCGTGCCCCACGGGCCCCTGCAGCTCGTCCAGATATCAGGGAATGCCTCGGTGCGGGGATTCGGCTTGGGGCGCGTCTTGGGCTCTCTGCGCACGATTGCAGCGGGTTGGAGGCTTCAGCGGCCGGATGTGGTCTCGGCGCAAGACCCGTTTTTGACCGGCCTCATCGGATGGATCATTTCGTGGATGCGCGGGAGCAAGTTGCATTTGCAGGTACACACCGACCTCTTTGACCCCTATTTCGGGTCACTTTCTTTCGGCAACCGCCTCAAAGTTTTGCTCGCACGATTTCTTTTGTCACGTGCCGATTCTATCCGTGTTGTTTCAAAAAGAATTGCGGATTCGCTCGCGGCGCGCGGAATTAAAGCGCCCGTGACGGTGCTGCCGGTTTTTGTAGACCTCGAAAACCTCAAGAAAGCCGAGCCGCTCGATAAGCGCGGACGGTATCCGCATTTCAAGAAGCTCGTGCTCGTCGTCGCGCGATTGGAAAAAGAAAAGAATGTCGCGGCATCGCTCCGCGCGTTCGCAGAAATTGCGAAAACGGATGCGGCAGCAGGCCTTGTCATCATCGGCAGCGGTTCGGAACGTGTACCGCTTGAAATGCTTGCCCGTGAGTTAGGGATTGGAAAAAAAGTGGTATTCGAAGGTGCGCAGGACCCATTCCCGTTCTACAAAGCTGCCGATCTCTTCCTCCTCACCTCGTCATACGAAGGTTTTGGCATGGTCTTAGTGGAAGCGCTTGCCGCGGGGTGTCCTGTCGTTTCTTATGATGTCGGCCTCGCACGCGAAGCGGGAGCCATTATCGCGAAGCCCGAAGACCTGCCGCGTGTCGCCACCGCCGTTCTCTCGGAGGGGAAGCGGGGCAAGCTGACGTTGGATTTCCCGAATGAGGCGGAGTATCGCGAGCTGTGGTTTGCGGATATATCACTCTCGGCCTCGGGCGTTGAAGCTCGCTCGGGAGAAAAGAAAAGCGAAGCACGGCCGATCGTAGGCTATGTGGGACAGGGTTTTATCGGCAAGAATTATGCGGATGAGCTCGAGGGGCGCGGATTTCCCGTCGTTCGGTATTCTCTGGAAAAGGAATATCGGAACAACAAAGACAAAATAAAAGACTGCGACATCGTATTCATCGCTGTGCCGACGCCCACGACGCCTGAAGGATTTAGTGATGCAATAGTACGCGAGGCCGTCGCCCTCGTGGGCGACGGCAAGGCGGCAGTCATCAAATCCACCATGCTCCCCGGCATGACGGAAAAGATACAGAAGCAATATCCGAAAAAAGTGGTGATGCATAGCCCTGAATTCTTGCGCGAGGCAACCGCCGCGTATGATGCTGCGCATCCGGACCGCAACATCGTCGGCATTTGCGCCGATTTTCCGGAAGTGCGCGCGCTCGCGCAGCGCGTCATTTCCATCCTCCCGCCCGCGCCGTTCGAGCTCGTGTGCTCGGCGGTGGAGGCGGAGTTCATTAAGTACGCGGGCAACAATTGGCTCTATATTAAAGTCGTGTACGTCAATATCCTCTACGATTTCGTACAGAAGCTCGGCGGCAATTATGAGCACGTGCGCGATGCTTTCGCGGCGGACCCCCGCATGGGGCGCTCGCACTTGGACCCCATACATGCGAGCGGGCACGGGGGTCCTCCGGGACGCGGCGCGGGAGGGCACTGTTTTATCAAGGATTTTGCAGCGTTTCGTGAGATGTACGAGAGGGTCTTCCCCGAAGACACACAGGGTATTGAGGCTCTGAAAGGAATGGAGGAGAAGAACGTTCGACTGCTGCGCGACGCGCACAAGGACCTTGATCTTTTGGAAGGTGTGTACGGAAAATAAACGGCATGAAGCTCCTTATAACGACACAGGTTGTCGACCCTCAAGACCCATTCCTTGGCTTTTTTCACGGCTGGATAGCGGAGCTTGCAAAACACTTCGAGCATATCGAGGTGATCTGCCTGCGCATGGGGCAGTATTCGCTTCCCGCGAATGTGAATGTGCATTCGCTCGGTAAGGAGGGGGGTGCGCGCTCGCGTATTGCCTATGCCCTGCGGTTTTTGAGCCTTGTGTGGAAGCTTCGCAGCTCGTACGACGCGGTATTCGTGCACATGAATCAGGAATACATCCTGCTCGCGGGGTGGTTGTGGAAGATATTGCGAAAGCGAATATATATGTGGCGCAATCACTATGCGGGGGGCTTCCTCACCGATGTCGCCGCAATGACCGCGTTGAAGGTATTTTGCACGTCGCGCTACTCCTTCACCGCAAAATACAAGAAGACGGTCGTGATGCCGGTCGGCGTGGATGCGGAATTATTTGCGCCGAGCGCTTTGGGGCGCGCTCCGCGCTCAGTACTCTTTTTCAGTCGCTTTGCGCCTGCGAAGAAGCCCGATGTGCTCCTCGAAGCGCTCGGCGTCCTTTCAAAAGAAGGTATACAATTTCGGGCGTCGTTCTACGGCACCGCACTTCCCGCTGATGCGGACTACCGCGACAGGGTGATAGCCCGCGCCAAAGAGCTGGGCCTTTCCGAGCACGTGAAGTTCCACCTCGGCGTCCCGCATACCGAAGCACCGGGGATTTTCGGCACGCATGAGATATTCGTCAATCTTTCATCGAGCGGTACCTACGACAAAACGATGTTCGAAGCTGCCGCGTGCGGGTGCGTTGTCGTCGCCTCCAGCAAGGATTTCGCGGCTATCGTGGGCGAGCGTTTTCTCGTGGCTGACAGCGATGCGAAAGACACGGCAGACAAGCTGCGCGAGCTCCTCTCGCTCACGCCGAAAGGTCGCGCTTCAATGGCCGCCGAGCTTCGGGGCATTGTCCTACAAGGCCACAGTCTGGAAACCCTCGGGGAACGGCTCGCGGAAGAGCTGGCCTCGTAGTCTGTTCGTCCCTATACTGTAAGCTACGCTCATGAAAACAGCACTCATCACCGGCTCGGCAGGGCTCATCGGCATTGCACAAGACTAGAATGCATAAAATTATTCGGTACATACTATCTGGCGCTTCGGCAACCGCGACGAACCTGCTTGTCACGTACATCCTCACGGACATGGCGGGCGTTTGGTATATTTTCTCTTCGGTCGTGGGGTTTTGTGCCGCTCTTTCCGTGAGTTTTGCCCTGCAAAAGTTTTGGACGTTCCGGTACATGCCCGTGAAGCGGGTGCACGTCGAGGCGATGCAGTTCGCTTTCGTTGCTTTTGTGGGGCTTATCTTCAATGCAGCGTTCGTCTTCACATTGGTAGAGTACACCCACCTGCACTATTTACTCGCCCAGCTTATAGCAGGTGTGTTCATCGCGCTCGCTAACTTTATTTTGTACCATCTCATTTTTCGGGACGTCGAGAATTTCTCGTTCAGGAACGTATGGCGCAACGAACTGAGAGAGCCGCTCGCACTCGCGGGATTGCTTTCATTGTTTGTCGCGATACGCCTTCCCGGCCTCCATCTTCCCTTCCACCAAGACGAAGGGAAGATAGCCGAGATAGTGCATTTTCACATGGTCGGCGGGCTTTCGGGTCACCCGCCGCTTACCGAGCTCATCTACCGGTGGAGCGGTTACTTTATCGAGGCGAGCGAGCTGCGCCTTGTCCCGCTCGCCTTCGGGGTCATTTCAGCGATTCTCCTTTACCTCGTGGTTCGGAAGCGCGCGGGCGTGCCGGCCGCGTATACAGCGGCCGCACTCTATGCCATCTCGGCATACGGGGTGCTTGCGTCATTGATGGTCGATACCGATGGCGCCATACTCCCGACACTTTTCCTCGCTGCCGTGTACGCGTACGACCGTTTTCGGGATGCGCCTTCTCGGCGCGCATCGATTCAATGGTTGTGTGCTGCTGCCCTCGCCATCGTGCTCGGATTCCTGGTAAAGCTTAGTTTTGTGCTCGTTGTGGGTGCACTGGTACTCGACTACCTTATCGAGATGCGGGAGAAGCTGACGCGCACGCTCCTTCTGCGTGCGGCGTTTGTGGCCCTCGCCGCAGCAGGTGTTGGCCTTCTCGCGGTCTTTTCTGCCCGCGTGTTTCTTCCCGCATTCGACGTGAGCCAAACCATCGCGCATGCGCTTTCATACGTGCGTTTCGAAGGGCGCGGATACCTACAGATACTCATACAAGGGATGAAAGCCCTCTTCTACCTCTCACCGCTTCTCCTCGCACCTCTCGTATTTCTCTCCAAAGATACGCTCGTTAAAAATCGTATCTTTGCGGTGTATGTGGGGCTCGGCGCTTTCTTTTACTTCGTGCTTTTCGACTTTTCGCAAGGAGCACTCGATAAATATTTGATGTACACGGTCGTGCCGCTCTCCGCCATTGCAGGGACTATTCTCGCGGGGGCGATGCGGGGAGTCTCGACGCGGAGTGTGCTTCTCGGCCTGACAGCAGGATTGCTTGGCGCGCTCGCGCTCGTACATCTCAATTTCCTCTCCCCGCAGGTCATGCCGCTTTACCCGAAAACCGCGTGGCTCTCGGCGATTGCCGCGGGCAATTGGAACATTCTCATACCGTTCACCGGCGGCTCCGGACCGCTCGGATTCTACGTGTCGTTCCTAGTGATCACGGTAGGATTCGCGTGCGCTGGCATCCTTGTCACGCTTGCGAGGATCATCCCGAGTACAAAGGGAGCAGCACTCACTGCCCTCATCGTTCTCGGAGCGACGTCCAGCGCGATATTCACCGAAGAGCTTATCTATGGCCGTATCAATGGGAGTGCGCCGGAGACACTGCGTGCGGGGCTTGAGTATGTCGCGCAGAACAGTGTGAAGAGTGTCATCACTCACGCAGATGCGGGGGGCTATGAGCTCAAGGTGATGGGGAAGTACGCCGGCCGCTTCTACGCTGTGCCTGGCTACGAGGAAGGCCACCGAGTATTGTTCTCGAAGCATACGGGCCAGTACTTGGTGGTAGATATGCCGCACCTGAACGAGAACGGCTTCTATAGCAAGTTCTTCTCCACCTGTGAGGTGGCATTCGCGACGTCTTCTGGAGTCATCACGGCACATGTATACTACTGTCCTCACAGCGACCCGTTCGCTATCAAATAATCTATGCATTTCAATCGGGACGTCCTGGAATATTTTGATACGCATGCGAGCACGCGCTCGAAATGGCGCCGCCGCAACTGGTACTACCATCGCTCGCTCGAATCGTTCATCGGGTTCCTTGTGCCGCGCGGCACAAGCATTCTCCACATCGGCGCCGATTCCGCCTCACTCCTGAACCGGCTCGCGCCGAGCCGGGGCTTGGGTATCCACGAGAGCGCGCGCATCGTCGAGGAATTACAGAAACAGGAAAAGCGGTCCGAGGTTTCGTTCGCGTGCACCGGTATTACAGGAGTGAAAGAGGTATTCGAGTACGCCATACTTTCGGATGTGCTCGGCTATGTGGACGACATCGAAATGGTGTTGCGGGAGACCGCCGGGCGCGTCTCATGGCGCGGTCGCATCGTGGTTACGCAGCACAATGCGCTCTGGGAGCCAGTTCTTCGCGCAGCTTCCGCGATCGGGCTCCGCATGCCATCTCGGATGCAGAATTGGCTATCGCGCAGCGATCTTGAGAATTTCGCGCATTTAGCCGGTCTTGAGGCGGTGCGGGGGGGCTCGAGAATGCTCATCCCGAAATATATTCCGGTTATAAGCACTGTCTTCAACAAATACCTCGCGAATATCTGGCCCTTCACGCGCCTCGGGCTGTATCACTACGCTGTGTTGCGCAAACAAGACTCACGCAGTTCCATCGCAAGCCCGTCACTTTCCATCGTGGTGCCCGCGCGTAATGAAGCGGGCATGATAGAGCGAATTGTGAAGGAGCTGCCGACGCTCGGCACTTTTACAGAACTCATCCTCATCGAAGGTCACTCCAAGGACAATACGTGGGATGAGATACAGCGCGTCGCAAAAAAGTATGGTGCGGAGAAAAAGATACTCACCGCCCAGCAGGAGGGAAAAGGAAAGGGTGATGCGGTCCGTAAAGGTTTTGATATGGCGACCGGAGACATTCTCACGATATACGATGCGGATATGACGGTCCCCGCATCCGATATGGAAAAATTTTATCGCGCACTCGTAGAAGGGAGAGGAGATTTCATCAACGGCTCGCGCCTCGTATACCCGCTTGAAAAAGAGTCCATGCGGTTCTTGAACTTGCTCGCGAACAAATTCTTCGGTCTTGCGTTCAGTTGGCTTTTGGATTCAAGGCTCAAAGATACGCTGTGCGGCACCAAGATGCTTTGGCGCGAAGATTACAAGGAGATACAGGCGGGCAGAGCGTTCTTCGGCAATTTCGATCCGTTCGGTGACTTCGACCTTCTCTTCGGGGCCTCAAAGCTCAATCGAAAGATCATCGACTTGCCGGTGCATTACGGCGAGCGCACCTATGGCACCACCAATATCCAGAGGTGGCGCCACGGATGGCTCCTTCTCAAGATGATGGTTTTTGCGATGCGTAAAATAAAATTCGTATGACGTTCTCGGAGGGACACTTTGATGCTATTGCCGCAGAGTACGATTACTGGAAGAAAAAGAACGCCTACTACCACGAGAACTTGAAAGCGCTGTACGAGGAGTATATCCCAAAGAGTGCGCGTGTCTTGGAGATCGGGTGCGGGACGGGCGATATTCTCGCCCGTCTTGAGCCGAAGGAGGGCAGAGGAGTGGACGTGAGCGGAGAGATGGTAGAGATCGCGCGGCGTAAATATGCGGGACGTACGAATCTTCAATTCGAGCGCGAGGACATTTTTGAAAGTACGGAATCGTTCGGGTACCCATACATTTTTCTTGCCGATGTGTTGGAGCATGTCGGCGATCTGAGAAAGTTCATCCGGCAACTTGC
This sequence comes from uncultured Candidatus Saccharibacteria bacterium, assembly GCA_964362175.1. Taxonomy (GTDB): domain Bacteria; phylum Patescibacteriota; class Minisyncoccia; order Phycocordibacterales; family UBA2100; genus UBA10103. Next base: position 35,390 of record CAYIDD010000004.1, on the reverse strand, counting down.
ATCTCGCGCGGACGTGGGAAGTACCATCGTCATCTCCGTCGCGAATCCTCTGTGGGAGCCGATCCTCATGCTCGCCGAGAAGCTTCATATGAAAATGCCCGAGGGCCCGCACACACGCGATTCTATACGCGAGACCGAGCGCATATTCCGTGCATCTGGTTTCGTACTCGAAAAACGCGGCTATCGGCTCTTGATTCCCAAAAAGGTACCTGGGTCCGATTGGATCAATACCCATTTTTACCGCGTTCGTTTTCTCGCTCCGTTGGGTTTCGTGGTTTTTTGGGTACTTCAGCGATGAGCATATGCGTACGATACGGGGCTTGTTCAAATCTCCCCTCTCAGCTATTATCCACGGGCGATGAATAAGGAAAATCTCGGAGTCGGGTGCTTCGTCCCATCCCTCCGCGCGGAGAAATATATATTGCAGGTACTGCGGAGCGGGCGACTTTCGTACGGCCCGTTCATCCAGCGCTTCGAGCGCGAATTCGCCAAAGCACATGATGTCAAGTACGCGGTAATGGTGAACAGCGGCACGTCGGCGCTCCGCATCGCCTTCGCGTGCCTTAAAGAGGTCGAACGGTGGAAAGATGGTGACGAGGTCATCGTCCCCGCTATCACCTTCGTCGCGACGGTCAATACGGTCATAAGCAACGGGCTCAAGCCCGTTTTCGTGGATGTCGACCCGCGGACATACAACATTGACCCCGCAGAGATAGAGAAGAAGGTAACACGTCGAACGCGGGCCATCGTGCCGGTGCATCTTATGGGCCAGTCGTCCGAGATGGAGCCGATTATGAAGATTGCAAACAAGCATAATCTGAAAGTGGTCGAGGATTCGTGCGAGACTATGTTCACGAACTACAAGGGCAGATCGGTCGGAAGTTTCGGCGACATATCGTGTTTCTCGACCTATGTTGCTCACCTCATCGTAACGGGAGTCGGCGGCCTCGCTCTGACCAGTAACCCGAAATATGCCGAGGTGCTGCGGAGCCTTGCGAACCACGGGAGGGACAATATTTACATAAGCATCGACGACGCCAAGGGGAAGAAGGGGGAACTATTCAAACAGATAATCGCCCGACGGTTCAGATTCATCCGACCGGGGTACAGTTTTCGGGTAACGGAGTTCGAGGGTGCATTGGGTTGCGCCGAGATGGAGATCGCCCCGAAGATGATGAAGCATCGTCGGAAGAATGGAGCATACCTCTTGAACAAGCTGGCTCCATTCGCAAAATATCTGCAGCTTCCGTGGCACCCGCCGTATTCGGGGCACGCGTTCATGATGTTCCCACTTGTCGTGAAGCGGGGCTCCGGGGTCAATAAGCAGGAGCTCGTGAATTATCTCGAAAAACACGGGGTAGAAACGCGTAGCCTCATGCCGCTCATCAATCAGCCGTACCTGAAAAAGATGTATAAGATACGACAGAAACAGTATCCGGTGGCCGACTGGATAAACAAGAATGGATTCTATATCGGCTGCCATCAGAAAATGGGAAAGAAAGAACTCGACTATATCGCTCGAACGTTCACGCGTTTCTTCTCTTCAAAAGGCCGGAGCGGCAGGAGGGTGGTTTAGCGACTGGCCCGCCAAAATTGGATTCCCTGCACGGTAAGCTGTAACCCTTGCGACACGACAGTGGCGACAATCGCGCCCCAGACGCCGAACGGGGGGAGGAGGAGAAAGTACAGGCCGATTTTTGAGAGCGGTAAGATGGTTTGCGAGACATACAGCTCCTTTTTCCTCATGTGCGCTGTCAGCGCTTCACCGAACATCGATCCCGGAAGGAATATCAATGAGAGCGCCGCGATTTGGGAGAAGAGGACCGCGTTCAAATATTGCGGGAAGAGAAAGCGGAAGACAGTGGGCGCGAAGACGATGTATGTGCCTGCGAGGCAGGTCATGATGCCTATGAGCATCAAAATTTTACCTGGGAGCGATCGGCGAAGTTCGCCAAGCGGGCGTTGGGTGAGCTTCGGGACCGCGAGCTTTGCCGGTATGTCGTTGAGGAGCTTCAACTGGTTGATGGGGGTCAGGGCGAACGCGTAGACGGCGAGCTGCGCGGCCCCGAGGTAATGGAAGATGAGGACTTTGTCGATATGCTCGGCAATCTTGCCGAGCATGCCGAGTACGCTGAGATGTTGCGAATAGGATATGGTTTGGGGGTCGGTCATGTCATTCGGCTTGAATTTCCAGAGCGTTGCATAGTAGAGAAGCAGTGCAATAGCGACACTCGACAGAAAGTAGGCGAGAACGATGAGAACGGGGTTGTCGGTCACAAAGAGCGTTGCGATGAGGATAACCGCAGGGACCGCGTTACGGGCCATGTCAAATACGGCGTGCGTCTTGAAGTCTTTTTTCCCCGATGTGAACTGTGCGGAAAAAGAGAAGCCGGTAAGGAGCGGATGGCATGCGGCAACGATGACGAACGATATACCGAGGACGTAGTTATCGTTCAGAAAATAGTATGCCGCTACCGCGAGAGAAACGCCGATGACGCCGAAGCTCCACTTTAAGTACTCCCGCACGCCCCTCCTCAGGGCGCCTTCGTATCCACGGGCCACTGCCTGTGTGATGGCGACCCCGATGCCCGCAAGAGAGAACGCACTGATGATCGCCGCCCCCGAGATTACAAAGCGGTAGGTGCCGAACACTTCAGGCGAAACAAGGTTCGCTACTGCCGTCGCAAGAAGCAGGGACACGACCATCCCGACTCCTTTGGCAACGGTAAGCCAGAGACCGCCCTCAGTCACGTAGACCATGTCGGTTTTTGCGTATTTTTCGCTCCACTTGATGGCGCTGTGGAGGTTATCCTTAAACTCTGCGAACATGTGCGCTCATGCTACCGCCAGAGTGCGGAGTACGCCAGTCGAATGGGCGAACTGGTATACTGCCGACATGAAGTTTTTCGCCTTTATCACGGCGCGCAGCGACTCTAGCCGTCTGCCGCACAAAATGCTCTTGCCCATCCGCGGGCGGAAAGTCATCGAGCACGTCATAGACCGCGCGAAGCTGATACGGGGAATAGAGGGTATCGTCTTGTGTACGACGGATAGAAAGGAGGACGACGGGCTTGCGGGTATCGCGAAAACCGAAGGCATTTTGTGTTTTCGGGGGAGTTTGGAAGACAAGTTAGAACGTTGGAGGGGGGCGGCGGACATGTGCGGCGCGGATTACATTCTGACGATAGACGCCGACGACCTTTTCTTTGCGCCGGAGCTCTGCGAGCTCGCTATCGCGCAGGCCGAAGCTGAAAGATCTGATTTTATCCGCGGCGCGGATTCGCTCGCATGCGGGGCATTTACCTACTGTTTCTCCGCAGCCGCTTTGAGGAAGGTATGCGAGATTAAAGACAGCACCAATACCGAGATGATGTGGGTCTACTTTACCGACACGGGACTCTTTACAGTCGCTGAATTGAAGGTGAGGGACCCCGTGTATCATTTGGATGGAGTGCGGATGACGCTTGATTACCCCGAAGACCTCGCATTTTTCGAGCGCGTTTTTGCGGAGCTCGCGGCAGATACCAATACGACGCCGACACCCATCATCCTTAATCTCTTGCGGCAGAAGCCCGAGATAAACGAACTCAACTATTTCCGGCAGAAAGACTTTCTTGACAATCAGCGGAAAAAGACGACATTGAAGTTAAAGGCCGCGTAATAATCGACGATACGCGGCATGATTTCGCAAAATCAAATGAAAAAGACACCAAGCAACGCCTGGCGCTTCAAGGGCAATGAGCTGAAGTACGTCAAAGAGCTTCTCGACAAGGGTCTTGCGGGCGGCCCGAAGGGGAGCATGAACGCGCGCCTCGAGGACGCGTTCGCCAAGAGATTTGGCGTGAAATACGCCATAACCTCCAATTCCGGCACGTCCACCCTGCATCAGGCACTGATGGCGTTCGGTGTGAAGCCGGGGGATGAGGTGATAACACCGCCGCTCGGGCCTTTCATGTGCACCTCGACCATTCTGCACGCGGGGGCGACTCCCGTGTACGCGGATGTGGATCAAGAAACTTTCACGATAGACCCGAAGGATATCGAGAAAAAAATAACGCCACGCACGAAAGCGATATTTGCGGTGCACACCTACGGCGGTGTGTGCGACATGGAAGCCATCATGGGTATCGCAAAAAAGCACGGTATCTACGTCCTTGAAGATTGCGCCGAGTGTTTTCTAGGGAAAGACAGACAAGGGCGCTTGGCGGGTACCATCGGGCACGCGGGCAGTTTCAGTTTCCAGGCGACGAAGCATATGACGACGGGGGACGGCGGCATGCTCATTACGAACGACGAAGGGCTCGCGCTGCGCATGCGCAAATTCGGCAACCACGGGTTCAAGAATACCGCGGCCGACCGCCGTACGGTGAAAGCCATGAAAGACGTGGTGCAAGACCCCGCGTATCTGAGGCACGACGGATTCGGATACAACTATCGTTTCTCGGAAATTCTTGCTGCGGTCGGCTTGGGGCAGCTTGAACAGCTCGATACGTTCGTCGAAAAGCGCATTGCGATGGCTGATGAATATCTGAAGGTGCTCAAAGGTTGTTCGTGGCTGAAGCCGCAAAAGGTGACGGGAAGGGAGGTCAATTCCTACTTCACACTCGCGGTACTTTTCGAAGGCGAGAAGAAAGGCATCAGCTGGCATGATTTTCGGAAGAAATTCATGGAACTCGGCGGCGACAGCGTCTATGCCGCATGGGCGCTTGCGTATCGCGAGCCGACCAGCGCGCTCGTCTCCGGGAAGGGAAGGTTTTTCGACGACATTCCCGACCAGGGTATGCATGTGAAAGGATTCCTGAAAGACGTGAAATGCCCCGTAGCCGAACACCTGCAACCACGCATGCTGCAATTCACGACCAACCAGAACACCGCCGCAGAGAGGAAATCCCAAGCGACCGCGCTCAAAAAGACAATAGAATTTTTCGGGAAGAAGTGATCACCACGCGGTCTGACCCGCGTCCATCACAAGAGTCTGTGCCGTCATGAATGCCGAGGCGTCGCTCGCGAGAAAGATGATAGCGCCGTGATACTCATCCGGCCGTGCGGGGCGGCCGAGCATGTTGCGGCCCTTCAGTTTTTCCAGCAGTTCGGGAGTTATCTCTTTGAAATTGACCGCACCAAAGGCGACCGCGTTCACACGCACGTCGGGTGCGCCTGCGGATGAGAAGTAGGAGGCCCATGCGCGCGTGAGGCCTAAGAGTGCCGTCTTTACCGTAGGGTAGGCGGCTGATTTGAAACGGCCTTTCGGGTATTTCGAGTGGTTAGGTGCCGTGATGCCGGATGTCGAAGTGATGTTGATGATGGAGCCTTTCTTTTGTTTCAGCATCTGGGGTGCCACGGTTTGAATGGTGTATTGCGCGCCGGAGAGACCGACCGCTATTTCTTTTTCCCACTGCGCTTTGGGGAATGACGGGTAATCGTCCCAACCCGCCTCGCCTTCTTTGGGGAGGGGAGGGTCGATGACGGCGTTGTTGATGAGGATATCAATGCTGCCCGCTTCCTTCACCACTGCCCTGACCGCATCGGCTATCTGCTCCGGCTTCGTAATATCGACATCGATGTGCGTGCCGATCTTGGCGAGTTCCTCCGAGCGGGCGGTATCAAATGAGTACACTTTCGCCCCTGCGCCGGAGAGTGCTTTCGCATGCTCCACACCGAGCCTGCCGTCGCCGCCCGTGATTATGGCGACGCGACCTTCAAGCGAGAAAAGATCAGATGTTTGCATAGATGTTTTCCGTGAATTCTTTGTATTTCTTTATGCGCTCCAATTCGTCGCCATCCTCGCCGCGTGCTCCCTGGATAATGAGCGGGCGAGTGTAACCAACTTCCTTCAGGGCCGCAAAGGCGCTTCCGAAATCGGCACAGCCCTCCCCGAGCGGCACTGTCTTACTTTCGACAGCAGGGTCGGTATTCGGCAGCCTATCTTTCACATGCACGCCCACAATGCGGTCGCTCAAGAGTCGAATTTCATCGGCGACGGGAAAGGCGCAAGCGAACTGGTTGCCCAAGTCATAGTATACGCCGAACGCCTCAGGAGCCAGTGCGCGCGAGATGAATTCGAGAAGTGTTGCCGCCGGAAGTTCCGCCTCAATACCGAGCTGCACGCCGAAGCCTTTCGCTGCCGTTGCCGCCGGTGCAAGGAGCACATGTGCCCGCTCCCACGTGCTATCGGGCGCGGGTGAGAGCTTTTTCTCATGGAAAAAAGAAACAAGTACCGCTTTGGCGCCTATTTCCGCGGTTGCCTTCACTGCATCGAGCAAATCGGTCGCGTATTGTTCTTCGGGCTGGAAATAACCGTGGACGGAGGGGATGGCTATATCCGTAGAACTCGAAAGTTCTAGAAGTCGCGCGCGGCCTGCCGTTGTCATCAGCGGATGCTCACGCAAACCCTTGGGCCGTATGAGCAACTCTATTGCGGAGAGGCCAATGTTCTTCGCATCTTGGAACTCCTGTTCCCAGTTGTCGTCGGGGAAGAACTGTATCCCGCGCCCGCGCGGGGGCGTCAGCCTGCCCTGCAGGACGCCGATGAGTGGGATTTCACCCGTCATCGTGGCATTATAGCCCGTTCGTACTTCAGCTGCAGCGAAGTATTAATTGTCAACAGTATGTGAACAGGTTATAACCCGTTTTTCGTATTTTCGATTTTTCCCAGTTCGTTCACGGGAAGTAGAATGAATGGCTTATTTGTTAACACTCCTCGTTTTTAGTATGAGAAAAATAATCACGGCGGTTGTCTCATCGGCGGTGCTTTTTGTGCCAGCGGTCTCTCTCGCTGCTATCCAAACGCTCAATGGTCTTAATGGAACGTCGCAGACTTTCGCTACGAGTACCGCCACAAGTTCGCACTTAAGTATCCAGTCAAGCGGGACCGTTCACACATTCTCGTGGGACGGAACTTCTTGGACTATGGCCCAGGGAGGCACGGGCGCCACGACGACGATGGCCACGGGCTCTATTCCTTTTATCAACAATGGAATATTCTCCTCGACTGCCCAACTTGTTTGGGACGCCGTCTCCGCCCTCCTTAATATCGGAGGAACGACCACACCAGCCGCTAAATTAAGCGTAAAAGGCTCTGGAAGCCTCGATGTATTCAATGTCGCGTCTTCCACCGGAGCGTCGCTTCTCTTTGTGACTGCGGCCGGGAATGTAGGGATCGGGACCACGACGCCGTTTGAAAAACTGGAAATAGTGGGCAACGTAAAACTTTCAGGCTCTCTTCAAACGAACACACTTGTTTCTCTCGCAACCTCAACACTCACCGGTAGAACAGGCGTCGGGAGTTCAACCGCACCGCAGGCCGCCCTCGATATTTCCGGCTCGTTCTACAGTCGGCTCGTGCCCGTAGGCGGGACGAACGTAGACTGGAATGCGGGAAACGTGCAATCTCTAACACTTACGAGTAACCCGATGCTGACCTTTACTAACGGTCAGCAAGGAGGGGAGTACAAACTCATTCTCAACCAGGACGCAACTGGAGGTAGGACGGTCGCGTGGCCAGGGAGCATCAAGTGGCTTCTCGGAAGCGCCCCCAAGCTTGCGACGACCAGTAACAGTACGGATATCATAGGCTTCATATACGACGGGATCAATTATCTCGGTTTTCCTGTGGCAGTTCGTTCCTCCTCCACGCCCCCTTCTTCTCTTCTCGCAGGCCTTCTCTCGTATTGGAAATTCGACGAACCAAGTGGGGATGCTTCCGATTCGAGCGGTAATGGGAAGACACTCACCAACAACGCCTCCACCACCTTTGTAGGCGGGAAGATTAACAATGCCGTGGACCTGGAACGTGACAGCTCGCAATTCTTCTCACGCTCGAATGGTGGCTACTATGATAACACCGCAGGCACAGTAAGTTGTTGGGTCAACCCGGAAAGCGTGACCCACGCAAGCCAGTCCTTCCCTGTGGCGAGTACGCTCACCAATGTCGGAAGCGGTGGCTTCCATCTTGATATCAGCCGTATCTCATCGACCCTACGGAGCTTTTTCGGTGCAGGTAATCAGGCTGCGAATGGTACAACGACGCTCGCGACCAGCACGTGGTACATGGCAACCTTCACGTGGAATACTGCGGGAAAGACGCTCTACCTCAACGGGATGCCTGAGGCCTCCAATACGAACGCCGAAACTATGACCGCAGGCGAAACAACCCTGTACATCGGCAACGACAAATTCAACGAATATTTCGACGGTATGCTCGACGAATGTGGTATTTGGAATCGCGTGCTCTCGCCGTCAGAAATAACGACCCTCTACAACAGCGGGTCAGGGCTCCAGTATCCGTTCTGAGATAGGGCTAAGAGTAGGAGTTGTTCGCGGTTCGCCCGAAGCGTATGATTGCGAACGTATGGCGCTCAAACAACGCACGCTCGGGCGGACGGGGCTTAAAGTCTCGGAAATAGGACTTGGCACGACGACCATCGGCTACGTGTATGGCATCGGTCCGCGCGATCTGCCGCCCGAAGACGAGGTGCTGAAATTTTTGCACGAGGTAGTCGGGCGCGGCGTAACGTTCATCGATACCGGTTCCTTTTACGGCGTTGCCGAGGAGCGCATCGGAAAATCCGGCGTCGCAAAAATGCCGGGCGTTATCGTGACGACGAAGTGCGGGCACGTGCTCGACAAGGGCGAAGCCATCAGCGACACGGAACTCGCAAAAATAATGAAGGCGGACGTGGAAGCGAGTCTGCAAAAACTTGGGCTTGCCCACTTAGAACTCGTGCAAGTGCATGGCGGTACCGCGGAGCGGATAAAGGACGGGAGCATCATCGGCGCAATGCAGAAATTAAAAGACGAAGGTAAGGTACGGTTCGTCGGTATTTCGACGCGCGGGGAGGAAGCGCCGCTCGCGGCGATAGAATCGGGATTTTTTGACGTGCTGCAACTCGCGCACAGCATCCTTGACCAACGTATGGCGAAGCGCGTTTTTGCGGAAGCGAAAAAGCACGATATCGGCATCATCAACCGCTCGGCGCTCTTGAAGGGCGCCCTGACTCCCGCTGCCGAGCATCTTTCGCCGGTGCTCGCGCCGCTCAAAAAAAATTCCGATGCGGCGAAGAAAGTCGCCGAGCGCATCGGTACCGACTTACCGTCGCTCGCGCTTCGCTTCGCGCTCTCGCATGGGGAAACGAGTTCCGTTCTCGTCGGTACCAACAAGCTGAAGCATCTCGAAAGCGCCCTTGCGGCCTCGGAAGCGGGACCGCTTCCGCAAGACATACTGAACGAGCTCTACGCGCTCGCGATAGATGACCCGATGCAAGTGGACCCGAAAAATTGGCCGAGCAGTATGGTGGCCGATACAAAAAACGGTAAAAAGGTTCCGCATCCCGATCGATAATCCCGCGTTGATTCGGCCATATTCGCGTGATAGGCTGCGGGCATGAAAGCCGCGAAAAAGAGCAAGGTCGTGAAGATTGGCAATAGGGAAATAGGCTACAATCTCCCGCCCTTTGTTATCGCCGAGATCGGTATCAATCACAACGGCTCCGTCGAGCATGCGAAAAAGCTCATCGACGCCGCTTCCGAAGCGGGGTGCGATGCGGTGAAATTCCAGAAGCGTACGATAGATATCGTCTACAAACCGGAAGAGCTCGCAAAGCCGCGCCCCGTGGACCAGTCGCTCATTTCGACCGCGAGGCTTCGTCAGAAAAAATACGGCTATGAAATATTGGACAAGAAAGCATGGGCGCGGCTCAACAAGGACCCGGAAGATACAACCAACGGCGATTTGAAGCGCATCCTTGAGTTCGGTGAGTCGGAGTACCGCGAGATAGACTCATATTGCAAAGAGAAAGGAATTCTTTGGTTCGCTTCCCCGTGGGACGAGAAATCGGTGGATTTTCTTGAGAAGTTCAAGCCCGTCGCATACAAAGTCGCCTCGCCGTCGAACACGGACAAAGCGCTTTTGAGGTACATCAAGTCGAAGAAACGCCCCATCATTATTTCGGTAGGTATGTCGGATGACCGGATGATAGAAAAAATGGTCGATGTGCTCGGCGAAGAGGGACTCATCATCCTCCATTGCATCTCGACATATCCGGCAAAGGACGACGAGCTCCATCTTGCGAATATCCCGCGGCTCATCAAAAAGTACCCAAAAGCACTCATAGGCTACTCTGGACACGAAGTGGGCGCGTACCCGCCGCTCGTCGCGGCAGCTATCGGCGCGTGCGTCTTGGAGCGGCACATTACGCTCGACAGGGCCATGTGGGGCTCCGATCACGCGGCTTCTCTCGAGGTCCCGGGATGGCAGCGTCTGATGAGCGAGTTGCGTGTGTTGCCTAAATACCTCGGCAAAGAAGTGAAAGAAATACTGGAGTCGGAAAAGCCCATTGCGGCAAAACTGCGCCGTAAGGACACGCTGTTTTCCTGATACACTCACTTGAATGGCGGTACAAAAAATACTTTTTCCTTATCTTCTTTCCGACATCATCCGGCAGAATGCCGAGACTGCGGACACCGTCGTATTTTTCGGCACCGATTTCTACAATCTTCCTTACGGGTCAGACCACACGGTTTTTATCGAGCGGACGAATCAAATGCTTGAGTATATACGCAAGCATTTTCCGAACAGCCGCCTTCTTTACCAAGCGCATCCGAATGAGACCGACGAATACACACATCTCGATCTGAAAGACTTCTCGCTCGGAGAGAGAGTAATCGCGGAGGCGTTCCTCTATCAGAATGCGTCTGAAATATCGTTCGTGTTGAGCGCATGCTCGGGAGCATCGGCGTCCGCTTATGCAATGGGTTTCAATGCGGCCGTCTGTATCGACCTACTTCACGGCGCTCTCCCGGAGGAGGCAATCATCGGATACCGGAGCTATTTTGCAGGTATACCGGAGGGATTTTTTATACGTTCTTTCCAAGAACCCGTTCCGGTACGTGAACCGGTGTCAAAACAGCAAGAGGCATATTCGATCGCCCGCATCAAGGAGGCCGTCGGCACTACGGGAAAGCTGTGGGTACTTACGAGTAGCCCCGGGCTTGCCGTGCAGGCGGCTCTCGTCTTGAAATACGCACGCGAACATAATCCCGCTCTCAAGGCGGGAATGCTCAAAATAGGTGGCCGGAGATGGGAGGTGGCGCCCATCATGTCAAAACTCGAAGAAGGTTTTGAGGAAGTCATACATGTGCGCGACCGACGCATCTTGTATTCTGCCCGACCGCAACGCCTGTTGGAGGCTGCTCGTACCGCTTCCAGAATCAAGAAGCTACCGATTCGTGAAGGGGATGTCGTCGTCAGTTTTTGCAACACGCTCTTTGAGGAGAATTGCATCATTGCGTACCATAAAAGAAAGGCCCGCATCATAGGCCTCATCGAGAACCGTTGGTACCACTTTACGTTCTCCGATAGGGGGGAAAGTCTGTCCGCATCCGAGTTCCGCGCCTCATGGGGTGCGTTGGCATTTTCCTGGGTCTTAGAACCCTTGCTCGGGTTGTATCGGACGGTGACGAAAGAATACAAAGATGGCCGGGTCATCAACTTTTTCCGCTACCGCTCTTCGCTCGAGTCAGTGTACGATACCGTGTTCGTTCTTGTGCCGGATGCTCGGTTTAGTGATGCCAAAATCACTGACGAGGCGTATACTCGTCGTTGACAGCCTATGGTTTCTGTAAAATTCAAAACGTGGTTCGGCCTCCGAATACTTTTGGGCAAGGTCCGCCGCATACCCCGCCGCATACGGGCCATCCGCGCCGCTCGCGCGGAAGGACGAGGTTCATGGGAGCGCATCGCAAAATTCCTTCAGAACCGGGCCCGCCTCGTTGCGATACTTGATGCCCCAGTGCTTTTACAGGATACGGAAATTGTTCTTCTTGCGAAATACGCTGCCGGTGCGGGAGAGACGGTCGTAGAGATAGGGGCTGCGTACGGAGGATCCTCACTTCTTATGCTCGCGCACCTTGGGAAGGATGCGCATCTCTATTCGATCGATCCGTTCGTGCAGGATTCGATGGCGGCTTTCCAAGCGACGGAATCGGGATGTAAACGATGCGTCACGGGCGCGGGCGCGCGGCGTTGAGCGCCCGCGCCCCCGCCGCCGTGGGCGCACAGTACACAAAATAATTTAGGCG
>CAYIDD010000004.1:0-23302 GCA_964362175.1 uncultured Candidatus Saccharibacteria bacterium | reverse complement strand
CCCGCGTTTTTTGGGTTTTTCCCCGGGGGGGGGGGGGGGGGGGGGGGGTGGGGGGCCGCGCCCCCCCCCGCGGCGCAGTGGACGCTCATGACACAGTATAGTTTCGACGCAGTACGTACATGGAACCGGTTCATCGATGTGCTTTTTGTGGATGGAGACCACGTCTATGAGGCGGTGAAAAAAGACTTTGAGGACTGGCTTCCGCACATACGGGACGGCGGCTATATCCTTTTCCACGATTCTCGGCGTGTGGAGGGAACGCTAGATGGCGCATACGATAGGGGGTGGCCGGGCCCGACGCGCCTCGTGGATGAGCTCATGTTCGATCCGCGCGTCAAATTCGTCGAGTTCGCCGAATCTCTCTCCATATTCAGGAAGCCTCCCCTTGTGTGACGTGTATGGTGAAACCACTTGAACGCATTGATGTCGTCATAAGTATTTTTAATCAGGAGCGCATCATTGAGCGCATTCTTGCGGGAGTTTGCCGCAACACGGTGACGCCGTTCAACCTCATTCTCGTGTTCGATGGATGTGTCGACAAGACGAAGCCCAAAGCGCTTGCGTGGCTCGAGAAAAATCGTCCGAGTAATCTGCTCCAACTCATCACTCGCGATGCGCCGGATGTGTATGAGACGAAGGCGACGAATATGGGCCTCAAGCTCGGCACGGAAGACTACATCATTACGATCCAGGATGATATGGAGATTCGCGAGCCGGGATGGGAGGTGCGCCTTACCTATCCGATACGAAAGTACGACGATATGTTCTCGACCGGCGCGTATATCGCACATGACCTTGATTTCGACGCGTTCAACCCCGAACTGCAGCGGTACAAGCGTGCCCGGGGACGCAGGTATTTCAATGCGCGGCGGGACACGCTGTACATCAGGGATATCGCCATGCGCTCTCCTGTAGCGTTCCGTTCCGATATCCTACGGAAACTCGATTACCTTAACGAGGAATTCGCGCCTTGTACGCTCGACGAAGCGGATGTTCAGCTCCGTGCGTGGGAGCAGTATGGTCTCAAAAGCGGTCTGTATTGGATAGATTATCTTTCGAAGCCCTCGTGGAGCAAATCCAAATCGAAAGACTCGACGATGAACGAGAGCGGTTCGCGCGTGCGGAATGTCGCTCGTTTACGTGAGTACCACAAAGAGTACTTTGAGAAAGAGGAGTCTCACGCAGAGGAAAGAGTGATCCCCGCCGGAGAGGTCGACTACCCGGCAGAGTTCGACCGATCGGCTCTCGCCCGCCGCGTTATTGTCTTTCGTGCCGATTTTTTCTTCCGCTGGCTTGCCGAAGCCATTCGCCGCTTCCTTTTCCGACAGATGCAGCGCGTCAGAACTCTCTTTCGATTGGCAGGGCTTCTAAAGCCCTGATATGAAGCCTACCGTCCACTTTTCGTTTACCGTGCCGCTCGGCGCGACCCTCTTCAGGCGCGCGGTCGATAAGGCTCTCGTGTTTTCGCACCTTCCGCCTCTCTATAGGATGGGGTGGGACCCACTTATTCCGTGGCAGCGCCCCATTCGCTCCGTGCATGCGATATCCTACAACCTACTCCATACCTTCAGGGCTAAAGGTTATCCGGTGCGTTTTTACAGCTTGTACGAACACGGGGTTGCTCCATTGAAGCCCGACGATATATTCGTCGGCCTACCGATTCCCCAAAGCGGTATGGGCATGACTCGGTCTGAAATCGACGACCGGCATTCCGTAACTTCACGGACCATACGAGAGTATCCGCGCAATAAAAATTTCATTATTATGCCGTACTCGCACGATCCGCTGTATGTGGGCTGGACCAAGGACCTCGTGGGAGAAAATGCCCGGCAAGGGGGCGGGATCATTTTTGTGGGCGGTGAGATCTGGGCGAGAAATTGGAGCGCATCTCCCTATGCCGATATTTCTCCGTTGAAGAAAATACATGTCGTTATGGGCATCGATCCGAATGACTATCCGCTGGTCAAGAAACGTTTCAATCCCAGAGGAAAGCGCAAATACCTCTATATCGGTCACACCGCGTGGTATAAGAATATCGAAGAACTCGAAAATATCGCCGCATCCATGCCTGGTTTCCAGGGACTGCATATCGGTGAGGGGGAAATACGGGGGTGGAAAAACCGAAAGTTTACCGCGCTCACGCCCGCGTTCATGAAAACAATAGCCGAAGAATACGATATTTTCGTGAGTACCAGCACGGGCGACCCGCAAGCAACCACCATTCTCGAACAAATGTGTTTCGGTTTTGTCGTAGCATGCACTCCCGAAACAGGGTACGACCACCCATCGCTTGTGTCGTTGGACGCCCGCGACACGAAGAAAAACATAGGGATTTTACAGCGGCTTCAATATGCCGACGAAAGTGAATTGCTCGCGCGAGCGCTCCAGAATAGAGAAATCGCAGAGAAAGAACATACGTGGCAGAGGTTCTGCACGAGCGTTACGGACTTCATGGGAATCTAGTGTTGAGAAAAAGAAACAATTTACCGGAACCAGAACGCCCTCGGTACCATTTTCAGATATTTCATTATTGTCTTTTTCTTGCCGAGTGGCTGATGGTTTCGCCGTATCTCGTTCAACTCCTCGCAGATGGGAAGATGTTGCTCCAGCGTGGTCGTTGGCGACCATCCAAGTGCCCGGATTTTTTCTGAAGTAACCGAGTATCGCACATCCTGGCCAGGCCGATTCGGCACGAGCTCGTAGAAGTCGTCAGCTCTCCCCATTATCTTGAGGACTTTCTTTACGACCTCGAGGTTCGTGAGTGACTCGCCGGAAGAAATGTTGTAGATCTCGCCATCCTTTCCCTTTGTCATTACCAGAAAGATCGCTTCACAATTATCCCCTACGTATGTCCACTCACGAACATACGAGCCGTTGCCGTGCACAGTCATTTTGATGCCCTTGTATGCCATCTTCATCGTTCGGGGTACGAGTTTTTCCGCATTTTGCCCGTACCCATAATTGTTGCTACTGCGGCATATCCGCGTGCGGATGCCATAGGTTCGTGTCCACGCATGCACAAACATGTCGGCGGACGCTTTTGATGCCGAGTACGGGTTCGAGGGGTTTAAGCGATCGGTCTCGCTGAACGATCCTTCGAGAATATCTCCATATACTTCATCGGTCGATATCTGGATGAATGTAGGTCTTTCTTTCGGAGGAAGCACGCGAATGAGTTCGAGCAAATTATACACACCCTCGCTATTTGATTTCAAAAATGCATAGTTCATGCGGATCGAATTATCTACATGAGACTCTGCGGCAAAGTTAACTACGTGAGAAATTCCGATAGGCAAGGCTTTCAACTCGGATATATCCGCCTTGATAAACTCATAGTTCTCATGACGCTCAAAGTTAAGGTCTTTTCGCACCGCGTAGGTCACCTTGTCGATATTCACGACGCCGTAGCCTCGTTTCAGGAGCAGCGTAATAAAGTGACTACCAATAAAGCCAAGCCCGCCCGTCACCAATATTTTTTTCGAAAGCTCGGTCATTTGTTCATCATACTAGATAACATTCCCGCTTTTGTAAAACCGGTACATCTTTTCGAGGCCCTCTCTAAGACCGATTGTCGGTTCCCAGCTGATGGCACCACAGATCTTCGAAATATCTGCGACGAAATCTCCCGACTCCTCGTCCTCGTAGATTTGTGGCCGAGAAATATATGTTATTTCCCCTGCGCCTACGGTCGATTGCACCAGCTCCGTCATTGCTCTGAAGGTCGTGGATGTTCCACAGCCGAGATTGAAAATATCGCCATACACGCTGTCGCACACGCCGATGCGTATAAGCGCATCAGTCAGATCGTCAATATGTATGTAGTCGCGCAGCTGCCCGCCGTCGCCGTGGATTTCTACCGTTTCTCCGCGCATCATTTTTTGCATAAAGAGATTTGGTATCGGGCTGGAATGGACGTCTTGATCACACTCTCCGTACACGTTCGTAATTCGGAGGACAGTCGTTTTGAGGTTGTGTATGACGGAATACCTGACATTGTACTTTTCCGCGGTTAGTTTGTGTATCCCGTATATACTGGTCGGATTTGTAGGATGTTCTTCTGTTACCGGATTACGAAGCATTTTTCCTACGACAAGACGGGAGCTCGAAAAAACTATCTTCGCATCCGGATTCGACTCTCTGCAACATGCAAGCAGGTTCAAGTGAGTCTCGCAGTTTGTCTCCCAGTCTTCGCGCGGCGAGAGTGCGCTTTTGATGTGTTGGGTTTGTGCGGCGAAATCGAAGATAACGTCCTTGTTTTTTATCGCAGAGCCGAGAGAGTGTGTATCTCGCATATCCATCTCAAGGACCTCAATATTCTTTATCTTCTCGTGAGCGATCCAGTCCTTTTTTGAGTGCGTGGACGATGGTTTGGCAAGCAGCGTTATTCGTGGGCCCAAAGGCACAAGTTTCTTGGCGAGGCTACTACCCACAAATCCAAGACCTCCTGTAATGAGGATATTCATATCCGCGTATTTTTTCTTGACTGTCGCGTTCATGATCAAAGAAGACCCGCAGTATACATCGAGATCGTATAAAAATACCATAGAACGCATGCGTTGGAGCCGTGAATAGGGCGTGTTATAACACCACCTATGAGGGTCGTTTTCGTGTGTCCTTTTAGCTTAGAGCGTTTGACGGGGACGCCCATACGAACAAAGACGACCATCGCGGCTGCGGCTGGTCTGGGCCACGAAGTATTCGTTGTCGCGCGAGAAGGCAAGGATGTCGCCGGTGTCAGAGTCCGCGCGACGGGATTGGTGGGTATGTTTTCATTCACCCGCGCCGCCCTTTCCGCGCTCAAGTCATTCGGGCCTGACATCGTACATGGATTCACGACCGCGTCCGTCCCGTCCATGCTTATATACAAATGGTTCGTGAATCGGCGCGCAAAAGTTGTATTCGAAATGCACGGCTTGGCGTGGTTGGAGCAAAAACATGCCTCGTCCTTTTTCAAACGCCTGCTCTTCCTGAAGATGGACTATCTCGGATTGTGGTTCTCGAATGCCGTTATTGCGATGAGTAATACCGAAAAAACATTCCTCTCGAAACGTGCGTCCGGCCGGCGTATTCACGTGCTGTGGGGGCCGGTCGATTTTTTGCCTGAATATGTGGAACCGCCACCGCGGCCCTTTAGCGCGGTGGGGTACGTGGGGAACAGCGAACGATGGCAGGGTTTGGAACATGTCATCGAAGCCGCCGAACTATTGCAGGATAGGGGCGATATCCGGTTCGAGCTCGCGGGATTCAATTTCGAGGACGAACAACGGTTCCCAAGGTTGAACAACGTGCACTATGTCGGGAGAGTTGAGCGGAAGGATGTCCTCGCCTTTCTCCACGCCTGCAATGTGCTCATATCGAGCCGCCTCAGTGAGCCGGTCAGCGATATGCAGTTCCCGCAAAAACTCTCCGAATATCTCGCAGCCGGCCGTCCCGTCATCGTGAGTTCGGCGAGCGACCAGGCACTTGTCGTCACAGAGGGTCGATGTGGTTCTGTACTCTCGTCAGTCGATGGGCACGCCATCGCCGAAGCCATTACGCATTTCGCCGGTCTTTCACGGGACGAAAAAGCACAGCTCGGAAAAAATGCGCGGGAATTCTGCAAGAAAAACCTTCACATCACCGCGTTCTCGACGAAGCTGAAAGCCGTATATACTTCGGTATACCAATGAAAAAACAGGCGCTGGTCATAGGGGCGGGGATACACGGTTCGACGATAGCCATCGAGCTTGGGAAACAGGGTTTCGATGTCGTCGTCGTCGATTCGAATCCCGATATTTTGATGGGAACATCGGGTGCGACGCACAACCGGATACATCTCGGATACCATTATCCCCGTTCGGTCGAGACTGCGCTTGAGTGCAAGAAAGGCAACCAGTACTTCGTCAAGCATTTCGGGGACTGCATGACCTATCCCGATTTTTACTATGCGATAGAGAAAAACGATTCCCGGATATCTTCCCAGGAATACAAGAACTTCATGGATGTGGTCGGTCTCGACTATGTCGAGGAGTGGCCTGACGAGTCGTTCTTGAACAGGAGCGAGATGGAATCGTCTTTCAAAGTAAAAGAGGGGTACTTCGATATCGTACGGCTTCGCGAGGTCATCAAAAAAAGGTTCGCGGAATACGGGGTACGCACGCACTTGGATTTTTTCATCGAGAGGGGGGAATCGGACGGTGCCGCAAGCGTACGGTTGTATCCGAAAGCGGGTGAGCGCCTTGAGCTCAAGGCCGATCTCATCGTGAATGCCACGTATACGAATACGAACAATATCCAAAAGTGTTTCGGTCTCACGGACCATCTGACGGAATATGAATTCGAAAATACCGAAGTGGCTGTCGTGGCCTATGACGGTGAGATACCGGCCTTGACCGTTATGGACGGCCCCTTCATCACCATCGTGCCGTACGGCGGCTACAAGGGAATGTACCTCGTCTATGATGTTGTTCACTCGGTCATCAGCAGAACGTACGGTGTCGAGTACGCGGAGCCGAAGCGGCAGGAGAGCAATTGGAGCCGTATGGCAGAACACGGCCTGAAGTACTATCCTTTTTTTAGAGACCTCATGTATGTACGCTCGTTGCGGGCCAACAGACCGATCCCTTTGGAAAAAGAGTCGCAGGAGGATGACAGCAGGGCGACACGGGTAGTGAGGCACGATTTCCCCGTTCCGTTCTATTCTATCCTGGAGGGCAAGTTCGTCTCTGCTCCAATGGTCGCGGAGGATATCGTGGAAAAGATACTCAAAGAACACAATGAGTGACGCACTTATCGGGAACACGGGTTTTATCGGCTCAAGCCTCGCTGAGCAGATGCATTTTGACTATCTCTACAACTCCTCAAATATCGAGGATATCAGGGGAAAGCGATACAAAACGATTGTTTCCGCAGCCAATTCGGGCGCGAGGTGGAGATCCAACCAGAAGCCGGAGGAGGACTTGGCCAATATCGAAAAGTTCATACAGCATGTCAACACGGTCGAGGCTGACACATTCATTCTCGTCTCCACGATTGATGTCTACAAAGATCCGAACGGCGTCGATGAGGGTTCCGCGACAGGAGCGGACGACGCCAATCCATATGGGAAACACAGAGCGTACTTGGAGGATTTCATCAAAGAAAGATTCAAAAGACACCTCATCATCAGGTTGCCCATCACGTATGGGATGCATTTCAAGAAGAACCTTATTTACGATGTTCTGAATAACCACGAGGTGGAGAAGATAGACCCCGCAGCGAAACTGCAGTTCTACCATGTTGCCCGCCTCTCAACGGACATACAAAAAGCTCTCCGCGCGGGCATCGCGCTCCTTAATATGGCAACGACGCCCATTTTGGTCAAAGACCTACTCAAAGAAGCGCTGGGTGTGGAACTTGCGAACGCGCCGGGAAGGGGAATGACGTATGACATGAGAACGAAGTATGCGAAACTTTTCGGGAAGTCCGGTGATTACGCGTATGAACGGGAACAGGTGGTTGAAGACCTTCATGCGTTCGGAACACAGTATGGCAAAAAAGCTTAGCGTCTCGAATATCGCATGGAAGCGGGAAGATGCCGATGACGCGTTGGCGATCCTGAAAAAATTTGGCATTGGATACGTGGAGGTAGCTCCCACGCTGTTTTTTGATGATGTGCCGCACGTCTCCGACGAACGCGTTCGCGCATTGAGAGATGAGTACCTGAACAAGGGTTTCCGTTTTGCCGCCATGCAGTCTTTGCTCTATGGGGCACCGGAATACAGTATCTTCGATGACGAGAAAAAGAGACAGTATCTCTTCGAGTACGTGGCAGAGGTATTCCGCATCGCGCGTCTACTCGGCATAGAACGAGCGGTTTTCGGATCCCCGAAGAATAGGTTCATGCGGGATATAGATGACCCACAGAACGAACAAAAAGCAGCGTCCTTCTTTAAAAAGCTCAGCGACACGGCTGCTGAACATACCGTCACGGTTTGTCTTGAGGCGAATCCTCCAGAATACGGATGTAATTTCATTACCAATACGTTCGAGGCGATAGAATGGGTAAAAAAAATAGGTCACTCAAACTTTAAATTGAACCTCGACCTGAACGCGATCCTGATGAACGGAAGCGATATCGACGAGGTGATGGCACGTGCGAGAGGCCTTGTCGGTCATATCCATGTGAGTGCGCCACACATCGGCGAAATAGACGATGCGTCGATAGGCCACGCACACATTGCGGGAGCGATTGACCGATTGGGTTACGATGGCTTCGTTTCGCTGGAAATGAGGGCGGGCATATCAAACTCCGACCTAGAAACTCTAGAGAAGAATCTCCGCATTTTTACGAAGTATTACGGGAGCGGGAGGTGGTTGTAAACCGAAGAAGTGCTACGATAGCGCTATGCAGGAGAGGAGCACACGATTTATCGACGAGTCTATTGCAGCGATAGGAAAGCGCGGCGGCATCGTCTTGGATGTCGGCGGGGGAAAGCGCTTCACCAAGTGGCTCGCGCGGTACAAGAAAGAATTAGAAGGCTGCGATTACAAGACCTTTGATTACGACGCCTCGACGGGGGCAGACATCGTCGGTGACATTCATGAGATGCCCATCAAAGATGAATACTGTGATGCCATCATATGTTCTTCCGTGCTTGAGCATGTACGCGACCCGCTAAGGGCGATGTCGGAATTGCGCCGTATCCTGAAAAAAGAAGGACTCATTTTTCTCTACGTCCCCTCGATATATCCCTACCATGCTCGGAAAGGCCACTATCCGGATTACTGGAGATTTTTTGACGATACGATGCGTGAGCTCCTCTTCGCAGGATTTTCCAATGTAACGGTACACAAACGTGGAGGATATTTTCTGGCACTTTCTTTTTTCGTGCCGATGCAGCACAAATTGCGCTGGCTTCTGAATCCCATTGCGCAAACCCTCGACACGCTCTTGAGGACAAACAAACGCAACACCACCGCTGGCTACTACGTGCTCGCGGTCAAATAAACGGTTACTTCGAACCGTAGAGCATACGCTCCGCTACTTCGCACATGGCGTGCCCCATCGCGATATGACCCTCTTGGATGCGGGGAGTTTTGTCGCTGGGAGTAACGAGCGCGATATCACAGAGCTTTGCGAATGCCGCACCCCTTTCTCCTGTCATGCCGATGACGAAGAGACCGAGTTTGCGGGCCGCCTTGATCACCTCGAGGATGTTCTTTGAATTGCCGCTGGTCGTTATCGCCACGAGCACGTCGCCTTTCTTCCCGAGCCCCTCGAGCTGGCGGGAAAAGACGAATTCGTAGCCGTAGTCGTTGCCGATAGCGGTTATCGAGGACGTGTTGGTCGTAAGCGCAATGCCAGCGAGCGCGGGGCGTTCGACGTTGAAGCGTCCGGCAAGTTCGGCCGCAAGGTGCTGTGCATCAGCGGCACTTCCGCCGTTGCCGCAGAAGTATGCAGTACCGCCTGCTTTCAGGGATCTCGCAAGTGCTTCGGCGGCTTTCGCGACCGATTCCGTACACTGCTTTGCGACCGCGGCCATCACAGAGGCTGACTCATTGAGGGAATTGTTTTCGGTCATGCGGTTTTTTGGTTTTTTGTGAACCACTGGTAGGTGCTCTTCAGTCCTTCGGCAAGCGAGATGGTGTGGTGCCATCCGAGCGCATGTATCTTTGAAACATCGAGAAGTTTTTGCGGTGTTCCGTCGGGCTTCGACGTATCCCACGTGATGGTGCCTGGGTATCCGACCGCAGCACGAACGAGCTGCGCGAGTTCCTTGATCGAGACGTCTTCTCCGATACCTACGTTGATGATATCAGGTTCGTCGTACTGTTGCATGAGGAACAGAAGCGCCCGCCCTAGGTCGTCGACGTGAAGGAACTCCCTTCTCGCGGAACCGGAGCCCCACACCGCGACCTCCGGGGCCCCACGCTCTTTTGCTTCATGGAAACGTCGGATGAGCGCAGGAAGCACATGGGAGCGTTCCGGATGGAAATTGTCGTTCGGACCGTACAAGTTGGTCGGCATCGCGCTGATGAAGTTTGATCCGTATTGTCGATGATACGCTTGGCACATTTCAATACCAGCGATCTTGGCGATGGCGTACGCGCTATTGGTTTCTTCGAGAGGTCCCGTCATGAAATATTCCTCCTTGATGGGCTGAGGCGCGAGCTTAGGGTAGATACACGAGCTTCCAAGAAAGAGAAGTTTTTTAACCCCGCTCGTATGCGCACTTTCGATGACGTTCGTCTGGACTTGGAGGTTCTCGCGTATAAAATCTGCCGGATAATTGCGATTTGCAAGAATGCCGCCGACTTTTGCTGCGGCAAGAAAGACATACTCCGGCCTTTCTTTGGAGAAGAGATCTCGTGTTGACGCTCGCTCAGTAAGGTCAAGTTCTTGGTGAGTGCGTGTGAGAAGGTTGGTGTAACCACCCTGTTCTAGTGCGCGTACGATGGCCGAGCCCACGAGCCCGCGGTGTCCTGCAACGTAGATCTTCGCGTCTTTTTTCATGCGGTGTGGTGGAGAGGTACTTGAAAGTATACATCTCGCGCGTCGCATTGTTTACAGGTCTTTTTTGTCCATTTGTTCGAGATCCGCCTCCACCATAATGCGGATAAGTTCCTTGAACTTGACCTTCGGTTTCCAGCCGAGCTTTTTCCGCGCCTTGGACGCGTCGCCAAGGAGAATGTCTACTTCCGCCGGGCGGTAGTAGTGCGGATCGATCTCAACGAGGACCTTGCCCGTTTTTTTGTCGATGCCTTTTTCCTGTTTTCCTTTGCCCTTCCAGTGGATGTCGAATCCCAAAAAGTGCCCCGCCTCCTCCACGAGCTCACGGACGGAATGGGTCTCGCCGGTCGCGAGGATATAATCGTCCGGCTTGTCCTGTTGCAGCATGAGCCACATACCCTCGACATAGTCTTTGGCGTAGCCCCAATCGCGTTTCGCATCGAGATTGCCGAGGTAGACCTTTTCCTGCAGACCCCGCTTGATGCGTGAGAGCCCCGCCGTCACTTTGCGCGTAACGAATGTTTCGCCGCGACGCGGGGATTCGTGATTGAAGAGTATCCCATTGCACGCGAAGAGTCCGTAGCTCTCGCGGTAGTTTTTCGCTATCCAGAACCCGAACACTTTCGCGCATCCGTACGGTGAGCGGGGGTGGAACGGTGTCGTTTCTTTCTGGGGGATCTCGGCGACTTTACCGAACATTTCGGAGGACGACGCCTGATAGAAGCGGGTCTTGATGCCGGTCTCGCGAATAGCATCAAGCATGCGCAAAGTGCCGAGTGCGTCGACGTCGGCCGTGTATTCCGGAATGTCGAAGCTCACGCGCACGTGACTCTGCGCGCCGAGGTGGTAGATCTCGTTCGGCTTCACTTTCTCAAGGATGCGGTTCAGGCTGCTGGTGTCCGAAAGGTCGCCGTAGTGGAGAATGAGGCGGCGGTTCTTCTCGTGGGGGTCTTTGAGAATGTGGTCGATGCGCCCCGTGTTGAAGGTACTCGCGCGCCGGATGATGCCATGCACCTCGTACCCCTTCTTTAGAAGGAGTTCCGCGAGGTAGGAGCCGTCTTGGCCCGTAATGCCCGTTATGAGCGCTCTTTTCATACTTGTCGTTGGCGCATGGTAGCCTCATGGGGCTGATTTCGCAAGGAGAGGCGGGTTTGCACGTGAGGAATTTGACGTGCATACTTCGGCGCATGGAAAAGAAAGGTAAGCCGCGTTGGGTTGCTGTTTCCGGCGGATTCGACCCGTTGCACATCGGGCATGTGCGCATGTTCGAAGAAGCTCGCAAGCTCGGAGATAAGCTTGTGGTGATAATGAACAACGACCACTGGCTCCGCGCGAAGAAGGGATTTACCTTCATGCCGCAGAAGGAGCGCGCCGAAATAATCCGACACCTACCATTCGTCGATAAGGTCGTCTTTACCGACCACAAAAAAGACGATACCGACAAAAGTGTCTCCCGCACGCTCGCGAAAGTGCGCCCCGACATTTTTGCGAACGGCGGCGACAGATTTTCTAAAAACGTGCCGGAAGTAGCCGTGTGCAAAAAGCTCGGCGTCAAAATGGTTTTCAATGTGGGGCAGGGCGGCAAGGTGCAATCCTCATCGTGGATGATAAGCAACTCGCGGCGACCCGCTTCGAAGACCATCCGGCCGTGGGGAGAATATTACGGATGGGACCAGGGGAGCGAGTGGAACCTTAAGACCATTTATATAAAACCGAAAAAGCGACTGAGCCTGCAGTACCATCATCATCGCGAAGAATGGTGGCTTCTCGTGGAAGGCGATGCGACGGCAATCGTTCACGAAGGCAAGGAAGTACTGACGATACCGCTGCGAAAAGGCGAAGTGTTCCGCGTAGGCAAAGGGCAGGTCCATCGGCTCTCGTCGGAGCAGGGCGGTGTCGTCGTCGAGGTGGCGTATGGGGCTTTTGACGAGGAAGACATCGTCCGGCTTGAGGACGATCACGGGCGGGTAGGGCGCTCGCGTTAGCGGGTCCCGGAATTATGATAGAATGGCGCGCATGATACTCGAGAAGGCATTGCGTTTCCTCGTCATAGGCGCGATATTCCTGCTCACCATCGTGCCGTTCATCGTGGCTGACACGATGTTTTTTCCCTTCATCACCGGTAAAAATTTCACGTTCCGCATCATCGTTGAAATAATGGCTGGCGGATGGATAACCCTTGCACTCCTCAATCCGCAATATCGTCCACGCAGGTCGTGGATACTCACGGCGTTCACCGTCTTTGTGCTCATCATCGGTCTTGCTGATGCGCTCGGTGCATATCCCTTCAAGAGTTTCTGGAGTAATTTCGAGCGTATGGACGGGTGGGTCACGCTCGCGCATCTCCTCGTGTATCTCTTTGTTGTCGCGTCGGTCATGACGACCGAAGTGCTCTGGCGCCGCCTGTTTTACGTAACCCTCGCGCTCTCCGCATGTGTTTCCGTATACGGATTTTCGCAAATCCTCGGTATTTCAGCGATCGGCAACAATAGTGCCTCCGGGCTTACTGCTCGTATTGACGCGACTTTCGGCAATCCCATTTATCTTGCAGTGTACATGCTATTTCATGTCTTTCTCGCGCTTTGGCTGTGGTCGCGCGTATGGGAAGAATGCGGCCCCGAGCGTCGCCTGTTGCCCTCGATCCTTTTTGCGTCCGTCATTGTGCTGGACACGCTCATACTCTTCTTCACCGGTACGCGTGGAACGATGCTCGGACTTTTGGGAGGATCGATCCTCACCGCGCTGCTCCTTGTCGTATTTGCTCGCACAACGCCCCTCGCATGGCGCATCGCGGTTGGGTACATCGCCATCATCATTATTGTTGCCGGCGGCTTCTGGATGGTGCGTGACGCTGCGTGGGTGGAGCGTGTCGGTTTCCTCAATCGCCTTGCGACGATCTCGTCTTCCGAGAATGGCGTAAAAGCTCGTTTCATTAACTGGTCCATCGCGTGGAAGGGGATACAGGAGCGTCCCATTCTTGGATGGGGACAGGAGAATTTTGCGCTTGTCTTCGACAAATACTACGATCCGCGCATGTATGCCCAGGAGCCGTGGTTCGATCGCGTTCACAACATCGTGTTCGACTGGCTCATAGCCGGCGGATTTCTCGGGCTTTTCAGCTACCTTTCCATTTTTGTCGCCACGCTGTGGGCACTATGGAGGAGGGGATTCTCGATCGTAGAGCGAAGCATCTTCACCGGTCTGTTAGCGGGATATTTCTTCCACAATTTCTTCGTGTTCGACAACATCTCGAGCTACATTCTTTTCACGACGGTTCTCGGCTATATCGCGTGGCGCAGCTCTGTTGCGTCGGCAGAACCGCCCCTGTGGCAAAGCACGATACCGCGAAGTGCCGGCGTTGCCGTAGCGGTAGTGGCGGTGCTCGCCGTGTGCAGTGCAATATACGGGATCAACGCGGCGGCACTAACACAAAACAAAATGTTGATCCGGTCGATGGTTCCCCAAGCGGAGGGCATCGAGAAGAATCTGGAGCTCATAAAACTCACGGTCGACAAAGGTGCATTCGGTACGCAGGAGGCCCGCGAGCAATTGGCGCAAATGGCCTCAAGGATTGCGGGTGCATCTGATGTATCTCCAGCTCACAAACAGGCGTTTTACGATCTCGCTGTTTCTGAAATGAAAAAGCAGCAACAAGCGTCGCCTCTTGATGCACGGTTCCCGCTCTTTCTCGGTATCATTTATAATTCGTTCGGAAATTACGTTGCCGGAGCGGAAGCTCTTCAGCAGGCGCACGAGATCTCGCTTCAGAAGCAATCGATATTGTATGAGGTGGCCATGAATGCGCGGGCTCGCGGGGACATGGCCGGAGCCTTACGTGCACTGAAAGCCGCATACGATCTGGAAACTGCGAACGTGCAGGCACGGATCCAATACGCCGCGGCGCTCATCCTCACAGGTAAAAATGTTGAAGCCGATCAACTGCTTGCTCCGATCATCGCGACGGGTGAAGCGGCCGATCCGCGCATTGCGTCTGCATATCTTGCGGGCAAGCAGTACGGCAAGATCGCCGGTGTGTGGGAGGGGTATGTACAGGCGCATCCCAGCGATGCTCAAGGATATTTCACGCTCGCCGCTGCGTACTACGGAATGGGGGACCGACCGAAAGCTATCACGGTACTTGAGAAAGCTTCCCTCATCTCGGCTGAGGCTGCGACGCAGGCAGCCGATTTCATCCAACAGATACGAAACGGCACAGTGCAGCTATAGCGTTGTTGCGCCCGCCGCGCACTTTGGTACAATTGGCCCGTGAGTGCCACACATTCGTGTGCAGTGTGGTTTCGATTGAAAGTCGCCTAAACACCTCCCTCACGGGAGGTGTTGGGTTTTGGGAGCCGGTACGTCAAAAGGCCCGCAAAGCGGAGGACGGGTGCGAGCTCCAAAGTGAAAGTCTTATGTGAGTGCCGCCGCCCTCCGCTTTGCGGGCCTATCCACCCAAAGCCTAGCAACCGCGACAGACTTTGACAAGTTCTCGTGCAAAATGATGCTGCCACTGCACGAGTTTTCGGACAATACATATCATCCGTCGCTTTTATTTTCTCGTGGATGCGAATGTAATGAAAAGAGAAAATACAGTGAAAATATTTTGTACAAGCAAAAATAAAAGTTATCCACATTCGCGTGTGCAACATGCAACATATGTGCTTACGAATGCAATAATGAAACAGTAATCGCATCTTCGCGTTATTGCGCAAGTGCGGGTCGAACTTAGCACTCAAGCAAAAAATATTTATATGGCAAAAAGAAAGAAGGCCAAGAAGGCAAAAAAGCGACGCTAGTCGTTTTTGCGGAACAATCCCTCCTCACGGAGGGATTGTTTTTTTAAGAAGGCAAAGATCAGACCGCCTGCCTTTATCGCAAGAATGCCCGTTTTGCGGTACGATGCCCCCATGGCATTCTGGAGACGGCTTCTCGGCGATGAAAATCTTGCCGCACTACGTGCGGCAGAACCCATTGTCGCTTCTACCAATGCGCTCGAAGATAGGATGAGAGCACTATCTGAGGGAGAGCTCAAAGCAAAAACGGAGGAATTTAAAAGGCGACTCTCGGAAGGGGTCTCACTTGATGATCTCGCGCCGGAAGCCTTTGCGGCTGTACGAGAAGCGAGTCGGCGTACGCTCGGGCAGCGGCATTTCGACGTCCAGCTCATCGGAGGAATGATATTGCATCGGGGGGATATTGCCGAAATGCGCACGGGAGAAGGAAAGACGTTGGTCGCCACACTGCCGGCGTACCTCAATGCGCTCACCGGAAAAGGGGTTCATATCGTTACGGTCAACGACTACCTCTCTCGTCGTGATGCCGTGTGGATGGGGCAGATCTACCACGCGCTCGGGCTTTCGGTCGGCGTCATCAATCACGAATCATCCTTCCTGTATGACCCGTCACACGCGTCCGACGATCAAGAGCGCGATGAGGTGGGAGCATTTAAGATCATGTACGATTTCTTGCGTCCCTGTACGCGTCGGGAAGCGTATGCGGCCGACATCACCTATGGCACCAACAACGAATTCGGTTTCGATTATCTGCGGGACAACCTTGAGTACGAGCTCTCGCATTTGCGTCAACGACTTCAGGAAACAGACGGGCCCGCCTCGCCCGACGAGCCAGTCTCGACCGGATCGAGCCTGGGTGGACGAGCGAGTCGAGGTGGGTACCATTTTGCCATCGTCGACGAGATTGATTCCATTTTGATCGATGAGGCACGGACGCCGCTCATTATCTCAGCGCCCGTTGCCGACGCCGAATCGCTCTACGAGCGATTTACGAAGATTGCGGCGACGCTCGTTCCCGAGGAGGATTATGAGATTGAGCACAAGCACAAACAGATCGTGCTCACCGACAGCGGCATTGAGAAGGCGCAGAAAGCGCTCGGTGTAGAGAATATCTACACCGACGCGGGGATCAAATACGTACACCATTTGGAAACAGCGGTCCGGGCGCGAGCACTCTTTGAGCGTGATAAAGCGTACGTGGTGAAAGATGGGCAGATCGTTATCGTCGATGAATTCACGGGTCGCTTGCAGCCGGGGCGCCGTTGGAGCGAGGGCTTGCATCAGGCGATAGAGGCGAAAGAGGGGGTGGCGATACAACAAGAGTCGCGCACCTTTGCCTCGATCACGTTCCAAAATTACTTTCGTCTCTATGGAAAGTTGGCGGGAATGACGGGTACTGCGGTCACGAGCTCTGAAGAATTCTACAAAGTCTACGGCCTCAACACGGTCGTCGTGCCGACCAACAAGACCGCGCAACGGAAGGATCATGACGACCTCATTTTTCAAACGGAGACCGGAAAGATGAAGGCTATTGCGCGGCATATACGGGAATTGCACGAGAAGGGGCAACCAGTGCTTGTCGGCACAGTGTCAGTTGAAAAAAACGAGCTACTCTCGGCACATTTCAAGCAAGAGGGTATCCCGCACGAGATATTGAATGCCAAGAATCACGAGCGCGAGGGCGAGATCATCGCACAAGCAGGGCGAAAGGGGGCGGTGACTATCGCTACCAACATGGCTGGTCGCGGTGTCGACATCAAACTCGGCGGTAATCCGGGGAGCGATGAGGCGTATGACGAGGTAAAAAAGCTCGGCGGGCTGTATGTTCTCGGCACGGAGCGACACGAGGCGCGCCGCATCGACAACCAGCTGCGCGGCCGTTCCGGCCGTCAGGGCGATCCCGGCGAAACACAGTTCTTCGTCTCACTTGAGGATTCGCTCATGCGGGTGTTCGCATCCGACATTATCAAGTGCGTGATGGGGACCTTCAAGATCCCCGCGGACGAGCCCATCTACAACTCGATGATCACGAAGGCGCTCGAAAAGGCCCAGACCCGTATCGAGGAATTGAATTTTGATTCCCGTAAGCACGTGCTCGCATACGACGATATTTTGAATATCCAACGGCAGAGCGTGTACGGACGGCGACGAATGCTTCTTACGGGAAATACCGCGTCGATAGACGAAGAGCTCGCACGCATCGCAGCGGAGCATGAAGGATTCGCCGCGGCACTTGAGACGAAAAAAAGAGAATCTGGAGGATCCTTCTACCCAATGGTTCGGCGCTTCCTCCTACAAACCATCGATTTTCTCTGGGTGGAGCATCTGGAAGCGATGGAGTACCTGCGTAATTCAGTGAATTTGCGCGCGTACGGTCAGCGTGACCCGCTTGTCGAGTACAAAAAGGAGGGTCTAAAGCTCTTCCAAACGATGGAAGATTCCTACCTGACGCAGGTCGCAAGTGTGCTCCCCAACCTAGTGTCCGGTGGCGTGCAGGCGCAGCCCCAACGAGCTGTCGAAAAGGCGGCGCTTTCGATCACGTCGCAGAACGCCGGGGAACGCAAGCAGGAGTATGAACGCAACGACCGTGTAGTCATCACGAACGGCAAGGAGAATAGGGAAATGAAATACAAGAAAGCAGAACCGCTTTTGGCAAGCGGGGAATGGCGGATCGTGAGGTGACTCAAGCCCAGCGGTCGCGGGACCCCTTTTAGGGCTCCATCTCGGATGGTACAGTGTCGACATGAGCGAATACGTCCCAACAATCGGGCTGGAGATCCATGCCGAACTGAAGACCAAAACCAAGATGTTCTGCTGTTCCAAAAATGATGCCGATGCGGCGGGGCCCAACGTGAATATTTGTCCCGTGTGTCTTGCGCACCCGGGGACGCTCCCCGTCATCAACAAGGAGGCAGTCCGGCATGTGTTACGCGTCGGCATTGCCCTCAAAGCCAAGCTTGCGGATTACACCGAATTCGACCGCAAAAATTACTTCTATCCCGACTTACCCAAGGGGTACCAACTGAGCCAATATGAGTACCCGCTGGTTTCTGGCGGGGAACTTAATGGCGTTGCGATCACGCGCGTTCATCTCGAAGAGGATACCGCGAGCTCGATACATGAAGAAGGAATAGGAACCACGATCGATTACAACCGCGCAGGCGTTCCTCTCATGGAGTTGGTTACGGAACCAGTCATTACAAGTGCAAAGCAGGCGGGTGATTTTGCTCGGGAATTGCAGCTTCTGTTGAAATATTTGGACGTCAGTAATGCAAACATGGAGAAGGGGGAGATGCGTGTTGAGGCAAACATTTCTGTAAGCAAAAATGGTGGACGTGGAACAAAAGTTGAGATAAAAAATCTCAACTCTTTTCGCGCAATGGAAAGGGCTGTTGAGTGCGAGATCGATCGACAAGTAAGGCTTCTGGAAAGCGGGAGTGTTGTCGTCCAGGAAACAAGGGGATGGGATGAGAAGAAACAATCCACGTTTCCGCAACGTATAAAAGAAGGCAGTGCGGATTATCGTTATTTTCCAGATCCGGATTTACCGAGCTTACGATTGTCTGAACTGGAAGAGTACAGATCTGAATATCTTTCCAAAACAATGCCGGAAATTCCGTCAGAACGCAGAGCCCGATATTTAGCCATCGGTGTCAAATTGCAGGATGCCGACAGTTTTGTACGGGATCAGAAGCTAGGAGACTTCTTTGAAGAGGTAATTTCGGGCCATGAAAACAGTGCGCCCTGGGTATCACTCGCGAGTAATTATGTATCAAACGACCTGGTCTTTATAATCCGAGATACAGCAAAACCAGATACAGAATTACGTGCCGAGATTTCGATATCGGCACGTAACTTCGGTAAAATTATCGACATGTTGTCCAGCCGCAAAATATCTTCGCGTGCCGCGAAAGACATACTCACGGCCTGTGTGAGTACGGGAAAGGATCCAGTAGAGATCGCAGAGGAGGGTAATTTGTTGCAAACCAATGCCGCGGGTGGTCTTGAGGCCATTGTGAGAGCAACACTCTCCGCGAATCCCTCTGTAGTGGCAGACTACAAGGCAGGGAAGATCGCAGCACTCCAATACCTCATTGGTCAATCAATGAGGGTTACCAAGGGGGCGATGGATCCATCCGCTTTGAGGGAACTCACCATAAAGTTGTTGCAAGACGCATAAAAGTGTCCCACTTCCGCACTTTGAGTGGTTGCCAACTAACGGAACCATCCGGCCCTCTCGCGTTCCTCCCGAATTTAGATACCATCCACGCCAACGCAACGGTCGGGCAAGACGATCATTATCGCCGAGATATATCGCAAAAATTGGGTATCTCGGACGATGAGCATTTCAGGCAATTGTTTATGCACATAACAAGATGCCCATGATTATCTCGTGCGGTATACTGCGGGCATGTCGAACGAGATAGAGATCAGTGGAGTGCAGTACATCTCGTCAAAACGAGCATCGGAGCTAAGCGGCTACGCGCAGGATTACATAGGCCAACTCGCCCGGGGAGGCTACATTGACGCAAAACGGGTCGGGGGTCTTTGGCACGTATCGCTGACTTCTTTGGAAGAGTACGAAAAAAACTCTGCGAACAACAAGTCTAAACAGCCTGAGCGTACGCAACAGAGGGACCCGGATGCCGTCCTCTCATTTGAGGGAAAAGATTACATTTCTGCGCCACGGGCTGCAAAGATAACCGGATACCACCAGGATTATGTAGGACAGTTGGCCCGAAGTGGGTCCGTTACTTCACGTCAGGTTGGAAATCGTTGGTACGTCGATCGAGAGGCTCTTCTCGCGCATAAATCCGAGAAAGACAGGCTTTTGGCAGCTGTACAATCGGAATCTGTCGGTATATCGCGTAAAAAGGACGGTGCTTCAGAACCACAAAATACTATGGCCGGAGCAAATCCAAGGCAGGGGGGCGATTTCTCCGATCTGTCCAACTACGCCGAGAAACCTTATCTTACGTACACGAGCGATACCAGTGATCTTATACCACTTATACCGGATAACAGTCCCGTAAGGCATACGGCAGAAGAGGAGTTACCGGCCGTTTCAGAAGATGATGTCACGACCATACCGATACGGATCAAACAACCCCCCCCCGGCCAATCCCACGAGCATTATCGTGGAAAAAGAATCGAGGAAAAGGGTAAAAATCGCAAGCCCGGAAAGGCTGCATTCTACACAACGCTGGGAGGAGCCGCGGTAGTTTTAGCTATCTTGGCGGTCGGGAGCTTTGTGCTGTTGAAGAAAGACCCCACGTATGCCGGCTCTAACCCTGAAAATGGCGGCAGTACCAAAAGAGGAGCATTTCTCCCCGGTACGCTCACCGTCCTTGGTCCGGTTGTTGATGCGCTCCGCAATCTTTTTGTCTCCGAGATCGTTTATAGGAGAGAACAATAGGGTCGTCGTATTTCTCTTTAAGAAGTGACAGTAAACAGGTTCCGGGTTTGTGTCGGAGATCTATCCAACCGAGCCGAGATTTACTTTAAATACGTATCTCGTGCGAACAAGACTATGTTCCTCATGAGTATGGAGTTTTTTAATTACGCCCGATCCTGATCAAATTCTAAGCTTTCCTAGGAGTATTTCGATTTTGTTTACGTTCTGGAGCTCTGGTTGAAGAGAGTTTTTTATTTCGAATTTTTTAATATTTTTTTATCCCCACATTTTTGCACTCGATATCAACAGGTTGTCCGATTTTAGGACTAGAATACTAGATAAGTCGTGCGTCCGGACATCTCATGAACGATAAAATTTTCTTTGACGGTCTGCCGTATATTTCCGCCAATGATGCTGCGTCATCGGCAGGTCTGACGCGCGACTACATCGCGCGCCTGTGCCGGGCTGGAAAAGTCCGCGGGCGCCGCGTCGGTAAAAATTGGTATGTCGACGATAGGTCCCTTAAATTATTTCTTGCTTCCAGTGAGGAGCTTTTCTTTGACGGTCTGCCGTATATTTCCGCCAATGATGCTGCGTCATCGGCAGGTCTGACGCGCGACTACATCGCGCGCCTGTGCCGGGCTGGAAAAGTCCGCGGGCGCCGCGTCGGTAAAAATTGGTATGTCGACGATGAGTCATTCCAGTCGTTTCTTGTGTCCAAAGAGTATGAAAAAAGTCGTCGCAAAGAATCTCTCATACGCGAGCGCACGCACGAATATCGCACAGGAAAGATAGGACCACAGGATCACGGGCACGAGGCATACGCGATCACTGATCGTGCTCATGATATTGCCGGCAGAGTGGCGAGCTCAATTGCCGAGCATGCATCACGAACGGCACCTCAGGCGCAACGGTTTACGGGTGCGCCTGGCGGACTAGTGCATGCTGCTCTCGCCTTGCCCGCACACGTGGGCGCGCATGTGCCAGTCCACGCGATCTCACCCTTTGTCGAATTTTTTCACAAGATCATCGCACTTACCCTCGCTCTTGTGTTGACGTTTGGCACCCTAACCCTCGTTGACCAGCGATATGCACGCTTTGCGGCGGATTCGATACTCACATCATACAGATCGCTCACAGGCGGCGGTATCTACGCATTTGCAAATAATACGCGGAGACACGCGGCGGCCGCGGCGGAAAATCCCGCGAATGCGCTTGCCGCAGTACAAAATGTCATAACGACCGATATCCCGAATATTGCCGCTCGATTCACACAAGCAGCTGGAAAAAACATGCGAAACCTGGCTTACTCCATCGTTTCTCCGCTCCACCTCCTCTTTGGAGGAATTGCGGGAATCGATAGGGCGTCCGTCACCGTAGAGATTGCTTCATACACCGGGCTCGTGCCAAGAACAAGGGGCATCGTTAGTACGCTCCAGACCCGCGCCACTACCTCGCCGTCTTCAGGTTCGGTAATCGTTGTTAACCGACCAACTATCATCGAGCGGGTGTTCGAGACCCAGCGGATCGTGAGTGTCGGAGGTCTCACCGAAGAAATCCTCAATGAAAAACTCACCGAACTCGACAACAAACTCTCTTCGCGAATGCTCAGTTTTTCTGCTGCGAATTCAACGCAGACGACCACCGTCTATCAGGTCACCGGTGAGATGGGGAGGATCGAACGTCTCAAAGATCTTGAGCTCGAAACTCCCGTCATAAGAGGGGGTTCTATTACGAGTACGAGTATTTCCGCAAGCTCGCTTGCTGTGACGGGTACGGGTACTTCAACCTTTGTAAACGGTCTTGATATCGCTGACGGATGTTTTGCGATTGATGGCGTTTGTATCACGGGTGATAGCGGCGGATCTTCCTTCGGACAGGGTTGGGAACTTTTCGCAGGAGCCTTGTCTCCTACGACGTCCGTATCAATCCTCGTGAACTCCGCCTCCTCGACCATCACCAATCTCGTCACGGTGAATGCGACATCCAGCAATTCGACCTCGACGAATATATACACATCTTCGCTCGTTGCAACAAACGCCACCACCACGACACTTGGCCTCGGCACCTTCTCTGGCACCCTCTTCGCAACGAACGGCGTTGTCCAGGCGACCACCACCCTCGCCGTCACCAACGGCGGCACGGGCGCAGCATCATTCGGACAGGGCTGGATCTACTCAACGGGAGCAGGCGCGCTCGCTGCCTCCACCTCTCCCACGGTCAACTACCTCGTCGCCACCTCCACCACCGCCTCCGTACTCCCGTACGCATCCTCGACCGCCATCACGGTCTCCGGCACCGGATTCTTCGGCAACCTCTTCGCCACCGCCTCCTCCACCTTCCAAGACTTCACCGCACGTAACGCGACCTCGACCAACGCCACCTCCACCACCTTCGCCACCACCGCGCTCTGTCTCACCGGAGACATCTGCCGCACCACGTGGCCCACGGGAGGAGGCTCCAACTGGACCGACGCGGGAGCCTACCTCTCACCACTCACCGCAGGCGACGGCATCTTGGTGAACGCTGCCTCAAGCACCATCACCAATCTCGTCACGGTGAACGCAACGAGTACGCAGGCGACGACTACCAACCTCACCGTCACCGGCACCACCATCCTCTCTAGCATCACCTCCGCCATTC
>CAYIDD010000003.1:22429-76915 GCA_964362175.1 uncultured Candidatus Saccharibacteria bacterium | reverse complement strand
CGCGAAAGGTCACAGGTTCGAGTCCTGTACCGCCCACCGCATTTTTAAGATGTGCAAAATACTTGAAATAGCTCGAACCTGGCACCCCTCCCCCACCGGCGGCGCAAAACCCCCGCAGGAAAACGGAGCGGCGAAGCCGCACCGCTGACAATATCAAGTTTTTCTTTGGCGGACTAGGTTTGAGCGCAGAGCGCACAATTTTGTTCTTTCACAAAAAAGTCCCCGACCGAAGCCGGGGACGAGAATTCTCCGAGCGACCTGCACAACATGTCAGGCGGCGTGCGGTTCGAGATCAGACGGCCATGGTCAGCCGTTCGAAAATCTTTCTTAGATTTTCCACTCCGCGTCGTGGGGCACGAAAGACGACATATTCGTAGAATTTGCCGTCAGATACCTCGTAGAGTGTTTTCAACACGACGTATTCGATGTCGTCGCCGAGCGGGAAGGCTTCAAGCGCAGCCTTTGCAATACTGAAGGGCGGCGGAAAAGCCTCAGAGCTTAGACGTTGCTGATCACCCACCAGTTCGAGTTTTCTGACGCAATGTAGAACGCCGAATTGCGCCTTGGCCCACCATTCGCCCCCCTTACGCCAAGGATTACCGAGCCAGGTTTCCCAAGAAGCGGTAAGGTCATTCATCGTGATTCTGGCGCGCGGCGACCACATATCGTCGAGGGCCCACAGCCACGGCAACTCGTCCCGCAATTTCTCGTCGTTTGATTTCCTATTGAAGAACTGCATGACACGTCCTTTCTGGAGCTCCGCTCCTTTGAACTCTCCGAGTTCTGAAAGAGCCGCACCACCACGGTACAGCTAGTGTCATCATACCATGATTTTTAGATACGTCAAACAAACGTAGTCGCGGGCTGGCAAATTACAAACTCAAAATTTTTGATTCTGTATGACAAAAAGTTTTCTTTTTCCCAAAAGCGAAATCGCCAATTCGAATTCAGCCCGAAACTGCAATGGGTTTTAGCCGCCGCGCCCTGCGAGGCGGCGAGCTCCACCTTGCAATTTCCTATGTGGTGCCCTCGGTTGGAATCGAACCAACATTGACGGCTTAGAAGTCCGCAGTTCTATCCATTGAACTACGAGGGCGGCGAGCTTCCCAATCCTAGCCGCACAAGACACCGCGGTCAACGCGAGGGATCAGGGATCGCTGTTCCCCGATTCTTTTTGAGCAGATCAAATTGCTCCTGTCGCTTTTCAAATCCGGCCACCGTTGCATCAAGCGCCGCCCGATCGAGCGCGGATGGTGGTGGAGCGGACGCGCCGGATGTCG
This sequence comes from uncultured Candidatus Saccharibacteria bacterium, assembly GCA_964362175.1. GTDB lineage: Bacteria > Patescibacteriota > Minisyncoccia > Phycocordibacterales > UBA2100 > UBA10103. The sequence goes on along the minus strand of CAYIDD010000003.1, from coordinate 75,635 downwards.
CGCCAAGATTATTCAAAACCCGCATAAGCCCCCAGATGCTGTAGAGAAGCACGCATGCGGTCACGAGAAATGCCGTGACGATGAGCGCGCGCCAGTACACATTGGACAACACGCGGATCCCTTCGGGTTCGTGGCGATGTGATACCGCACTACCAAATGCGCCCAACATGCTGATATCAAATTTCATGAGGAGGTGTCTGAGGTTGTTAAAATGCGGATATGGGCATTTATGCGCCATCCTCCTGATGTTCCCGGACCCGTGGCGCTTATGCGCTCCATGTCAAATCGCCCGATCTTTGAGGGCAGCGGAAATGTCTCGAATAACCGAATGAGGTGCATGAGCGAGGCAAACGTGCCCTGCGCTTCAACAACAAAGCCGGTAACGATCACCTGAGTCCCGTTTGCCGTCTGCGGAAGTGGTGTGTTCTCGGGCTGCGCATTATTCACGATGAGCTTTACTCCGGCCGCCTTTCCCGCGGCCTCGATCATATCCACGATGGAGACAACGTCCACGCGGAGAATGGCATCGAGCTGCCCGCGTTTCTGCTCTGTGTCCTGCGCGAGCGCGTGCAATCGTATGGTGCTTGCATCTTTATTCTCCGCCTCCTGCGTTTGCTGCATTCGAAAAACCTGACTCTCTTCATCAGCGAGAATAGTCTGTGCGAACATACCCACACCCACCCACACGAGTACCGTGAGCAAAAGCAGGGGCCATCCAATGTATCTGAGGTCGAGTTTCATATCATCAAAAATCACCGAGCAACGTCACGGAAAACCGGCCGTCCTGGGTACCGGCAAGATCGCCAATAGGGACCGAGACAGTTTTAAAATGCCGGTCCGCCTGAAGCGTCTGTCGATACACATTGATCGCGTCGCGCGTCGGCGCGAGTCCGACGATCACAATTTCGCCCCGAATGTCCGGCGTATAGCTGATGCGATCGACCAAGATACCCTTGGGACGAAGTGAGAGCGCCGCGCCAATTGCCTCGGAGGGGGTCGTGGTGGCCGGCGCAAACGGGGCGAGTGTCGAAAGAAGAGATTGGGCACGCAGGATTTCCGTGCGGACCGCTTGCACTTCGGAATTTTTTACTTCACGCGAAGACGCCGATGTTGAGACTTCTCCCGCATGAAGTGCTACATATATCGGCAGGAGCGCTAACCCCGCAATGAGCGCCGTTCCGAGCGCGATCAATGATCCCGCCACAATGAACCGTGCGCGATACATCCGCCATACCGTCTTTTGCATATCACGGGGGAGCACATTGCTCATAAAGAATATTGGCGCAGCGCCAAGCCTATGGCTGTCGCGTACTGAAGTGACGCACGTTTGTTGATCGGAGGAATGTATTCTTCAAAAGAACATACGTGCTGCCACACATTTCCAAGCGTGGTGTTGGCCTGAATACGTCCCGCAATATAATCCGAGAGTCCCTTCAAATTTGAACTCCCTCCGACCAGAATTACCTGTCCTACCGGCGTCATGCGTTCCCCCTGGTCGTTGCGACGAGTGTCCCAATAGTGGTAGTGGCGTGCTACCTCGTCGGCAAGTACGGAAGCGGCTGCGGTAACGGCCTCAAGCCCCGGGGATTTTGCGTTGCCCGTAGACTGGAGTCCCTGCTCATTTTTGAAAGTAACGGAATCCTGCTCGGAGAGCGATAGTTTCTCCCTGAGCGCCTTCGTGACCGTGTCACCACCCACCTCAACGGTCGAAGTAAATATCGGAATACCGCGTTTTAATACGGCAAAACCGGTGCGTGCGCGACCAAAATCGACGAGCAGTGTGATGGGCTCATTGGGAATGTTTTTTGAGACCGCACGCGCGATAGAACGTGCCTCGACTTCAAGAGAGAGAAGGTTGATGCCTGCTGCGCCAAACGCCGCCCCATAACTTTCGGCAAGCTCGCGCGGAAACACCACAACCCCGATCTCTTTTCCCACCCCGCGCTCGGGGATAACATCAAAATCAAATACCGCGGCATCTGGGCCGATCGGAACGCGGCCCTCAAACTCAAATTCGATCATATTCATGATCTCTTTACGTGATGACCCTTCGGGCACATTCATCTCAAAGATGTACGCTGTTTCCTCTGGCAACGCTGAGTGAGCGCATTCGATACCGCCAAGACGTTTTTTGACATTCCGAAGACTCTGTCCGAGCACCTCAACATTCTTGACGTTGCCGTTGACGACCGTCCCCGGCGGGATCGGCTCCTCTCCGTATGTCTCAACGCAATACCCGTCACTACGCGGGGCAAGTACGATCCATTTCACGGACGCATCCGAAATATCGATGCCCGCTGCGCGCGGGAGTATGAGCTCGGGCGTAGGAAACCATCGCGCAAGCGTGTGCGAAGCCTTATGTATACTCTCTGCGGCTTGGGAGGTCGGACCAAACAACTTCATCGTCAATAAGTATAGCAACGAATCAGCGCAACTTGGTGCCAGCGAGGACGGTGCGTTCCGGATTAATGAGCGCGACACCATTCTCATCGCTTGCCGCAAGCAACATGCCCTGACTTTCAATCCCGCGGAGTGTCCGCGGGGCGAGGTTCACGATGTAGGGCAACTGACGCCCTACAAGCTCCTCCGGTTTTTTCCACTGCGCGATCCCCGAAACGATCGTCCGCTGCCCCATGTCTCCAAAATCGATCGTGCATTTGATGAGTTTATCGGTCTCCGGCACCAATTCCGCAGCCACAACCGTTCCGATCCTGATATCGAGCTTCGCAAAATCGTCGTATGAGATCTCGTCTGTCATAAGATCACTCTACCGTACCAGAGCGAATATCTAAATACCGCTGCAAGATAATAGCCGCCGCGGCCGCGTCGTCGTGCTCCTTCCCTTCGGGAGCATAGCGCGAGGCTTCAATAGAACTCCACATTTCCCACACGCGCTCAACGGGCAGTTTTGTTTCCCGCTCGAGCGTCGCGACAAATGCTTCGGCTTCCGGAGTAACGGGATTATCGACGCCGCCATGCGAGCGCGTGTCGCCAACGACGAGCATTCCGATGTGTTCTTTTTCTATCACCTCGCGAAGACGTGCGAAGAGTTGATCGTCATTCACGAGGGTCATGCGTGGGAACGCGATCGTGCCTTCAGCATCCGAAACGGCAACACCGACACGCCTTGAACCATAGTCTATACCGAGGTATTTCATATGAGCTTCGAAGTCTTAAATTTGTCCGGCTGATAGGCTTCCAATCTCACCACTTTCGTCGAAAGGTCGGCATTTCCCAAGTCACGCTGCAAACTTTCGACATATTCCCCTTCCTGATCGTAGCCGAGCGCAATGATGTCCGGGTTTGCCGCAAGAATGTGCGCGAGATATCCCACTTCATCGCCGAGCACCGTTTCGTCGACGAGTGCGCTGTTTTGTACGATCGCAAGACGTTCAACCTCTCCGTGCTTTGGCATCGCACCTTTCACCCGCACAACACTTGAATCGCGCGCGACGGAAACTATCAGATGCGGATCTTCGGCCAGCGAACGCGCCTGCCTGAAAAGATCTGCATGGCCTTCGTGGACCATATCAAATGTACCAAAAACCATAATGCGGGTCATTGGACTAGAGTACACCGTGTGCTTCGCCACGTCACACCCGTGCGGTCGTACCCCGCTTCTCATCTCGATTTCACGCGGGAGAGCTTCAGCATCGCGACAAGGCGTCATGTCGACATAGTTCCGTTCTACTTTCGAAAATACGCGCGGACTGCGGCGACGTCGTCCGTGATAGCTCTCCGCAAATCCCCGCCATCTGTAAATTTCTTGTGTCCCCGTATTTTCTTCAACAATTCTATTGTCACATTCCATCCATAGAGGTCAGCCGAAAAATCGAGCAGGTGCGCTTCCAAGACCTTCCTTTTTCGATCGGCATACGCGGCGGCTTCATATTCCTCATCGCCCACTTTTACCTTCGCCACATAGATCCCTGACACCGTTCTGTCGTTCAAAGGAATATTGATCGTACGATATCCAAGATCTGCCGCGCGCTTCGTGCCCTTTTGCACAATGCCACCGTAGGTGTTCATATCTATTTCGTATCCCATGGGAAAACGACCCATGCGTCTACTTCAAGAGCAGAGAAATCCGGATGCGTGCGGCAGTGCGCCTTGTTCACCGTGAGCGTTCCCGTGCGCAGATCGTGTGCGCCACACTGCTCCTTCAGGATCTTTGATACCGCCTTGAGCGTCTCCCCCGTATCAGCGATCTCGTCCACAAGGAGAATGCGTTTCCCGCGCACAAACGTATCGGAGAAACCTGTTACGACGACCTCTCCCTTCTCTTTTGTGTTTTCATGGTACGAAGAAGCCGACACTGTCGAAACACTTCCTATGCCGAGTTTTCTTGCAACGAGCGCAAGCGGAATAAGTCCGCCCATTGAAATGCCGATTATGTGATCGGGTTTAAAACCGCTTCCCGTGACCTGCGCGACAAGCACGTCCGCAAGCTTCTCAAGCCGAGCCCAAGATATTCTTATTTCATTCGGTTTTTCTTTCATTGGCGGAGGGGGTGAGATTCGAACTCACGGTCCCGTTTCCGAGACGACAGTTTTCAAGACTGTTCCATTAGACCACTCTGGCACCCCTCCGGCATCGTTGTACCATGTTAGCCGATCCCGCGCATGCGCAGAATGATAGAATGATTTTGTCATGCCGCCATCACGAACGGTGCTGCGCTGGAGCGCATACGAACACGAACACATCCCGCGCGGGAGTGACTGGTTTTGGGCGCTCGGGATCGTGGCGGTTTCCGTTGCACTCACCAGCGTTCTTTTCCACGACATTCTGTTCGGGCTACTCATTCTCATCGCGGCGACCGTGCTCGGTATGCTCGCCAAAGTGCCGCCGAACCTCGTACAGTTCGAGGTTTCCGACCGCGGGATACGCGTCGGAGGCACTTTGCACCGTTTTGAGGAAATTATTTCATTCTGGGTTGAAGAAGAGAACGGAGCGCATCCGACGCTGCTCGTCGACACCACCAAGATCATGGCGCCCAACCTTGTTATCCCCCTTGAGAATATCGATCCTCATGCAGTGCGCACATACCTCCGCGAACACGCGAATGAGGTACCGATGAAAGAGCCGATCGCACACAAGATACTGGAATTTTTCGGACTATAGATCGCGGCTACTGAGCGATCGAGATCGTGGTCGTCGCATCTTTCGTACCACCAGCGAGAGTCTCGCAGTGCAAAAGGAATGTTGCCTGCGAAGAAATCGGTGAAGTCGTCGCGGTGCCGCTCGGACTCGTATTGAAGAAATTGCGCGCGGTGAAATCCGCCTGATCGGGGCTCGATACGACGCATGATTTCATACCGGTCGTGATCCAGCCGAGGAGCGAGGTACCGTTCGCTTTCACGGTCTTTGGATTACCCACGAGAATGATGAACGCCTTACTTACCTGTATCGAACACTGGGCGCCTGCGGTTTTGCCCCCGTCAACACAGGTGATTCCGTAGGTAGCGGCATTGGTGCCAGCGGGGGGCGAGGCGACGGTCGTCGTCGCCGAGCCGGATGGTTGTGTCGTGACTTGAAATGCGCTGCTCGTCGCGGTGCCTGAGGAACATGCGTACGAGATAGCGAGGGTCATACCGGCATCAGCGACTTTGGGCTGGCAGGAGATCTCGGCCTTGAGCTGCTCGACCGATGTGCACTGCCAGTTCGTTATACAGACGCCATTGTACGTCGGTTTCCAATAGCCAACGGAGCAACTGGACGCGGGCGGTTGCGCAGGCTGCGCGGTGCACTGCTGGCCTGTCGATGGGTTACAGGGCTGCGGCTGTACAGGCTGCGGTGGCAGTGATGTGTAGTTCTGAGAACCGTAGTAACTACTGTTGTACCGTTGCATCTGTTGCTGATAGTTGTACTGCTGCAACTGGTAGTTGTACTGCTGTTGCGCCTGCTGATATTGCTGTTGTTGCTGCGCGTAGATATTCGGGTCGGTCGAACACGTCTGTGGGGGCTGTTTCGGCGGTTGAGGTGCGCCCATCGCCCCACCCAGCGCTTTCGCAAGACCGCTCAAGAGCGAGCCTAGGGAACCAGCGCCGGAACCGCCCCCAAACCCGGTGGTATTGCGGGGACCAGACGGAAATGTGCTGATCGGCGGTGCATTGCGATCGTTGTAACAGCCTGTAGGAAATACCGAGCCCGCCTTAACCGGATGAACAATGACCGGCTGTACGCTCCTAATACAATGAAAATCTTTTGGTACGATATCTCCCGCTGTGCATTTGCCGTCTTGACATCCACCGGCCCCCGACGAAGATCCGCCTTGTCCGGGAGGCGGAGTAAATTGGTCTGCGGGTTTGCAATTCCCGTTCTGATCGCACCACAGTTTTCGACCGCTCTCGTCCGTTTGTTCCAAATAGTAAGGCTTGTTGGGGTCTGGCCGACCCGGCTGGAGAGCTACCTGCGCCGCTGCAAGCCTGTCCTTCTGCTGCTCAAGTTCCTTAAGCCGTTTATTCTCTGCATCCAACCCATCCTGCGCCTCTTTCACTGAAGGGTTGGCCTCGGGAGTACAAACCGCTCCATCGAACTCACAGTTCTTGATGATTTGTTCTAGTCTCTGTTGCGCCGAGGCAACGTCTGCAGCCTTTGCCGTCCGCGCATCCTCGATTTTTGCTCCCTCGGCAGCAAAAGCATCCCTTAAACCAGGCCGATCAGCTGCCGGGACTTGTTGCATGATCTTTTGAGCATCCTCGGGAGTTGAGTCCTTAATTAAACTGGCAAGACCGGTCGCCCTTTTATCCGCCACTCCCAAATTCTCGCCAGGATTAACATCCCCCACCTTTTTGCAGTCACCTTTTATCCCTTCAGGGGGACAGTACTTCACTTCACATTTCTGCCCAATTTCCACAATTCCCCGCCTCGCTTCGGACCTGTCAGGGCATTTCGCCACACGTCCGCATGAAGTGGGTCTGTCAGCTTTGGGCGTTATTGTGGCCTCGCCATCTTTCTCGCGTATTTCATACGAAAACCCAGGCTGGCATGTCTGCTGTAAAGTTTTCAATTCGGATGTTTTCCCCTTTTGAGTACATGCATACCCAACGGTGACTTGCGCCCCGTTACAAGTAACGGTCTCGGCCTTCAAATCGACTTTTTCACTGCTGGGCGCTGGGGTAGTTGCCGGAGTTCCAACATTTGCATCGACGGCGGCGGTGAGTGCGGCCTTGTTGATCGTTGGAGATCCATACTCCACTCCCGCCGCCACAAACCCCAAGACCGCAACGAGAACCAGTGCAGGCAATACAGAGTAGCCGCGTTTTGCGGATCGGAACATATCGCAATCATGGGGCCACAGAGACCTCTCCGCAATACCGAATTCATGAAAAATGTGGAGAAACGAGAAAATATGTTACATTTCTTTCGTTAGCTCCCGTACGCCCGTGCGGAAGCGTCAGTCGGAGAACATGTGAAAGCAAAGCTTTCACATGTCACTCCTCCATAGCTCCCGTCGTTCAATGGATAGGACATAACCTTGCGGAGGTTGAAATGTAGGTTCGATTCCTACCGGGAGCACAAAACGTAACGGCAAGAGACGATCCCTACTGGAACCTCATCCCCTAGGAGACGGACCTCACCTGCTTTGCGGCCCGGGACTTCATCCGCGCAGCGGTGTTTTTCTTGAGAATTCCCGTCTTCACAGCTTTGTCGATTGCCTGATAGAGAGCAGAGAGCGCGGCAGCAGACTGTTTTGCGTTCTTTGTCGCAACAAGCTTTTCAAGCTGCTTGGAGGCATCCTTGACCGTCTTTTTGTGACGCACATTAATTACACGGCGGCGCTCTGCCACCCGTTGTGCCTTCTTTGCCGAACTCGTGTTTGCCATTTCGCGCGCATAGTACACGAGATGCGGGGACGGTGCAAATTGCGCTATGATGGGCACATGATCGGACATTTGGAGGGCACCGTGTCGGCAGTACGCACCGGATTTGCGATAATTTCGGCGGGAGGTGTCGGATACAAGGTGTCAATGACGCGCGAGATACTCGCTACACTGAAACCCGAAAAGGACGCCGCATTCTGGACCCATCTGGCCGTACGGGAAAACGCCCTTGATCTGTACGGGTTCGTTTCTGAGGAGGAACTCCGGCTGTTCGAACTCCTGCTCACCGTCTCGGGTATCGGACCAAAATCCGCGCTCGCTATTCTCGATATCGCGACGGTCGAAACGTTGCGCAGTGCGATCGCGGGAGGCAACGCGTCGTACCTGACGAAAGTCTCCGGCATCGGGAGAAAGACCGCGGAAAAGATCGTGCTTGAGTTGCAGGAAAAAGTAGGTGCATCGACCGAGGGGGCTGCGGCAGCGCTCAAGGGCGATGGAGAGGCGCTCGAAGCGATGCGTGCGCTCGGATACTCCCAGGCCGAGGCGCGCGATGCGCTGCGGAAAGTACCGCGCGAGATAGAGCATTCGAGCGAGCGCTTGCGCGAAGCCCTGCGCCTTCTCGGCAGAAAATAACGCCAATGGCACACGTGAAAAGATTTTTGAAAAAGGTGACACCTGCATTCGTGGTATCTGCGTACCATTTTGCTCTTGCGCACATCGGCGCTCTGCGATACGGATTCCCCTCCCGCAAACTCACCCTCATCGCCGTTACGGGCACAAAAGGAAAGTCATCGACAACCGAACTCATCAGCGCGATCTTTGAAGAAGCGGGTCATGCAACGGCGCTTCTCAACTCAATCCGCATCAAGATCGGGGGAGATACAGCGCCGAATACGATGCGGATGTCGATGCCGGGAAGATTTTTTATCCAACGTTTCCTCCGCAACGCGCTCAACAAAAAATGTACGGTCGCGATCCTTGAGATGACTTCGGAAGGCGCGAAGCAATACCGCCACCGCGCTATTGAGTTCGACGCGCTCGTCTTTACCAACCTTGCGCCCGAACACATCGAATCGCATGGCTCGTACGAAGCGTATGCGAATGCCAAGTTCGAGATCGGACGTCAGCTCGTGCGATCACGAAAGCGCCCCCGCATCATTGTGGCGAATGCCGACGACGAGGAGAGCGGTCGGTATCTGGCACTGCCCGTTGAATGCTCACTCCCCTTTTCACTTACCCGACATTTGCCGTGGTTTGCCGATGAGCGTGGTGGATATTTTACGTTCGGGGGCACGAGGATTACGATGCGTCTTCCCGGAGAATTCTCGCTCAAGAACGCGCTTGCTGCCGCTACCGTGGCACACGCATTTGGTATTGCATCTCCGGTGATCGCACGTGCGCTTGAGAACGTCGCGCGCATTCCCGGTCGCGCGGAGCGGGTGGAAGCGGGGCAAGATTTCGCTGTCGTCATCGATTACGCGCACACGCCCGATTCGCTTGAGGCACTGTATGACGCGTACAAGAGCACACGAAAGATCTGCGTCATGGGGGCAACGGGCGGGGGGCGTGATACGTGGAAACGTCCCGTCATGGGAAGTCTTGCCGATACTCACTGTGACCGGGTCATTCTCGCCAACGAAGATCCGTACGACGAAGACCCGCGCGCGATCGTCGACGCGCTCGCCGAAGGCATGAAGCGCGCGCCGGAGATCATCATGGATCGCCGCGCGGCCATACGGCGCGGACTTGAGCTCGCACATACGGGAGATGCGGTCCTCATCACCGGCAAAGGTACCGATCCGTGCATTTGCGGGCCGCGCGGCGAGAAGATCCCGTGGAGTGATGCCGATATCGCCCGCGAAGAACTAACAAAGCTCTTACGAACGACGTGAATCAGAGATCTGTTACCCGGCACCTTTTCCGCACGACAATCCCGAGTGGTACAATGAGTGTGCTTCTATTCAAAACCGATATGAGGTCCCGTTTTTTCGAAAAGGTGCCGGGTGCTCGATTTTCTAGCTACTTGCTACGCTCGCAGACAAGATCCGTATGATCAAACGGGTCCTTGTCATCTCGCTTTCCATCTTCATTATCGCCCTCATTATCTTTTGGCTCTGGAGCGGCGGCCTATCGGCCGCCGCTCGCACCGCCAAAGATTTCGTAAATCCCGTTAATATCATCCTCGGCAACGGCAGTTCCACCGGCATGGCGATCACCTTGCCGTGGCAATCCGATTCTCTCACGCGCGGACCGGATATTTCAGACTACGTGGGCGAAGCAGATCGCATCAATCAGGATACGCAGGAAGAAGAGCGTGCCGCCATCGAAGCGCAATACGGGCCGGACATCGCAAAAGCGCAGACATTCGGCGATCCCTCACCGTATGTGGGAAAGGTCATGATTACCGACAGCAACGCGACTGAGAGTGACACCGCGGGGGAATACGTAGGACTTGCTGCACCGCCCAACAATAGCGTCCCGATCTCGCTTGCGGGTTGGTTCCTGCAAAGCGCGGTTTCCGGACTGCGCGTGAACATCCCTCTCGGAGCACCGCACTTCATGCTCGGTGTCGTAAACAATGTACAATCGATCTCCCTTGAACCCGGCGCGTCAGCCACCGTTCTCACAGGCACCTCCCCCGTCGGCACATCGTTCCAGGAAAATATATGCACGGGATACCTCAACGAACTCCAATCTTTCACGCCCGAACTCTCCGCGGAATGCCCCTCACCGTCAGAAGCAATGCCCGTAACGGCCGACAACATCCGCATCTACGGCGACAACTGCATTGATTACATACGTACACTTCAGTCATGCCACTTCCCTCCGACCGTTCCCGCCACACTTTCCCCCGCGTGCCGCTCATTCATCGCCAACAATTTCTCGTACAATGGTTGCACGAACATACACCGCAATGATCCAACGTTCAGACTTCCCTCGTGGCGCGTCTACTTGGGGTTCCGCACAGAATTGTGGCGGAACACGCACGATGTGATCCGCCTGCTTGATGATCAGGGACAGATCGTCGACGTGTTCACCTACTGAACAGCATTGAACAAAATAATTCCTGCGGCCACCGATACATTGAGCGACTCTTTCTTCCCGTGCATGGGAATTTCTATCAGAGCATCGCATCGACGACGAATCTCTCGCGAGACGCCGCGTACCTCGTTGCCGAAAATAAACAGCACCAGCTTTTTTGTTCTGAACGCACGATAATCCCGCGCCCGCGCATCCTGTTCGACACCGACGATCGTCCAGCCTTCCTTTTTCAAGCGCGATAAAAAAGCATCGGGAGTCTTGTTGTATTCCCATGGGATATAACGCTCCGCACCGAGCGCGGTTTTGGCTATCCCCTTCTGCACGCGCCCGAATCGATCGACGGGACGCGGCGTGTATCCCGACAGATACATGTGGGAAACACCCGCCGCGTCTGCTGTACGGAATATCGAACCGACGTTGTGAGAACTCCGGACATTGTGGAGCAATACGGCCACCTCCTTCATGTCGGCACCATATCACAGGGATGATATAATCGTCGCATGCTTTCATTCTTCCCAGACATTCTCTTCCTGGCACCATTCTCGGTCTTTTTCTTTCGTGTCGCGCTCGCATTCACACTGGCATACTCCGCTTGGCGCCACTTCTCTTCCGACGCTGACACAAGCAAACGTACGCTCGGCGCACTCGAAATTGCAGCGGCCGTAGCGATCGGGGTAGGAGCATGGACGCAGCCCGCCGCACTCGGCGCAAGCATGATACTTATTGCAGAACTTGCCTTACCGCGTTTGCGCGCCGTCGCATTCGGTACCGCACTTTTGGCCCTTGTAATGGCGATCTCCCTTGTCGTCACTGGCCCCGGTGCCCTCTCGTTCGATCTGCCGCTTTAGTCTTTAGTCCCGAATAAATACTTGAAATAGCCCGAACCTGCCGCGCCGCCGAGCGAAGCGAGGCGGCTCTTTCCGGCTTGCAATTTCCTGTCTGGTCCGCCCTATTGTACGACGTTAGAACCTCACTTTCTACGCCCTCGCCGTTCGCAAATCCCGCAATACCAAGCGTTTGATGTACACACCGTTCACCAAACGTTCGCATGCGTGCGGTACAATTAACTAAATGCGTCGGATGCTTAATTTTGAGAGCAGGACAGTAGCCGACTTCTTCGCAGGGATCGGTCTAGTCAGCATGGGGCTTGAGCGTGCCGGTTGGAAAACTGTGTATGCACTTGATTACGACAAGGACAAGGCGGCAGCTTACAACAATCATTTCGGCGAAGGTCACTATCTCACGGAGGATATCGCACAGACACAGGGCGCGAATGTGCCGTGCGTGATGTTGGCGCATGCTTCGTTCCCATGCACAGATCTATCTGTCGCAGGCGCGCGAGGAGGTATTCACAAAGGCGAGTCATCCGCTTTTTGGCACTTCGCTAGGATTTTAAATGAGATGAAAACGTCACCCCCTTTCGTATTATTGGAGAACGTAGAGGGACTTCTCACATCTGACGACGGAAACGACCTTCGCCTAGTACTCAGAACCCTCAACGATCTCGGCTATCACGTAGACTTGCTAAGAGTAGATGCGTCAAACTTCGTACCACAGAGCAGAGTACGGCTATTTATGGTGGGCGTGCACGGAAGTGTTATCGGGAAAGTAGACCGCGACGACCTCATGCAGGAGTATCAAATGAGAAGCTCTGACGCTAGGCCGCAAAAGATAATCGACTTCATCGTCAAGAACCGCGATCTCCGGTGGTTCTTCCAACAGCTGCCAAACTTACCAAAGCGGAACTCGGTATTGGAAGACATCGTAGATTACACAGCACAGTGGTGGACTGAGGATAGGTCACAATACCTATACGACCAGATGCACAGCCATCATCGCGAATTGATCGATAGCCAGATGGCACAAAGGAAATACTCATACTACTCGGCTTTCAGGCGCATGCGCTTGCGCGACGGCACTTCTCAATCTACCGCCGAACTCAGGACAGACGGAATTGCTGGCTGTCTTCGTACCCCTAAAGGCGGGAGCGCGCGGCAAATCATAGTCCGAGTGGGACGCAATCGATTCGATGCGCGGCTCATAAATGAAAAGGAGGCAGCGCGTCTAATGGGCGCTGGCGACTTCAAAATTGATTCGACGCTCTCACTGAACCAGGTCCTATTTGGTTTTGGCGACGCCGTGTGTGTCCCTGCTCTAGAATGGATAGGAAAGCACTATCTGAACCCGTTCCTACAACCTACTCTAGAAGTCCCGTCAGCTCGCCGCCCTCAACTTTCATTATAGTTTTTCCGATTCTTTTCACTATCCCGTAGGCAATGCTACGGCGGTATCTTTGTTTGCGGTTCGCCCCTTCGTAATTGGCCTTCAATCCTGGAAGCCAGCTTTCAAACTTCTCTTTTAGGGCGGCGCCTTCAATCATCCGAACCTCAATATTCTTGTAGTCGGGACTGTAGGAAATAAATATGTGGTCTACTTTCATGTCGTCGGCCAACTTTTGAATACCGCCGTGCAAGTGATATTGATACTCAAAACTCGATACTCCCACCGATGACTTGATCTCGTGGTGTTCCAAGTCCGAGCCGTACCTGGTTTTATGGTCATCTCCCGTGAGGATGGCACCGAAAAGCTCCCAGTCGATTGATGGGATGCTGCCAGCTATCGGCAAGTTGTGCTGCTTAAAGAGAGACTGTTTCTCCTCGTTGTAAATAAACTTCTTGTAGAAATTATAGGCGTCCTTGCTGTTGTATTTACGCATAGTCGTTATTTGCCCGCAATCAGAGTCTGAACACGCCCCCTGACATTCTCGAATACGCTCGTGAGCTTCTTCTTTGCAACGTCGGTCAAAAGTGCCGTGTGCGCAAGAGCGTCTCTAATCGGGCGGTATTCGTTCGCGTCACGAGCCAGACACGCTTCTTTTGCGGGATCTTTCTTGTCGACAAGATTCGCGAGGTGGCTCATCGACAAGTATCCCAGATCGGAACTCGCTTGTCTTATACCGATACTGAGATTGCCTTTGCCCTTCATTTCTTTCTCAACTTTCTTCCACTTGGCGACTTCTTCTTTCGCTTCTTTCGACAGCGAGATTTTCTTTTTCTGCGCAAGCTTCCTGATCAGGTTCTCCGACATAAAGCATTCAGCATACGAACCGAAATTGAAACGTGCGTCCTCCGCCAGGTCGTTGACCCAGCCGTCAACCAGATTAGGCTTCCTCCCTTTCTTTGGCGGGTTGTATTCACCGGCGACCACGTTATAGAGCTCACCTGATTTCCGTTCCCTTTTCGATAAGATGGGGTCTTCGGGATTCCCGTCGAGTCTGTATTTGCGACGAAGAACGTCCCATTCGCGAATGATTTTATCGAGAGCTTTTCTGAAGGTCTTCAGATGCGCCTCATATTTCTGATCGTCAGCAATAATTCCTTCGCGACTTGTAGTAAAGCGATCGACAGACCCATCGAGGTCGTCGATGTGTATCTGACCGTATAGATAATTCTCCGCGACTTTCGCAATAGAGAGGTGTTTTACGATGTCGGTTTCCCGTAATCTGCCGTTTACGAACAAGTCAATGCTCACTCGTTCTCCGGTGGAGTAGATGCTCAGGTCTTTAGGCGTCTCAACGGACGCGATGAAGCCGCGCACTCCCTTCCCAAGCGTTATGGTTCTCTTTTCTTTCGCGTTCTTGAGTCCTCTGCTGAGAAATGGGTCTTTGAGTCCTTGCGTGTGCCATACGAACTGCGTCTTCTTCGCCAGTTCTTCGAGATGTCTGTGGGTGATTGTTTCGTCGTTTATGTGGATCTTGAAAGAGCCGTCTATGAGCGAAAATCGGAAATAGAGCGCGACGACCTTATTCAAAAATCCAAAGTGCGGTTTGATGCCCTCGTGTATGCCTTCGAATCGAATGATTGTTCCGTGCTTATGGTCGTCGGTGTACTTCTTCAGTGCCGCCATGTCCGCCCCTTCGAGAGAATATTCCTGAGGAGACATGTCGTCCGTGATTGCCTTGTCGAGGCCCGTATTGTCGATCACGCCACCGACATAATCACCACCTTTTACTTTTGAAATTACCGTTATGCGAGCGGCACAAGAAAGTAGTGCGAGTTTCCCGATTCCTTTGCGTCCGATGAACGGCCTTTTCTTTGCCGATACGGCTTTGCCATCTTTGCGCTTGGAGTAGCCGATCTTGAGGAACTTGTTTTGAAAATCGAGTGCATCCATCCCTACGCCGTTGTCTTTGACGATTAGATTGTTCTGCTTTTTGTCGATGTATACCCAAACATCCTTTGCGTCAGCATCCCAAGAGTTTGAAATGGCTTCGCCGAGAACTGTGGTGAAGCTACGATATAGATTCCGACCCAAGTGATTAAGGACACTCAGGGAGAGACTGAAAGTAAAGCCTGCGGGATTCTCTGCCATAGGGGCAGAGTATTCCTGTTTTCATGAAATATCAACGGCTTCCCCTCGTTGTTGCGCGAGCCTTTTTATTCGTCTTCTGGTCGAGAGTACTCCCTAGAATCTCTTCCAATTCCATGTTCGAGCTCTAGACCGGCCATCACTTCGGCCATCTTATCTTTCTCTTCCTGTGTTCGCTCGACAGGCTTTTCAGCAAAAAGCCATTTGATGAAGTACACGACGGCGTAGCAGACGAAGGCGAGTGCGGCTAGTAATGCCAAGACGAAGATACCGGGGCCGATACCCAAAGCCATAAAAATTAGGGCACAGAATCCGGCCAAAAGTAATCCTCGCCACGTGAAGACGCTCAAAATATATATCAATACCAACGCGGCCAAAAATGCACCGATGAATGTCATACCGGACTGCTAGATTTCTAACGGATAAACCTAGCGAGCCCATGCTTCTCGAAAGCACAAAGCCCGCCACGGGTCTTCGCTTGCGCGAACGCACCGGTTTCCCGATACGGCGGATAAGGCAACCACATGACGGGTTCTCTGCGCCTTATCCGACTTTTAGACCATGCCTCGTCGCCGAAGTTTAGGTCTTTGGAGCTGTCGCTCCCATATTGGGTGTGTCCAGCCATATTAGCCCTTTCTGGGAGATATAGGAATGGCTGCTGATATCGCGCTGTTCTATCAACGGGAACTGATAATGAGCTGTTATATCAGGCTCCAAAAAGATTGATTAAATATCAAGTTAATCAAAAATGCTTAGGTTTTTAACCTAAAGAACCTGATATTGCTTGTTCTATCAAGCCCGGAACGTCCCGTGGCTCACCACGGCAGCCCCGGAGGCTCTCCGGATGGACTCTGTGATAAACCAGCTAAACTAGGCCAAAACTAGCTTCCGGGGAGGCCGTGGGAGCCCAGAAACTAGCACGGTCCCGCAAACATTGAGCCGAAGGGCATAAGCGCGTATCATGACGACCTCATGGATGCCCCCGCTATCCTTATGGAAAAGATTCTAGATGTCTTGGAATACAGGTTCACTTTTGGCGTAAAAAACCCTTCGGGCTTTCAAGATATTGCAATCACTCTCAACGACCTGCAACAGAACCATATTCGGCTAGAAGAGCTGGGCGATGCGCTTCGCTCCCTGGCTGCGAACCACCCCGTCACGATAAAGAAGTTCTGGGTGCTCCACTACAGGAACAAGGAGCGCCCGATTGAGCCGCCAGAATTAGACGTAAAATATCACACACTCGCTAGACTTGAGGTCTCGTTGGACTTCAAAACCCTCGCAAAAAAGATTCGAGAGAGCCTGAACATTCCCATAGAAAAGGTACGCCTTGTAGATTGCGAAATATCTTTTGACGCGAGGACATCTTCTCTGCTCGTAAACGGTACCCCTTGTCCGCTCCCGCCGCACAAGAATGAAGCTGATCTTTGCGAAGTCATTTTTCGCGAACCTGTTGGGGCGGCGATCTCCTGGGAGAACGTCGCGGCGTACATGACCGGGCTCGATACGCGACGTCTAGACGTCAAGAAACATATGCCCCCTGTACGAGATGCCATGTACAACCTAAACGAACGAGTGCAAAAAAAGTACGGCACAAAAGACCGACTAATCTCATGGAGAAATAAGGCACTCTGCCGCAATTACTAGTTGACCCGAAATTGAGTCAACGCCCTGGTCGATATTATCGCGGACATGCTTCCGCGAGATGCAATCGAGGAGTTCAGAAAGCTGTACCAAGAACGGTACGGCGTGGAACTTTCTTTTGAAGAAGCCGCTGCTCGCGCGCAGGCACTTATCAATCTTTATCGTGCCGTGTGCATCGGCGAAAAATAATCATGACGCAAGAAGAATTCCTGAAGATGTTTCGTGACCCTGTGTTCGTTAGTCTTGATGAGAAAAAGGAACACCCTCCCCGTCACAAGAGTGAACTGCGAGATGTGATTGAGTTGAATAACTATGGCCGATGGGGCGCGTATTTCACGGTGAACGGATTCGCGAATTTCCCTCGAAATCGCCACCGAAAAATCGAGTTCGTTACCTCGCTCAATGCACACTTTGTTGAAATCGATAACCCAGATAAACCCGTGCGCGATATTAAGAACGAGGCAGCGTTGTTGGCAGCAGAAAAAGGCATCCCTTTCACCGCTATGGTCGAGACGGGGCGCGGGGTTCACGGGTACTGGATTCTGAAAGAGCCAATCATAAACCCGACGGACGACCAGAAGCGCGAGTACGAGCGTATTCAAGACGCTCTCACTCAAGCTTTCGACGGCGACAAGGCGGCGCGAGACATCGCTCGGATTCTCCGCATCCCTTTTGGAAAGTACTGGAAGGACGGCTCAGGAAAAGAAATGAAGCTCGGCAACGTGACTGACAATAGGTACAGCGAATCAGACTTCGCAGGACTGCTTCCGCAGCATGATATCATCGGACACAAAAAGACTTTTCTTCCAATGGAAGAAGTTCTGTATGCGAAGCAGGGGGAAAGACATTTGAAGTCTTTCCGTCTCGCCCTGAAAATATGCAACCAGTTTGGCGACCTTGGCTCGCGGGACATTGCCCACACGATGTATCGCGCTGTCATCGATAAGAACTTCGAGATCGGAGATAACTTCCACGCGGCGGGCGGAGAAGCGGACAAACAATTCGAGTCAGCGTGGGGCCGGGTGCGAGCAAATCCCCGAATACCTCACACCGAACCTCAGGAAGGGAGAGCATTCCGGCCGGCATTTTCTCTCGATGAGCTCATGACGCGGGAGTTTCCCGCGGCACAGTGGGCTGTCGAAAAACTGTTCGAGTCAGGCACGATCAATATGATTAGCGCCCCTCCGAATCACTACAAAAGCTGGGTGATCTTGGAAATCGCGCTCGCGACGGCGAAGGGATCGATGCTTTGGGGGACATTCGAGACAACGAAGCAATTGGTGATGGTCGTGAACGAGGAGGATAGCGAGCGTCTCATCCAAAACAGAATGAAGATGCTTGCTGATGAGTTCGTTGGTTTGCCCATCTTCTTTCATGTACTCGAAGGAATAAAGCTGACGGACGCATACGTGACCAAACTGCTTGCTGAAGCCGAATCAAAAGGCATCACGATGATTATTTTCGATTCTTTGCGGAGCGTACACGACAAGGAGGAAAACAGCTCGCAGGAAATGCAGTCGGTAATCGACCAGTTGAAGAAATTCACGCAAAAAGGTCTCACTGTAATCTTCACGCATCACAACAGAAAAAAGCCTCCATTTGGTGGGAATAAAAACGATGGCGAGGAAACTAGAGGGAGCAGCGCGATCAATGCGGCTGTGCACGGTCACCTGTCGCTCTACGCTCAAAGTGAAAAGGGAGAGACGTTTATAGTCGCTCGACAGCAAAAGCTGAAAGCTGATGAGAAAATCAATCCATTTGAACTGCTTGTGAGTTCATCACCTTGGGGGTTTATCTATCGCCCCCACAAGGACGAGGAACGCGAAGAAAGCAAAGTGACCGAAAGAGTTACTGATGCGCTCGGCGCAGAAGATACGTGGCTTTCTGTTGAAGACCTGGTCTCTCTTGGAGTCGGAGGTACCTCAACCGTCAGGTCTGCGCTTAGAGACCTAGTGAGCCAGGGCTATGCCGAAATGAAAACACGGAAAGAAGCGGTGTCGAAGGGGCTAACAATCAAGAGTACGGGAGGCGCGCCGAATCAAAACCTCTACCATCTCTTACCCGACGAAAACTGGCTGGGAGATCCACCAGCAGAATAATGCCTGTTGCTCGTTATGCCCTATAGGGCGCGGCAAGCAACAGGCACCCGCTTACAAGACCAATCAACCACGGCACTATGATGAACATGAAAAGTAGTAAGTCGCCCAGGTATTTTCTCTATGCCCGGAAATCTACTGAGTCGGAAGACCGCCAGGTGCTTTCCATCGAATCTCAAGTAAGTGAACTTGAGAAAATCGCACGGCTAGAAAATCTGCGCATCGTCCGCGTCTTCGAAGAATCAAAGTCTGCAAAAGCACTCGGACGACCTGTCTTCAAGGATATGCTCGACCAGATGGAGAGAGGCGAGGCAGACGGAATTTTGTGTTGGAAACTTGACCGCCTCGCGCGAAATATGGTGGACGGCGGACGAGTAATCAACATGCTACAGATGAGCGCGATTCGACACATCCGATCATATGAGCGCAGCTACTACCCCCAAGACAACGTGCTGCTGATGAGTGTCGAGTTCGGTATGGCCAATCAATACTCGCGCGATCTCGCGGTCAACGTCACAAGAGGCCTCAAGAAGAAAGCAGAGATGGGTTGGTATCCGGTACAGCCGCCGATTGGCTATCTCAATACCAAGACGAACGCCAAGGGAAGCAACACGATATATAAGGATGCCGAGCGTTTCGAGATCGTTCGCAAGCTGTGGGACGAAATGTTGAGAGGTGTTCACAATCCATCCTCGCTTCTAGAAATCGCAACGGAGCAATGGGGTCTGCGTTCTCGCAAGGGACGAAAGATGTCGCGAAGCAATATCTATTATCTTTTTACGAACCCGTTCTATTATGGTAAATACGAGTTTCCGAGAAACAGCGGGACTTGGTATCAAGGGTTGCATGAAGCGATGATTACAGAAGCAGAGTATGACAGGGTGCAGATTCTTCTCGGTAGAAAAGGCAGGCCGCGCCCGCAAACCCACGTATTCGCATTTACCGGCATGATGAAATGCGGCGAATGTGCCATGTCGATTACTGCCGAGGAAAAGAAGAAGGCCCAAAAGAATGGAAACACTCACCGCTATGTCTACTATCACTGCACTAAGCGGAGCAAGATCCCTTGCTCGCAGGGTGCGGTAGAGGAAAAAGTCCTTGAATCTCAGATTGATGCCGAGCTCGCGTCCTTGGAGATCCCAGAGTCATTCCACCTTTGGGGCATGAAGTGGATCCGAAAAGAGATCGAAAAGGATCGTGGATCTCGCGGTGCGGCGATTGAAGCACAGCAGCGAGCTTACAACTCCACGATTCTCAAAATCGAGCGCCTTATAGATATGCGAGCCAATAACGAGATCACCGAGGACGAGCTACGCGAGAAGAAAGTAGCCGCCATGGAAGAAAAGGAGCGTCTCAGCGAGTCGCTTGCAGATACAGACGGCAGGTTCAACACATGGGCTGACAATATGGAATTCGCGTTGTCGTTCGTGACCAATGCGCGCAACAAATTCAAGAACGGCACACCCGTTGAACGTAGAGGCATCTTTCTCGCGCTCGGTTCGAACCTGACCCTGAAAGACAGAAAAGTCATATTCGATGGGGCGAATATGCTTCTACCAATGAAAAAGCTAGCCGCAGAGGTGGCTATCCTCCACGAACCGTTAGAACCTACGAAAAAGGCAAGTAAACAAGGACATTTCGACTCGTTATACGAGTCCAGTCCTATCGTGTCCGCCCACCAGGATTCGAACCTGGGACCTTCTCCTTAAAAGGGAGCCGCTCTACCAACTGAGCTATGGGCGGCAAAGAGGAGCAATATGAAAGTTCACTTTCATATTCTCCGACTGCCCCGTCCATATGAACACATGGGCGGGTACCGAAAATATAGCACCGGAGCGCTTAGACGGCGAGTTTCAGGGCTTCTTCAAACCGCTCAAGTGCTTTTGCACCTCATCAAAAAACGCGTTCATCGCATCAGATCTTTAGATTGACGGTCGCCGACCCGCGTATTTTTGTACCGTCAGAGACATCGCACTCGATAGTAAAGGTGGTTGCCATCGTAATCGGCACCGTCGCGGCACCCCCTGAAAGAGATCTCTGATTGAAGCTGCCATCGGTCGATGTTTCCACGCAACTCACGACACCCTGCGCGCTCCAGAAAATCGATGTGCGAGCGCCGAGTGGCACCGAGGCCGGGACCGCCCAGATGTCTACTTTTGGCTTAACGGTCGGTGTTGATGTTGCAGCCTTGGGTGTCGATGTTGCGACAGGCGCCTTATTCACTCTGACCACTGTCCCCTGCGAAGGAGGCGGCGGTTCGCCGACTTGATAGCCGCGCGCTTTGCACAACACATCGAAAACCCCGGGGTCAACGATCTTTCCGAGAAAATTGCTCGCCCACGGCCGCTCCCGACACCACCGCGCCATGAGACCAGCCGATTGCCCGCCGAAGGTATCGGAGCCATAGAACCCCGCGACCTCGACATTACTCTTTTCATCGCGTGCTCCGGCAATGGCGGTCGCCCCCCTGTCGCGAGTGAGAATATCGCCGCGGAAACCACCCGGTACTCCTATGCCGCCGACACCTGTGGGTTGAAAAATGATACGCGGAGTCGTCGTAGCGGCGGGCCTTACACTCGTGCCCGTAGAACTGCCCGTATTGATGTTTGCGTTCGTGTTGGCATTTTCCCCTCCACACATGCCGAGTACCGCGCTCAAGGGATCGCAACCATTTGAGTCTGTAGTAGTGATGCCCTCGGAAACGGCCGGTACATACTGCGCGCACGGATTCGAGACCTGCGAGATATCGGACGTCTGGAAATACTGCGTGCAACCTTGCGTCCCCGTAATTGGTGGCGGTGGGCTGTCGCCCGCTCCACCTTGCCCGCCCTGCATGAGCTTTTGCATGAGATCGCTGAGAATTTTTCCGAGCTGTGCCATGCCGGGATCTAGTTTGCCATCGGCCGCAGATGTAGCTTTGCACGTAAAGTTAGACACGCATATCCCCTTCGTGGCAAAGCCACTCGTCATGTCTACGCAAGGACACATGAACTTGTTCGCGCCCCCCGTACACCCCTTCGGACCCATTATTTGGCCGCATCCGCATTGTTGAATGACCGGGATGCATTGTGAATCTGCTTGCATGTCCAGAGCAAACAAGGCACGCGGGAAAAATGTCACCACGAATAAGCTGAGTATGAGGGCAGGAAAACAAAAGACGAAAACCTGCGCGGAATGCCGCCTCTCCATGCCGACAATTCTATCACAGCCCTGAGAGAACAAATCGCTCAAGTGCATATTCGAGCTCCTCTCCACGACGACGGGACTCGTGCGGCAGTTCAGCAAGCGCCGCGACCAGTTTTTGTGCGCGTTCACTCGATCCCCCCACGCGAGATCTCAGCAGCATATCCTTGGCGCCCCAAAAAAGCACCCCATGAATAGCCTCGGGTGCCGTGCCTTTGGCGAGTTCCCCTTGATAATTCAACCAGAGTGCGCGCTTGTCGCGTTTCGCGAGTGCGTTCGCCATCGCAAATACGCTCCCGTCCCGCCTTTTTCCCGCAGTATCAAATCGTTCCGATCTTTCCGCATACTTTTCTATCCGTTTCCTTGTATCCGCATCAGGCCTCTCTTCGAGAATGAAGAAAGTCTCCCGAGATTCTTTGAGAGCGGGGAGCGAATTGGTCACGAGATCGCGCATTTCTTCATTCGCCAGTGTGCCGTCAAACACGATCGTGCGCGTCTCCCCGAACATTCCCCCACCCTGAAGCACCGATTGCAGATCAGCGCGCGTATTCGCATCGGTGACACGCGCAATCCTCGACACCTTTTTTGCCGCCTTTTCCAGCGCCGCATTCAGCGCCGCGCGCGCCTTCTCTCTATCAGTACCTGAAAAAAAGTACAGCATATCAACGTGATATTCTCGTGAGGGCCCCCCAATTCTTCCCCACTACCGCCTCCGCAAGGATCGGAACATGCGAGAGTTTCTCGCGCGGCACCACTGACTCCATCACCTTGCGTATCACATGCGCCGCCTCTTCGGCGATTTTCTCGTCGACCTCATACACGAGCTCGTCGTGCACTTGCAGCACGAGCTCGACGCGACCGCGCCATCCATTCTTCTCGATCTGTGTATCGACCTCTATCATCGCGAGTTTGATGATGTCCGCCTGCGTGCCCTGCATCGGCGCATTCATGGCCATACGCTCCGCCTGCGCCTTGAGTCCGGGGATCGACGACTTGAGTGCGGGAAAATATCTCCGCCGCCCGAAGAGCGTTTCCGTATACCCGAGCCGTGTGGCTTCGGATTTTGTGTGCTCAATGTAGCGTGCAAGCCCTGAAAAATTCTTGAAATATTCTGAGAGGAATTTCGCGGCTTCATCGCGTGAAACTGTCTCACCAAGATTGGCACGGAGCGCGTTCACGCCCATACCGTAGAGAATGCCGAAATTGATGACCTTCGCGCGTCGGCGCATTTCGTAATCCACCATCTCAGCCGGCACACCAAACACCTCTGCCGCGACTGCAGAGTGCACATCTCCCCCCTTCTTGAACACGTCGACGAGTTTTTTGTCGCCCGAGAGACCCGCCGCGATGCGCAGCTCTATCTGCGAGTAATCGAGCGCGACCAAAACCCGCCCTTCAGGCGCCGCGAACGCCGAGCGGATCCGGCGCCCCAGATCCGATTTGATGGGAATATTCTGCAAGTTCGGGTTTTGGGAGGACATACGACCCGTTGTCGTGCCTGCCTGCAAAAATTCAGCACGTAAACGACTGTCGCTCCCGAGAAGCGCGGGCATCTTCTCGATGTAGGTGGAGAGGAGTTTCTGGAGTTCACGGTATGCAAGGATGTCGGCGATGATGGGATGCAGGTCGGAGAGTTTTTCGAGCTCGCTTTCCTTCGTCGTGCGCGCGCCGCCCGCCGTCTTTTTCTGGCGCACCGGATTTATCTTGAGCTCGTCGTACAAAATAACGCCGAGCTGTTTCGGTGAGTTGATATTGAACTCGTGCCCTGCGTGCCGATAGATCTTCCCCGCAAGCACGCCGAGCTCTTTGCCATACTCCCTGGCCAGATCCTTGAGGTGCGGCGCATCGACGTACACGCCCGAGGCATTCATTCTCTGCACTATCGGGATGAGTGGCCGCTCTATTTTCTCGAATACCTCGCGCAGGCGGCCCGTCGAGCGCAGATCTTTGAATATCACTGTGCGCGCTTTCTCGAAATCCTCTGTGTGTGCCTCTTCCAAGATATCCCCCAGTGTCGGGTTCGTGGTGTCTGAATGCAAAAGCCACAGCGCAAGCGCGGTCTCGCGCAGCGCCGTTTCGTCCACCGCGGGCCGTTCTCCCGCGAGTTGCACCACCTGAGTCTTCTCAGACGCATTATTCTCCGCAGAACGAACACGCTCTTTGAGCGAGCGAAATTCGAGCGTGTCGCAGAGCGCTACGATCCCCTCCGCATGATCGCTCATGCGCCACGGATGATCCGGCAGCTCGAACGTGACGGGGACATCGCGGCGGATGGTCGCGAGTTGCTTCGAGAAAAGCGCCGCATCTCTACCCTCCTCCAAAAGCTTCACCGTGCGCGGCTTGATACCCTTTTTCGCGAACTCCTCCGGATGCTTGTTCAGCGTTTTGTATATCTGCTCGATGGAACCGAACGCTTGAATGAGCTCGGTCGCCGTCTTTTCTCCGATACCCTTGATACCTTTTATATTGTCGGACTGGTCGCCGCACATGCCTTTGTAGTCGGTGATGTGTTCCGGCCCGAATCCGTATCGCTCCTTGACCGCATCCTCATCGTAGAATTTCATGTTCGAGATCCCCGTGAGGAGCCGATAGACGGTCACGCGCCCGTTGACGATGAGCTGGAGCATGTCCATGTCGCCCGTAAGAATGATGGTTTCCAGATCTTCTCTTCTCGCGACTTGGGTGGCTATCGTCCCCACGACGTCATCTGCCTCAAAACCCACTGCATCGAGTACCGGAATACCGAACGCGTCGAATACGCTGTTCGCCCGCTTCAGCTGCTCCACTAATGCATCCTCCGTCTTTGCGCGTGTCCCCTTGTAATCCTCAAATAGCTCGTGCCGATGCGTCTTTTCCGCGCGATCACGCGCCGCGACGATGTAATCGGGCTTTAGATCGGCAATGGATTTGAGCAGCATCGTCATGAGCCCGTACAGGGCACCCGTCGGCGCGCCATCGGAGGAAGAAAGATCGGGCAATGCGTGATACGCGCGATGGAGGATCGCGTGCGAGTCCAGCAGCAAGAGCCGCTTTGGTCTTTCTGAGGTGTTAGGTTTCTTTTGAGCCATACGAGATTTTCCGTGTATCCCCTGAGCCCGTCAGTGTAATCCGTATCGCGTCTTCAGGCACGCGATCCGCAACCCGCTCCGGCCATTCGAGAACAATGAGGTTGCCGACATTTTGCAGAAGCTCTTTCCACCCCAATGCCTCAAGTTCGTGCGCACCTTTCAGGCGATACGCATCGATGTGGATGAGGTGCGGAAACTTTTGTCCCTTGAGTTGATAGATCTTTTCGAGCACGAATGTCGGGCTTGTTACCGTCTCCGCAACACCGAGAGCCGTTGCCATTTCCTGTACGAACGTCGTCTTGCCCGCGCCGAGCTCACCGGATAAAACCACGACAGTCGCATGCTCCGGATGTGGAGTAAGTGCCCTGGCAAAACGTCGTGCCTCCGATGCAAATTCCTCCGGTCCGTGGTCCATGCCGACATTGTACACGCGCGGGTTTGACTCCGCTTGCGGCACCGAAACGAGGCGAGAGCGGAGAGGGTGCTCCGGCCCCCGCCCCCCATTTTTAATGCGCTACAATGGGGGGCAATGGCCACACAGTTCAACGAAAAGAAGCAGGAGGAGCGGCTCTCGGAGCTCCGCAGCCGCGAGGAGGAGCAGCTCGCGGAAATGCTCTCAAGCAAGTACGGCATCGAGTACGTGGACCTCACCTCAAAATCCATCGACACCGACTCGCTACGACTCATCGATGAAAAGCGCGCGCGCGCCGCCGAGATCGCGGCGTTCCGCAAGGTCAACAAACAACTTTTCGTCGCCATGCGCGCGCCCGAACGGCAGGATGCGCTGCAGGTGGTGGCGGATCTTGAGCGGCTGGGCTATGCGGTACGACGCTTCATGGTGTCCAAGGCATCACTTGAGCACGCGTGGGACCGTTACCATGACCTCTCGTACGCCACCGAAACAGAGGCCGGCATTCTCACGCTTTCCAACGAAACCATCCAGCAGATGCTTCAAAAGCTGAAAACGCTCGAGGACGTGCAGCTTGAGATACAATCGCATTCCGGATCCAAGGACACGCACCGCATCTCGCGCGTGCTCGAGATCATCATGGGCGGCGCGCTTTCTCTGGGCGCATCCGACATCCATCTGGAACCGGAGGAGGAGGCCGTGCGCATGCGCTACCGCCTTGATGGCGTGCTCATAGAAGCCACGACGTTCGACGCGCCGACGTACACGCTCATTTCCTCGCGCATCAAGCTACTCTCCGGCCTCAAGTTGAACATAAAAAGTGCGGCGCAGGATGGCCGCTTCTCCATCGTCGTCAATCAAAAAGAGATCGAGATACGTACCTCCATCCTCCCCGGCGCCTATGCCGAGACGATCGTGATGCGCGTACTCGATCCGACCACGATCGCGCTCCCGATGGAGGAGCTTGGCTTTGACAAATACTTGATGGAAATATTCGCGCGCGAGATCACGAAGCCTAACGGCATGATATTGAACACCGGCCCGACGGGTTCCGGTAAAACGACGACGCTCTACGCATTCTTGCGCCAGGTGCATAATCCCGGCATTAAGATCGTTACCATCGAAGACCCGATCGAATACCACCTGCCCGGCATCGTGCAAACGCAGGTGTCCAAGGATTATAGTTTCGCGCTCGGTCTGCGCTCCACCTTGCGTCAGGATCCGGATGTCATCATGGTCGGCGAGATCCGTGATGCGGAGGTCGCCTCGACGGCAGTGCACGCTTCTCTCACCGGCCACTTGGTCTTCTCCACGCTCCACACCAACGATGCCGCCGGCACCTTCCCCCGCCTCATCGACATGGGCGTGAATGCGGACATTTTGGGCGCGGCGCTTACGGTCGCGATGGCGCAACGTCTCGTGCGCCGCCTTTGCCCACACTGCCGCGTGGCGCAACCCATCGGACCGGAAGACGCAAAGACGATCGAACCGATCCTGCGCAACATCCCCCACGCCGACGAATTGCCCGCGAACCGCGAGACGATGTGGGTGCCGAAGGGCTGTCCGAAATGCGGGGGCTTGGGATACAAGGGCCGCATTGCCGTTGTGGAAGTCGTGCTCATGGACAAGGAGATCGAAGAGGTGGTCCACAAAACATCAAGCGAGCGCGACATTTGGAAAGCAGCGACGCATCAGAAGATCCGCCGGATGGCGCAAGATGGCGTGGCGAAGGTGCTGCAGGGCGTTACCTCGCTCGAAGAACTCGGTCGCGTCGTGGACCTGCGCGATGAAGTGATGTTGGAAACTATCGGGAACTAGAGCGTTCTTTACACCACAAAACCGCATTGCACGGAGGCAATGCGGTGCTATCGTTGAGAAGGAGATCCTTCGAATTCGCTCGGGACGGTTCTTGCGGATCGGAGGTGAGCACTATCGGGCGATGCTTTTATGCAAAGTTGCGACTAGGACCTAAGGATGGCGGAAGCAAGCTGCCGCAAGCGACAGAACTGCCGCGTCCTCGGAAAAGTCACCATCGCCCGATACTGCGCGCCTCTCTTGTTGGATTTTATTGCCAAGTCACGAATCAGCCGATTCGCCTACTGGGTCAGTAGAAATGAGAAATCCACTGGGCGCGAGTATATCACATAGAATATAAAAGTCAATAGCTCACTTGAGTCCTCAAGGCCGCTTCCAACCGAGCGCCAAGAGCCTACTCTCTATGACAAAGGACCAATCAACAATAGAAAAAAGCCCCCGTTCCCTCGATCAGGCGCTACGCCCTGAGAATTGGAAGGAATACGTGGGACAATCCGGCATAAAAGAGAACCTCCGCATCCTCCTCACGGCAGCGAAAGGCCGCAACCATCAGCCCGAACACGTGCTCCTCTATGGCCCGCCGGGGCTCGGCAAGACCACGCTGGCGCATTTGATGACCAAAGAGATAGGAGCCAACATGCGTTCCACCTCCGGCCCCGCCATCGAACGCGTGGGCGACCTTGCCGCCATCTTGACCAACCTCTCCGCCGGCGACGTTCTATTCATAGACGAGATACACCGCCTCAACCGTACTATAGAAGAGGTCATGTACCCCGCGATGGAGGCGGGCGTGCTCGACATCGTCATCGGCAAAGGCCCCTCCGCACGCACCGTGCAGCTGGAACTGCCTCCGTTCACGCTCATTGCCGCCACCACGCGCATCTCAATGCTCTCGGCACCCTTACGCTCCCGATTTTCCGGCGGTACGTTCCGTTTGCAGTACTACAGCGACGATGAAATAGCAGAGATACTGAAACGCTCGGCAAAAATACTTAAAATAGAAATTGACGGCGAATCTCTCAAGGAAATCGCGACCCGCAGCCGTGCTACTCCGCGCACCGCCAACTATCTCCTCAAACGCGCACGGGATTTTGCGGAGGTGAACGAAGAAAAATTGGATCTGAAGACGGTGAAAAAAGCACTCGCGCTTTTGGAGATAGACGAAGGCGGGCTCAACCAAACCGACCGCGATATTCTCTCTATCATCGTGGAGAAATTCGGCGGCGGGCCGGTGGGACTCAAAACCATCGCAGCGTCGCTCTCCGAAGAAGAGGCGACCATCGAGGAAGTGAACGAGCCGTACCTCATGCAGCTCGGTCTCCTCGACCGCACCCCCCGCGGCCGTACCGTCACCAAGAAAGGCTACGAACACGTCGGCGCCGAAGCCCCTAGGGCACAAAAGCCCCTTATTTAGGGCCAAAATAGACCTCATATTAAATCTTGTGCTATTGGTTATCATATGATAACCTGTGGACATGACTCAAAAAACACACTTCTCCGTTTCAGAGATCGCCAAAATTATGGGGGTTAGTCGTGTGGCCATTTTAAAGAAAATTACTGCAGGGCGACTTCGCGCACAAAAGGTTGGTAGAAATTACATTATAGCCCGAGCAGACCTTGAGACAATTCTTGGCTCCTCTGTTTCTGCGGAGCAAAAAAACGAAATTGAACGTGTCGTAAAAAAAGCCGTAAAACAATACAATGTGGCTTTTCGTCGCCTCGGCAAGGAAGAGTAGTGCGAGAGAAAATATATGGCTCGGTCTACCCTGGTGGAAATATCGGTACGCCAAATCGAAACCGTTGCTCACGCCCTTGCTCAGGAGCTGATGGAGTGGGGCGAACCGATACCAGCCTTCAATACACGCTTTCCAGACCGATTGGAAAGTTGTTTAAAAACTCCTTTTCAAAAATTTAGTGGGAAAAGTCTATACCGTGGGCACGTGGGCAAGGGAGCGATTCTCTTTTACCTCATGATAAAGAACCATCCATTCCAAAACGGCAACAAGCGCGTTGCTGTGATGACCCTTCTTTACTTTCTTTATAGAAACGGATGGTGGATCGCCGTAGACAACGATGACCTGTACCTATTTGCAAATGAAGTCGCTAAAAGTCCTCCGGAAAATAACCGGAAAGAAATCCGACGAATTCGATCTTTTATCAGAAAATTTCTTGTTCGACGCGCAGCTTCCGACCGTTAGTGCTGCAAAGGAAACATGTGGGGATAAGAGAGGTTGTGCGAGAAATGACGTGTACTATGGAAGTCACAGCGCACGGTAAGCAAGAGACCCTCCATTGCTGGAGGGTCTCTGCTTTTTCGGTCATTCAAGGAGTCGCGTAATCTGCTCCATGTGTCTTGATACGATCTCCACACACTTTGCACACTACCCCACCGCACTGACCGAACGATTCCTGCAATGTCTCGATGCGAACACCGACAGACCCAAGGAACTATCACCTGTTTGTCGGGGATTACTCCCGTCCTCTCGGTGACGACCGACGCACGGTTAGGCACATCGATAAAGGAAAATATACAACATCAAAAAATCCGCGTGCACGCGTGCAAACCCCGAAAATAGTGGATTTCGGGTGGATAGAACTGTGGAAAAGTCCGGTGTAGAATGCCCTCATGTCAGGACACAACAAATGGGCTCAAATTAAGCGGCAAAAAGGCGCGGCGGATGCGGCGAAAAGCAATTTGTGGGGCAAGCTCGGCAAACGCATCGCGATGGAGAGCAAAAAAGCAAACGGCGATGTGAACGCGCCGTCGCTGCGCGCCGTCATTGAGACCGCAAAAAAATCCAACATGCCCAAAGACACGATAGAGCGCGCCATCGCCAAGGGCATAGCGGCGGATGCGGCGGCACTCGAGGCCATCACCTACGAAACATACGGCCCCGGCGGCGCAGCGATAGTCATCGAGGCCTTGACCGACAACCGCAACAGAACGGCTCAGGAGATTAAACACCTGCTTTCCGAGATGGGACTCGCACTTGCCTCCCCCGGAAGCGCCTTGTGGGCGTTTGAGAGGACTGGGGTGGCATACATGCCCAAGACGACCGTCGCGCTCTCGGAATCCGACAATGAAAAATTAATGGGAATTTTGGAAAAGATAGATTCGCACGACGACGTGGAGGAGGTTTTCACGAACGCCGAGTGATCAGGCGACGATGCTTCCTGCGAAGGTGCCGACTAAAATAGCGGTGCCGCCGACGAGTACCATGCGCAGCGCCTTGCGCCACGCGGCGTGCGAATTCCTACCACTCCAATACCCGAGCAGGAACAGTGTGCAGAATGCCGCAGCAATCGACACGGGGAGCGCATACCCGACGTCAAGAAGCAGCACGTACGGGAGAAGCGGAATAAAACCCGCCACAAAATACGACGCGAACATGATGACCCCTGCGGACAACGACTGACGCGGGGTGTCGTGCATACCGGAAACCTCATCCACGGACGCTTCCGAAAGAAAACTGCCGGCGGCCATCGAAACCGCCTCGACGAAAATGAGCACAATGCCCGTAAGAAAAATGGTCGGACGTGGAACGCCGGCGATCGCAATACCCGAAAGGAGTCCTACCGTCGAGACGATACCGTCCTCCACGCCAAAAACGAGATTGCGGAGATAGAGCGCGCCTTTCGTGTCTAAGAAACGCACGCCTATATAGTACCACCGGAACCGAGGTTCGGAATCTGCGGCATCTTGTTATGATGACCGGATGAAAGTCCTTGCGATAGACCCGGGATACGGCAGGTGCGGGGTCGCGGTCGTCGAGAAAAATAATGGTGGAAAGGAAGTGCTTCTGTATTCCGCCTGCATCGAAACGTCCTCGAAAATGGATTTTCCTGCGCGACTTGCCGTCGTTGTCGGCGAATGCGCACGGCTCATGGAAAAATATTCGCCCGAATATGTGGCGCTCGAAAAATTATACTTCGAGAAAAATCAAAAGACCGCGATGCGTGTCGCGGAAGTTCGCGGCGCGCTTATTTCTGCTGCGAGTGGTGCGGGACTTGAAGTTTTTGAGTACACTCCCGGCGAAGTAAAGAGTGCTGCAGCCGGCTGGGGTGGCGCGGACAAAAAGGCGGTGGCACGGATGCTCCACGCTCTTGTGAAGATCGACAAGGAGATCGAACGTGACGATGAATACGACGCGATAGCGATCGCGGTGACGCATTTAGCCCGCCAACGCTGAAGCTTCGGCGAGGCACGCCCGCGCGCGGTAAACAGTGGAAAAAAGCAGGAAAAACGCTACAATTCCGCAATGCGCGCAAACAAAAGGGGTCGGCGCCTTCCCCGTTGGGTTGAGACAGCCCTACTTGGCGCCGGCGTTATCGGATTTCTGGGGGCGGGGATCGTCGTGCTTTGGGCATCGTTCGTTCCGATCCCTTCGATAACGAGCTTCGAGAACCGGCGCATTGCGGAGTCTACGAAAATATACGACCGCACGGGCAACATCGTTCTCTACGATGTACATGGCTCAATGCGTCGCACCTCCGTACCTCTCGAGGAAATATCACCCTATATCCAGAGCGCCTCGATCGCGATCGAAGACGATACATTCTACAGCCATAACGGTTTCCGGCCGATGGCATTTTTGCGCGCCGTTCTTGTGCAGCTCCACTTGCGGGAGGGATACGCGGGACAAGGCGGCTCCACGATCACACAGCAGGTCGTCAAGAACGCCCTCCTCACTCAGGACAAGTCGATACTACGGAAAGTAAAAGAAATTATTCTCGCGATACGGCTCGAACGCATCTACAGCAAGGAACAGATACTGAACGCATACCTCAACGAAAACCCGTACGGGGGCACCATCTACGGCGTGCAGGAAGCGAGCCAATTTTTCTTCGGAGTCGACGCGAAAGATATCGACCTAGCACAGGCGGCGTATCTGGCGGCACTCCCGCAGGCGCCGACGTATTATTCCCCCTACGGCAACCACCGCGATGCGCTTGATGCGCGGCACAACCTCGTACTCTCCCGTATGAAGGAACACGGCCTTATCACGATTGAGGAGTACGAAAATGCCCTGAAAGAAACGGTGGACTTCCGAAATTCATCCGAAGCCGGCATCAAAGCCCCCCATTTCGTTTTTTACATACGGGAATACCTCGAACAAAAATATGGGGTTGATGCAGTCGCAAGCGGCGGTCTGCACGTCGTGACGACGCTCGATTACGATCTGCAGAAAAAAGCCGAGAACGTCATCGCCAAGTGGGCACCGCAGATGCAGCAGAATTTCAATGCATCAAACGAGGCGATGGTCGCGGTCGACCCGAAGACCGGACAGATATTGGCGATGGTGGGCTCGCGCGGTTACTTTGACGAGACGATCGATGGCAAGGTGAACGTCGCGCTTTCGGATCGCCAGCCAGGCTCCTCATTCAAGCCGTTCGTGTACGCGACCGCATTCCAAAGGGGCTACACACCGGACACGGTGGTTTTCGACCTTAAGACCCAGTTCTCGACGCACTGTGCCCCGACGGACATCCTAAACGACACGCCGCCGTGCTACTCCCCCGAAAATTTTGACGGAAAATTCCAAGGCCCCATAAAGCTTCGCGACGCACTTGCCCAGTCCGTGAACATTCCCGCAATTAAAACGCTCTATCTGGCGGGTGTTCCCGACTCTCTCGCGACCGCCAAGGCGCTCGGCATTACGACACTCGGTGATGCCAACCGGTACGGCCTTACGCTTGTCCTTGGAGGTGGTGAGGTGAACCTCCTCGAGATGACGGGGGCATACGGCGTGTTCGCGAATGACGGCGTGAGGAACGCCCCGACTGGCATTCTGCGCGTAGAAGAAAAGGGCGGGAAGATCCTCGAAAGCTACGAAGAAAAGGGCGCGCAGGTTGTTGACCCCCAGATCGCACGGCAGATCAACGATGTTCTCTCGGACAATGTCGCGCGCACGCCGGAATTCGGGGCTGATTCCCCCCTGCACTTCCCCGGTTATGATGTTGCAGACAAAACGGGAACTACCAACGATTACCGCGACGTGTGGATCTTGGGCTACACGCCGGGTATATCGATCGGTGCGTGGGCGGGAAATAATGACAACACGCCGATGGAAAAAAGGATCGCGGCATTCATCATCGCTCCGATGTGGCATGAATTCATGCTCTATGCGCTTGAAAAATATTCTTCAGGGTCGGATGCCTTCCCGCCGCCCGCACCGGATTCCGATGTTGCCTCGATGCCTCCCGTCCTTTCCGGCAACTGGAACACCGACCCGGCACAAGGGGTGCACGAGATCCTCTACTGGATCGACAAAGACAACCCGCGCGGTGGCAGACCGCTCAATCCATCGCGTGACCCGCAATTCGCATACTGGGACTATTCTGTTGCGATCTGGGCAGGCCAGAATCCGCAATGGAACACGCCCGCCGCCAACTCCGGCGCTCCAGGCGTCAACGCACCCCTTTCGGGAGGATTCCAAATAACGTCGCCGCGCGCGGGCGCCGTCATTCTCGTCGGGAAAGCCACTACGCTCAGTGCATCATCACCACAAAGCAAGAGTATTAAAAATGTTTCGTATTACGTGAACGGTGCCCTGATCGGCACTACTTGGCAGCCGCCCTACGAGACATTATATATCCCCAACGCCGGGGGGACGGGGGTTTTGCGCGCCGTCGCGCTTCATACCGACGGAACAAACGAAGAGCACACCGTCATGTTCCAGGCACAATGAGGTTGAGTGAGCCTTCCTTGATGCACCGCCCACTTGGCCGCGTCCTACCTATTCAAAGGCATCACGAGGTAGGTAAATGATGCGTCGGATACGCCACTGATGACGAGGGGCTTCCCCGCGCCGGAAAAACCTAACTTAATGGAATCTGACCCGATGACAGAAAGGCAGTCTGCGAGATATCCGATGTGGAAATTAATGTCGAGATCTTCGCCTGTGAGCGCGGCGTCCACCGAATCCGACATCTCGCCCACCTCCGCGCTCCGCGCCGTCGCGCTGAATATCTTTCGTTTCGGGTACACATGCAGCCCCACGTGCTGGTCGTTACCTGAAAAGACACGTGCCTTCTTCAACATCTCCGAAAAATCACCCTTGAGGAGGGTCGCCTCCGTCGTAAACTTTTTCGGTAATATTTCTTTGTAATTCGGGAATGTGCCATCAACGATGCGCGAGATATACCGCACGCCGTCCACAAAAACAGACATTTGGGAATCGTCCGTGGATAACTCCACCTCCACCGCGTCAATACGCTCCAACACATGGACGAGTTCGAGCGCATGTTTGAGGGGAATAAGGAGTTCGGTGCTCTGTGTGCCCGTAACACCGGGGATCGTTTTTTCGGCGAGACGGAAAGAGTCGGTCGCAACACATACGATCGCCCCTTGTTTGATCGATACATACACACTCCCCAACTCCGGTCGGATCATTGAAGGAGACGCTGCGTACGAGACCGACTGGATACCCCATATGAGTTCCTTCCGCGCGACGCGTACCCCCTTCCCAACCTTCGCCACCCCAAGTGCCGGAAATTCCTCATAAGGTGTCGCTTTTATGAGTGTCTTTGTCCCCCGCGACTCAACAATGAGATTCCCCTCCTCCGACCTCAATATGATCTTCTCCCCCGAAATAGATCGTAATGTTTGTGAAAGCACCGTTGCGGACACCGCAATAACCCCACCCTCATTGATCTCACACGGCACCACTACCTCGATACCAGCCTCAAGATTGGTCGCAAGAATAGTAAGTTCGTTTTTCACATTAAACAACACACAAGAAAGTACGGGGAGAGACTCCTTCTTTCCTGTGATACGTTCCGCCAAGAGAACCGCGTTCAGTATTTTTTCTTTTATTGTTGTTATCTTCATATACTTTTATATTCTATATAAGATCTATTACTACTATTATAGGTGTGGAGATTGGGGGAAAGTAGATTTTGTGTTGGGGGTATTGGGTTTTTTGAGTGTAAATTAATGTTGAAAAGTGTTGTGGAGAATTGGAATAGTTTGTTGGTAGTGTTTTTTACATTTCTTCCCTGTGTATAAGTCTTTAGTTATCCGATAGTTGTTCTGCTCGTACTCACACTCTATACACAGCACTATGCGTGGATGAGTGTGCGGATGTGATCGATCTCTTGTTCGAGTGCGATGTTTGATTTTATTTCCTCTTTTATCTTCTCGCATGAGTGAATGACCGTCGTGTGGTCGCGGCCGCCAAGCTTCTCCCCTATCGAGGGGTACGAGACACTGAATTCTTCGCGCAACATATACATAATAATCTGCCGCGGTTTCACCACTTCTTTCTTGCGCGTCTTTTCATAAATGCTTTTCTCGGCAATGTCGTAATACTGGGCGATACGGCGAACGACCTCATCGACAGACACACCTCGACTTGGCTTCACATTGTGTTTAATAAGCGCGCGGACATCTGCATGCGAGATGGCCTTCCCCTTCAGCTGGGACTTACACACGATCATGTTGAGCACCCCCTCAAGCTCGCGGATGTTTCCACGTAGGTTTTCAGCGATATATTGGATGATGTCCTCGGGTATCGAGAACCCATGCTGCTCGATCTTCGCTTTGATGATGGCGATACGCGACTCCACATCGGGCTCGGGGATCTCGGCGATCATGCCGGCCCCGAAGCGCCCCTTAAGACGTTCCTCAAGCCCCATGAGGAGCGCCGGATGCTTATCTGAGGAGAATACGATTTGTTTGTTGTTGTCCCGCATTGCATTGAAGAGGTGGAACAGCTCTTCTTGCGTCTTCTCGGTATTCGCGATGAACTGGACGTCGTCCATGATGAGGACATCGTACTGGCGGTATTGATCTTTGAAATTGTTGGCATGTCCCGCACGCACCGCATTGATGTAGTCGATCGAGAAACGCTCGGAGGTAACGTACAAAACCTTTTTGTTCGCGTGTAATTTCTTGAAATAATTCCCCACCGCCTGAATGAGATGCGTCTTTCCGTGCCCGGTAGAGCCGTAGATGAAAAGCGGGTTGTACGCGAGGCCGGGTTTGTCGAGGATCGCTTTTGCGGCGGCGTGCGCGAGTTCGTTGAAGGGGCCGACGACGAAGGTCTCAAATGTATAACGGGGGTTCAGGTTGTCGCGCTTATCGATGTAGAGGCTGCCGAGATCGAGCGCGGTATTGTCGGGGGCCTGCGGGCGGGGCGTCTTTCGCTCGGCGGGAGCGGCTGCAGACCGATGGACAGCATACTCGACGGTTCGGACTGAGCTATCGAGACCGCGCAGGGCCTTCAGGATGAGTTTGTGGTGCTTCTCCATGAGCCACTCTTTCACGATCTTCGAAGGAACCGCGACATGAACGGTCCCCCCGTCGCGGCTTGCGATATCGGTGTTCCGAAA
The DNA here is from genome assembly GCA_964362175.1 of uncultured Candidatus Saccharibacteria bacterium. GTDB lineage: Bacteria > Patescibacteriota > Minisyncoccia > Phycocordibacterales > UBA2100 > UBA10103. The sequence continues at coordinate 38,854 of CAYIDD010000003.1, read as the reverse complement.
CCATGTTCGGAACGATGCCTCAGAGGTGCCGAGCTCGATCTGGACGAGGGCGTTCTGCCAAAGTTCTCGGTTACTCATAGGAAAGGTAGTCATGCAGGCTAAGCTCGGACATTATACGCGCAGGACTCCTTAAGGAAAGGACGGGCAATGTCCGCGGTGTTGTTCATAAGGTGTGGATAGGGTGGGGAGAGGGAAAGTGCTCAGAAAATACCCTTGTGCCGTCGCTGTCTGCATCTGCTGATGCAGCGCTGCCTCTCGGCCCGTCGGCCTGCGAGACACGGCACAAGGGTATTTTCCTCGCGTGGAGATGATGAGCGAGCTGCGAGATGTTCTCGGGGCGATATGAGCAGCATCTACAGGTTGTATTAATTGGAAAAATGAGTATAGTGGGCGCATGAAACGAACATGGCAGCCAAAGAAGCGTAAGCGCGTGAAGACGCACGGGTTCCGTGCGCGAAGTGCAAGCACTTCAGGTCGCAACGTTCTGCGCCGCCGACGCAGAAAGGGCCGAGCGAAGCTCTCGGTTTAGGAAAATAATGAGCAAAGCGAGTATATTTTTCTTAACCAGCACCTTTCGCGAAGGGGCTGGGTGTAAGTTTTCGTAAACTCACTGTGTTCGTCAACGAAATCTAACATGCCAAAAAAATACCGGCTTTCGCACGCCGATTTTGTCCGTCTCTCCCGCGCGAAGTCGCGTCGGGTCCACGGAGCCTATTTTTTCCTCACGATAACCACACTTCCCTCGAGCAGCGGACCGAAAATGGCGTCGGTTGTCTCCAAAAAGGTCGCTGCGCGCGCAGTCGATCGCAACAAAATAGAGCGTTACTGTCGGGAGAGCCTCCGGTCCCACATGGCGCGCATACGGAGGCCGACTGCTCTCGTCTTTCACGCCAAACGTGAAGCGACAAAGGCATCGTTTCCAGAAATCCGGAAAGATATCGACGGGCTTCTCGCGCGCGCCGGTGTATTAGCGTAAGCCCGCAGGTCGGGATACAATTCCACACAATGATTTCGTACCTATTTCACACGATCGTCTACGATCCCCTTTACAACGGGCTTGTCTATCTCGTCGGCGCTATCCCCTCGCATGACATGGGGCTTGCCGTGATCGCGCTTACCATCGTTGCACGCATCATTATCTACCCGCTATCGAAGCGGGCCATTCAGACGCAGATGGCAATGAAAAAAATCACTCCGGAAGTCGAAAAGATCAAAGAAAAATACAAGGACAACCGCGAAGAACAGGGTCGCGCTATCTTTGCGCTGTACCGCGAGCGCGACGTGCATCCCTTTGCGAGCTTTGGGCTCATACTCATCCAATTTCCCGTCCTGATCGGGCTCTACTGGGTCTTTTATGCGGGTGGACTTCCGCAGGTGGACCCGACACTTCTGTATTCGTTCGTTCATATGCCCACGGCGATAAACATGGAATTCCTCGGAGCCATTGATATGGGGCAACGAAGCCTCCTCATCGCAGTTCTTGCCGCGATAACCCAGATGGTATATAGCAGGCTCTCTATGGGACCGCGCGGCTCGCAGACCCCGACGGAGGCAACATTATCCAGCGATATGGCGAGGAGCTTTGATCTCCAGGCACGCTACGTTCTTCCCATCCTGATCGGGGTGATCGGATACACGATCACGGCTGCAGCCCCCCTCTATTGGATAACGAGTAATCTCTTTATGATAGGTCAGGAATTTGCGGCGGGCCGGCGGTGGAGGGGGTAACGCAGCAAATGTTTGCTGAGATTTGTACTGCGGGGTATAGTGCCCCGCATGGAATCCGTTGAAAATATCCTCAAAGAAATTCTTTCAAAACTCGGTGTTCCCTACTCCGGTATCGAACACACGTCGATCGCGGGCCAGGAAATATATTCGATCCGCACTGACGACGCGCGCACGCTCATCGGCATGCATGGCGACACTATCCACGCCCTTGATACCTTGGTAAAAAAGATATACGAAAAAAATCTCCCTCCCCCGAAAGAGGGTGACAACGAACGCGTGCCGATGTTTCTGGTCGACGTGAACGACTATCGCGCAAAACAGATCAAGGACCTGGAAGCAAAAGCCCTCATGATGGCGGAGCGCGCGCGCTCGTTCCAGTACGATGTCGAACTTTCTCCCATGAGCGCGTACGAACGTCTCATCATCCATACGACGCTGCAGGACGCGCCGAATGTGAAGACGGAATCGCAGGGTGAGGGAAGAAATCGAAGAGTCGTCATCAAATACGCCGCATGACCGGAAATCGTTCAAAGCCACTACCGACCCTCCTTCAACTTCCCGAAGGCGGCGCGATGTTTTTGAGCGTGTCCAACTCTAGGATGGCCGGATTGATCTGGTTGAGGATGAGGTAGATCGCCAAGAGAAGGAGGAGCCCCAGCGTCACATCGGCGATGATCCCTTTTGCTTTCCCTTTGCTGCTCCACATATCCGCCTGTCCCATGTAGAGGTAGCCGGCATAGGCAATACGCAGGACGGCGGCGACGGCACCGATGGTGATCGCGAATTTAAAGAGGCCGTTGATAAAATCGGAAATGCTTCCCGAGCTATACAACTGGCCGAGCTTCGATCCCGAGGGGGTTTCTGCAAGCGGAACGAATTCCTGTGCGGTAGCAACATCAAGTATCGCAAAAAACAACACGAGCGAAAGCGTACACAAGATCAGTGCCGAACGTACGAATAATTTTATTCTCTCACTCATAATTAATCTTTTGTACGCAGTATCCAGAGCGATTGGTCGGCAGCGTTTATAAATGCGATGTATCCTCCCGTGCTGTCAACGGCAGGCCGCGCAATATCAAGGGACAAACTGGAGTCGGGGGTATAGAGAACCTCGGCGCTGCCCGCACGCGCATCTACGAGCCAGATGGCATCTGATGAGTGGACCATTCCGCGGTACCAATCGTCGAGGAAGTTTTGGGCGGCGAATCCCTGCGGTACTCCGCAATATGCAACAGGGTCCCTCCCCGTACTCCACGCGCATTTATCGGCGATGGTTTTTATCGGCAGTCTTGTTGCCGTCGTGGTCGCATTTATTTGCGCGAAGAGCGCCAGGGTACCGCTGTCCGAGCGCCCGTAGAGCATAGCACCCGATGCGCGCGGCAGAAGCGTGAGGCCCGGGATCGCGCGCAGAAGCGGGACGAGCGATCCATCACCCGTAAGTTCGTACGCGTAGCCCGGCACGCTGTCGGCAGCCGCCTGCACCAGCACAATGCGACCATCGGCAAGCCACCAGGGACGCCAATGCATGATCGGAGACCCGAACATACGCTTTGGCTTCGCCCCATTCCACTCCGAGCGAATTCCCACCGCAGTACCTGCTTCGCTGGTGAGATAAAAGAGCGCGTCTGTTTTTGGGTCCGCTACGATGTACGCGATGTTTTTCGGGAGATCCGCGGTCAAAAGACTTCGTGCCGATGAGGTGGCTTCGGAGCTCGTCGCAACGGACCCGATAAATGTCGTTACAACACCTATCTCATCAATTGAGCGTCCGATGACCCGACCGCTTCCCGTCACGGTGGCCTCGTAGACGCGGGATATCAATGTATTAGTGAGTCGTGTCGTGTCGCCTGTCTTGGGGTCGGCCTCGAACACATTGCCGCTCCCGCGCTCAACGTATCGCAGGTACTCGCTCGAACCGTTTTTTACGAACGCCATGCCTGCAACTGGCTTCTTCTCGACGTGCCACAGCCGCGGCGGGCGCTCACCCGAAAGTTTCGCCGGCAGGTCGGTGGCCTGTGAGGCATCGGTGGTAAACCCCGCTTGATCTTGGTTGAATGATGCAAATGTGGATGGATCGGACACGCCGGTGTCGCGGCGCGTGATGGTATCCCATATGCGCGAGAAGACCCCCTTTCCGGCGGCGGGACTTTTGGGGAGTGTTCCGGCTACAGACGTCGCTCCTCCCGCGTCGCTCCCCTTTCCTGCAAGCGGCGCCGAAATGTACCCACGCGCGGTATCTTCGGCGACTGTTGTTTTTGTTTGCGTACTGATGAAAAAGTACCAACCCGCAAGTGCCCCCAGGATCAGGACCGTGACCCCTACGAGTGCGTACATGGCAACAGTTCGTAGCTTCATATGGTTATAGCCCAAAGACCCCGAGCTGGTTGTTCACCGCGGCTGTTGAGAATGTAACGTTCCACAAACCCTTCGCGTCCATGTAAAAGTTGGTCGCGTGTGTGAGCTCGAGTCTGAGTACCGCAATGCCGCTCGAATTGTCGGCATTGATGGTGATTGCCTCCGGCCTCGTCGCACTCTGGGGAAGCGTTTTTCCGTTCACGCTCCAGTCAAAGGTGAGCGCGGGATCGTTCTGCCCCGTTATTCCGGCGAAGTACGGTGTGGCAGCGAACGTCGCTTCAGATTCTGCGATAGACGAAGCGACGCCGAGTGCCTGGTGGTACAAAACACCGTAGAGGGGATGGTCTTGATAGAGCACAAGAACGGGTTGGATCGGAGAAATGGACAGACTTGATCCGTTTGAGAGCAGATTATCCGATGTGCGTGCCTCAATGGAGATATTCTCGGTACCGTATAGGTGTTGTATCGGAATGCGGGCGTTTGATCTTCCGCGCCCCGATATGCTACCGAGCACCTCGCCATTTTTCTTCCACGTGTAGATCACGTCGGACGCTTTTGTCATCGTCCCGTCTGGTCGTTTGAAATGAGGAACTGCCTGCAAGAGCAGGGTGCTGCCGGCGGAAACGTGAGGTCTCCCCAAATAGAATGGCGGAACATATGAATCGGCGTCGATCAAGAGGTCAAGTTCGGTCGGAATGATGGCCGCTTCTGCGGACGCGGCTACTCCACCGGAGGTGAGCACAAAAACATCAATGACCGTTTCCTTTCCGAGGCTACCCGCGTTGACCTCGACGCGCTCAACCCCCACTCCTTGCGCGATGGTTTTCCCGTTCGCGCGCCAGGCTATTTCGCTGGTGGAAAGATCGAGTACTGCGCTGTGAGCGTCCAGACGGACCGTATCTCCCGGCCCGGGGTGCAGAGGTTCGAATTTTATGGAGACCGCCTTTTCTATTGAAGGTAGACCAAGTTGTGCGTGTGCGGGACTTACGGTGAGGAGAACGATAGAGACCGCGATGAAGGTGAACGCACCGCGCACCATACAGGCTTTCATTGTGTCCGTTCTTGAAGTATTCATTGTTTAGGAACCACGTTCTCCGCCTGTGTGGTAGTGAAATTTACGGGAGCCGATTGGATATGTGCGGCCTCTGATGCGGTATTTGCCGCGTTCGCTGATGCGGCGTTTGGTCCGGCATCACGGGACGCTTCAAGCTCTTGTTTCGCTTTCTTGATCGCCAATATCTGTGATGGGTCCGAAGTGATGATCTGATCTTCTGTGTACGACGCGATGACCTTGATGGCGACGTGTTTGAGACCCGCGAAGAAAATACCCTCACCCACATCTGATTCAAGCAGAAGATATTTCTCTTCGTCGGAAAGTTTGAACGTCTGTTGTACGAGGTCGACCGATGTGGGCGATTGCCGGAGGAGAAGTTGGATCGACGAGTTGGTAATCATCGCTGTCCCGTAGGGCGAGGTGAGGAAGTCGTTGACGTCCTGCGTGATGGTCGAGAGCCCGAGGTAGTATTTACGACCGCGCTTTGCGATGCCGAAGAGGAATGACGCCGTGTCCTGCGATTTCATCATCCACCACGCCTCGTCGATGATGAGGAGGCGTTTGCGAAGCTCTTTGCGCACCGTATTCCAGATGTGGTGCGTGATGATGTACATGGCGACGGGCTTGAGGTCGTCTTCCATGTCGCGTACGGAAAAGACGACGAGTTTTTTGTTCATATCCACGTTGGTGGGTCTGTTCATAAATCCCGACCACGTGCCTTTGGTGTACTTGCTCAATCGCGCCACGAGGGACTCGGAACCTTCCATGCCCGAGAGTACGAGCTCGAAGTCGGAGAGAAGTGGAGGTTCCACCTGCGCGAAATTCGCGTCCGCGGTGATGTCTTTCAGGGCGTACGTTTCGGTGATGGCGCGATCAATGACCGCATCCTCTTCCGGCGTGAGACCGCCGAGCATGATGCGGAAGAGTCCGACGAGCGTGATGATGTTGCTGCGCAATATATCGGACGGGTTCTCATCTTCGCGCGGAATGGGAAGATCGAAGGGATTGATGTGGTGCTCGGAAGAAAGCGAAATGTTGAAGTAGCGCCCGCCCACGGTGGTCGCGAGGTATTCATATTCGCGTTCGGGGTCGATGACGATGACCTCGGTATCGAACATGAGGCTCCGTAATATCTCGAGTTTTGTTGTATAGGATTTGCCGGCGCCGGATTTTGCGAACGTCACCGAATTGTAGTTCTCAAGCGAGAAACGATCGAAAAGGATGAGGGATGAATTGTGGCGGTTGATACCGTAGAGAATCCCCTTGTCCGACGTGAGGTCGAACGAAATGAAGGGGAAGATGGAGGAGAGGGGGGCGGAGTTGAGCTTCGTGTGCACGTTGATCTCGTCGGTAGCGAGCGGCAGGACGGAACGGAACCCCTGTTCCTGCTGGAAGAGCGCCGGCCTGATGTAAACGAGTCTCGACTCAAGGATAGAGCGTACCTCGGTCTCCACTTTGTCTATCTCCTCGCGCGTGCCGCCGTAGATTGTGAGGTAGAGCCCCACCTCGAAGATGCGCTCCTGCGCCTGTTGCAACGAATCACGCAGTTGTTCAAGGTCGGCATATGCGGTGTCGAGCATCGGGTCGCGCACCATCCCCTTCCCCTCGCGTGTCGATATCTGGCTCTGGACCTCGGCGACTTTCTTCTGGAATTTTCTGAGCATCTCGTTGGTGTCCATCGGGTGGACAAAGATCGAGATATCGATGACCTTGTCCATGTTGATGATCGGCGCAAACCACCCCGTTGTGAGGAACCGCGGATACGAGATCACGAAAAAGGTACGTGCAATCTTCTCCCCAAGGTCGAGTTCGCGCGGGGAAATGCGGAGCGCGTGCGGCGCGATGACGTCCTGCAAGTCCAACGTGCCCGCTTTATAGATCTCCTCGGGCAGCACGGGCAGCACGTTCGGGCTCTCGTCGGGCTTCTTCGTTCTGAACAGGTCAAGGAGCGCCATACGTTTTATTTCTGCTCGACCGGCATCGGCTTCCCTTCTTCGCCGGGGTTGAACATCTTGTACATGAGCTCGATCGCTTCTTCGGTCCCGAGTTGTACAGTGCGCACGCCAGTGCGCACCAGACCCTGCTGTACGATCGCAACACGCTGCTCAAGCTGGGATACCTGTTCCGCGAACGTTCTATTCGATTCTTCTGTCGTGGTCTGTTTCTTGCCGAACGGCAGGAGCGACGATATCCCCTTGCCAGTCATCCCGACCGAGGGGGAGTACGGCACGACGACGAAGAAATTTTTGGTCATGATGTTTGCGGCCTCAGTGAAACTCTTGATGAACTGAATGTATTCGCGGATCTGGATGCGCATGAGATCGTCGAGCTGTTCCTTATACGCCACTTCAAGCGTTGCGATGTACGGGCGGATGTCGAGCATGCGCGATTGCACGAATATCTGGCAGGAAAAGTCGAGCGAGTTGAGAAAATTCTGGAACTGGACGATGAACGCCGTCTGCTCATCCTCTGATTTCAGTGCGAAGTTGAGCGAGGATGCGAGCAGAATGGCGCGCAGTCCGCCGTCCTTAAGCACGATAACGCCGTCACGCACCTCGGATATCGGGAGGAACTCCTGTGTGGATCGGGCGCTCGCGCGGGGACTCGTATCTTTCTCTTTTGTCGGCATACGATTACGTTAGGAGTTTTCTCCGGTGAGTCGCGCCAGTTCCTGTTGCGGCGTACGAATGGGCGCCACAAGGTCTTGCGGAGTTCGCATCAGGCGCCGATCATCGTCACTGGCGATCCCCTGCGCGACACGCTCTTTTATGTCCAGGCTCCAGGATAATTCATGCAACTTTCCCTCCGAGAGTTTCGGCACATATATTTGCGCCGCTCCGGCAACCGCCTTTCCGATGACTGGTGGCGTGACGTTCTTTTTCCGCGCATTGTTCCACAGATAGAGTTTGCTGCGGAGAAGAAAAAAGAAACCGTTCTCGAGTCCGATGATGAAGGGGCGGCCGTTGAGCTGGAAAAATGCCAAGCCAGCGGTGAGACCTCCGATTATGGCCACGAGCGGGCCTGCAAGGTAGATGGGCAACACGCGCCACATGATGTAGCACGCGCCCAAGCCCCCACCGATATAGACGAATTGCTTGAATGTGAGGGGGCCGAAGATCTTGTCTTCGACCTCAATGAACTGCGGAACCTGAAATTGCATAGCCCCATCATTATATCAGTGCGCCGGGCCACACACCGTCACTGTTCATGCCGGAGGCTCTCTGTACGGGTCGTCTGCGACTGCGACGCGCACGGCGGAGGTTTCGCCGCCCTTGTAGGCGGTCGAGACGGGCGCGCGCTCGACTTTCTGTGTTGGCGGTTCCGCAGGAGGTGTTGCTGGCGCAACTGCGGGGGTAGCAGGAGCGTTCTCCCCGAGGACTTGCGCACGCGCCGCCTCCACCCCGCTCACCTCAGCTGCCTTTGCCTCGGGATGCTCCAGCTCCCGCTCCAGCTCCGCGCGAATCGGCTCGAAGACGATTTTCGAGATGTTTTCGGTGAGTGCTTTCGCAATGTCATTAGGCACGCCGACCTCGCTCTTGATGTTTTTCTCCAAATCTTCCGCTTTCTGGACGCCGAGAAGTGCCAGCATGACTTCGTTTTCGAGTGTTTGCCACTGATCGAGGTGTAGTTTATGCGTCTCGGCGAGTTCGCGCATGTGCTTCTCCACATCTGCCGACATAATCGCATCCTGTACCACCTTCGGCAATTTTGCGAACCGCTCTTTTAGGGCCTGGTCGAGTCCATTATCAATGTTGGTTGCGATCATAAATAGTGGGTGGTTAGTGCGTTTCCTCGGCCTTCGGCTTTTCTTCCTCAGAGCCATCTTTCAATGAGTTCTCAAGAACCCTCTTGAGTCGCTTGTCTTCCTTGGTAACTTTTACTTTATCTCTCGTGAGTTTTGCCAAGTGGTCGTTTGCCTCGCTCTGAAGGGCTCCGAATAGATTTGTTGCACGCGTGTTCGCCAACTTTCCAGCGATCTCCTCGGTTGTTTTATCCAAGTTTGGATACTTCAATCTCACCTCTGTCTCGGCCATTTCTTTTATTTTCTTACCAAACTCCTCTTTTTCTTTTTCCGCCTCCGAAAGTTTTTTCCTCGCTGCGACCACCTGCGGATCCTCGGTCTCGATCAACTTGTTTAGCCGCGTAACTTCTGCACGCGCAGTTTCGATGCGGTTCTTTTCGGCGTTCATTTTACTGGCGGAATCCGCGCGAGCTGCGACGATCTGTTTTTCAAACTCCTCGCGAGCGGTAGACCCCTCCGGCGTGTATTCTTTATCACGCTCGAGTCGAGAAATTGTATCTTGCGAACTCTTCTCGATAGACTTGATCTGACTCTGGGCGTCTCTCTCGGTGGCGTCGTGGTGCTCCTTCGCTTGTTTGAGGGATTCCTTGTGCCGCTCCTTATTTTCCTTCGCCTCTCTCTCGCTTTGCTCCAGCGTTTTCTTTGCGGTTTCATGCATGTCCTTTAGACGCTGCGCATCCTCCTTATTTTCTGGTCTCGAAGCGACATTTTTTGCAGCTTCTTCAAACATTTTACTTTTCTCCTCGTGAGTGAACGTCATTTTTTCAGCGTCTTTTGCGTACCCCTCAGCTTGTTTTTTCGTCACGCCCTCTATACCGCCGAATTTTGTCGCACCTGTCCACTTGCCTTTGAGTCCTGCCGTGGCAGTGATCTGCTTACCGAGGCTCGTATTCATAAGATTGAAATCGCGTTTTTCAGTGGCACTCTGGAGACGGTTGGCGAAACGCTGGATTCCCTTCCCAGTGAGGACATTACCTCTTCCCTCTTGATCTTTACCAAGTGCAGTTAGGCGGCGAGCGGCCATGCCGCCGGGGATCCCGAGACCATAGCGACCCAAGAGTCCCGCTACACGTGCCCCAGCGGCAAGTCCGAGCGCGGGAGCGATTGAAGCCATGCTGAACCCGGCGATCTTGCTCGCAAAGCTTGAAGAGAGCCTGAAGGAGAGAAAAATCATACCGAGAATCATGAAGTAGCCGAAAGCGGCGGGAATACTCTCCGCTGGCGCCTCTACTATTCCACCGATCGTTGAGCCACTGGTTATTTTCGTAAGTCCTTGCGCGAGCAGGAGAGTTACCCAGATGAAAAGCATGAGGAGTGGGGCGAACACGGCGCTCTTTACGAGCGAATCCTTCCACGTCTTCCACCCATAGCTACTCGTTTCCCACTGGGGAATGAGGTACGAGGCAAATGCGATGGACGATGTGATCATGAGGAATATGAGCAGTATGGCCCGCGAAATAAGAAGGAAGCAGCCATAGAAAAATACTATGGCCATACCAAGGAGATATATGAGCGAGAGAAGTCCGAAACCGATTCCCACAAGTCCGTTATCGCTCTTCTCTTGCCGCGCGCGTATTTGATTATAAGAATCTCCAAATCCCGTAATGCCGATTGCCTGCATGAACTGGCCCGATATGCCTTTGGTACCAGCGCTTGCTTGCTGCATACTCCCGCCAGTCGGGGCCACGTTGACGCTCGTGCCCTGCGCAGACGATCTTGCTACCTGGCCGAGGGCCGCGTAGTAGAACTGAGAAGCGGTGAAGTTTGATGCGTCGATAATCATTTTGGTAAAAAGGAGGCTGAAGTTGATCAGTACCGCAATAATCAGAACTTTCGCGACCATCTTCTTTGCGTTGTAATTTTCTAGCCCCAAAATCGTACCAATTGCGATAAAGGTGAATATCCCGATAATGAGGATGTTTGCAAGATCTCGGAATACGGTCCAGCCGATCTCGACCGCGTCCTTTATATTCGTGTATATGGCGGTACTGAATTTGATGACCGTAAAATCGAGCAGATAATTGAATAAAAGCCCAGCGATCTCGAGGGTCATGACCCCTATCCAGATGAAGACGCTCGTGACAAGCGCCCCGAGCATTCGCATCCAGCATCTGGGGCTAAAAATGGCTGATATATTTCTCCAGGCCGGTGTGCAGTCGGCTGTGCCAGCTGCCGAAGGCTGGTATGGTACAGCGGTGTTGGCTGCATTGGCACCCTGATTCATGAGTTGAGCTGCTTGACCTTGGCTATTCGCCGCATCATTTTGGGGCGCAACACCGTTTGCCGCATCTGCCGCTGCAATCTCTGCCGGAGTACAGCCCTCCAAAGACCCCGACGTGTAATTGGTATAACATTGAACGCTTACGCTAGAAGGTCTCGCTGCGGCGGCATGTACAACGCCCGGAGAAGCAAAAAACAGTACCGAGAAAACCGCGAGTGCCCCTAGGAGCAGACCAGCCCTGGTTTCTACGAACACTAAGAAGTCTTTTTTTTCCGGCATATTTATTTCTTCCACCTATCCTTCCATCCCTGCACTACCGCGGGATTATTGACGTTGCACCAACCGGTGGAGGGACTTGGGTCATCTGCCCACGCCTTCACGGTGTTCGTGACGAGCGTTGTCATTGTCGTTTGCACGTTGTCGAGCTGCTTCACGATGCCGTTCGTGCCATCGACATCGGGTTTTACATGCAGAAGTTTCTGTGCGACGAGTGAATCGAGCTGTTGGAGTGCGAGGCGCTGCGCATCGAGTGAAGCGGTGTTGGTAACGCCCACGATCAACTGATCAATGAGCCGGAGCGCGTTTTGCGATACGCGGATGTTATTGCTTGCGGGAGCAGCGAGCGGTGTGATCTGGGCGGTTATGACTGCTTCTGCGAATCCGGCGGTCGAGGTGGATACCTTGTACGTGTTTCCATCACCGTCCGTGCATTCATTCTGCGCACTCAATTCGCTCGTGCACACTTTCGGAATGATAAGTTTCCAACACTGATTCTCTGCGCTGCGCAACTGCGCCATCGTTTGTGTGAGCGTCGCGCCGATCGCGTTGGCTGCTTGGAAATATGCAGCTTCCACCTGCCGCGCCGCGGTGAGGACCTGGATCGCGACATTGAGCGCTGCGTTGCGCAGACCCGAAGCGGACTCTGATGCGACCTGATCGAGGTATGAAGCTCGTCCACCTGTGCTTTGCATGAGTCCTGCAAGACCTTGGTTGTCGGAAATGATCTGTGTTGTCATGCCGGCATAAAGCGCGTTGATCATCTGGCCGATGTCGTTGGCGCTCTCAAGCTGACGGACGGGGCTGTCGATAATGTTTTGGAACGATGCCTGCATGGTCACCGCGGGCGTGACGATCTTTCCGCGGCAGGGATTGTTGGGATCGGTAGAAGCGGCGTAGTAACCACGGCCCCAATCCCATTGTTGTTGCAAGTATTCTTGGCATCGGGCGATGCGGGCGTCAGCTAAGTCTCTTGCAAGATAGTATGCGCCGAGCGGGTTACACGCGGGGTCGGAGAGCGCACGGAATTCCTCCCAGCTGAATGATCGCGTAGGATCGGTCAGCGCCGTCTTCAGATCACCCTTGTAGGGGCATCGGAGAACACTCTCTTTCGCGCGCGTCCGCGTTTCATAGCCGAGAGCCGTAGCCCGCGTTACCTGTGACTGAAATGCCGGATTGAGATTTTGCAACGTGCCATCTTGGAGAAAGTCGAGCATAGTCGGATCGCTCCCGTATGCGAGCAACTCCTGGTTCTGATCGACAACATATTGTGGATTGCCATTGCGGCCGGTCTGTATGGCGACGACCGCTCTTTTTCCGTACGCGGCCATTGCCGCCTCCCTCTCTCGGTTTATCACCTCACGCAAGACGCACTCTTTATAGACAAGCGTACCGGTGTTGAGCTCGACCGTGTTGTCGGCGACAGGGACGTACACGCCGCCCGTTGCCGAGAGCGCACCGACACTCATCGCGTATGCACCATTCTGGTTGCAGTCGAAAATCCCCTGCCGCTTGAAATCGTAGGGCGCCGCTGCCGCACCGGGCGCGGGTGTAGGAGCAGGGGCAGGTACAACACCACCGGTACCCCCTCCCGTACCTGTGCCGGATTGGGTAGCTGTGGAAGAGGGTAAAGATTTTGCAGATGTATTTCCCGCGGCATCAAAGGCCGCGACGTTGTATATGTAATTTGTTGCAGCGGCAAGGCCGGTATCCTGATACGCAGCACTCGTCGTCGTGGCGATCTGCACATCGGATCGGTACACCTTATAGCCTTGCACGCCGATATTGTCGGTAGAGGCGCCCCACGAAAGGTCGATGGCCGAAGAAGATACGCTTACCGGATTGAGATTTGTTGGAACGGTCGGTGGCGATGTGTCTACCGGTTGAGCGAATGCGAGAAGCGGGACCACGCCAAGCGCAATAAGTGCTCCCGATCCTGCAAGGTATCGTCCGGTCTTCATACCGATTTTTGTTTGTAGTAGACCGTGAGCGCTTTGAATGAGAGCAACATGTCTGCTTCAGCCTGATTGTAGGTACGCAGGAGTGCGACGGAAGCGAACGGATCGGCGGCGTTCGCGACCATTGCATCAAGCATTGCCGCGAATTGTTCCATGGCGTTCAATATCGCAACGTGTTCCCTCACGGCGTCGTGCGGCACGATGACGCGGGCCGTTCTGCTCGCGGCGTCGCGGTAGTTTTGCGCGACCTCCTTGAGGAGCGTCAAATATTTCTCATCTTTTGTGTCCACGTAGTATGCGAAGATCTCGAATTCAGGTTGCGTATTTTTCAAAAGCGGGGCGAGCGAGCCACGAAGATCGGAGCGATACTGCAACATCCGATCATAGGAAGTATCGGTGTCCGTGAGAATGTCCGTCACAGCGTGTGGATCGTATGAAACAGCCGGCTTGAGAGTCGCCGCCATTTTTTCCGCGACCTTCTGGCCGATCTCTTCGGTGTACAGACCCTGATCCTGAAGCGAAGCGTATTTTGTAATAAGTTCATCAACGACCGCAATGCCGAGGGATGAAAAACCGTCGGGCGATGGCGCGATCGCCTCCGTGTCTCCCATCGCAGGAATCGTTGCTGTATCCGTGATCGCAGGATTTTTCTCCGGCTCGCTTTCCGCGTATGGAGTCGGGGTGTCCGTACCTTGCATAGTTTGTCTGATCTCCCAACCGAAGGCTGCGACAAGCACAAACACAGAGATGGCGGCAGTGATCCCAATAGCCGAAAAGCCGCTTGTGTGCGAGCGTTCGTTTTCCACGCAATAAGTATAGCGCACCAGAGAAGACTCCGGACGCGCATATCCGCGCTTTTAGGGGAAATCGAAGCTAGAGGCTTGCGGGCGTGAATGTGAAAACGCTTCCGGCGTCGGTGGGGCTGAAGACGACGCCGTACGCGCCGAAAAGTGTTGCGATGGCGACGTAATTTTTCACGAATGTATCGGCCGATGCATTGTAAACCTCTATTGCATGGAGAAAATCAGCATCATCTTTCGCTTCTGCGAGGAGGGCGAGGTTGGTCCCAACCGCGACATAGCTTTTTGCGAGCGCTGTGTGCGCAGGCGCAATTCCCGACGGGACCGTCTCTATGCTCAAGAGGCTCTGCCCCACTCCCTTGAGCTCCTGCGCCACGCGCCCGACAGCCGCCGCTTTCTGTGGGTCGTTGCGATCTTCGGCATGATCCTTCAGTGTAAAGGACATTGTCGGGTGCTGTTCCTCGAATGATTGAATGTATGAGCCGATGTCGTTGCCGAAATCATAGAGCGTTTGTTGGGTTGTGGTGCGGGAATTTTGCGCTGTTGTCGTGCTCATGAGCCCGGTCGGTATGAGTGAGTACGCGTCTGGAGCGGATGCATCTTGGGTCGGATCCACTTGGGGGGTCGAGCCCTGCCCAAGCATCGCAATGAAACTGTTCAGATCAAACGAGCCGCTTCCCCCGCCTCCCTCTGAGTCGCCAACGACCGCGGGAGGGATGTAGGTGTAGGGCGCGGAGTTTTGCACCTGCTGCATGATGTTCACCTCTTTCGATGTTCCCGTGTTCTCTGTGGGTCCGTACGACGTTGGATTCAAAACGCCCAGATTGGCGCCATCCCACGCCCCTGCTTTGTCGCTCACCGTCGCTGACCCTTGCTTTTGTACGATGAAGATCCCGCCGACAAGGAGAACGCCCGCTGCGCACAGCGCATACGCGTAAGGGTGGGCACGGATCCATTCCATTCGAGTAAGTATCCCGTATACCACTTGAAGTATCAAGCTCCCTGTTTGTCCAAGAGCAAAGCGATTGGTTACAAACAGCAGTCCCTGTGGGGCTCCCGATTTGTCCGCGCGCAGCGCGGCAACAGATCGCAGTCCTTGTGGGGACGAAAAGTTGCGTCTACATCCCCGTGCTACGATGTATGCATGTTTCGGACATCCGTTTCCTTTACGACGGCGACCATCCTTCTTGCCTCGTTCCCCTTTTTCGCGCACGCGTTCCCTTTCGGCGGTCAGGCAAATATTGTGAAGCCTTGTTACAACCAAGCGATTTACGCGAATCTCGGTCCTCCACGCGGCGGTCCATATATCTGGACGACCGGCACAAAGACGTATCAATTCGGCCCTCCCTCGCATGCGGGCCAGTGGCTCTTGGGACTCGCGAGCGTGCCCTACTACTGCATCATCTCCATCCAACCGGTCATCGTTTGGCCGGGGACCTATATAACCATGATGGGGAGTTCAAGGTAGTTGTTGGACGAGTTTCTTCCAGCCAGCGAGATCTACATCTTCTGCACGAACCTTTTCCGGAAGGTCTGCGACGGCTCGTTCAGACGAAGTACCAAATCGTTTCTTCAGATTTCCCGATAGCTGCTTTCTCTTTGATGCGAAGCCCGCGTGGACAACGTCAAAGAATCTTTTCTCGCCAATATCTTCGAAGAAGTTTCTCGAGATGTTTTCGATGAGAAGTATTGCGGAGTCGACCGAGGGCGGCGGGGAGAAATTACCTTTTGAAACTTTTGCGACTATTTTCGGCGTTCCGTATGCTTTGACCGAGAGGGACAGGATACTTTCCTTGTGGTCACGCGCGATGATGCGCTCCGCAACCTCTTTTTGCACAAGGAGCGCCATCGCGCGCGGCTGAATGTCAGATGTCAGAAATTGCCGGATGATCTCGCCGGTGATGTAGTACGGGATGTTCGCCGCGACTACATACTCTCCTGCAATGAGGTCTGACCTCATTGCATCGAAGTCACGGATGTCAGCCTCAACAACAGTAAGCCTTTTCTTGATGATTGATTTCGTAAATTGATCATGGAGTTGTTGCACCAACATCGGGTCTTTCTCCACAGCAACGACACGTGCTCCTGTTGCAAGTAATTCTCTCGTGAGTGCTCCCTTACCGGGTCCAATTTCCAAAATTGTTTCGCCGAAGTGCGGGTTTGCCGCGCGCGCGCGCGCCCGCGCCGCCCACACTCCAATGAGAAAAATCTGCCCCCAAAGCCCCCCCCCG
>CAYIDD010000003.1:0-22419 GCA_964362175.1 uncultured Candidatus Saccharibacteria bacterium | reverse complement strand
GGCGCGTTTAGGGGGCCAAATTTAAAAATTTTTTGCGCGTTTGGGGGGTTTGGCGGGGCGGGGGGGGGGGCGCGCGGCCCAGAGTCCAGTGAGAAAATGCTGCCCCAATCGCGCACCCCGTTTTTTTCTAGCGAATTTCATAGTAATCATCGAGAAGCCCGCGTTTCTCTGGTTTTGCCTCCTTCCCTTCCGGATCCGCCATGAGCCGCTCGTCGATGTCAGAGAGAAATTCCGACGGTAGCGCGCTTTCACGCGTGCCGTATTTTGTGCGCTCGTGCGCGTAACTCAGGAACAGATTTTTTCGGGCACGGGTGAGCGCGACATAAAAGAGCCGCCGTTCTTCCTCCGGATCACGGCTCTCGTCGTTGCGTGTCGATGGGAACAATCCCTGTTCAAGCCCGACCACAAACACCGCGTCAAACTCCAATCCCTTCGCCGCGTGGACGGTCATGAGCGACACGCCACCCCTGTTTTTACTGATGTCGAGCTCGTCCTGCTCGCTCTGCAGGGCCGCCTCCTCGAGGAGACGCTCGATCCCCATCGGCGGCTCGTCGTGCTCGTATTTGATAGCGAGGTTCGCGAGCTCGCGGACGTTGCCAAGCCGCTCGGCATCTTCCTCGGATTTACCCGCATACATTTTTTGTATCCCACTCGCCTCAATACAGAAGCGCACCGCTTCCGACGTCGGCAGCGTATTCACCGCATGGCGGATCTTCTGGAGCGTTTCCTGAAAGGCCGCTATTTTTGCACTGGCGGCGCCGAGCGGTGTGCCGGAAAACATCTTGTCGAGCGTCACTTTGCCAATGCCGCGTGGAGGCACGCCGACGATGCGCGCGATGTCGCTCTTGCTTTTCGGATTTAGTGCCGCGCGCAGATACGAAAGCACATCTTTTGCCTCCTTGCGCTCAAAGAATCGCGTGCCGAGGACGCGATATGGGATCCCTGCGTGGAGGAAAGCTTCTTCCAACACGCGCGATTGGGCATTCTCGCGATACAAAACAGCGATCTCGTGTGCAGGGACACCACGATCAATGAGGGCTGCCGCTTGCTCCGCGACGAACCACGCCTCGTACCGTTCATCCAATGCGCCGTACACAACGATAGGATCCCCCGTCTCGTTCTCGCTAAACAGAGTTTTGGGAACGCGATTTTTGTTCTTCTCGATGACAGAGTTTGCCGCGGCGAGAATGGTGCGCGTCGAGCGGTAGTTTTGTTCAAGGCGTACCGTCTTCACGTTCGGGAACAGACGCTCGAATGACAGGAGGTTCTCTATCTCCGCCTGCCTCCACGTATAGATGCATTGGTCAAGGTCGCCGACGACACATATATTGTGCCGCTCTCCGCTCAAAAGCTTTATGAGCTCGTACTGCACCGTACTAGTGTCCTGATATTCGTCGACGATGAGATAGTGCCACCGGTTTTGCAGCAGTCCGAGTGTCCCAGGTGACGTGCGTAAGAGCGAAAGGGTGCGCACGAGCAGGTCATCAAAATCCAGGCTTCCCTCCTCGGTCAACGCCTGCTCGTACCTGTCCCAAATGACCGCAACCATCTGTTCGCGTCGGGTCGACGCGCGCTCTCGGTACTCCGAGAGCGCCTTTCCACCGCCTTTCTCGCGGGAGATGGCAGAAAGTATCTGACGGGGGGTCCACTCCTCCGTATTGAGCCGTTTGAGCTCGGCTTTGACGGCGCGGAGACTGTCGTCACGGTCCCAAATACTGAATCCGCGCGGAATTCCCATTTCCTCATGGAATTCCCGAAGGAGTCGTACGCCCAAAGAGTGGAAGGTGGAGATAAAGGGAAAGCCCCCGCGCTTGTCCGCGAGCAGGTTCCGTACCCGATCGCGCATCTCACCCGCCGCTTTGTTAGTAAACGTGACCGCGAGTATTGACGCCGGTGCAATACCCTCTTCTATTAAGTGTGCGATGCGGTGGGTGATGGTCTTCGTTTTTCCCGCCCCCGCCCCCGCGACGATGAGAAGCGGGCCCTCAGTATGCAAAACAGCCTGCTTTTGAGCGTCATTTAGGGTATCAAGATAGTTCACCCGCGAACTATAGCACGCACCCACCGCACGTTTGACAGAACCTCTGTCCCCTGTCTCAGTGAAATGCCGGTTGACTCAGAAGTTGGTGAGGGTACAGTGGATAAGACGGTGGCACCGCCGTATACATTCTGAGGCTGGCCTCGGTAAAACGGAGGTTTAAAGCCAAATTCCTGTCTTTCCTTTCGTGCCATCGCTAAAAGGGGCTTTGTTGTCTAGTTGGGATCGGGGGTCGCAGAAGGAAGAGGAAGAGAGCCTCTTTTGCGTATTCCGATTTCTTGAGGCAAAAGACCCCTAAAAAGGCTTATAGAAAGAAAAAAACATGATTCCCGGCCGGATACTGCTCGGCGAGGGATGAGATATCGGTATATATCTGCGTGGTCGGCCCGCTTCGCCGGTGCTCCCGCTTCGCCCGCGAAGCGAGGAGAGTCAACAAGGCGGGCAGCGATGCTGATCTCGCTTCTCGTTATTTTGGGTGCTTTAGTGCCGACGCAATCGCAGGCGGGTGTCTTTGGTGACCTCGTCGCTTCGATCGTGGGGAGTGCGGATAAACACGAGAACATCGTCATGGCTGCCGGTAACCTCCAGACCATGCCGCTCCCGAAACCCGCAATGAACGCGAACCCGATGGCGGGGAAGGGCGGTGGGGACATCAAGATCGTAGACGACACTGCACTCCTTCCGGACGAGGGCCCCTCCGGTACACCCGTGGAGTACGAAAAAGTGAATGATGCGACTATCAGCATCCATACCGTCCGGGCAGGCGAGACGCTTTCGGGGATCGCGAAATTGTACAATGTTACAACGGATACAATCCTCTGGGCAAACGACCTTCCCCGTGGTGCCAAGATCCAAGTGGGGCAAATCCTCACCATCCTCCCCGTTCCGGGCGTGAAATATGTGGTCAAAAAGGGCGATACGCTCGCTTCGCTCGCAAAGCGATTTTCCGGAGACCCCGTGGAGATCGCGAGTTACAACGGGATCGACGACGGGAAGCTTACCGTTGGGGCGGAGATCATCATCCCCGACGGAGAAATTCCGGCGACTGCCGCGCCGAAGAAGGGTGGTACGGCCGGTCTCGCGAAAGGAACTGCGACCCAAGTCGGCTATTACCTACGACCCATTCAGGGGGGGACGAAGACACAGGGGATACATGGGTACAACGGTGTTGATCTTGCGGCACCGGCAGGTACCCCCCTTCTCGCGTCCGCCGATGGCGACGTTATCGTCTCCAAGCAGAATGGATGGAACGGAGGCTACGGGAGTTATATCGTTATCCAGCACCCGAACGGTAGCCAAACGCTCTACTCACATGCGTCGAGGGTCAGCGTCTCGGTCGGCCAACATGTGAATCGTGGTGAAGTCATTGGTGCAGTGGGAACGACAGGCAAATCCACCGGCCCGCACGTGCACTTTGAGATCCGTAACGGTATTAGGAATCCGTTCTAGTGCACGGTCAGTATGCATGATCTTATTGTGATAGCCCGTCTGCTCCTCCGTTTCTTTGTGTAGGTTTGCGCGGCGGAAATAAAAATGCTACCCTCAGGCAGCTGTGCTAAAAATGGACGTCATAGTTGATCTCCAGTATGGAGATTGTGGGAAAGGCAAAGTTGCCCACTATTTAAGCCATAAGAACTCCTACACTCACGTACTCCGCTACAACGGCGGCTGCAATGCTGGCCACACGATCTTCCATAAGGGGAAGAAATTCGTCACCCACCACATTCCGGCGGGCGTTTTTTTTGGCGTGAAGTCCATCATCGGCTCCGGCTGCGTGCTTGATCCCGAACAGTTCTTCCGCGAGATCAAAATGCTCGAAGAGGGTGGTGTGAAAACTAAAGGAAAGATATTTATCGCGACGAACACGCACGTCATCACAGCTGCGCATAAGGACGAGGACAAGCAGAAGGGAGCGGCCATCGGTACGACCGGCCGTGGGAACGGGCCTGCGTATCGCGACAAATACGGCCGCACGGGCGTACGTGCACAAGATGTCCCAGAGTTGAAGCCGTATCTCATCGATCTGTACACAGAATGGTACGAGAATAAAAAGGACGTCTACATTCTCGCTGAAGGCGCGCAAGGATTCGGACTCGACATCGATTGGGGCGATTATCCCTTCGTTACCTCAAGTCACTGCACGGCAGCCGGCGCACTCTTGAACGGACTTCCCGCTACGGCAGTACGCGATGTGTGGGGTGTTGCAAAAATTTACGAGACGTATGTCGGCAGCAAAGAATTTCAACCGAACGATGAGGTATTCAATAAGATCGGTGATTTCGGCGAGGAATTCGGCTCGACGACTGGCCGTCGCCGCCAGACCAACTGGATGAACATGCAGACACTTGAGCGCGCCATTCGCATGAACGGCGTCACGCACATCGTCTTCAGCAAGACCGATGTGTTGCGCGCGGTGAACGCGTGGGCAGTAATCGATAAAAGCAAAGTCGTGAAATTCAAGAACGAAAAATCAATGCAAGATTTCATCCTGAAACGCCTCAAGTCACTTGGCATTCCGAAGACCAAAGTATATTTCTCGGACAGCAAGGAGACGATCTAAAAACGAGATCCGCCGATTGACGCCTTCCGAACGCGGGTGCAGTATCTACCCATGAATGACGACACGACCTTACGAGACGATTTGGCACGAGAGCGTACGGTCATGGCGAATGAGCGGACGCTCCTTTCTTATTCCCGAACAGCGCTTGGGGTCATTGCGGTCGCTCTTTTCATATTTAAGTTCGCCTCGTACCCCACGGATCTTCTCTCCGGCGTGCCTGTATTGATATTTGGTGTAGGTGTCTGGTTGTGGGGCATATATCGCTACCGCAAAGCCGCCACCAAGCTCACTCCCGACGAGGCGGAGTGATCCTACATCTCCCGCGCGCGGTATTGCAGCGCTTCCAGCATATGAGGCGGTTCGATGGTTTTACTGCCCGCGAGATCGGCAATGGTGCGGGCGAGTTTGATGGTGCGATGGTAGCCTCGCGGGGAGAGTTTCATTGCCCGCGCGGCGCCGACGAGCGTACTTTCGGCTTTTGGCGTGAGCTCGGCTAGTGATCCTATTTCTTTCGGTCCCATGTCGGCGTTGGTCGAGACGTTTTTTGCATTCTTAAATCGTTCTCGTTGTCGTGCACGGGCCTGCGCCACATGCCCGCGTGCGCGCTCCGTTTCTCCGGAAGAGCTTTTCTTCTGCGTGGAAAGCGTTTCAGGCGACATTTCACCCACAGAGACCCACATGTCGATGCGGTCGGCGACGGGGCCAGAAATTTTCCTCCGATATTTTTCAACGAGATGTGGCATGCATCTGCATCGTTGCGTTCCCCAAAATCCGCATGGGCAGGGATTCAAGGCGGCGATGAGCATGAAATTCGCGGGGAATATCGCAGAGCCTTTGGCGCGCGCGATCGAGATAACGCGATCTTCCAGCGGTTCACGCAGCGCATTGATGACGTCGCGGTGAAACTCGGGGAATTCATCGGCAAAAAGGACGCCACGATGTGCGAGAGTCGCTTCTCCTGGACGGATGCCCGACGAGCCGCCGCCGATAAGGGCGGCATATGAAGATGTGTGATGCGGCGAGCGGAAGGGTGGCCGGAATATTCCATGGCCGCTTAATGTTCCCGAAAGTGAGTGGATCGTCGTGACCTCTATCATTTCTTCTTCGGTAAGGTCGGGAAGAATGGAAACGGTCGCACGCGCAAGTAAGGTTTTACCGGTTCCGGGAGGACCATAAAGGGCGATATTGTGAGCGCCCGCCGCCGCAATAATGAGTCCGCGTTTTGCACTTTCTTGTCCTCGTATCTCGTCAAGGGCGGTGTTGTCATCTTCGTGCACCCGCGGCGTGTATTGCCGTACTGACCCGGCCTTCGGCTTTTCCGCCAGTTGTTTGAGGGTATCTTCGAGAGACGAAACCGCGTGGATGTGCAGTCCGGAAATAAGTGAAGCTTCTGAGGCGTTTTGTTTGGGCACATACATATCGGTAAACCCCGCGTCCCGCGCAGCGGCGGCGATGGAGAGGCAGCCGAGTATGGGAGAGAGTGTGCCGTCGAGCGAAAGCTCCCCTGCAAACATTTTTCCTGCAGGATCAAAATGCGCCTGCTCGGACGCGAGTAGGAATGAGAGCGCAAGTGGCAGGTCGAAAACCGCACCCTCTTTTTTGAGCGCCGCAGGCGCGAGCGAGAGAACTATCTTTTTATTGCTGCGTTTCGGAGACTCAAAATCCTCCTCCCCTCCGGTATTTTTTATGGCCGCAGCAATGCGGTCTTTCGCCTCCTCTACCGACTTATCCGGTAATCCAACGATAGCGAATGCATGTAAGCCTTTCACGATATCGCACTCGACGGAGACGACCACCCCCTTGGGGAGCATCGGTTGCGCGCCAAAAACTCGCGCGAATCCCGAAGCGATCTTTCGTTTTTGGCTCACCGCGCAATTGTAACAAGAGTTTGGGCCTACTCTGCATGTTTTACGCACGTACGTGCTGCAGGGTTCGCTTCGAGGCGGTCGAGGGGGATCTCTTCGCCGCATTTTTCGCATGTTCCGTAGCCGTCTCCCCGCATTTTTTCGAGCGCGAGTTCGACATCGCGATGTCGTTTTTCGAGTTCCTCGACGAGGGGCACGTTGGTGACAAGCTCTTCGATCTGATCGGCGGCATCCGACGGGTCTGCTTCGATCCCCTGTAAGCCGCTCGAATTACCCTGCCAATCGCCACCCACTCCCTGCACACGACCATGGCCGGTGAGCTCTTCTTCGAGCGAATCACGCTCTGCTTCAAGCGCTCCGCGCAATTCCTCTAGCTGGTTTTCGGTGACGTGTGTCATATGGCGAGATGGTAGCAAAAATAGCGTACGGGCACCACTGCCCGCGCACCCCTCACATCTGACGATTGGCCTGAAGACGGCTCAGAACCTCGGTAAAAGAGTACGGACTCTCTGCGATAACGAGCATGTTTTGTGTCGGGAAAGAATAGTAGAGTTGGATTTCGCCTGCGTCATCCTTGAGTGCGCGCACATCGTAATTGCGCATCACGAGATCCTGAAACGTGCGCTGTACGGGGATGCCGCTCTGATCGGTCTTGAGCCTGGGAACCGCAGTGAAAGCGGGGGCGAGATCTGCGTTCAGTGTCGCCTCCCACGCGAGCATTCCCGCGAACGCGTGGTCATACGAACTGATCGGGATGACGAGCAGCGGCGCGTTTTCGTCCACCGTATGGATCCCAAAGAAGAAGTCGTTGTCGAGCGCTCGTATGAGATCATCCGGCGCATTCGTCCCAAGGGAGCGGATGAATTCTGCAAATGTCGCAGGACGGCTTTGTGCCGCTCCATCGGGGTCCGTGATGGTAACAACGGGGATTATCCTGGTGATCGAGCCGAGAGTTCCGCTCGATGAGGTGCGCGCTGCTGCGAGCGTTCGCTTCAGATCGTTCGGAGAGTTCTCGCTCAGGGAAAAGAGAATGCTCTGTTCTGAAAAGAGGATCGAATCAGATGTGATCGGCGGCGGCGCGCCCGTGCGCTGCTGTGCGACGGTATATACGCCGAAGAGCGCCGCGCCGCCGATCATGAGGAGCAACAACACGGCAAATATAATTCCGGAGGTCCGTTTGGAACGTTGCGCTTTCGCGGGTGCCTCTTCAGCCTCCTGCTTCTTGTGCGTTCTCCGGTCCTCTTCGAGAGAGACCGCCTTTACGACCGACATCTTCGTGTCCCGAACCACACCCTGGAGGTCATCTTTCAGCGTGTGCACCGGCACTACCATTTCTTTCTTCCTCTCTCCCTCTCGTGGCGTCACGACGGCCGGTGTCTCGCTCACGACTTCCGCTTGTGGAATCTTCTGTGCGGATACGGGTGGCGGGGTCGCGGTATCTGCCGAACCTTTCTGGTCCCGACGCTCGGGCAGCTGCACCGCTTTCAGGATTTTCGCAATGTCAGTTCCGAGCGCTTCTGGTTTTTGTACGGACGGTGTGAGAGAAAGAGGGGACGCGGCCTCTGCGGAGCTTGGATGTAATGCGGGAGGCTCTGGCGTGACCGGCTTCGGGATCGATGGAGTTGTCTGGACAGGGGGAGGTACGAGAATTGGTGCCGCAGGCGGAGGTGCCGCAGGGATGCCCGGAGGTGATGCGGGCGGCATTTTAACGGGGGTGGAGGCTTCCACTTTCGGTACGGGCGGCGCGGGTTTTGGGGCCGCGCGTACGACCACTTCTTCCAAGATGCGTGCCTCCGGTTCCGGTGCAGCCGCAGGCTGCGGCGGAACCGTTGCTTTTGGTTTTATTTCTTGTGCGTTCGCCGGAACGCCCTTAGATGCGTCGATTGGGTCTTTCGTTTCGTCCACCATGATTATCGCTGCCGCCTTGATCTGGTTTCAGGCCCTTACGCGCGGCCCACTCCGGATCAGCTGCTTTGATAGAGAGATTATAGCGTCCTTTCTCGTCTATCTCCTTCAGAACGACGGGGACGATGTCGCCAAGCTGCACCGCGTCGGTGATCTTGCCGATGCGGAACGGCGCAACCTCAGAAACGTGCACGAGACCGTCGTTATTGGGGCCTATCTTTACGAATGCACCGAAATCCATGATACGCACGACGGGGCCTTCAAATTTGTCGCCGACCATGTATTCCCGCGTGAGATCGCTGATCTCTTTGAATGCAGCTTCTGCGGAGCCGCTTTTGCCGGTGATGAATATCGTGCCATCCTCTTCGATCGTAATGTCGTCGACACCGGTGCGTTCGCGGATGCCGTTGATCATCTTTCCTCCAGGGCCGATGACGAGTCCGATCTGGTCTTTCTTCACAACGAGCGTGAGGATCTTCGGTGCGCGTTCGGAGATATTTGTTCGTGGAGCAGCGATCTCCTTGGTAATGACTTCAAGGATCTGCATACGCGCTTTCTTCGCCTGCGCGAAAGCTTCCGCAAGTACCTTGAGCGGTACGCCATCAACCTTCACGTCCATTTGTACCGCGGTGACCCCCTCGGACGTTCCGGCGACCTTGAAGTCCATATCACCGTGGTGATCTTCCGGCCCTTGAATGTCAGTGAGCACTTTGTATTTTCCTGCTTTTGCGTCGGACATCATACCCATCGCGATCCCCGCAACGGGGCGGGCGACGGGTACGCCTGCATCCATGAGCGCGAGCGTGCCTGCGCAGACGGTGGCCATCGAGGTGGAACCGTTGGATGCGAGACACTCGGAAACGATGCGGACCGTGTACGGGAACACGTCTTTCGATGGCATCATGACGCGCAGCGCTTTTTCTGCCAGCGCGCCGTGGCCTGTCATGCGGCGATTCATGCCGCCGACACGACCGGTTTCCCCCACCGAAAAGGGCGGGAAGTTGTAATGGAGCATGAACGTCTTTTTTGAATCTTGGAATTCGATGGTGTCGATAAGCTGCGCGTCCCCAGGGCCACCGAGCGTGAGCGCTGCCAAGACATGTGTTTCGCCGCGATAGAAAATGCCGGTGCCGTGAATGACGGGTGAAACGCCTCCCGCTTGGGCGAAGAGTGGTCGGACTTGGTCGAGGTTTCGACCATCGACACGCTTGTTCTCGTTGATCGCGAGATCATGCACGAATGCGTCGATCTGTTCCTCGTAGTATCCATCAATGAGACCCTTTGGAACATCGGGAAATTTTTCGGTTGCCGCCTTCATCCACTCGGATTTCATAGGGCCAAGTTCTGATTTCGGAAGCTTGCCGCCGGAAGCTTTCAGTTTTGGTGCGACGAGTTCTGCAAATGCTGTCTTGAGTTCCGGTGTCGCTTCGGGTGCCTTAAAATCCCGTTTGGTCTTTCCGCGTTCGGCGATGATCGACTTCTGCCACGCTTGTATCTTCTCTATCTCTTCGCCAGATCGCGCGAGTGCTTTTTCAAGCATGGATTCACCGATCTCGCGCGCGCCGACTTCGATCATATTGATGAGGCCGTCTTTACCACACGCGGTGAGATCCATGAGCGCTTTCGGCGGGAGTTCCTCTTCGCGCTGTTTGTACGTCGGGTTCACGATGAGCGCATCATTGCCCTCCTCGATCCCGATACGTACGGAAGAAACGGGGCCGTTCCACGGAATATCCGAGGTTGCGAGAGCGAGCGACGCTGCGTTCACGGCCAAAATGTCCGTGTCATACTCTTCGATCGAGAGAACCGTAATAATGACCTGCACTTCACGCTTCATTCCCTTGGGGAACAAAGGACGGATAGTGCGATCCACGATGCGGCCCGAGAGAATGGCCTCATCTGAGGGCCGACCCTCGCGGCGCATGAACCGGCTGCCGAGGATGGCACCGGCTGCGTAGAATTTCTCCTCGTATTCGACAGAGAGCGGGAAATAATCTTTGTCGGATTCTTTACCCATCACAGCCGTTGCCAAAACCGCGCTGTTCCCGTAGCGCACCAGTACCGAACCATTCGCCTGGTCCGCCCAATCGTTGAACTCGGCGGACATCGTCTTTCCCCCGATCTCAAGGGAGTACACTTTCTTTTCCATTTTACTTTTGGTGACGTCCGGATTTCAGTAGTGAGCCATATGGTCAACACTGCCTATCCGCCCGCCACGATTATTCTAATATGGCCATACTACGCGGGAAGACGAAGCTTTGCAAGATTTCGTGGTACGCTGCTGGCATATGAAATCTTATACACGCGCCTTTATTACGCGGTTTTGTATAGCAACATCCACCCTGACGTTTCTCGGTCTCCTAGGAATAGTCGGCTTTGAGGTGTACGTCCGCTGGACGCTCAACCAAAATTTCTCGTTCCTTGGTGCAGATGGACTTGCTGGTCTCGCGATTCTCTGCGGCGCACAAATGCTCGGCCTCGTCTGGCTCTCCCGCTCGGAATAATCCACCGTTTTATGCTACGATGCCCCCATCGATATGGGCGTCTTTATATTTCCCGCGGTCGTGTCAGTCGTCGCTTTCGCGGGAGCATTTGCATGGGGCGGGCTGGGTGCGCTTTTTCTCGTGGTTCTCCTTGCAATACTTGAGACAACGCTTTCATTCGACAACGCGGTTGTAAATGCAAAAGTGCTCGGAAGAATGGACGTTCGCTGGCAACGAAGGTTCCTTGTGTGGGGCATCCCTATCGCGGTATTCGGGACGCGCTTCGTGCTCCCCATACTCATCGTCGCCGCAGCGGCCGGGCTCTCGCCCGTTTTTGTGACGCAGCTGGCGTTCTTCAACCCGGTGCGATATGGGACATACCTCGCGGAAGCGCACATTGCCATCGCCGCGTTTGGGAGCGCGTTCCTGCTGCTCGTATCCCTCAAATATTTTTTCAATGACAGGAAGACGGTGCACTGGATAGTGATGATCGAGCGTCACCTATCGCGTTGGGGTGGTATCGAAGCGATCGAGATTGCGTTGGTGCTCGCGGTCTTGCTCGGTTGCGCGTTCTTGGTACCGTATGATGCCGCGACACTGCTCATCGCGGGCCTTATAGGCGTGGTCCTCTTTATTGTGATCGAAGGCATCGCGCAATCGTTTGAGGTCGAGACAGGCTCGATCGTCGCGACGGGCGGTGCCGCGCTCTTCGTGTATCTCAACGTGCTTGATTCCGCGTTTTCGCTCGATGGGGTCGTGGGTGCCTTCGCAATTACATCAGCATTACCGATCATTATCGCGGGTCTCGGGATCGGCGCGCTCTTTGTGCGCGCCTTTACGGTGGCGCTTGTACGCGCAAAAACCCTCGACTCACTCCCCTACCTCGAACATGGGGCGCACTATGCGATATTCGGGCTCGCGCTCGCGATGCTCCTCGGTATTTTCGTGCATGTGCCGGAGGCCATAACTGGCTTTGTCGGGTTGGTTTTCGTCACCCTTGCCTACGTTTCCTCACGCAGAGAAATGCGTTCGAGGTAGCACGCTATTCGACCCCCGTGATCCTTCCGATCTCGGAGACATCTGCTTCGTCTTGCGGTGCAAGAGAATCTTCCGGCGCCGAGACCTGCACGTCAGCACTGCTGCGTGAGCCGCGCGCGGCACGTGGTCGACCGGTCGGGCCTCGATAGTTGATGAGGTAGCGTCGGGGGTCCTCGTCGAGGTCGAGGAAGTGGTCGGTCGCCTCTCTCAGTTTGCCCGAGGTCGAGCGTCCGAACGAGACGACCTCGACTTGGCAACCCGCATGTATCTTTAAGTATTCAACGAGCGGGATGAAATCGCCGTCTCCCGTGAAAAGGATGACCGTGTCGAGCTTCGTGGATGCGGTAATCGCGTCGACGGCCATACCGACGTCCCAATCAGCCTTCTTCGCGCCGCCGTAGAAGACTTGAAGATCTTTGGTTTTGGGTTCGATGCCCATTTTGGTGAGTGCTTCGAGGAACGCTTTTTCCTCGCCCGTTTCTGTCGTTACCATGTACGCGCGCGCTCGGATGAGGCGACGATCGGCGACCGAGTCTTTGAGGACGTTGCCGAAGTTTACGCGCGCGTGGTAGATGTTTTTCGCGCTGTGATAAAGATTTTGTGTGTCGATGAATACGCCGACACGTTGTTCTGAATGTTTAATGATGGCCATGCAATAAATATGTTAACCACGAGGATCTAGGCCTCATGAAATACGTATAAAATATCTCCTAGACAGAGTATAGCGTACAAAGCAGCACGGTCGAACCTCTCTAAGTCTAGGATCCCGGGCCGGCGAACCGAAGATTTATTTCTTAAGGCCAAGTTTCCTAACCAGCGTGCCGTATGCGCGCTTATTGTTGGTCTCCAAGTACTTCAAATGCTTGCGACGGTCGGCTACGAGGCCCAAAAGCCCGCGGCGACCATGCTTGTCTTTGCGGTTCTTATCCAAATGTGCCGAAAGTTCCTCTATACGGCGGGTCAAAAGGGCGACCTGCACCTCCGGAGACCCCGTATCAGTGTCGTGTCGGCGTGATTTCACGACCTCATTCGACTTCTTGCGCTTTGTGAGCATCGCGAAATGGTATCACATTCCGTGGCTCTATGCAAGCAAAAGACCCACCGGGCACCTTGTGTCCCGGTGGGTCTGGAAGTCCATAAATTGCCTCTAGCGCTTAGTTCTTGGGAGCGGGTGCCGCCGGTGTATCCTCAACTTTTTCCAGCTGTACCTCGAAGATGAGCGTTGAGTTGGCAGGGATGATAACCTTCCCAGAAGCATCTTTCACGTCTTGCGTTCCATATCCGAGAGTTGGGGGGATGGAGAGGAGTCGCTGACCACCCTCCTTCATACCGTTGACGCCGACCTGGAAACCGGGAATGAGGCCATCTGCGCCAAGGACGAACTTGAGGGGTTCGTTGTTGTGCGCAGCGGAACTATCAAAGATGGTGCCATCGGTGAATTTGCCGACGTAGAGAACGGAAACGGTGTCTCCCGGCTTCGCCTCCCTACCCGTACCAACCTTCACATCCTGTCCCTGCACCTGCTCAGTCGATGTCGCTGTTTGTGTCACGGCAGCGGGATTGGCCGATCCGGTGGCTGAAGGGGTCTTGGAGCGATACACCCCGTATCCGCCGACTGCGATAACGATAATAACGACGAGCCCGATAATTATTGTTTGTATATTCATATACCAGCAAGATTAACTCATGCCAAAATATGTGCAAGTCGTGCATGATGTGCATAAAGAACCCTTGGATTTAAGCCGTGGAAAGTAAGTCTCGCGCGGAGGAACCACTCCGTGCAGGTTTGGTGTGGTGTTCCGACACAACGCAACACGCGATAGCTGTATGCAAGGCGGTCGTCGGGCGTAGAATGGCGATGTATGGAACCATTGGCTTCCAAGATCAGACCCAAAAAACTCGATGAATTCGTCGGGCAGGAGCACCTCACAGGCAAGGGCAAGCCACTGCGCGTCGCTATCGAGAAGAAAGAGTTGTTCTCGTTCATTCTCTGGGGTCCGCCGGGGAGCGGCAAGACGACGCTCGCGCGCATATATGCCAATGCAGTCGGCGCGGATTTTTACGAACTCTCGGCAGTGGACGCGGGGAAGGAAGATATCCGGAAAGTCATCGGCGTACGGGGTACGCTCCTCAAACAAAGATCGAAAATTCTTTTCGTCGACGAGATCCATCGTTTCAACAAGGCGCAGCAGGATTTTCTTCTGCCGTTCGTCGAGCGCGGTGACATCACGCTCATCGGCGCGACGACCGAGAATCCGAGCTTCGAGATCATCTCTCCCCTCCTCTCGCGCTGCCGTGTCTTCGTGTTGAACGAGCACACCGAAATGGAAATGGAGAAAATTCTCGCGCGCACAAAAATAAAAGTACCGAAAGCGGCACGCGAATGGCTCTTCCAAATGGCCGGGGGTGACGCACGGCAGGCGATCACGACACTTGAGACGGCGCAAAGTCTCTACGGCAAGATCACACTCGATACGCTCAAAGAGGCCGTCCAGTCGCGTCATTTGCGGTACGACAAAAAGGGCGAAGAACACTACAACACCATCTCGGCATTCATTAAATCTATGCGCGCTTCCCAGCCCGACGCGGCGCTCTATTATTTAGCGCGCATGGTGGACGCTGGAGAAGATCCCAAATTCATTGCGCGACGCATGGTGATTTTCGCGAGCGAAGACATCGGGCTTGCCCAGCCGACGGCGCTCGTCGTTGCCAATGCCGTGTTCGAAGCGGTCAATAAAATCGGCTATCCGGAAGCGACGATAAATCTCGCGCACGGTGTCGCCTATCTCGCGCAGTGCAAAAAAGATCGCCGCGCGTACAATGCAGTATTCGCGGCGCTCGACGATGTAAAAAAATTCGGCAATCTCCCCATCCCGCTCAACATCCGCAACGCTCCCACAAAATTGATGAAGGACCTCAAGTACGGAAAAGGGTATGAGATGTATGACGCAGAATCGTATCTCCCCGAAAAATTAAAAAAGAAAAAGTACTTAAAGTAATAGGGGCGGCCACATGTGCCGCCCCTCGGTCTCGCTAAGCCAACGCTCACGGTTGCTTCGGGTCGTCGTGCGACTCGAATGCGTCCTTCACTTCACTGCGGCGAATAGTCAGGTCTTCGCCGGGGACGTTGCTGTTGGGGCGGAGGTTTGAGGTTCTGACGGTCGGGTTTCCCGCGACATCGCCAGTATTGTTCCATAACCTGCGCCGCGTTCCCGCTGCCGGATGTCGGTAGATTCTACGAACGGGCATTTCAGCCACCTTTCTGGAGTGCGGTTCGTATTCGTGCATCTCCGAAAGTACTTTGCCATCACAATATCCTCTTGTCAAAACAAACGTCGCACAACATGTCTTGTCCAACATAAATGTCGGACAAGACGGGAATATTGTGCGACACTAGAGTGATCGTACAATATTCCCTATGACCACTGACTTGAAATCGCTCAAGACCCAATTTCTTGAGTACATAGAGATAGCCCGCCGGAGGCGGGTCCGCCTTTGGCGGAAAAAAGTATGAGCAATGACTTACAAAAATTAAAGACTCAATTTCTGGAGTATATAGAAATAGAGAAAGGGCGCAGCGTGAAGACGGTCGAGAATTACGACCGCTACCTCATGCGCTTCCTAAATTATGCAAAGATCTCGGCTCCGAAGCAGATTACCGAGCAGATGGTGCGCGAGTTCCGCATCACCCTCAATCGCTCGGCAGGTGTTTCCGGGACGATGAAGAAGAACACGCAAAATTATCATCTCATCGCGTTGCGCGCATTTCTCAAATTCCTCCGCAAGCGCGACATCGATTCATTGAATCCGGAACGCATTGAGCTTGCAAAGACCGGCGGGCGCGATCTCGACCTCATTACCGCCGACGAGCTGAATCGTATTTTAAAAGCCCCGCAGGGCGATGAGCTACCGGCTCTCCGCGATCGCGCAATACTCGAGCTTTTTTTCTCGACGGGCCTCCGTGTCTCAGAATTGTGCGGACTCAACCAAGATCTCGATCTCTCTCGCGACGAATTCTCCGTACGCGGCAAGGGGGAGAAAGTGCGCGTCGTCTTTCTCTCCCCTTCCGCGAAAGCAGCGGTCGCAGCGTACATCAAGCGGCGCGGTGACATGAGCGAAGCGCTTTTTGTGAGCTACGGGAAAGGGAGCGCGAAGAAGGGAAAAGATCTTCCGCGCATCACGCCGCGCTCCGTCGAGCGACTCGTGAAACAGTATGCAATAAAAGCTGGCATCACGCGCAAGGTGACGCCCCATGTCATTCGTCACAGTTTTGCCACTGACCTACTAGAAAACGGTGCCGACTTGCGCAGCGTGCAAGCGCTTCTGGGCCACGCCAACATCGCGACGACGCAGGTCTACACACACGTGACAGATAAGCATCTCCGCTCGGTACATCAAGCGTTCCATGGGAAGCGGAGGAAGTAATTTTTACTTCGCGTTTTTTGCCATAAAATCGAAGAGCGTTTTCATCATGCCCGCAATTCCCGCATCTTCAATGATGACACCAATCGGATTTTCGCGCACAAATGTAAAGAGGCCGACCTTATTATCATAAATACTAATGTCACCGGGGAAGTTGCAATCTGCGGGGAGGAACTTCGTCGTACGAATGTATTTCTCATCTTCCGATTTACTTTTTTGGCCATCCTCTGTCTCTGGTACAAGGTCGACGCATCGGATTCCGAGCCGCGCTCTTTTATTCAGAAAATATTCCACCCATTTCTGGTCCAGATTCTTGTTTACCGAATCCATGTCGGTAATTCCTCGTAATAATTTTTCGCTGTTGTTCTCGAGGACGTCTTCGTATGCCTGTTTTATTGCATCGTCGCCCTCGAAAAAATGCACCTTCGGAAGCACTCTGCCTTTTGAGCGCATCAGCTTGATTTGTGGAATGATTTCCGTTAGCTGTTTCTTACTCTCCTCTAGCGATTCGCGCCGTTTTTCTACATAGGCAGGCAGGAGTTCAGCTGGGATTGATTGGTATCGTACAGCACCTTCTTTTTTCACATGAGAGGCAAGACCTTTTGCAGCAAGTTCCCTAAGGATGTCGTATGTAGTGGTACGATTGAGCTTGGCAGTGCGTGCTACTGCCGAAACGAACATCGGTCCTCCGCTCTCAAGGAGGACACAAAGGACCGCGACCTGCTTATCGCTCAGTCCGGTATTCTCTAGTGCATTTTTAAGTTCAGGGACCATACTGTTGTGGAAATATACCGACACTTTATACAAAATAGGCTTGACTGTCAAGTATTATATGGGATTATCACGCCGGTTAATAGCGACAAAATAAAGGAAGACAGCCATGAAGCCATGTACGGTAGGGATTATCGGGGCACAGGGACACTTCGGACAGAGTCTTTGCCGTCGTCTTGGGAAGGCGGTCAACGTCGTCGGAAGCACCGACAAAAGCTCCAACAAGGTAATCTCCGAACAGTCAGATGTGTTGATTATCGCTGTGCGTCCGGACCAAGTCGAGACAGTTTTGAAAGAAATTGCTCCGCATCTGAAGCCAGATGCTCGAGTCGTATCGTTCGCCGCTCGGTATCCCCTTAGTTCAATCGAGAAGATTGTCCAAAGACCTTCAGCAAGAGGAATGGGCGACCCGGACGGAAATCTATGCGCATATCTTTGTGGCGACGGGCTCTCGCTTCAAGAGATCGAGTCGTTGCTGCCGGGACTGTCGAGGACAAAGTCGATGGAACTGCGCAATGACGGTGAGATGAATACCTACAGTGTGCTCCTCTCACATCTTCTCGCAGTGCTGCAACTAGAAAAACTGCATCGCATCGACAATGCAGGCGAGCATCTAGAATTTCTCGCTGGCGCATTCTCAAAGTTTGGCAGGAAGGTCCGCGTTGAAGAATTTCGAGGGTATGAATTTGAAAATACTCCCGAAGAAGCCTTGAAAGAATTCGCTACTCCTGGGGGAATAACTGCAAAAATCCTTGTTGAGCTGCAGAATCGAGATACCAACCCAGCAGAAGTCTATAAAAAAGTAATGTCGAGTGTGTTTGGATAAACTCTGGAGAAGTCGGTCGCGCTTCTCCCCTCCTTTGAGCACTCAACGTGTTTGAGTGTTCATAGAGAATGTTCGTTGAAAAATATTTGGAGCGTGGTCGTAGCAAAGATGCGGAGGTACACCCCACCTTTGCTGCGACTACCATCCAACTCAAAACCTCTGAAGGAGGAATGCGATGTACAAGAATTGGAAAGCGATCTGCGCGGTGCGTAACCCGCATCTCAAGCGTCTCATAATAACGGCCAACGAGAAGGAACTCGGAAGGCTAGCGCAAGGATTTCCGGAATTGTTCTTGGAGAAAGAACAGGAACACTCGGGACCGTTCCCGCTGTCACTGCTCCGCAAAGTGGCCGACGACCTCAAGGCCAAATGCTTTAGGCCGGACCGGCATCCCAATGATGTATGGGGCGACATCATCCCTGGTCTACCTCTCGCATTGGGAGAGATTGGTTTGGACTCTGAGTGGTGTGTACATCCCGAAGGGAACGAGTCAGGCGTCTTTGGGGAGAATCCGCACATGATGTCCGACGAGCTTATCCGCAACTATCGGAAGCTTTATAAGGGCTATCGGAGGGATATGGTTTTCCCGTGGGGACTTCGTATCGTTCACTGGGAGGAAGTTCCCTACTTTCTGGGCGACTTCGACCACCTGAAGTGTTTCCTCGTCTACCCAGCAGCGATGGTTGATCTCAATTCTTAAAACCCGCCCAAGGAGGGCAAAGGAATGAACGTGTTCGAGAAGATCGGCAATACGCCGATGATCCAATACCACGGTGAAGTCCCGAACGGCAATCGCATCTACTTCAAACTGGAATGCGAGAATCCCTTCGGCAGCCACTACGACCGCGTCTACCCCGCACTCTACAAGCACTACGAAGAGAAAGGCAGGCTGGTGCCGGGCGCGACCGTGCTTGAGACGACCTCCGGCTCTGCCGGCGTGTCGTTTGCGGGTATCGGTCGCCGCCTCGGTTACAAATGCATCGTCGCAATCCCCGCGTGCACTGAAAATGCACGCGAAGAAGCGATCAAACAGGAAGGAGCTGAACTCATCAACACGCCTGCGGACGTCTACGTCAAAGGCTTTCCGCCGTTCCTCAAGCGCTACCTGGTGAAGAACCGTCACGTCATCTTCCTCAATCACTCGATGGGAGAATTCGGCATTGAGAATACGGTGACGACATCGAGCCTCGAATCAATCGCCGTTGAGGCGCAAAAAAAACTTGGCTCGATTGATTACTACGTCGCGGCGGTCGGCAACGGCTCGACGGTCCTCGGCCCCGGCCGCATCTTTGCGGCTGCGGGTACGAAGATCGTTACATTCGAGTCGCTCCAGTCTGGCGTCGCGTACGAATACCTCTATCCCGGGGCGTATGAACGTGCATTCGGAATCAAGCCGGGTAGCCTGCCGCGTCACAATCTCTTCGGCACCAGCTACCCCGGCATCACATTCCCGCACATTCAGATCGCACTGCAAAAAGAGCAGCTTGTCAGCGAGACATTCCTCGTGAGCGACGCTGCCGTCGACCAGAATTACTACAAGGCGACAGGTAAAGAAACGCCACTTGAAATCCCTCGTTGGGATGCGTACCAACTGCGCCCGTACGGCCGCACCACTCGTGCCGGCCTCGCAGTTGCACTCAAGATCGCGGAGCGTGAGCACAATAAGAAAATCCTCGCACTCGCGTATGACAATGAGGACCGCTATGACTAGCAAACCCCACGCGGTCAGTGCGACTGCGTGGGGTGAATTTTTTGTGTGAAACGCCCGTGCTATCTTTCTTATATGAAACTAATCTCGTGGAATGTGAATGGGATACGGAGTATCCATCGCAAGAACGCGCTCGTGCCGTTCCTCGAAAAAGTGAAACCGGACATTGTCTGCCTCCAAGAGACCAAGGCAGAGGAGCACCAATCGGAGGTAGACTTGCCGGAATACGAAGAATATTGGAATTCTTCCAAGGGTCGAAAGGGGTACGCCGGCACCGCGATTTTCTCAAAAACCAAGCCTTTGAGCCTCATTTTCGGTTTTCCTGAGGATATATTGAAGAAATACAAGCTTAAAGATGGATACGGAGACCCGAATGAGGAAGGACGGGTTGTTTCTGCGGAATACGGGGACTTTTTCGTGGTCAATGTCTATACGCCCAACGCGAAGCCTGATCTAAGCCGCTTAACGCTCCGGCATAAGCATTGGGACCCTGCGTTCCTCGCATTTTGCAAGCAGTTGGAGAAGAAAAAGCCCGTTATTTTTTGTGGCGATCTCAATGTCGCGCATACGCCGGATGATCTTGCGAATCCGAAGGCCAATGAGGGTGAGCACGGTTTCACAAAGGAAGAGCGCGAAGGGATAGACGCCCTCATCGATGCCGGGTTCGTAGATACGTTTCGGCTTTCCACAAAAGGTAAAGGACATTACACATGGTGGAGTCATTTTGGGAATGCGAGAGACAGGAATGTGGGCTGGAGAATAGATTATTTCTTTGTGAGCAAGAGTTTGGCATCCAAGGTCCATGCGACCAAGATCTATCCAGAGGTGTATGGTTCCGACCACTGCCCTATCCTCCTGGAGCTCGATTCGTAGCCATATTTTAGGTATGTCCTTTAAAGTCCAAGGTTATCAACAGGATGTCCTTTACAGTGTCCTATACGGGGGTACTATTCACCTTGGCCGCTCTTTCCGTCTCTCGTTGCTCTAACAGCAAACGAGTACATATCAGTGCAAAATACTCTCGCTACTAAATTATACGGTGCCTCTGCACCGATTGGATGCAAACGTATTTTGTCGACATTGCTCAAGTCCCTTTGGAGGAACGGAGACAAACGCTAAAGCCGCTTCACGGCGGCGACCTAAAAATAGAAAAAATGGGTCGCCAGGTGAGGCGGCTTTTTCTTTTTTGCTCTGCTCCCGAGCGACTCGTGGGGTTCTTCAGGAACACAACTCACACGCTCACGTTCTTTTTGTTTGGGTTATTACGAGACGTGATGTTTTTCGCGTAATTTCTGTACCGCTGCCTCGTCCTCTTCTTCCCGCCGGTCCTTACCCGCTTCCCCCAGTTTTTTCAGGTCAGCTTCCCCCAGTTGTGTGAGCTCTTTAGAGCGTTTTTCAAGGTACTCCCCGGTGTTTTTTTGTGGATCATCGAGCACTTCCTCGAGGAGAGCGTGCAATATCCAGCCTATCCGCGGTCCGGGCTTTTCCCCCAACGCTATTATTTTTGAGCCGTCTACCTTCAGCATCGCGACGGAGACGGGATCGCGCATGGCCTCATCCACCATCGACATGTATTTTCGCAGGCGAAATGGATGCGCCTTGGGGCGGCCGGTGCCTATGCGATCGCAGACACGAAGGTTTAGCAGGTCGTTGATATTCTCTTTCCCCACGCGCGAGATGACACGACGTACGGCCGAAAGTGTTATCTGGTCCGGATCGGAGAAGAACATGTGCATGCGTACGAGCGTCGTCACTTTTTCGATCATCTCCTTCGAGAAGTGCAGGCCGGTCATTATCTTTTTCGCCATTTTAGCCGAGACAACATCATGCCCGTGGAATGTCCAATCCTTTTTCTCGTCAGACCACACACGCGTTGCGGGTTTCCCCACATCGTGCAGGAGCGCCGCAAGACGCACGTCGAGCGGCCATTTTTTGTCGGCCGCGTATTGAAGGCTGCGCATCAAGTGTTCGAACACGTCGAATGAGTGGGCCTGATTTTGTGCACAGTCCATCCCCTCTTCGAGCTCTGGAATGACATAGCGTAAAATACCCAGCTTTTGGGCTATGTAGAGAGCCTGCATTGGCCGGTCGCTCTCAAGGATGCGCACCAGCTCATCGCGCACCCGCTCGCGGGATATTTTTTCGAGCTGAATAGCTTGTGCCGCGATACCCTCTGCGGTTTGCGCTTCTATCACAAAATCGAGCTCGGCCGAGATGCGCACTGCACGTAGCATGCGCAGCGCATCCTCTTCAAATCGCTCGTGCGGGTTGCCCACCGTCTTCACGCGTTTCTCTGCGAGATCCCCCCTCCCTCCATGCTCGTCCACGAGCCTCGCTTCCGCGGGATCGTACGCGAGTGCGTTGATAGTAAAATCTCTACGCTTCAGGTCTTCGGAGAGACTTTCGCTAAAGCGGACCTCATCCGGATGTCGTGCGTTCGAGTACTTCCCTTCAACGCGATACGGCGTCACCTCGACAACTTTCAATCGCGGATTTTCTGACTGCGTGACAATGCCAACGGTCCCGTAATCGTTCTCGTAAAACGTATCTGCAAATAACGACTGTATCTGTTCCGGCCGCGCATTGGTCGTGATGTCCCAATCCTTCGGTTCGCGACCGATGATGAGGTCACGTACACATCCACCCACAAGGTATGCCTCAAATCCGGCATCGCGAAGCGTGTCGCAGAGTGCCCTCGCCTCCGGCGGGACTGAAAGCTCGCCCGATTTCATCAGGGTATTGTAACTCACAAGTACATGTTCTTGCTCCCGCCAGGATTCGAACCTGGAACGTCAGTTCCGAA
>CAYIDD010000002.1:0-114652 GCA_964362175.1 uncultured Candidatus Saccharibacteria bacterium | reverse complement strand
ATGGGGGTGCCCGCGCACGATGAGCGGGATCATGCATTTGCGATGAGGTTTAACCTCATAGTGAAGCCGGTTATCGAACCGCTTGTGATTGGCAAAGCGGGGGCCGATGCATTTCATACGAACGAAGTGGCGATTGACCGCAATTGTGTAATCGCTATCCTCAAGCACTGGTCTGAAGATAAATATTTGTGTCTCGATTGGAAATTTTACGATCTAAAATATTTTGTTTCTGGAGGAATCGAAGCAGAGGAAGATGAGATCACAGCGGGCCTTCGCGAAATACGTGAGGAAACAGGCTATACAAAAGTTCGTTTTGTTCGCAAGCTCGGCGCTACTATCCATACATATTTCTTCCAGCCTCTGAAAAAGCAAAATACGCGAGGACATTTCGTGCCGCTCTTATTTCAACTTGAAGATGGTACGCAGGAAGAGGTTAGTGAACGGGAGAAATCTCTCCACAGCGCTGTGTGGGTTGATGCGGATAAGGTTGCTAACCATATAAACAGCGCAGACGCACAGATCGCGTGGAAGCGGGCGCAGGGAGACGTTTGTTACGCGGGGAAGGGGATTCTCTTCGATTCTGGAGAGTTCTCCGGTCTGACGAGCGATGAGGCAATACCGAAAATAGCAGAAAAGTTTGGCAGAAAGAAAACGACATACAAGCTCCGCGACTGGATAGTATCGCGCCAGCGCTATTGGGGCGTGCCGATACCCATCATTCATTGCCCGAAATGCGGCGTTGTACCGGTGCCCGACAAAGATTTGCCCGTGAAGTTGCCTGAAGTGAAAGACTATCTACCGGAGGGAAGTGGCAAATCTCCGCTGGCAAAGGCTACAAAGTGGGTGAAAGTAAAGTGTCCACAGTGCAAGGGGACAGCCGAGCGCGAGACGGATACCCTCGACACGTTCGTGGATTCTTCGTGGTATTTCTTGCGCTATACGGACCCGAAGAACACAAAAAAATTTGCGGATGCAAAAAAGATGGAGCATTGGATGCCGGTCGACCTCTATTCGGGTGGAGCGGAGCACACCACCATGCACCTCCTCTATAGCCGCTTTTGGCAAAAAGCACTTTTTGATTTGGGACTCGTTGCCGATTCCGAACCGTATTTACGGCGAATGAGCCATGGAATTATATTGGGCCCAGACCATCAGAAGATGAGCAAATCCCACGGCAACGTGATTGATCCTGACGAACTGGTTGAGCGACTGGGAGCGGACACTGTACGCATGTATTTAGCCTTTATAGGCCCGTATAACGAGGTCAGCAGCTTCCCCTGGAATCCCGACGGGGTCGTCGGCGTTCGCCGCTTCCTTGAGCGTGTCCAACGCCTCTCGGAAAAAATTCGGACATCGGATGTCCGAATTTTGGAGGGGGTGCTGCACAAAACCATCAAGAAGGTCGGCGAAGACATCGCAGCCTTGAAGTTCAATACCGCCATCAGTCAGCTCATGATATTCCTGAATGCCATCGAAAAGGAGGGAGGTGCTGGCAAGGGACAATGGGAGAGCTTCCTCAAACTTCTGGCACCATTTGCTCCGCATATTGCAGAGGAGTTGTGGGCGGTGAGTGGGAGAAAGGGTTCGATACACAAAGAGATGTGGCCTACGTACGACGAGGCGCTCCTGAAAGACGCGACAGTTACGCTCGCGGTACAGATAAATGGAAAGACTCAGGGAGAAACGAGTGTTGCTGCTGATGCCAGCAGGGAAGCGCAAGAGAGTGCCGCGCGCGCGGCCGTTGTCGGGCGCTTAGAGGGGAAGAGTATCCGGCGCACGATCGTTGTGCCAGGCAGACTCGTCAATTTTGTCGTTGCAGATTAAAGCTTAAAAATACGGGAGGAGGCTCCTGCATCCTCGATCGAGTAACCCCCACTTTCAATTATGTTGCGGAGTTCATCTGCGCGCTGCCAATTCTTTGCGGCGCGGGCTTCGTCGCGCTCTTTGATGAGCGCAGCGATATTCTCCGGCACGTTCTCGGCCGCCACTTCTTCTTTCATTTCGCCCGCCGCGAGTTTTTGCGCAGCTTCATCTGGCTCCGCGAGATTCAAACCGAGAACCCTGTCTGCGTCGAGAAGTGTCGCCAGACGTTCTTCGGGGGAAAGGGTCTCATCCTTTGTCATCTCCCACAGTACGGCGAGCGCTCCCGGCGTGTCCAGGTCGTCATTGATACGCTCCGCGAATTTTCGCCTCCACGCGCGGGCGGGGACCGTGGCATGTGTATCTTTTAGTGAAAGCCTGAGGGCAACAAGTTTGGAGAATGCCGTCCGTGAGGCGGCCAGTGCGTCCCATGTGAAATTCGAAGGCGTACGATAGTGGGCTCCCAAGAAAAGGTAACGGAGTGCGAGCGGGTGGAATCCGCGTTCGATGACATCAGTGAGGTACACGACATTACCGTCGGATTTTGCTATCTTCGCTCCTTCGAGCTGAATGTGGGCCCGATGGAGCCAAAATCGCGAGAGGGGGTGTTTGCCGGTCGCGCATTCCGATTGCGCTATTTCGTTGTTGTGGTGGATCGGAATGTGCTCAATGCCTCCCGTGTGAATATCGATCTGGGCTCCGAGGATCGCGCGTATCATCGCGGAACATTCAATGTGCCACCCGGGAAAACCCTTGCCCCACGGACTGCTCCAACCGAGTCTTCTGCTGGATTTCCAGAGCAGGAAATCGGTCGGGTTGCGCTTGTCCGTAACCACCTTAACCCGTGCGCCTTCTCTGAGGCCGGCAAGATCAATATTGCCGAGCTTGCCGTAATCGGGAAAACGGGCGGTGTCGAAGTATACACCGCCCTTCGCAGTGTATGCGTATCCTTTTTCCTCCAGCGTCTGGATCATGGCAATTTGAGCCGGAATAAAATCGCTTGCACGCGGGAATGTGATCTTGTCGGCCTCGACATTAAGCGCGCGAATGTCTTCAAGAAAAAGGTTCGCGTATTTTTCCCCCAACACCCGCATATTTTCGAGGGTGGGGGAGAGTCCCTCGCGTTTCAGTCCCCTTGCCATCTTGTCTTCACCCTCGTCGGCATCGGAGACCAGGTGGCCAAAGTCGGTGAAATTTATGACCTGTTTTACGCTGTATGCGTTGTATTCGAGCGTCCGTCGCAGCACATCGGTGAAAATGAACATCGACAGATTGCCGATGTGCTGGCGGCCGTAAACGGTTGGACCGCAGTTGTACATTTTGACCACATCGGGCTGCAGCGCTCCAAAAGATTCTTTCGATCGGGAGAGGGTATTGTAAAACGAGAGAGTTTCGCGTGACCCCATGGGGTCTTGGGATGGGGAAGTAAATACCTCTATGACCATTGCATATACTGATGCAAGGAATCCGAGAAAATCAGCCATGTATGTATCCTATCAGCTTGTGTCTCTTGGCTCCACACGGCCCTAGAGCCACTTTTTGTATCTGAAATACCATAGCATTCCCGCGCCTGCTGTGAAGACAGAACCGACGATGATCCAGAAATCGTACGGTAGGCCGATGATGGGGTTTGAGGTGGCGTTGATGTCGAAAATAGCGACAAAGAGCGCAAGCGGGAAGGTGAGCAGGGCCATGATGGTGAGCACGCGCATGGTTTCGTTCTGCTTTGTCGTGAGGAGCGAATTGTTGGTCTCGCGGAGCTCGTGGAGGGATTCGGTGGCACGCATGATGTGGTTGTGGACGCGGTAATACTCATCCGATATCGCGCGCAGGTAGGGAGAGAATTCAGCACCAAAGAAATTCGACGCGCCCACCTCGAAGTCGCGCAAAACTTCACGGTGCGGCTCGATACGCTGGCGAAGGGTCAGGAGGTCGCGTGATCGTATCGATATACTCTCGACCATTTTTACCTCATGTCCGGAAAAGATGTGTTCTTCGATCGTGGATAGGTCGTGCTGGATATATTCCAGTTCGTGCTCGACTGCCTGATAGAGATTTTTCAGCATGTAGAACAGCAAATATCCGGCGTGACCGAGATTGCTCTTTTCCAACATAGAATTTACCTCGAACACCTTTGAAAATTTGTGCAGCGGGTCGATGGTGTCGTAGTGGGTCGTGATAAGGAAATTCCGACCAACAATAAAGTCTATTTCCTGTTCGCGGCTCTTATGGCTATGCCGTAGTGCGGGGAAGTGGAGCACAAGATATGCGTAGTCTTTGAAGAAATCAACGCG
The DNA here is from genome assembly GCA_964362175.1 of uncultured Candidatus Saccharibacteria bacterium. GTDB lineage: Bacteria > Patescibacteriota > Minisyncoccia > Phycocordibacterales > UBA2100 > UBA10103. Next base: position 110,498 of record CAYIDD010000002.1, on the reverse strand, counting down.
CGGTTTGGTGGAGGGAAGGAGAAGCTCTTCCGCTATCAATGGCGCGATCGAGAACTGATCGACGATATCATGCACCTCATCGCGGCTGGGGGATTCGAGATCGATCCAGACCAACCCATTGTGCTCGTAGCGCGAATGCATGCCACCGATTATACCCCGTATTTCACCCGCCCGTGTCCACAGCCCCCCTGTTCCGGAATAGCGCGCGGTGGGGTACTGAAGGATACATCTCTCGCTCATCTCCCATTGCTACGTTATAATCCCGCAATGCATCTTGAAAACGGTAAAACCTTCTCGCTCAAATTTATTTTGATAGGAGGCCTCCTCATCGCGGGAGCCGCTTTTGGGGGCGGTTTTTTTGCCGGTGGCAACACGAAAAATGCTCACGCTCAGATACTCTTGATCGATGATGCCCCGCCCGCAGACGTGGATTTTTCCTCAGTCTGGAAAGCGTGGCGCGTTATCGATGAAAAATTCGTTCCCGCCGCCGTCGCGACATCCACGCCAGTTGCAACCTCCACCGCGGAGGAAAACCAGAAGCGGGTGTGGGGGATGATAGAGGGTCTTGCCGCATCTTTGAACGACCCCTATACATTCTTCTTGCCTCCGGCCGAGAACGAAGAGTTCACCACAGAAATGAGCGGGAGTTTTGAGGGTGTTGGGATGGAGATCGCGGTGCGCGATCAGGTACTCACAGTTGTCTCGCCGCTGAAGGGGACACCCGCGGACAGGGCCGGCATAAAAGCCCTAGATCTCATTTTGAAGATCGATGGGGTCTCGACCGAAGGGATGGACGTCAGTACAGCCGTACACAAAATTCGCGGCCCGAAGGGGACAACGGTTACCTTCATAATTCAGCGCCCCGCCGTAGACGGGCCGAAAGAGGTCAAGGTCGTGCGCGACGTCATCAACGTGCCGACCGTCGTCACGACCAAGCGTCCGGATGGCGTGTTCGTTATCCAACTGATGACCTTCACCTCCAATGCGCCTGACCTTTTCCGTTCGGCGCTTCGTGAATTTGTTGAATCGGGATACAGCAGGCTTATTCTTGATATGCGCGGAAATCCCGGTGGATATCTGGAGGCCGCCGTGGATATGGCGAGCTGGTTCTTGCCGAGCGGGAAGATCGTGGTAACCGAAGACTATGCGGGGCATACGCGCAACGTCGCGCACCGCTCTCTCGGTTACAATGTGTTCAACGAACACCTGAAAATGATCATTCTTACCGATCGCGGTTCTGCTTCTGCCTCGGAAATTCTTGCCGCAGCGCTTCGCTACCACGGCGTGGGAAAGATCGTGGGAACCAACACATTCGGGAAAGGTTCCGTGCAGGAATTGGTGGAGATAACTCCGAAGACAGCGCTCAAGATCACGGTTGCCCGATGGCTCGGACCGGATGACATGCAAATTCCTCGGGATGGAATAGTGCCGGATGTGAAAGTGGAGATATCCGAAAAAGATGCGGAAGCAGGCAAGGATCCGCAGCTCGATAAAGCCGTTGAGATGCTTAAGGGCATGTAACTATGAAAGTCATCCTGCTCAAAGATGTCGCAAAAGTGGGGCAGCATGGGACGATACAGGAAGTTTCCGACGGATATGCGCTTAATTTTCTTATTGCGCGCGGACTTGCCATCCAGGCGACGCCGGAGAAAGTCGCCGCCCACGCAGCGGCCGCAAAGAGGGAGGGGGACGCACGTGAACTGGCACAGAGAGCGCTCACATCGGCTATCCAAAGTGTTGAGGGGGCTCGTATCACCATTTTTGCGCGTGCTACAGAAAAAGGCGGCCTATTCAGATCGATCGTGGCGGGAGATATTGTAAAGGCGCTCTCTGAGCAAAAGGGCGCACGAATTCCGGAAGAGGCGATAGTGCTGCCGAGGCCGATAAAACAAACAGGCGAACACACCGTCGTTGTTCAGTCCGGTGAGATAAAGGCGGAGATAGCGCTCGCGATAATCGCGAATGCTTAGATCACGTCGACGATACGACGGCTCGCGGAGCGTCCGTCGAAGTTGGTTTTTCTCTTGGTACGAAAATGGACCGTTCCCGCAATTCGTGCAAAGAGCGTGTGGTCCACACCCACCCCGATGTTTTTCCCCGCCATGATGGCGGTACCGCGCTGACGCACGATTATCTCGCCCACGCCGACTTTTTGACCGTCAGAGCGCTTAACGCCGAGATACTTTGGGTTTGAATCGTTGAGGTTGCGCGCTGTTCCTCCTGCTTTGGTATGTGCCATAATGCTGTTACTGCTGAAAATCTAACATGCCAAATATACACGAATGGGGGCAGAAAATCAAGTTTCTTCTTGAGGGCGGCATACACGAATGGGGTCTTGTTGTCATTGTCTTCCTCGTAGCGTTTTCCTCCTTCGGGCTGGGTCGTCTGTCGGCGCTAGAGGAGGTACAGCCCCCTGTTTCAATAGCGCAGGCCTCTGTGGATGCGCGGCCGCGAGCCCTCGTGTCGGGTGGTCTTTTGATGGCAGCCCGCACGGGCAACGCATATTACTACCCCTGGTGCTCCGGTGCGGCGAAGATACTTCCTCAAAACCAGATCTGGTTTGCAAGTGAAAAGTCCGCTCGCGCTGCGGGATATCAACCCGCAAAAAACTGCCAAGGACTCGAGTGATTTCAGTGTTTTTAGGCGATAGGCTATACTCCGTACATGATCGTCCTTGATGTCGAGGCAACGGGTGTCGAACCCAAGAAACACTCCATTGTGAGTATTGGAGCTCTCGATCTTGCAAATCCGACGAACCGTTTTTACATGGAGTGTCGCGTATGGGATGGCGCACATATCATGGATGAGGCGCTCGAGATAAATGGTTTTACACGCGATCAGATCAATGATGCGTCGAAACCGAGCGAGGCGGATCTCACCCACGCATTTCTCGCATGGAGCGAGGGTGTGGAGGAAAGAACATTCGCCGGACAGAATGTTTCCTTCGATCGTGATTTCTTGAAAGAGGCGGCAGAGCGTGCCGGACACACAGAGTGGCCGTTCGCACACCGCACGCTCGACACGCACACCATGTGCTATGTCCACATGGTGCACAAAGGAATACAACCGCCGGTCAAACATCGCCGTTCGGCACTTAATCTGGACGCGGTCCTCAACTACTGCGGTATCCCGGAGGAACCGTCTCCTCACAACGCTCTTACCGGTGCACTGTGTCACGCGGAAGTCATTGCACGATTGTTGTACGGCAGAAAATTGCTACCGGAATTTTCCCAATTCGAAATTCCATGGAAAGTCGCGTAATCTAAAAAATCTCTTTTTTGGGTAGGCGCCCCATAGGGGAGGGTGGTGGGTCTCTTTTTCTGACCCGATTTTTTTCGCAGGAGAAATCATGTGTAGGATATTTCTAAACAAATTTATTCTTACGGCTTCGGATTTATTTTCCACCCGCGGCTTACATAGGGGGAGAGAGTGTTGACAGGGGTGTGGTCTAATATGTCGGGACGCCGAGATATGGCACGTCGCACAATATATCTTTTGCGACGTATAATTTAGTACAGACCTGTGCATCGCGCGCCTCCCACCCTCGCTCATGACGGGCTCTAAAATGCCTCAGGAGCTTCGTTTGGGCATCGAGAGGTAGGTTTTCCCGCCCCATTCACCCACGCCCCCCGCCCGCGTCCCCCGAACTCTTCGTCTACCCCAGAATCCAAGATTTGAGTATACTGCTAGAGCTGACTTTTCGGTATGGGTCAGCCGACTGACTGCGCCCATATCCCATATAATGTTTAATGTTCGCATGAGTTACGTAAAGGAAATGGGGATCATCCTCTCCCCCTCCGAAAACAAATTTTTCAGGGGACTCGCGACTCCGCAAAAAATCCAAAATTATTTAGACACACTCCCGATAAATTTTGAACGCAGAGGCGAGACGTATATGTCTCCGCGACGAGTTATTCGCGCAAAAACAGCACATTGTTTTGAGGGTGCTTTGTTGGCAGCGGCCGCCTTGGCTTTCCACGGCCACAAACCGATTTTGATGGATTTTCAGACGGTTCCCGAAGATGAGGATCATGTGGTCACTCTTTTTAAGCAGGCCGGCCGCTGGGGTGCGATAAGTAAGACCAATCACGCAATACTCCGCTACCGCGATCCGGTGTACGGATCCCCGCGCGAGCTCGCGCTATCGTATTTCCATGAGTATCTTGAATGGAACGGTAAAAAATCGCTCCGGAATTATTCTGCGCCCTACGACCTATCAAAATTCGCTCCCAAAAAGTGGGTCACGGAGGAAGAGGACCTCGTGTGGCTCGTAGACGCCCTCGACGACTCTCGCCACTTCCCTATTGCACCCAAAAAAAATCTCCGTCTACTGCGAAAAGCTGCACGCGTAGAATTGCGCGCAATGAAAACAGTAGAGTGGTCCCGCGACGGAAAACGTCACAGATAATTCATCGGGTTCAGGTAGGCGGCAAGGGGGGCCACGGGCATCACGGCCTGGGCGCAGGGAGTTGTGGAGTTGGTGGCCGAGCCGAGCTTTACTATTTGTGTCGCCGATGACACATAGACGCCGAAGTGCAGGTGCGGGCCCGTGGCATAACCCGTTTCCCCGCTATAGCCGATGATCTCTCCCGTTCCCACCGATTGTCCCGTAGACACATTGATCTGCGAAAGGTGCGAGTACATGGTGTTGAGCCCGTTGTTGTGTTGTATCATCACCCATTTACCGAACGAATAGCAACCGCGCACGCTATCGGTATTGCCTGTGCCAAGCACCCTGCCCGTGAGCGCAGCCCTGAGGGGCGTGCCGATGGGGGCTGCGAGATCAATGCCATTGTGACCCTTGCCGTTGTACGCGCCCGCGGCGGCAAAAGTGGTATTGCCGAATTGCTGGGTGATGCGAACGTTGTCGACAGGCCAACGCAATATTCCCTTGCCCGCAGCAAGAATATCTGAGGGATTAACAGCGCGCTGGAACTGTGCTTTAAGATCCCCGAGGGCCGCCTCGAAGCTTGCGCGAGCCGCTTGTTTTTGCGCAAGTATTGACTGATAGGTGGATTCCTGCGACTTGGTCTGTGCAAGGAGCTCGCTTTGCGCCTTTTTCTGGGCGTTCAGAGAACCCTGCTGTGCCAAGAGCGTGTTTTGCTGCTTCACAAGCTCCGCTTTCTTTTTTTCCGTGGCCGTTTTGCTGTCGGTAAGTGATTGTTTCTCAACCGAAAGTTTATCGATCTGCTCACCGATCGCCACTTGAAGCGTCTGCGTCGCGTCCGCATCAACCCAAGCATCCGATATATCACCGGCGGCAAGTATGCGAACCACGAGGGGCTCCGTCTCGGTCTCGTTGAGGCGCCGGAGTGATTCCTGCAAACCCCGTCCCCCCGTTTCGATGGACGTTTCCTTACGCGCGATACCGTTGGCGAGTTGCTGGATTTCCAACTGGGTCGTTTTTATTTTGCTTTTTGTCGAACTTATGGAAGCGTTGGTCTTCTTTATGGACAGATCCAACTGCGAGAGTGCGTTCTGGAGTGTTTTTTTCTTGGTTCCCACTGCGTCGAGTTGCACCTGATATTGCGCGATCTCTTTGTCGAGCGCGGCTATCTGGGCGTTGTGCTCGTTGATCTGTCGTTGCAACTCTTCCGCGCTTAGTTCTCCGCCGAAGGTATCGGGTGCCGAAAGCACGAGGATCATGAGAACGGCGAGTATCGTATACGTGGAACGGGATACGCTCATACCATCCCTATTGCATTGTTGATGCGCCGAAGGGTTTCTTCTTTGCCCAGATACCCCGCGACCGTGAATGGATCGGGGGACTTCTCTCTTCCGGTAAGTGCGACGCGCAGTGGCCAGAGGACCGAGCCTCTGCCATGTTCCGTCGCATAGTCGAAGATCTCTTTTTTGACGCGTTCGGCACTGAATTCCATATCGTCGGGCACGGCGCCCAATGCAGTAGACGTAAACTGGAGGTGTTTCTTTACCGTACCCGCGTCCACCTTTGCGCCGCGCAGGAGTAACGCGACGTCGTAGCGTGGAGCCGACTGCAGGCCCTTGTATTCGTCCTCATACAGCTGGAGTGCCTCCTCAAGCGTTCGTCCGCGCTGTTGGAGATCGTGGGATATTCGCTCAATGTCCGGAAGTTTGCTCCCCTTCGCTCCCGCAAACTCAACGAGTCGTTGTTCATATTCTCCGATCGACAGGCGCGCGAGATATGAGTGGTTGAACCAATTCAATTTTTCAATATCGAATACCGCTCCGCTTTTGTGGATATCGCGAAGTTCGAATTCAGTGATCATTTCTTCGAGCGACAGGATCTCGTTACCCGAAGGCGGTGTCCAGCCGAGGACAGAGAGATAGTTGAGGAGCGCTTCGGGAAGATATCCTTTTTCACGGTAGGAGCGCACCGCGACATCGCCCGTGCGCTTCGAGAGCTTTGACCGCTCCGCGGAGAGATGGAGTGGATAGTGAGCATACGCGGGTCGAGGCAATCCGAGTGCCTCTTGGATCAATATTTGTCGCGGCGTATTCGAGATATGATCTTCTCCCCGGATCACATGGGTTATGTCCATATCCGCGTCATCCACGACGACCGCAAGGTGATACAACGGGTCGTCTATGGAGCGCGCGATCACAAAATCCTTAAGCTCCGTCGTGTCGAACGTTATCCCCCCCCTGATGAGGTCGGTGAACGTTATTTTTTTACCGGCATTCTTGAGTCGCACCGGCTTCACCATGACGCCCGGCTCCTTCTTACTCTCCTCCTCTGAAACGTAGGCCTTTCCCTCTCCGATGAGTCGTTCAAGAGCCGCTCGATACACGGCGGTACGTTCTGATTGCCGATAGAATTCATCCCACGAAAGTCCGAGCCACGTAATGCTCTCCATGATGTCGGCCTCGAATTCCCGTTTACTTCGCTCCTTGTCGGTGTCCTCACTGCGAAAGATGATTTTTCCGCCCTGTTTGCGTGCAAAGAGATAGTTCAGGATCGCCATTCTGGCAGTACCGACGTGGCAATAGCCCGTGGGGCTGGGAGGAAATCTCACGCGGACGTTCATACGTTATACGGGCTCATGCGCTATGGAGATTTCGAGAAGCATGGTTGCGATCTTTCGGGCAGCATCGGGACGCGCAAATGCGCGAGCAGCGCCGGCCATTTTTGAGCGTAGTGCCTCGTCGCCCATAACGCGTCGTATCTCCGATACGAGGAGGTGGGGAGTGAGATTTTGTTGCTCCACGACAGCTGATGCTCCGGAACGGGCATACGAAAAGGCGTTCTCTATCTGATCGTGCGATACATCCTTTGGGATGGGGATGAGGATCGAGGGCAGGCCCCAACTTGCTATTTCAAATATGGTGCCCGAACCTGCGCGCGCCACGACGAGTGAACTGATGCCCGCCGCCATGCGCAGCGCAAGCGTGTTGAGGAGGCCGAATATTTTGTAGTGCTCCGCAAAGCGGGAGTTTTTGAGGATTACTGAAGAAATATCACTCGTTTCCTTCAGGTTTGCCGTCCCCGCCTGATGAACAACGTTAAATTCCGATACGAGTTCCGGCAATGCATCGAGCACGACCTCGTTGATGGCGCGTGCGCCTTGGGAACCGCCCATTATAAAAATGGTGGGGATGGAGGGATTGAGATGGAGGAATTCGTGTCCGCCCTCTTTGGTCGGGGCGATGATCTCTTTTCGTATGGGATGTCCAATACGTGCTATTTTGCCGTGTACTTTTTTAGGAAATTTTTCCGCTGCGTCCGGATGAGCGAGTCCGATATAGCGCGCAAATGTGGAAGACCACAGAGAGACCCTTCCCGGCACGGCATCGGCGTCGTAGATAATGACGGGAATACGCAAGATACGCGCCGCGTAGAGGGTGGGAAATGAGGCATAACCGCCGGTCGAGAAGATCGCGTCAGGGTACAGACGGAAGAGTTGCAGTGTGGAGCGGATGATGCCGATCGCGTTGGAAAAAACGCTTAAGACGTTCAGAACGCTTGGGTACCGGCGCATTTTGCCCACACTGCCGGGGATATATACAATGTCGTGCTCCAGAAGCGCTTCTGCATCGAATGCCGGCGGACCGATATAGTAGAGTTCGGGTTCAAGGAGTGTGCGCTCGAGGCATATGTCCTCAATCGCCTCCGCGACGGCAATGAGGGGGTAAAAATGCCCCCCACTCCCCCCTCCGATGAGCACGATGCGCATCGGGGTATTTTATCATATGCGGGAGGCCAACCACTGTCATTCTAGCGGCTTCCCCCAGGGGATCCAAACGTCGGTGACGGCTCTTCCTTTGCGTATCTTATGCGTTTGACGCCCGACGATGACGGGAGATATTGAGCAAAATACCGGCACTCGCGAGAGATACGAGCATGGCAGTGCCGCCTTGCGAGACGAACGTAAGCGGGATGCCCGTGAGGGGCGCGACCCCGAGCATGGCAGCGATATTGATGAATGCCTCGCTTACGAGGTAGGTGGAAATCCCAACCGCGAGAAGGCCGGCGAAAAAGTCAGGGGCGCGAGCGGCGATGCCGTACCCCCGCAATACGAACCCAAGAAAGGTAAGAACGATTGTGACGGAGCCCACAAACCCCAATTCTTCGGCCGCTACAGCGAATATAGAATCCCCCATCGGTTCCGGCAGGTATGTAAATTTCTGCACGCCCTGCCCGAAGCCGCGCCCCAAAAATTCGCCGGAGCCGATGGCGATCAGCGATTGTCGTATCTGATAGCCGGAAGCCTGCTGGTTCCGCGAGGGGTCGAGAAAGGTCATCAGACGCTGGCGCGCATGATCTTTGAAATACAGGATGGCCGAGAGGCATATGAGCGCTACGATCGCCGCGATCGCGATGTCGCGCCATCGCGCGCCTGCGGCCACATACACCGCAAAGACCGGAATGCAGATGATAAAGAGTGTTCCAATGTCAGGTTGAAGAAGAAGCAGAAGAGCAGAAGGTGCGATAATGGCAAAAAAGCCGCCCAAGCCCCGCGTGAGAGATTCCGCGCGGCCCCGGACAGCGGAAAAATATGCTGCCGCGAGGATCACGGAGGTTATTTTGAGTGCTTCCGAAGGCTGCACCGAGAGTCCGAAAATATCGAGCCAGCGGGTTCCGCCCCCGTGTGTAAAACCGATCTGTGGCACGAACACGAGCGCCGTTGCGAAAAGGGAAAGGCCGAACAGGTACGGCGCGACGATGCGCCAATGGCGGTAGTCAAACACGGAGAGCATGACGAGCAGGACAAGGCCGAGGCCCACGCCGAGTACGAGGTGGTTCAAAACGATTGAGGTCATGCCACTTTGTCCGCGCGCAAGCAACCCAAATGCCGCCGAAGCAAAGATAAAGCATCCCCCGACGATCAGGGCGATGAGCAGAAAAAGCAGTGTTTTATCCAAACGACCTCGCATGAACTGAATAGTACCACTCACGAATTCAAGAGAGCGCGGAAAGCGCGACAATGACTCCCGCGAAGGCAAATACGATGGAGAGTATCCAATAGCGCATCACGACCTTATGTCCGGGCCATCCGATCGCCTCGAAGTGATGGTGGAGTGGCGCTATACGGAGCAGTTTTTTTCCGAAGAACTTTTTTGAGAACAGCTGCGCAACATCCGAAAGCACGGTTGCGACGAGAAGCGCTCCGATGACGGGCAGCACGGCGATACCGAATCCCCCGCCGAGGTCATCGGTCATGAACGCGATAGTGCCAAGCGCAAGCGTGAGCCCCATTGTGCCGGTGTCGCTCATGTAGAACCGCGCAGGCGGCACGTTGAACCACAGGAACGCGAGGAGGCCGCCGAGAATACACGCGGTGAACGCCGCAAGGTCCGTCTGTCCCTGAGCGAACGCAATGATGGTGTATGAGGCAAAGATCGAAGCGAACACGCCGCCCGAAAGACCGTCGATGCCGTCGATGACTCCAGACGCGTAGAGTGCAAGCGAGACGAAGACGAAAAACGGAATAATGAACCATCCCAATTCGAACGGAGAGGAGAAAGGGATGTTGACGGCGGTCACGTCGAGCTTCTCCCAGAACCACCATCCGATGAAGGAGGAGAGGGTTATTACGATCAGGAGGCGATGTCTCAAGCGCAACCCCTCGCCGTTCGGGCGTATGACCATCATGTCGTCAAGGAGTCCCACACATGCTCCGACGATCAGTGTCGCGAGCGGCAACCACGTCTGGCTTCTGCTCAGAAAATCAAGTTGGAAGATGGAGGGAGATGGAAAAAGATACGCGATGCCGGAGATCCCAAGGGTGGTGATCACGACCGAACCCCACACCACGATGCCACCCATGCGCGGTGCGCGCACTTCGTTTTCAGCGTGGAGACGATTAAATTCGTGTGCCACATTGCCGTCGAAGGCTTGTTTGCCGGGGCGTTTTTTCCATGCTTTGTACGCGTACAGGTAGTGGGTGAGGATCGGGGTCGCAATAATACCGACCAAAAAGGCAATTGCTGCGGGCACTAGGACAAGGACGAGAGGTGGGAGCATGGTGGGTATTGTACTACGGGTATAGTTATCAGTTTATTGTGCGGCAATCGCGGCTTGTGTTGCCGCCACGAGCTTACGCACATCGTCGAAACGGCCCTGAAGCGAAGAATGAAGAACAACGATCGCGACCGGACGTGCCGGACCGACCTCAAACACGATGGCAAGGTTGCCGCCCGCGAGGTCTGTATATCCGGTTTTCCCCATGATGAGGCCGGGGATGGACGGCAGCGCCTCGTCGGTATTCACCGCTCGTATCGTTTCGCCCGAAAGCGCGCGGATCTGAACCTCGTTGCGTGATGTTTGCTCGAATATGTGCGGAGAGGTTGACGCAATATATGCAAAAAGACGGGCGGTGTCGTTGGCGGATCCATACGCGCCAGCTTGCGTTGTGCTGAGATCGAGTCCGCTCAGATTCAAAAAATATGTACGTGTGAGTCCGAGATTACGCGCAAGGTTGTTCATGCGCCACAGCACGGTACGGTTCTGATCGGCCTCGGGATATTTTCTTTTGATCCCCCCCCGCGCGGCTGAAGCCACGATCTCCGCCCCCTCGTTCGAGGAGGCAACCAGCGTAAAATCCATGAGGTCCCGAGCGAGGAATTTTAATCCGGCAGGTAAGCGGATCGACGCCCCGTCCGGCGTTTCGTGTTCGGGAATGGTGAGGATCGCGTCCGGCAGCAGCACCTCTGAGGCGACGAACGCCATCGGTACTTTGGTCAACGAGGCGAGGGGCAGTTGCACATCGGGGTTTCGGGAATAGAGAATATGATCGGTCGCGAGATCCACTACGACCACGCTGTCTGCTTCCAGGGCGATGTCTGCGAACGGATTGGCGGCGGCCGCAGCTGCCGTTTGGGAGGGATTTTGAAGACGCGCATCTTCAAAAAAATATATGGCTGAGAGTGCGGCCGCCGAAACGAAAAGCAGCGCGAACACAACGGCCGTCGGCCATGGAGGAGGAGATTGTCTCCGTCCTTCCGCAGACACCTGTTCAGTCGGCATCGTTTCTTCCATGGTGTTCTTTTGGTGGCATATCGGGAGATCCATCGGTCGTGTGCGTTGTCTCGCCGGGGCCGCGATCGAGGGCCTCAAAAGCCGTCAATTCCGTCCTAATATTCTCGTAATCGGGTAGTTCGTTTTCGGTACGCGCGCCGATGTGCGCAAGGAGCTCAACGGTCGGACGGTACAGGTACTCGCGGCCGTCATCGGGATTTCCCGTGCGCTCAAGAAGCCCCCTTCCCAGCAGTGTGCGGATCGTAGAGCTTGTATTCACACCGCGAATGTAATCGATCTGAGCGCGTGTGGATGGTCCACGATAGAGAACGATCGCCAGAACTTCGAGGCCGGCGTCTCCAATGGCGCTCCCCAGCTCACGTTCGAATGCCGCCCGTACCGCGACAGAAGTCTCGCGAGCTACCGCGAGAGTAACTTCGGTATTTGTCTGTATGAGAGCGAGCCCGCTTCCTTCGAGCCGTGCGGAAAGCTCTTGAAGCGCACCTGGGAGCTCCGATTCTTTGATTTCCACGAGCTGTGCGAGCTTACGTTTTGCGAGCGAACCCCCCTCGCTAAAGAGGAATGCATGGATACGGGATGCGATATTGTTCGCCATATTATGTTCCGTAGCGCGGAGCGCCAGTCACATTTTCTATCTCGATCGTGATGTCTTCAAAAAGTTTTTCCTGTGAGACGCTCGCATGTCCGCCGCGCACGAGCTCAAGCATGGCGAGAAAATAGACGATGACCTCGTTCCGGCTGCGCGACTTGGTCAGCTCGCTAAAACGAGCCCTGAAGGCGCTCGTGAGACGCTTTTTCATGTGGACGATAACGTCTTCGAGCGCGAGTACGGGAGCCACGGCGGCCTTTGCAAGCGCCTCAGGCTTCGGCAGGATGCTTACCAAGCGCCGTGCGGCTCCTGCGATCGAGGCGAGTGCGGCATCAGCCGGACTGAACACGGCGGGGCGAAGCGGGGCGCGACGCGCAAGGAGGAGCAGTGCCCTCCCCCACTCCCGGCGCAATAGTTTTGCCGCTTTACGGAAAAGCGCATAACGTGCGAGTCTGCGCTCAAGCTCCTCAACGCTCTCGCGCTCGTCTTCGGAGAGTTCAAGTGTGGGTAGGAGCGAGCGTGATTTGATGAGGAGAAGCGTGGAAGCGACTAAAATGAACTGAGCCGTTTCTCCGAGAGGGAGCTCCGGCAATTTTTCAACGTGCGCAAGATATGCATCCGTGACTTCTGCGAGTGAGATATCGGAAACAGACATCTTGCGCTCCTCGATCATATTGAGAAGCGTTTCGAGCGGGCCGGCGAAAGTCGGTGTCGTTACCGCAAATTTCTCAGTCATGTTTCTTTCCGGGTTTTATCTGAATACCGAGCTCTTCCAATTGCTCTTTGGTGAGCGGCTTGGGCGCCCTCATAACTGCCGTCTGCCCCCCGCGCGTCATGGGAAATGCCTGCACCTCGCGCAGATGCGACTCGCCCGTAAGGTTCATGATAATGCGTTCGACCCCTATCGCGATGCCGCCGTGGGGCGGCGTTCCGTATCGGAATGCATCCAGCATATGGCCGATGCGTTCACGCGTCTCCTCTTCTGAATAGCCCATGATCTCGTATACCGCCTTGAGAAGCTCTGGTTTGTGCGCGCGGATACTTCCGCCAGCTGCTTCGAATCCATTGCAGACAAGATCGTACTGGGTAGTCAAAATCTCCCCAACATTTTTTTTCTGCAAAAGATCCTCAACGTGTTCGGGGAGCGGCATCGAGAACGGATTGTGTGTGAACGTCCATCCTCCCTCGGTAGTCTTTTCGAAGAACGGGAATTTGTAGACCCACGCATACGCGAGTATCCCCCGCTGCTTCTCATCTTCTGTTCGGAGGTCGAATTTATCGGCACCGAATTTTTCCATTGCTTCCGCATACGTGAAGCGGGGAAAGGGTTTTTCTTTGACGGTATAGCCCATTCCCTCGACGGCAGTCGTTATCATAGTCTCGACGGTGTTCATCACGTCCTCTTGGCTCACGAACGACATCTCGACATCGATCTGAGTATGCTCGAATCCTCTATCAGCCCGCAAGTCTTCATCGCGCACGGCGCGCGCTATCTGAAAATAGCGCTCGAATCCGCCGACCATGAGCAGCTGTTTGTATTGCTGGGGTGATTGCGGCAGGGCGTAGAATTTGCCGGGGTGCAAGCGCGATGGTACGACGAAATCGCGGGAGCCTTCGGGGGTCGACTCGGTCAGAAGCGGGGTCTCGATCTCGGTAAACTGCTGTCCAAAGAGGAACTCACGGCACCGGCGGACGAATTCGCTCCGCAAGCGGATGTTGCGCTGCATGCGTTCGCTACGCAGGTCTAGGTATCGGTGCGCGAGCCGCACCTCCTCCCCGATACCGGACGTATCTTCGTTGACCTCAAAAGGAAGCACTGCCGCGGGACTTTCCACCACGAGTTCGTTCACCACGATCTCAATGTCGCCGTTGAGTTTGCCCGTCTGCGTGTTCTTTTCGGGACGCTTTTTCACCTCGGCCGTAACGCTCACGACACTCTCCCTGCTTGTGTTTTTTGCTGTCCCTATGGCGGGGCTCCCCGAAAGCACGACACCCTGCACCTCCCCCGTCATATCGCGGAGATCAAAAAAGACCATCTTGCCTTGGTCGCGCCGCACGGCTACCCAGCCCTTGATGAGGACGGTTTCACCGATATGTTCGCGCAGATCTTTTATAAATGTTCGTTGCATAGTATTAAAGCGTGACTCCTACTTTTGCCCGTACATCGGCCATTTTTACTGCCGCTTGAGCGCGGGCTCTTTCCCCTCCGTCTTTGAGTATTGCCTTCACATCGGAATCGGAGATATTTGCACGCCTTTCCCGCATCGGGCCCACCACTGCCTCAATGTCCTCGATAAGCGCTTCCTTGAGGGCTTTGTATTTTCCCTTGTTCTCTTTGTAGAGCGTTACGAGCTCGTCGCCGGAGCGGAAGAATTTGTGGATGTTGTATACATTTTCGGGGCTCTCCGCATTTGAGTCCGTGACGATGCCCATCACCGCCTTTTGTATCTCTTCCCGCGTTCCGAAAAGTGGTATTGTATTGCCGTAACTCTTGCTCATTTTCTTTCCGTCGGTGCCCGGCACGACTGCAACAGCCTCCAGTATCCGCTCCTGTGGTTCTTTGAATGTCTCCCCGAACGCCGTATTGAACTTTGCAGCAGCTTCACGCGCGTATTCCACGTGCTGTCGCTGGTCGGCACCGACAGGCACCACATCGGTATCGTAGAGCAGGATGTCGGCTGCCATAAGCATCGGGTATGTGAAAAGTCCCGCATTCGCGTCAAGACCTTTTGCAACTTTGTCTTTGTACGCGTGCGCTTGCTGTAAAAATGGGACGGTTACGAGGCAATCGAATATCCACGCAAGCTCCGTGTGTTCCGGTACGTCCGATTGTTTGAAAATAGCGATCTTTTTTGGATCAAGCCCGACCGCAATGTAATCCCGCGCTACTCCCAATATATTCTTTCGCAGCTCTTCCGGTGCACGAAGTGTCGTCAGGGCGTGGTAGTCGGCTATCATCACGAGCCCATCAGAATCTTTGAGTATTTCAACCGTTTGTTTGAGCGCCCCCAAATAGTTGCCAATGTGGAGGGGGCCGGAGGGCTGAAGGCCAGTGAAGAGGCGTTTTTTCTGCATATTGGCAAATAATAGCAGAAAAAACACTTATTCTATATGGCGTGAAATTCTGCAATGAACGTGGCACCCTTGCCTTCCCCCTCTGATTCCGCCCAAATTTTGCCGCCGTGGGCGTCGACGACCTGTTTCGCGATAAAGAGGCCGTAGCCAGTCGAATGGACGTTGACCTTTATCGAGTCCTTTCCATGACCGCCCTCAGTAAAGAGATGTTGCATGTCTTCCTCTGTGATACCGACCCCGTTGTCTTTTACTGAAAAGCGTATCTTCCCTCCTCCGTCGGAAAGCTCGACATGGATCGTACCGGTCGGAGAGTAGCGGACAGCATTGTCCATAAGATTGCGGATGACGTGGTCGCGCACCTTCTCCGCATCCCCCGTCATTACGTACTTCCCTTCCGCGATGTTCACCTCAAATCCAAGACCTTTTTCCAATGCAGCCGCCTTTTGTTCACCCGCGATGGTTTCCACCGCTTTCCTAAAGTTAAAGGAGTCTTTTTTGTACGCCACCGTACCCTTTTTCATATCGGATGCTTTCAGGATGTCCATGATAGTCGCCACACCCTTTCGTACTTTCACGAGCGCGTTCGTCGCCATCGTCTTGAGAGAATCCGGCACTGCGCCATAATCCCCTTCGACTATCGAAGCAAACCCCGCCTGCCCTTCGGTTAGGTACCCCTTGACCTCGTGGCTCATGAAGTGGAGTAGATTTTCCTGCTGCTTGTTCACGATCTCCAGCTCTTTCTCCTGCTTCTCGATCAAGTGGCGTTGTGCAATCTCGCGACGCACACTCCGCACCAAGAGCAACCCCATCATCGCGAAGAATACCAGCGTTATCACAATGACCGGGCGCGCAGTCTCCATGTCCGCTAGGAAAAGTATGGAGAATAGAAGTGTCCAGAGGCCGCTCACGAGTGCTGAGGCGGCGATCGTCTGTACTTGGAAGGTTTGATATTTGACGATGAGGTACAGCGTTACGGCAAGGAAGATAGGCATCCCAAAAAGTCCGTATTGGGGGATGGACCAATCCGAGGTAAGACTGCCTACGATGTTGCCCCACGAGAAGGCGACGAGGAACAGAATGATTGCGGGGGCGAATGAAAGTATCTGCTTTTTGCGCTCTGGAGTTGTTGCGGCGCGGAAGGCGCGGACGGCGTGCGCAGCCACCCAAAGCACGATGAGAATCTCGAACAGATAGACGTAGTGCCACAATCCTCCTTCGGTCGCCTCACGGTCGCAGGTAGTGTAATCGAAAGAAGCAAGATTAAGTGCAGTTGGAGCAAGAAAGATGACGGGAATGAGCGCCGCGACGGCAATAACCTTCATCGTGAACGACAGATCTCGTTCATAGAAGAATACATAGCAGAGGTACCCGGCACTCATATACACGCCGACATCGAGAAATATCTGCACTGACCATACAAAAATGGTCACGTCGGGATTTGCCGTAGCCCACAGGACGAGATCATACAGCGACCACGCGGCGAATATACTGACGAGAAATACGAATAACCCATTCAAAAGCGATTTTTTCCGTTGTCGCCAAATAAAGAATCCGAGCAGGACGCTCGCTAAAGCGGGGAACAGGTGGGAATAGTAAATCAGGGGTGAAAATACGTTGGCAGAAAATATTAAAAAAGGATCAGGTGCCCACTCGCACGCCAGCGCATCGTTTGCGATGAGCTGGCGCGAACTTTCCCCATGACTGATGACCGATTCATTGACATCGATCGCGTAACTCTGAAAAACAAAAGACCGCAGAAAAATCCCTCCCACGGATATTGCAACGGCAACAAGTAGTGCAGCGTACAGCATCCGAGATCTTCCATTCACCATGGCACAAGTATACGAGGAGCTTAGAGATCCTCAAAGGCAACTTGTCGAACAATTATCCGTGGGTGTGGGCCTTTGCGTACACTTTCTGAAAGTAGGGCGGTATATGCGGGAGGTAGTGCCGAAAAATCCGGGGAGAGAGCGTTTGTATTGCTCGAATATGCTTGCGACAATTTCTGGCCCCGCACGAACAACGTATCCCCCAGTGCAAATCACTATCGGTCAATGAGTAATCCATAGTAATTTCCTCGTTTCGCGCTATCGGTCGAAGTGCGATAAGTAAACGCTTGGTTATCAATGCGGAGTTAGGATTACAGGAGTGGTTTAGGTACATATACGGTGCCTCCGGTTTGATCCAAGTATCTTTTGCAACACCGATCCAGTTACCGATAATTTTTGAGTCGCGCGGACCCCGAGGAGTTTTCTGTTTTATGGGCCCGCGGATGTAGGTAATGCGCTCGCCTTTGGAGATTGTCTCGTCGGCAAATATACCTCGGCCGTGAATAGAGCTTTTGAACACTTTTATTCGTTTCATACTATGGAGAGTCCGTGAGAGTGGTGCCAGTATGCCGTACGGATGGCGATGAGTCCATGTACGCAGGCGTTGATAACGGGGTATAAGAAAAGCTCATTGATACCACCTACTTCCATCACCGTAACTGTTGCAAGCATGACGTACGCGCCCGTCCAGACTATCCACGGAAGTGCATGCTCTGTCCTCGGATGGTGGTACACCTGGCGCAGCAGCGGGAAAAAGGACGTGAATATACCCACGTTCCAACATAAAAGAATAATTATCGTAGCCGCCTCTCTCATATCCGCACTGATAAGATCTCCCGTAAAGAAAAACCAGGCAGAAACATACGCGACCGTCAAGAGGATGTCGAGCCCGAATGAAAATTTCTCGAGAATATGTTCCGGCCACCACCCGCGTTGCTTCCGCAGGGTATAGAGGGCGACTGCAATACTGGAGATCGCACAGGCCGCAGGAAGCGCTAGGATCGCGAAACTCGCATCCCGATCCCACTCGACGATGAAGAGAAATAGAGTTCCGTAGGCAAACATCAACCAGGATGCCGGATTCGGGAGTATATCTTCGCGAAGGACCTTGGAGCCATAAAAAAGGTATCCTGCAACCTGAAGCGCTGCGGCAATGATTCCCGACTCGACCATCCCCATCGATCAAACACTATACCAAAAAAGGTATAAAACAAGCCCCCCGTGTTCGTTTAGTGGCCCCTAACCCCGCAAGCTCTGGGAAGTGATATGCGGTGCAAAAGACTAGCTGTGTCGGCGAATCCAAGCGACTAGCGGAAAAATCGGGTTTTGCATGGTTTGTAGTATATATCGGAACAGAGACACAATTCACAGGCGAAACCCCGCGCTGGCCAAGGGGGACCGCCAATAATTAACTCCTCGCAAAAGTCAGACCGAGGAAAGCCACAAAGAACCACCAAAATTGATAGGCCGGAGCGAAGACAGCACGCACCTGTCCGCCAAAATTCCACACCGAATCAAGCGTGGGAATTTGGAGCCAAATCAGAATGAGAACGATGATCGCTGCGATACCCGCGACGATAGATTGGATAATGCCTCCACCGACCGAGAACGTGAAGATACTTCGATGCGTTGCAAAATAGAGAAGTACGAATATTCCGGAAAATATCGCCACGTGTATCATGGGCGCGGTGAATTCCGCAGTAAGGGGACCGAGAAAGAATGCTTGCGGCAATGCGTTCGTCACAACCAGCGCCGCGGGAAGTGATAAAGCGAGAGCGGCCGCGCGGGCGGAGCCGGAACGGAGCGCGTCGAGTGCCACAAAGGTGACCAGTGCGCCGATAATGATCCAATCCGTCGGCCACTGTTCCGCCAAAGCCCACCATGCGTGGAAGTCCATCTCGCTATCTTACTACATTTCTGGGCGTATGAACCCATTTTAGAGCCCCTCTGTGCGCAATTTTTCTATCAATTCACGCGCACCTTTCGAGAGTTTTTTCGGGAATTCGATATCAACGCGCACCAAAAGGTCGCCGCGACTTCCCCGGCCGTGTGGTACCCCCCTGCCCCGTACGCGAATAATTTCCCCATGCGCGATGCCCGGATTTACATAAATGGTCTCTTTGCCATCAAGCGTATCGATACTATATTCCCTGCCCAAGAGAGCGTCGGTGAGCCGCACGGGGAGTGATGTAACGAGATTGTTGCCATCGCGCGAGAATCGCGCGTCGGATTTGATGTGAAGTTTGACGTAGAGATCTCCCGCACTCGCCCCTGTCGCGGCTTCTCCGCGGCCGGGCATGCGTATCATCTCGCCGTCTTCGACGCCTGCGGGAACCACCACATGTATTTCCTCTTCGCGCTTGCGCACGCCTTCGCCGCGGCACGAATCGCAGGGGATCTCCGGTATCTCCCCGCGGCCGTGACAGCGCGGGCAGGAGCGCGATGATGTAAAGGTGCCGAAGAAAGAATTGCGTGACTCGCGTATTTCGCCCTTGCCGTTGCAGCCCGTACACGTCACCATCTTCGCGCCTTTCTTCGCGCCGGTGCCACCGCAAACATCGCAGGCGCTCATTTTAGAGAGGAGAACGCGGCGCTCGGCACCGAAAACTCCCTCACGGAATGAAAGTTCAAGGTCTATCGAAATATCACGCCCTCGACGCGCCTGGGCCTGTCCTCCGCCGAATACATCGCCGAATATATCGCCCAAGTCGAACTCAAATGCCTGCCCGTTCTGTCCGCCGAATCCTTGGAAATTGGAGAAATCGAATCCTCCGAAACCCCCGCCTTGTGGCCCCCCACCTCCGGCGAACGTCTTGCCGTAGGTATCATATTCAGCGCGCTTCTTCTTATCGGAAAGCACCGAGTAAGCCTCGCTCACCTCTTTGAACTTCGCCTCGTTGCCGCCTTTCTTATCCGGATGATACTTGTGGGCCAGCTTTCTGAATGCACTCTTTATCTCCTCGTCACTCGCGCCCTTGGCTATGCCAAGTATCTCGTAATAGTTCTTCATGTACTTAATTATAGTGCCCGCTAGAGGTAGGGAGCAAGCGGCGCATTTTACTTCTTATCGGCGTCGCCACTCTCCGGCGGTTTTTGGTCGTCCTTTCCTCCAGAGGAGGATCCGCCTTCGGCGGACGGTGGAGGATTTTTCGACATCGCCTCCCCGATGGTGCTCATGGCCGTTGAGAGTGCCTCGGCGGCAGACTTGATGGCCGCGACATCGCCACTTCCGCGCGCGGCTTTGAGGGCATCGAGCTTCTCCTGCACATTCTTTTTTATGTCTTCGCCCACCTTGTCCCCGTGTTCCTTCAGCGCTTTTTCTGCCGCATAAAGCACCTGATCGGCGGCATTGTGTGCCTCGACAAGCTCTTTCTTCTTTTGGTCT
This sequence comes from uncultured Candidatus Saccharibacteria bacterium, assembly GCA_964362175.1. Classification (GTDB taxonomy): domain Bacteria; phylum Patescibacteriota; class Minisyncoccia; order Phycocordibacterales; family UBA2100; genus UBA10103. Next base: position 90,162 of record CAYIDD010000002.1, on the reverse strand, counting down.
GCGTCGGCATTTGCCTCGGCGTCCTTGCGCATCTTTTCCACCTCGACGTCCGACAAACCGGATGTCGCTTCGATGCGGATGGATTGCTCCTTGTTGGTCGACTTGTCCTTTGCTTTCACGGAGAGAATGCCGTTGGCGTCGATATCAAAGGAAACCTCTATTTGCGGCGTACCGCGCGGCGCCGGCGGGATGCCGTCGAGATTGAAGCGGCCGAGCGATTTGTTGTCTCCTGCCATCGGACGTTCGCCTTGTACGACATGTATTTCGACCGATGGTTGATTGTCAGAGGCGGTCGAGAATGTCTGTGAGCGAGATGTGGGAATAGTCGTGTTACGTTCAATGAGTTTGGTGGCAACTCCGCCCATAGTCTCGATGCCGAGAGAAAGCGGGATGACATCAAGCAAGAGCACATCCTTCACGTCACCCTGGAGAATACCACCCTGAATTGCCGCGCCGATAGCGACCACCTCATCCGGATTCACGCTCATGTTGGGCTTCTTGCCGAAGAATTTTTCGACCGCTTGCTGCAGGGCTGGCATGCGTGTTTGTCCGCCGACAAGAATGACTTCGTTGAGGTCGTCCACTTTGAACGGAGATGCTTCGATGGCGCGCTTGGTAATTGTCATCGCCCGTTCTACGAACTCATTTGAGAGCTCCTCCAACTTCGCACGGCTCATTTTGATAAGTAGGTGCTGAGGTCCCGCGTCGGTCGACGTGATGAACGGAATATTGACTTCGGTATCAACGGCGCTCGAAAGCTCGATCTTCGCTTTTTCAGCGGCCTCGTCGAGTCGCTGGCGCGCCAATGGATCTTTGCGCACATCGATGCCCGATTCTTTCTTGAATTGTTCCGCGAGCCATTCCATTATTTTCTGGTCGATGTCCCTGCCGCCCAAGTGTGCGTCGCCATCGGTCGAGCGAACTTCGATCACATCATCCCCCACCTCGAGTATGGAAACATCGAAGGTGCCGCCGCCAAAATCGAAGACCGCGATTTTCTCGTTCTTCTTTTTGTTGAAGCCATAGGCAAGCGCGGCGGCGGTCGGCTCGTTGATGATGCGCTTTACGTCCAAGCCCGCGATCTTGCCCGCGTCTTTTGTCGCCTGACGCTGGGAGTCGTTAAAATAGGCCGGAACGGTGATGACAGCCTCCGTTATCGTCTCCCCCAACCGGGCTTCCGCATCCTGCTTCAATTTCTGTAATATCATCGCCGAAATTTCCTCGGGTCGGTGCCATTTGTCCCCCATTTTCACCTCGATCCCGCCATTTGCGGATTTTTGTGTCTCAAACGGCACCGCCGCACGATCTTTCCCGACCGCCGCTTCGTCAAAATTATGACCGATAAAGCGCTTTATCTGGTATACGGTGTTCTTTGGGTTCGTGACGCCCTGGCGCTTCGCCAAAAGACCGACCAAACGCTCGTTGGTCTTGGAAATGGCAACGGTCGAAGGCGTCGTGCGCGCACCCTCCGCATTCTCTATGATCTCCGGCTCGCCGCCCTTGACGACCGCCATCGCGGAGTTGGTCGTACCGAGGTCTATGCCGAGTATTTTTGCCATATGCGATTTGTTCGAGATTATTTTGTTAAGCACGATTTACCGATGGAGAATATTGTATACGCTCGGAAGTAGTGCTTGTCAAGTATTTGGCACTATTTTTTCATGATGACTTGCGCCGGACGCACGATCCGTCCGTTCATTTTGTATCCGTAACGCAAAATGCGCACGATGGAGCCTGACTTACCCGCCATGTCGTCACGTTCTTCCACCGCCTCGTGCATTGCGTGGTCGAAAACATCGCCGATCTTGCCAAATCGCTCAACCCCGTTGCGCGAAAGTACGTCGAGAAGCTGATTTCGTATCTGATCGATACCGCTCCGCCACTGCGCATCTACCGATTCCCATGCCGGTGAGCCGGCGGCCATATCAAAACCATCCAGGACGGGGATCATCTCCTCAACGAGCGCCTCTTTCGCGCGCACACCCATGCGTTCGGCATTCGTGAAGCTCTCCTTCCGTGTGTTTATTGAGTCGGCCTTACACCGCTGCCAGCCATCCAAGTATTCCTGCCGCTCCTGTTTCGCCTTCGCAAGCTCGACTTTGAGCTTTTTTAGTTTTGCCTGCGCAGCGACAATACCCCCCATTTCTTCCTCGGGTTCAAAATCGACTTCCGGGAGCTCCTCTTCAGGAGCCCCACCGTTATGCTCCTTCTTCATGCCGGGCGAGTATAGCACGCGCAGACTTTCAAGAAAAGAAATCTAGCGCTTCCGTCACAACTCTCGCCGCGCCAGCGCGGCTCGGTCGCGACCCCGCCTCGCGGTTTCGCCCACTGGCGAAACATCGCTCCGGCCGTCGAAGCGTCAAGAAAAAGCAAAGCAGTTTGCTTTTTCTAGCGCTTCGACCACTGTGGCGAACGACGCGCAGCTTTGAGGCCGAATTTCTTGCGCTCCTTGGCGCGCGGATCGCGCTTCAAAAATCCCCGGACCTTGAGATCTTTGCGTTGCTCGGGAACGAGCTCGATGATGGCGCGGGAGAGGCCGTGCCGTACCGCATCCGCCTGCGCCTTGTGACCTCCTCCACGGACTTTTACCGATACCGCGTAGGTAGCGCCGAGCGCCTGGAGCGGTGCGTACGCCGTCCTCACCATTTGTTCGAGGGGGAAATATTCCTGCGCGGTCTTGCCGTTCACCGTCATGGAAGCGCTCTTCGCCTCGGTGATGCGCACGCGCGCTGTCGCCGTTTTTCGGCGCCCTACCGCTTCTGTGTACCGTGTTTCTTTCGCCATAATTATTCGGTGATGATTAAATTTTTCAAACGTGGGGTGTGCATGGTGTTGCGCGGCAGCATTCGGGCCACGGCGCGACGAATAGCTTCTCCACGACCCTTGCGCGCGCTCAGCGAAGCAAGACTTTCACGCTTCAGACCTCCGGGGTGGCCGGAATACGTCGTATATATTTTTTGGGTGCGTTTGTGTTCACGGATATACAATTTGCCCGCGTTTTCGATCGATACCTTCACGTTCGAATCGATGTTCGGAGTGTAGTCGGCGCGCATTTTACCCATGAGTGCTTTTGCCGCCTCTGAAGCGACGCGGCCGAGCGTCTTTCCCGCTGCGTCTATCTGATATGTCGATTGTGTCTTCATACTGTTATTTCACGAATTCGATGCGCGCGGATTCGATAGCGCGCTTTCCCACTCTTCCAAGACGCACGATGCGCGTATAACCGCCGGAGCGCTTCGCGAATCTTTCCGAAATCTCCCCGTGAAGTTTCTTCACGACCTCGGCGGCGCCCCCCATGCGGGCGGCAACTACGCGACGGGAGGCGAGGGAATTTTTCTTGCTGGTGGAGACGAGCCGCTCGATGAAGGGACGAAGTTCCTTGGCTTTCGCAACGGTGGTCGTAATGCCCTCCTCAAGCACGAGTGAGCGCGCGAGAGAGCGCAGGAGCGCCGTGCGCTGCCCCCTCTCGCGTCCCAATTTTCTGTTGCGCTTGTGGTGCTGCATGTTAGATTTTGTTACAGTTTACTTATCAGTGCGGAGTGTGAGACCCATGTTGGAAAGCGCGCGCTTGATATCCTGCAACCCCTTCTGGCCCAAACCCTCGATCGCAAGCAGATCATCTTCGCGCTTTCGTACGAGGCCGCCCACCGTGCGGATGGAGGCGTTGTCGAGCGCCATTTCTACGCGTTGTGGAAGCGAAAGCTCGGTAATACGGGTCTTGAGAATTTCTGCATCGAGCGCTGTCGCTTTGTCTTCGCGGGCCCCGCGCGTGCTTTCCGGCAGCGCCATTGATTCGGGAGCTTCGTCCTCTTTGAAACCGACGATCGATCGGAGCTGATGGATCATGGTCTCGATCGCGTTTTCAAGCGCCTCGCGCGGCGCGATGGTGCCATCGGTTTCGATAACAATGCGTAGACGATTGAAATCCGTGCGGTCTCCGACACGCATGTTCTCCACCTCGTAGTTCACGCGGCGGATGGGAGAGAAGATCGCGTCGAGCGCAATCGTGCCGATCTCGACACGCTCTTTTTGGTGTGCCTCTTTCGGGATGTAACCAAGTCCCCGCTCGGCACGAAGCTCGATCTCAAGATTCGCCTTACCAGTCACACTCGCAATGTGCTGCTCCGGATTGAGGATCTCGACTTGTCCGGGCAATTTGAGATCAGCCGCGGTTACCTCTTTCGGACCTTTGATCGAGAGGGAGATCGTCTGGGGTTCATCAGTGAGCAATTTGAGTCGTATTTTGCGGATATTGAGGAGTATGGTCACGACATCTTCCTTGACGCCTTCGATGGTCGAGAACTCATGTGCAACACCGGGGATCTTTACGTGCGTAACGGCAGCTCCCGGAAGCGAGGAGAGAATAATACGGCGCAAGGAATTGCCCAGCGTATAACCATACCCGGGGTAGAGACCGTCGACCTCGTAGATACCACTTCGCTCTGATTCAGAGACGACGCGGGGCTTGCTTGGCAGTGCGATGTGGTAGTCGGACATAAACAAATAAAGATGTCAAGCTAATAGTAAAAATCGCCAGCAATTATAACCTATCTGCTGTAAAACTCAAATACTGTCGGATAGTCGAGCCCAACCTCGATCTGATTATATGAAGGCTCTCCCACAACCTCTGCCTTCAAAAGATTGAGATCGACATTGAGCCACTGCGGGACAAGGCGGGTGTTTTGTTCCTTATTCTCGGCGAGCGTTGAGAACAGCGGGCTGGTGCGACTCCCCTCTCTCACTGCCAACACGTCACCCTTGCGAACGTGGTAGGAGGGCGTTGTTATCCGTTTTCCATTTACCGTGATGTGGCCGTGAGAAACAGCCTGTCGGCTTGCGCGTCGCGTCGGAGAGAGTCCTGCGCGATACACCGCGCTATCCGCGCGCATTTCAAGCGCTCGATGAAGGCTCGTGGACGGGTCGGGCTGGGCAAACGCCGCCTCAGCATAGTTCGAAAGCTGGCGTTCGGAGAGGCCGTAGGTAAACCGGACGCGCTGCTTCTCAAGGAGTTGGCGACCGTAATCGCTTCCGCCCCCTCTGCCACCGCGGCCCCTCTTTGCAGGCGAGCGCGCTTCAGAGAGCGCGAATTTTTGGCTCTGCGTTTTCTCAAAAATAGCCGCGCCGAGACGCTTGGCGATCTTAAATTTTGATTTGATGAGCAACATATGATTGGTGTGGATTATACACGTCGAGGCTTCGGCGGACGAGGGCCATTGTGCGGGATCGGCGTATCGTCGGCGATACGGGTGACTTCGATGCCTTTTCCCGCGAATCCACGAAGCGCAGACTCCCGACCGGCGCCAACGCCGCGGATGACGACATCCACCTCCTTGACCCCGATAATGGCGGCTTTGTCCCCTACGAGCTCCCCCACTTTTGCGGCGGCGAACGGAGTGCCTTTCTTGGCACCGGAAAAACCGAGTGCGCCGGAAGAAGACCATGCAATAGCATTGCCAGTCTTATCGGTGAGCAACACTTTTGTATTGTTGTACGTCGCATGGATATGGAGCGTGCCCGCGATGATATTCTTCTTCGCGACGCGCGCGAGAGAGCGGGATTTGAGTCCCTGGTCGACGGTGCCGCCTGATTTTCGAATGATGCGTTTCTTTCCCATAGATTCAATTATTTTTTTGGATCATGTCTTTTCGAGCTTACGGCGTCCGCTGGTCATCGTCTTACGTACGTTGCCCCGAACGGTGCGGGAATTGGTCTTTGAACGCTGTCCGCGCGCCGGAAGGTGTTTTGCGTGGCGACTGCCGCGGTATGATTTGATGTCCTTGAGACGGCGGATGTTGGAACTGATGTCCCGGCGCAGTTCGCCCTCGAGAGAGAATTTTTCGATGGCCTCGCGCAAGGCGGTTTCCTCGACGGGCGTCAGATCCTTCGGGCGCTTACCGGCATCGATCTCCAATCCGGCCAACGTCGAAAGCGCGCGCGGTCGACCGACGCCATAAATGGCGGTCAGCCCGATCTCAAGCCGTTTTGTGTCCGGTATGGTTATTCCTGCGATACGCATGTGATGATTGGGTTATCCTTGTCGCTGCTTATGTCGTGGATTTTTGCAAATGACCCACACACGCCCCCGGCGTCTGACCGTGCGGCAATGGGTGCAGATCTTTTTTACTGAAGACTTTACTTTCATGTGTTAGAGATTTTTGGTGAACCTTGTGAACTCGGAAGTCTTTTCAATGCACCCGGATTTTTGAGCTTCAAAAATTTTGGGACCGAAGATCTTATAAACGCCTGGTGACACGGGCCCGGCCTCCGTACGGATCGAGTCGGACCTCAACGCGATCACCGACAAGCACCTTGATCCTGTGCAGACGCATCTTGCCGGCAAGGTACGCTAATACGCTTTCTCCGCCCTCGAGCTTGACCCGAAATAGAGTATTGGGAAGTGCCTCATCGACAACTCCCGTAACAACCTCTGGTTCGGACATACGATCTGCGGGGAGAAATATAGCAGCTGGAGAGGAGTTCGTCAAACGCTACGGCTCCATCTCGAATTCCTTGATCGTTATTTTGATATCCGCCGCGTCTTTGGGGAATGCTTTTTTCCAAAATGGTTCTATTCTTGCATGTGCTTCCTGAACGCCCGAGAAACCGTTGACGATGGTCTGGAACGCGTCGCTGTCATGGCCCGCAAGAGCCTCTGCGAGCGCTTTTTCATCGACGTTCCACACCAAACGGGCCTGGCCGATCAAGACGAATGTAAGTGGATCAGCCCCAAGGGAGATGGGGGCCGTGGTCGCCAAACGAGCCCCAAAATCCTTGCCTGGAATGAGTTTTATGGACGAATTGCCCGTATCCGCAGCCGTGGATTGAGCGATGATCGCGGCAAAGACATCCGCCGGTAATATAGGAACCTCGACGTGCGCTTTTTCATGGATCCGTACACCGGGCCCGGCTTCCTGTGTGTTCGGCAGCGACTGATAGGTGATCCGGACGATCTCAGGGAACGCGACGGAGTCCGCAGTGATAAGCGTGCGTACGGATTCACGGGCGTTGGATTCCAGCCGACCACGCACCGCTGCGATAGCGGCGTTGAGTGCTCCGGGCGCTGTACCCGGCTCCTCACCCGCGAATCCCCCCGACATGGCAGTGTTCGATTTTGCGTAAACCTTCGTATACATTTCCCCCGATTTGAGCCCCGGCAGATTAAAGCGCGCAACAGGCCCGATGTTGTACTTTTCCCCCACCTGATCTGCGACAACCGTCACGTTCACGGTCCCCGGCCCGGCGCTCGTCTTTCCTGGTACGACGATATCCGCAGGGGTCCGGAAAATGAGGCCCTCAGGCGTCTCGAAGCGGGTATTTTTGATCAGACGCACGACCGCGCTGGAATGCTCATTGAATACCGTGATGCTTCCCGAAGCCTTTCTCTCAACATGAACCGTCCCCTGGGAAGGAACAACTTCCGAATCCTCTATATCAAAACTCTGAACCGTGTATGGGAGCGACCCGTCCGCCGCACCGGCAGGATACGCATTGTAAAGGATCGTATCGGTAAAGGATGTGAGACGTGATTTGGGCGTAATGGTCACGCTCGTTGAGCGGAACATGAGGAGAGCAAAGACAGAGAGGACCAACGCCAGAACTGCCGCCACGGCCCAGATCCAGAGACGAGAGGGTCGGTGGATCTCGCGTTCATCTCCGACCGGCACCTGAACAGGACGAGGGGCCGGACGCATTCGAGCGGGGGATGAGATATTGCGTATACCGCGAACGAGCTCTGTCTGTACCTCGATCTCATCCTCGTCGCTGTGGCGGATCGGGATCTCCCGCGCCTCTTCGGGGTCGTGGGACGGTGGCATAATGTCTTGAAAATAGTCCTTAGCCATAGCGACTCAGTATACCAAACCTCATTGCCCCCTCCGCTTCTCGATGTTGACAAGTGCGCTTCCAAGCGCGAGTCCCGGATCCAATACCATGCCGCCCGACGGTGCCACCCATGTCGAAAGGTCAGTAGTGCCGACGATCCTCACCTGGAACGGTTGCGCCGTTTTCGTGAATTGCGAAAAGTCGATACGTGAAAAGAAACGCGAAAGCCACGTGGCAACATCGGGATGAACGAATAGAATGAGCGTGTTTGGTAATCGTTGTTCCGATGCGCATGTGCCGAGCGCTTCCCCGAAGACCCGTACAAGTTCCGGCTCCGCACGAGCGAGCGACTCGCGGGTAGCCTCGCACGCGGCGCTCGAGCATTGATCCGACGAAAGCATGCGGATGAGGTTCAGAGCCTCTTCAGGCATTCCCGATCCGGAGACACGTTTCAGTATGGTGCGCACCCCCTCCTGAATAAGCATGTGTTCGGTGGCGACACCATCGCGGATCGCCACGAATGCTGTCCCCTCGCTCGACATGTCGACGATGAGATAATCATATTCTTGCGACATTCCCTCCCGCAACACCGCGATCGCCGCCCATACTGAAGAGCGGAATGCGGGGGAAAGGTGGGGAAACACCTTTTGCAAAGACGCCTCTATTTTGGCGCGGATGGTCGAGTGCCAACCGCTTATCAGCACAAATGCCGAGATCTCCGTTGCGTGCTTGCCCACGGGTTTCGCACACGAGTACCCGTTGAGCTCGACCCGTATCACCTTGGCTTCCAGAAAGTTCCCACGATCGAGCTCCCTCACCTCGGCGAGCGCTCGCTCGGCAAGCTCGCCGATCATATGATCGGTAACCGTGATTTGCTCTTTGAATGTCGTCGAGACACGTTTCGTCTCGGAATGGCTCCACGGCGCCCGTATGATGACGTAGAGTTCATGTATGGGATGTGCATCCTTGCCCAGATTAGTGAATTTTTTTCTGACGGCTTCTCCCGCTTTTACGAGTTGATCGGCGACCCCCGTCGTTGTTGCCTCTTCCCCACGATCCTCCATGGAAAGGATGGCGCGTTCGGCAGCAAGGACCGATACCGGCTCGCCGGGATGAATGCCGAGTATTGCGACACCCGCGCTTCCGCTTCCAATATCGGCGACAGCGACTATCTTCCCGCGCCCGCGCCCGAGATGTGTTCCGAACATTTCGTCAGTATATCGTGCCTACGGGTACATAGAGGCGCACTCCCGAGTTATGTGTGAGTAATTATTCCAACACCGCCTTGATGCGACGGATCCCCGCGGCAACCGCTTCTTCTTTTTTGATTTTGAAGACGCCACTCTCCCCTATTTCACGCGTATTCAGAACGTGAGGCCCGCCGCAGAATTCTATTGAGAACGCTTTGTCGAATTGGGGATCTTCTTGCGTTGCTCCCTTGGGGCCCAATGAGTAGACAGAGACCATGTCGGGATATTTTGCGCCGAATTCGTGCTCGGCGCCGAGTTTTTCCGCCTCGTTTTTGGGCAGTGTCGAACGGGTCATCGGTATCGCTTCGTTGATCTTTTCGTTCACTATCCGCTCGACTTCTTTTATCTGCTCAGGCGTCGTCTTGGCTCCGTAAGAGAAGTCGATACGCAGGCGCTCTTGCGTGATGTTGCTGCCGCGCTGCTTTACCGCAGGACCCAGCACCATCTGCAGCGCTTTGAGCAGAAGGTGGTGCGCCGTGTGCAAGCGGGTTGTTTTTTCGGACGTATCCGCAAGTCCTCCTTTGAATTTCTGCTCGCTTCCAGCCCGCGAGAGTTGCTGGTGCTTTTTCATCTCCGCCCTGAAGCCCTCCTCGTCGACATCGATACCGCGCTCTTTCGCAAGTTCTGTCGTCATTTCGAACGGGAATCCGTGCGTGGTGAACAGCGTCGATGCCGCAGCGCCCGAGATGTGGCCTGTCCGCGCGACTTTTTCGAATTCCTTCATGCCGCTTTCAAGTGTGTGCGCGAATTGCTTCTCCTCTTTCCAGATCTCATCGGTGATCTGCTGGTACGCCTCCTCACTTTCCAACTCGGAATACGCCTGCTTGTATTTTTCGATAAAATTCATGGCGCATTTCACGAGCATACTTTCCCTGCCCTCCCCGTGCTCGACGCCGAGCTTTTGCGCGTGCTGCGCCGCGCGGCGGAGCAATCGGCGCAGCACATAGCCACGCTCCGTGTTCGAAGGACGCACGCCGGCACTGAGCATAAAGGTGGCCGCACGCATGTGGTCGGCAACGATGCGGAACGAGCGCTTGTATCGACTGTCTTCATAATTTTTTTCGGAGAAGTGCACAAGAAGGCCTATCGTTTCGGCAAATACATCGATGGCGAACACGTCAGGGTCTCCTGCTGCCGCAGCAGCTATGCGCTCGAGCCCGCCGCCGAAATCCACGTTTCGTTTGGGAAGCAGTCCAAATGAAGCATCGGGTTGCTTGAGATACTGCATGAAAACTGAGTTCCCTATTTCCAGAAAGCGCCCGCAGTCACAGTTGGGATGGCACTCGATGCCGAATTTCGGGTCGTGCGGCGTGCCAAAATCATAAAACACCTCCGAATCGGGTCCGCCGGGCTCTCCCGCGGGCATATTTTCCGGCACTCCGGCCCTGCTCCACCAATTTTTCTTCGCGTCGTAGAAGAATACACGGCCGCCCTGCATACCTAAGCGATATCCGTCTGCCTCAGAGCCGATGGCAACGACTTTTGCGTCAATTCCCTTACTCGCAAAAAGTTTCGTCCATATCTCCGCAGATTCCGTATCGCGCGGAACGTTATTTTTTTCGTCGCCGATGAAAGCAGTCACGTACAGTTTTTTCGGATCGAGCCCTATCTCTTCGGTCAAAAATTCGAAGAACCACAGCAACTGTTCCTTTTTGAAATAATCACCAAGCGACCAGTTGCCGAGCATCTCAAAAAATGTCGTGTGCCGATTATCCCCCACTTCCTCAATGTCTTCGGCACGAAAGCTTTTTTGGCTGTTCACGAGGCGACTCCCCTTCGGATGCGGCTGGCCCAGAAGATAGGGTACGAGCGGTTGCATACCGCTTCCGGTGAAAAGTGTCGTCGGGTCGTTCTGCGGCACGATGGGCGCCGAGGGAATAATGGTGTGCCCGCGAGCCTCGAAGAATTCAAGATACTTCGTGCGAATTTCATTTATCGTCATTTGAGTAAACGTATCGTGTCTCAGTCGTTTGTGCAACAGAGCGAAAGGTACTATGCTCAGCGAAATGAAATACGACATCCACACTCTGAAGAATGGTCTTCGCGTCGTCCTTTCTCCTATGCCGGACACGACCACCGCCACCGTGGTGGTGATGTCGGGCACTGGCTCGCGCTACGAAAATATGCAAGAAAACGGCCTTGCACACTTTCTCGAACATATGTTCTTCAAGGGCACCAAAAAACGCCCCACCGCGCGCGCCATCAGCGAAGAGCTCGACGCGACGGGCAGCATCTACAACGCATTCACTTCGAAAGACAGAACTGCCTATTATGCCAAGGTAAGCGCGCGCTACCTCGATACCGCACTCGATGTCATCAGCGACATCTTTCTCAATTCAATGTTGCCGCAAAAAGAAATCACAAAAGAGCGCGGCGCCATCATCCAAGAGATCGACATGTACGAGGACATGCCGATGCGCATAGTAGACAACGTCTTTGATGCACTCATTTTCGGTGAGCACGCGCTCGGCCGCACGATATTAGGGCCGAAAGAGAATATCCGCGCATTCTCACGCAGAGACTTCGCGACGTATTTGAAACGTAACTACGTACCCGCCAATACGGTCGTCTGCATCGCAGGCTCGTTCTCATCCGTCAAAGTGCTCGCGAAAGTAAAAAAGGAATTCGGCCGCCTCAAACCTGCCCCCGCCCCCAGTTTCCTCCCCTTTTCCGGTTCGCAGAGCGCACCGCGCGTCTCCATAAAAGAGAAAAAGACCGACCAGACGCAACTCATGCTCGGCGTGCCCGCCTACCCGTACGAGCACAAAGACGAATACGCCTTAGCGGTCCTCACGACGATACTCGGCGGCGGCATGAGCAGCAGGCTCTTCCTCGAAGTGCGCGAGAAGCGCGGGCTCGCTTATTCCGTGCATGCATGGGCCGACAAATATCCAGATGTTGGATATTTCGTCGTGCAGGCTGGCGTGGAACACTCAAAACTTGAGAAAACCATCGAGACTATTCTCACGGAGTTCAAAAAGATAAAGCGGACGAAAATATCCGCGACCGAGCTTGAGAAGGCCAAGTCTTACATCAAGGGAACCCTTACCCTTTCGCTCGAAACGAGCGACGAGATAGCCCAGAACGCCGCAACTTCCCTGATCACGCTCGGAAGGGTCCGTCCCCTAGAGGAAGTCATCAAACACATCGACAAAGTAACAGTCGACGATATTCAACGCGTGGCGCAGGACATCCTAAAGACCAACGCCCTCAACCTCGCCATCATCGGCCCGCATTTGCACAAAGACAAGCTGCTTTCGTCTTTGCGTGTGTAAAATCTCTGCTAATTGCGTTCGATTGTTCCGCAAAAATCCACCACGACTTTTCGAGCCTCCTCACAGAACAATTGCACTTTCTGAGCTTGTTCCTCGTTGCCTACTCCTGTTCCAATAGCATCGTTGATCTTAGCGACCGCCACATCGTAGTTAGCAACAAACACCTTGTCAGATTCTTTAAGGACCCTATCTGCAATATCCGGTCGGCGTTCGTATTTGTTCCGAATGTACTCCTCATACGTCCTGACAGGTTTAATTTTCGACCAGAATTCTGGAATCTCCAGTGACATTCTGACACCATTAAAATTATTCGAAGTATCACCGATGCCACTTCTGGATAGTGCACTCTGCACTGCCTCCTCAAGTGATAGTTCGGGCCTTGGTGTTGGTTCTAGTGCAATCACGCCTTCATTCTAACTTATTTTGCCCTATAGCCACTCAATCGGTTTTTTGTTGTGCTCCACCAGATAGTCGTTGGTTTTGCTGAAAGGTTTTGAGCCGAAGAAGCCGTTTGATGCTGAAAAGGGTGAGGGGTGGGCAGATTCGATGACACGATGCTTGGCGCGGTCGATGTGCGCGCCTTTGGATTTGGCGTAGTTGCCCCAGAGGATGAAGACAAGATCCTCACGCTCTTCGGAAAGTTTGCGGATGACCGCGTCGGTGAATTCCTCCCATCCCTTCCCTTGGTGCGAACCCGCCGTGCGCGCACGCACTGTGAGTGTGGCGTTGAGAAGCAGGACTCCTTGTTTGGCCCAGCGCTCCAAATCCCCTGTTTTGTGGACCAATTTTTGTCCCAAATCGCCCGCTATCTCCTTAAAAATATTCTGCAGCGACGGCGGCAGGGGCACACCTTCGCTTACGGCGAAGCAGAGGCCGTTGGCTTGGTGAGCGCCGTGGTACGGGTCTTGGCCGAGAATGACGACCTCTACTTTATCGAACGGGCAAAGCTCGAACGCGCGAAAAATACTTTTCGGCGGCGGATAGACGATAGTGTGTTGATATTCGCCTCTGACGAATTCTGTGAGCGCCTTGAAGTAATCTTGTCCAAACTCATCTTTGAGCACTGCTTTCCACGAAGACTCTATTTTCACATCCGCCTCCCGTGCTTCATTATTCATGGATTACCACACGTAGTGTGTCTTGATGCTGTTGGATTTGGCAGCCGAGGCGGGCATGCCGTCCTTACTTGGTTTGCCGTTCTTTGGAGTGATGTCTTTCACTTTTGTCGGCAACCCTATCTTTCCCAGAAGTTTCAAGAACGGGTCGGGGTCCAATTCCTCGACGTTGACCATAGTTTTTGGGTTCCAGATCCCCTTTGCCACGAGCATTGCAGCCGCGATGGGCGGCACGCCAGCGGTGTATGAGATAGCCTGTGACTCAACTTCCTTGTAGCACTTCGCATGGTCGCAGTTGTTCCAGATGAGCACTTCGCGCCACTTGCCGTCATACCACCCCTTTACGAGATCGGCGATGCAGGTGTATCCCGTGTAGGTCTTCGCGAGTGATGCGGGGTCCGGCAACACCGCTTTGAGGAGCTTGAGCGGTACCACCTTCACCCCCTCGGCTGTTATGACTGGCTTTTCCGAAAGAAGCCCTAGATTGCGGAGAACTCCGAAAACATTGAGGTAATGGTCGCCGAAGCCCATCCAGAAGCGAATACTTTTTGCTTTGATGTTTTTTGAGAGCGAGTGTAGCTCGTCGTGGCCGTTGAGGTAGACGGGGCGTGAGCCTACAACCGGAAAAGTGTAATCCCATCGTTCACTGTGCACGGGGCGCTCCACCCACTTGCGGTTTATCCACGTCCACACTTTCTTGAACTCGCGGAAGTTGATCTCGGGATCGAAGTTGGTCGCGAAGTACCGGCCGTGCGTGCCAGCGTTTACGTCCAGAATATCGATGCTGTCTATTTTGTCGAGGTAATGCTTCACCGCAAGCGCGGCATAGGCGTTCACGACACCCGGATCGAATCCGACGCCGAGAATGGCGTTGATGCCTGCCTTTTTGCATGCGGCGCGCTTTTTCCACTCGTAATTCGCATACCATGGCGGATCCTCGGCGACTTTGGTCGGGTCCTCGTGGATGGCGGTATCCATATAGGTCACCGGACAACCGCCGACAGATCTGACGCGGATGCACGCCTCCAAGACCGACATATTGATGTACGCGGTACCAAGATTGATGACAATTGATGAATTGGTGTCTTTGATGAGCTTCACCATCGCCGGAATATTCATCGCATCCACTTCACGGGAATATATCCTTCCCTTTTTATCCTTGATGCTCTTTTTACGCTTGATGCTTTCGATTATTTTGTCCGCTTTAGCGCGTTTGCGTGTCGCGATGCAAATATCCCCTAGAACATCATTGTTCTGCGCGGCTTTGTGAGCCGCTACGTGGGCCACGGCTCCGGCACCCACGATCAGTACATTCGGCCTGCTGGCCTCAGTACTTCTTCGCTCAACGCTCAGTCGAACATTTGGCTTCATTTCTGATGTCAGGATTACGACAGGCTTTTACGGAAGTCATCGTATGTAAATTCCCGCACCACGTCAACTTTTCCATCGAGCCGCTTCACGACGATACTCGGCATCTGCACACCGTTGAACCAGCTCATCTTGACCATTGTATAGCGCGCCGCATTGTCGAACACGACATAATCACCGACCTTCAACGGTTCGGGCAAGTCATAGGTCCCCCATACGTCGCCCGCGAGACACGTGTTACCGGCGACCATGAAGCGGTGGGGACCCTTTTGGGGGTTGGCGAGCGTTGCATCTTCATGATAGACGAGATTGTCGAGCATGTGAGTCTCGACGGCAGCATTGATAATGGCGATGTCGGCCTCGTTCTTCACAACATCAAGAACTTGCGTCACCAAGAAACCCGAACCGAGGACCGAAGCTTCACCCGGCTCGAGATATACCTGCACGTCGTAGTCGTTCGCAAATTTTTTCAGTCGTTCGCAAAATTTGTCGAGCGGGTATCCTTCATTTGTAAACGCTATACCGCCTCCGAGGCTCACCCATTCCATTTTTTTGAGAAGCGACCCGTACTTCTCACCTATCTGGTCGACTATCTTCGAGAAAGCATCGAAATCCGTGTTCTCGCAGTTTACGTGGAACATCAGGCCCCGTATTTTGTCGGCAACTTTTTCGACTGCGGCGATGTCTCTCACACCGAGTCGGCTTGCCTTGCGAGCGGGATCAGCGAGATCGAAGTGGGAGTAACTGATACCGGGATTGGCCCGCAAGCCGATGTTCATGCCTTTTCCGCCGGAGGCGGATCCTCCTCCGGAGGACACCTCGTCGTAGAAACGGTCCAGCTGCGAAATGGAGTTGAATATGATCTTGTCGGCGAATGTTTTTACTTCATCGATATCTTTCTGCGACCACGCCACACTGTACGCCTGTGTCTCCCCTCCGAATTTCTCATGCCCGAGTCGTGCCTCATAAAGCGCACTCGACGTGGTCCCGTCCATGTATTTGCTCATGAGCGGGAAGACTGACCATGTCGAGAAACATTTGAGTGCCATAACCGACCTCGCACCACTTTTTTCGCGTACGTATTTGATCTTTTCAAGATTCTTCAGAAGTAGTGATTCGTCTATGAGATAGTACGGTGTCCGTATTTCCGGATGAGCTTTGGCGAACTGACCAACGGTTTGCTCGTTTGACATGAGTCGGATATTACCACATATTGCGCCACAGTCCTGTTCCGGAATCAGCCGGTTGCAGGGAATATTCCACTATCAATGACGGGAGTGTCATGAAGATCGAGAAAGTCGTGATTCGGCAGATTGATCCGAAGAGCAGGCGGGATGCAGCGGCAATCGCAAGGTGGGCATGGCTCTTGGATAACGTATCCTGGGGAACCCCGCAGGATCCATACCCAAAACGTGGGATGGAAGAAATCCCGCACGCCCTCGTTGCCTTCGGCGCGTTCGTCGGCAACAAACTCGTCGGCGCGGCATGCATCACTGACCACCACTCAAGCCCCGACGGTCAAGACCGCGACGCGATGTATTTCGCGCTCGCAGTGGTCGACCCCAAGTACCGCAGACGTGGTATCTGGGAGCGGCTCTATGTCCACCGACTGGAGTGGGTCTCAAATCGCCCCGGTCGCGTGATTGCAACAGGCGAAAACCTCAGCGGGATGCGCATGATGTGTGACCGTGGGTGGAAACCCTACCGCATGGGAAGGAACGAGAAGGGCGACAGTTTCATTGCCCTCGAGCTTCCCCGAAGGTGATTCCATTCGCCGGACAACCGGCCAACGACTTCAGTCTCCGCGGCGTTCGCGGGGGCTGAACTTTTTATAAGGCGCCTTCCATTTTCAGAAGTTCTCTTTTCCGGACAGTACCACCCCTGTTGTAGCTTCCAAGCGAGCCGTCGGAGCGCACGACACGATGGCACGGGATATCACGGTTGTAATTGGAGCGCATGATGGCACCCACCGCCCGCGCCGCTTTTGGATTTCCCGCCTTTGCGGCAACTTCCTTGTACGTCATTGATTTCCCTTTGGGAATCTTGCTGATGATCGCGCGGACTTTTTCGGAGAAAATCATGAGGGTTTCTTTTGTTTCTTCACGAGATCCTGCAGTTTTTTGCCGGCAGCTTCGCGGTACGAACAAAATTCGCAGTATCGTCCGATTTCTGGTAGATCGTCGCCGTCGAGACATGCCTTGATTTTTGGAAGGATGTCGTCTATCCAATCGGCGCTCCCTTCACACGGAACAAGCGTCACTTCAAATTCGAGCTGGCCATCGAAAGCCTCTTTGTCCGAGCTTGCGTTCGCGTACACGAAGTAGCCCTTATCCGATACGGAGAAGCCATTCTTGCGCAAAAGCCACTGATACACGCCCATCTGCCGTTTGTACTGCTCTTCCCACGAGGAATCCGCAAGTGTTTCGATGGTGCCGTTTTTGGAGGTTGCCTTGTAGTCGACAACGATAAGATTACCCTTTGGATCGACCCAAACGTCGTCCACTGCGCCCGAGACAGTAAGACCGGTCTCATGCTTGTGCTCAAGCCCCTTGAAGTTTTCACGCCATGTATTGAGTGCTGGATGCTCAAACGGCACCGCATCAACACCGTATTTTGTCATCAGTGGATGCGCTTCCTTAGCGGCACGATGCACATCGAATTCTTTTTTCAAAAGCGCATCGACCGCGACGTTGAGGGTAAATGCAGGACCACGCGGCCGTCCGGTGCCGAGCCTATTATCGAGATAAAAGCAACGCGGACACTCGATGTAAAGATCGATCTTTGAGCGCGAGAGGCGCCACTTGTTGCCCCCGTAGTTCCAATCAGCACTTCTGTTGGGATTATAGGCTTTAAACAAACTCATCGCGGCAGTATACCACTTCCCCTTTATGGGCTTGAGGGGCCTGTCTCGCGTATATCCGGCGCATGCTCTGCAAACCAATGCTTAAACCGATTTTCGACGTACCACATACCCGTGAACATGATGAGCGAAAGTATGGTCGCGAATGCGGCAACTGCATACAGGCCGAATCCCACAGCGACTCCGACGCCGGCGGCGATCCAAAGGCCTGCAGCGGTGGTGACGCCGTGTACGGCGTCATTGCGAAATATGATGAGTCCGGCGCCGATGAATCCGATGCCTGTGACGACAGCTGCGGCGATCTGCATCGGTTGGAAGTTGACGACGCCTAGATATACGCTGTCGACGTAGTTTCCGGTGATGACGAAGAGGCATGCGCCGAGTGATACAAGACCGAAGGTCCGCGTTCCCGCGGATTGCTTTGCGAGCACGGCGCGCTCCGTACCAATGATCCCGCCGAGCACCATTGCAAGAAGCAACTTCCCGAACATCACGAACGTCGGATCCATGAATACAGTAGCTCCTCTCATACCGCGTATTCTATCACCCAGTAGGTGATTGTGCTCAATCAGATACCGCATAACTGTCTCGCCTCTTCCAACACTTTGGGGATGTGGTCAGGCTTCACGCCGAATTCGCGAAGAATGTGCGGAGTTTGGACGTGCTTACACAAAACGATCTTTTGTTCCAAGAGCCTCTGTTTTTCATTTTCCGTGAGCGTTGTGAGACAGGTCAGCGGATGCACTCGCGCCTCCTCGATAAGCGTGAGTAGCCCTCGGGTTCGGGGGTAATCCCATCCGAGAAGCGTGAGTCCCGCACACTGCGCGTAGCGGATGGCGTTGCGCGTAAAACGTGTATTCGTGACAAGCCATCCCTCGTCTACACGTGAAGAGGCGAGTGGCGTCTTCTTGAGATCCTCGTATCGCGCGTGCACATACAACGCATCCTTGATGTCCGTTTTGCCACCCGCATCGTTATGGAATTTCGCCTCAATACCGATCCGCTTGTCGCCCTTCTCGGCGAACACATCCACTTCGTGCGGAGCGCAGCGTCCCATGAGCGCGACACCTGTCTGCGCCTTCCATCCATGGGCGCGCAATACTTCCGCCAAAAATTGCTCGAAAGGAAATCCGGAAGGGCCAAGTGCAAAAACCGCGCGTTTGATGGAATAGCGGGCTGCGACCGGCGTCACTTCCTCGCGACGTAAAATGTCGAACGCATGGCGGTAGATGTCTTCCGTCATCATGCCGGGACGCAATTCGCGCATGACATGCGCGAGCACACGAGCGCGCATGGTGCTGGAAGCGCCCGCCAGCTGCAAAGAATGCTCAAGCTTGGCGGGATCGAATGCTTCCTGCTCTCCATCCGCCTTGGTAATAAGTATGCTGGGCGTGCCGGGCATTCGCACTCTTCCGTGAGACGATGCCTTGTGTGTCGGCTGTAACTGCGCGTGCGAAGAAATGTGAGACATGAAAGATCACTCGATGGGTACGGCAGGCAGTACCACGATGGGCTGGCCGACCCCATCGAGAGTCGCGCCAAAGTTCACCCCCGTGGCGGGCCCGAACAAGGTCGCGTGAAATGGTCGCGGCGTCCGATCTTCCGTGCAACTAACCGAGGGCTCCCGCCATGTCTTGAACGAAAGGAGAAAAGTGGTGCTCGAAACAGCGTGTGTCCGCACATACAACTCATCGCACGGCGTCGGCACCATGATCATGCCGGATAAATAGTGCGAGCCGGGGCCGATGACATCCCGAACGAGAATGGGCTCGTAGGCCCCCGACGCTCGTGCGTAGAGCGTGTTCCCTACCAAAAGATATATCCCATAAGAAATTACCACTGAGATCGCGGTAAACCACATCATGCGCAATAGCATCGCTTCCATTGTAGCCTGTGCGAACGCCCGTATGTCGAGCTATTCACAGACGCGACTTTGCGATGATGCCGCCCCCCAGACACACCTCAGCATCATATAGAACAAGCGATTGTCCGGGAGAGATGATGTGGGGTTCCTCGAATGTGGCGAGGATGCCTTTCGGGGTTTTCGAAAGCGTGGTGACGACCGGCTGCTCACGATACCGCGCCTGCGCGCAGGCTTTGAGGGGGAGCGTTCGCTCATGGGATATCCAGTGGATGCGTTCAAGCGATACGGAAGAGCGGGCGGCATCGGAACGCTTGAGAGAAACAAAGAGTGTATTCGTGGAGACATCGATCCGCGTGATGTAGTACGGTCCTGGCAGCGGCGCCCGATGCGTCAAAAACCCATGCCGCTGTCCCACCGTATAGAGCGCGGCCCCTTGGTGCTCCCCTATTGCGGAGCCGTTCAAAAGAACGGGACCCGGAACGAGTGGTATGAAGCGCGAAAGAAAATCAGCCATTGAAACCTCCCCCACGAAACACAATCCCTGACTGTCGGGTTTTTCCGCCTGAGGCAAACCAAGCCGTCGCGCTTTTTCCCGAACGTCCTTTTTCAGCAAAGCTCCGACGGGAAAGAGCGCGCGTCCCAGCTGTTTTTGATCAAGGGTGTGAAGAAAATATGATTGATCCTTCTCCGCATCACGTCCACGCAACAGCTCAAAATCGCCCTCACGTTGCCTGATCTGTGCATAATGCCCGGTCGCAATATGATCCGCCCCCTCTTCAGTGGCCCATGCGACGAACGCACCGAATTTGATGTGGCGATTGCATAGTACATCGGGGTTCGGTGTAATACCGCGGGCATAATCCCGCACCATATCGTCGACAACCTCTTTTTTGTATTCCGCGGAAAGATCCACCTCGCGAAACGGGATGTCGAGTATCGCGGCAACGCGCATCGCGTCAAGCCGCTCTTCCCTCCAGTTGCATTCCAGAAATTCCGGCTGCCATATTTTGATGAATACGCCAACGACGTCATACCCCCGCTCTTTCAAAAGAGCGGCCGAAACGGCGGAATCGACCCCGCCCGAAAGTCCTACGAACACCTTTTGCGTCATCGCGCCAGAATACACTATTACGTCCCCAGATACAGTCGTTTCTTCCGCAAATGCTCCTCGTACGTTCTACTGAAATACGTCACGCCATTGTGGTCCGCAAGGTAAAACAGGTAGTTATTTTTCGTAGGTTCTGCCGCGGCGAGCAGTGAATCGAGCGAGGGGCTGCCGATGGGGGTCGGTGGGAGTCCTTTGTTCTTGTAGGTGTTGTAGGGGGAATCGGAAATGAGATCTACCGTCGTCAGCTGGAATGTATCTTTCCCTATCGTATAGAGGAACGTCACATCCACCTGTAGTGGCATCTTCCGCGCGAGCCGATTCCACAGTACGCCAGCAATGATACGGCGGTCCTTGGGGTCGCGCGCCTCACGCTCAATGAGGGAGGCCATAATAACGATGTCTTTGAGAGAATGTGTTGAGCTCGCGAGGCGCAGCTCGATCTCTGAAAGGTGTTGGTCGAAATTTTGGCGCATTGCCTGAATGATCGTTCGCTCGGTCGCATTGGGCATAAAGAAATACGTGTCAGGAAAGAGATATCCTTCCTGGGGCTGCGCTTCTGCGAGGAAGTTCTTCGCGTCGAAACGTTCAAATTGTCTGTCGAGCAGGGCGGCCATTTCTTTTGTCATCATGCCTTCAGAAATACGTATTCTGATCGGCTCAAGACCGAACGCGCCCGTAGAAAGCGCGTAGGCGACCCCAAACGCATCTCGAGGCTGTTTAAAGAGGTAGTCACCGGCGCGCACGTTCCGTGCATTCCCCATCACGCTGATAAGTACGCGAAAGACCGCGTCGGAACGTACGACCCCGTCGACCTCAAGCCTCCGCGCCACTTCCTGCAGGGAGGATCCTTCCGGAACTGACACGAGCGAATTCACGGGAAAGTTGTCCGGCGGGCGTATGCCGAAGAGATACGCGGATGTCGCACATACCCCGACAGAAAGAATGATGGCCACGGTTCTCCTGTTCGTGTGCTCTTTCCAATGCGTTGAAAGCCGCGCGAGCAGGACATGACCCCTATCAAACGCTTTTTGCAAAATCGAATTCAGATGCGGCATAGCAGACCAATACAACACTAAAAATTTATTTCGGCAAATTCGATGGCGGCTCCGCCTTCTTTGCGGGAATACGCTCAAGGCCGGGAACGCCGATCGCGGCGCTTGGCGGATGCCACAGTGTCGCGATGATCTCGGTGCTCATCATATTGTGCGGCATGATCCACGGAGAATAAAAATGGGAGCGCCTGCGATAACAATCGAAAAATCTGCGCTGCATCAGGCGCCACCGGATGTCTTTATAATCCTGCCACGGCCAGTCGAATGGGTTGCCCCAGCGACGCGGACGCAATTGGTTCATATATTGCGGATTTCCCACAGGGCGCCATATCCAGCGCATGCCGGTATAGCCCGGCCCCGCAAAATTCTTCGCATCCGAGATATACACGCCGCGCATGCCGACGTTGAAGGGGTGCTTGCCCATGTTGCGGTCCATAGCCTTGATCAATTCCGTGTAGCGATGCATCGGGACGCGAGCCATTGACTTCCATGCATCAGGTGCGGATCGATCACCCGGATCGGCAGAGGTCGTCTCTTTGCGAAGCACATCGATCTCTTCTTTGATCAATGCGGTGTAACGATTTTCCGTTTCCCACCAATGCCCGCCTTTTTTTGCGCGAGTATCCCTGCACATCGTGATGATTATCTGTATCCACATCTGTTCATCTGGCCTGAGACCACTCATGCGCTCAAGCACCTCTGCGAGAGGATCGATCTTGTACTCCTCCTTGGGGTCCTTATCGAGCTCGAATTCGACGTAGGTGCGTATGGGATACGCGTCGTTGCGCGGCTCGTAGCGCCAATCGGTGGGAAAACATTCCTGCGTGTCCGGATCGAATTTGAACTTCGAGGCATAATCTTCGGCCTCCACAAGCTCGACCTCCGGATAGTATGCATACATCATTGACTCCACGACCTGTCTCCAGTTACGCCACGTCCATATATAGAAATGGATCTCGCCGCCGAACGAAGCGATTTCCAGAGAAAAATACGGTCTGCACTGACCTTGCCACACGCGGTTCAGGAATGTCGTCTCACCCGAGTCGGTCCAAAGCTTCGAGAGCGCATTTTCCATCGCCCGCGGCGAACGCGTAATGTCCCGCGGCATCTTCACCTCGAGAAGCATCGAATCCCGCTTAAAGAGATACATGCTGCGCGAATACCACAGCCAGATCTTCCATGTTGTGACCAGCGTCACTATAGGCATCCAAATAGGCGCTGTTCCGAGAAGCCATTGAGCCGCAAAAAGTGGTAGGTGGGGAATCTGGATCCACAGGATACCCATAAATCCCCAAAAGAGAATGCTGAGTTGGAGCGCGCGCGAAATGCCCCAGTAGTTTCCCACCGTTCCGTCGATTATCTTGTGTAGATCAAGATGAAGAAACCCCGAGATAATGCCCCGTACATCACCGGTGGTGATCACCCCCTGTTGCTCATAGTCGCCTATGAAGACCATGTGGCGATTCTACCATCTCGCGACACTGAAAAAGCCGCTTATTAACAATCCCGCAGGGATGAAACCCGAACTCTATTTCGCAAGCGCGTACCTACCGTCCGGCAGTCGCGTGAACATGCCGTTCTGAAGATTGACCGCGATGGTCGCATCTTTCACGTAGCGCTCACGCTTCACGCGCTCGATGATCTCTTCGCGTGTCAGGGGCCCCTCCCGATCAAGAATACCGCTGATGACATCGCGCACGACACCGGGTTGATACCCCCACTCCTTGAGCGCATAGAGACCGCGGCCGACGAGCACAAAACGACCGTCTTTAATGAGCTCATTGTGCGTGGTCGCGGGGTGTGTCTTGCGGCCGAACAATTTTTCGATATTTTTCGCGACCTCCGTGAAGTGCATCGGAGAACCGTGGCGCTTGAGCGTAAGATATGCGAAATCACGCGTGTTCTTGATACGCACATGCGGGGAATCCTGTCTCCCCCATTCACCGAGCGGATTGCGACCGATCCGTTTCGAAATAAGGAGCCAGCGGGGCAAAACCTCCGGCGGTCGATTTTTCACCCCTTCCTGTTTCAGGTATTTTGCGAAAAGCTCAAGAAATTCCTCTTCGGGAGTGAGTTTGTTGGGTTCGAGAGAAGCGTAGAGATTCCCGAGAGCCGCCTCCACCTGCTCGGCAAGCTGCTCGTCGACATGCCATCGTGCTTTGTAATCACTGTCCTCGCGCCTGTCGTTGAAATGATGCCCCACCGTGAGAAGGAAGAGAACGTGATTACGGTCCATATCGTTTTTGGAAAGCTCCTGAAGAATAGTCTCTTCAGCCAAGACCCCGCCGAGCGTTGCGATCGCCGCTTTGAGATGCTCCCAATTCTGCGCGAGAGAGCCGTAGGCATCAGAATCACGCACGCTTGAGATCCCGTGGTTCTCGATCTGTCGGATACGCTCTCGTGTGATGCCGTATTCCTGCCCGATGGCATCCAGCGTACGTCGTTCACCCTTTCCGGCAAGACCGAAACGGTCGGTAAGTACTCGGCGGGAACGCTCAGGAAGCCCTGCAAGGAGGTCTTTTGCGATTGATTTCGGTGAGAAAGAAAGCATAATTTGGCTGTATACAAGGGTTTTTCGGGCTTATTTGACTATTTCTGTTCTTGTGTTTTACGTTGTATCAAAATTAACGGGTGGCGTCAAGGCATACGGGGCTTTGGCATTCTAGTTGCATATCCCCACTGTGTAAACACCTTATCAGCACTGTTATACGCCGATACTTTCGATGCGCCCCATATTTCGTAAACCGAACGAATGATAGGATGTGCTTATGGCATCGGCTTCGGATCACAATCGGGATAAAACCCATGGCAGGGGGGGTGCTCCGCAGCACGCGGCATTTCCCCCCGCTCCCGCCTCGGGAATGCGTGTGCCACCGCAGAGCCTCGATACAGAGCGGGCACTTCTCGGCGCGCTCATGATAAATCACGAGGCCATGTACGAGGTTGCGGACATCATCCGACAGGATTCATTTTACGCCGGTCAACATCGCAGCATCTATGACGCGATGTTGACCTTATACGAAAAGGGTCAGTCGATAGACCTCATAACAGTTTCAAACCGACTCAAGGACCTCGGACAACTTTCCGATGTCGGCGGATCAGCGTATCTATCGGAACTCGTCGCCTCTTCTTCTTCACCCGGAAGCGCGAAACACTACGCAGACATCGTTCAGAGCAAGTTTATTTTGCGTTCGCTCCTGTCGGTTGGCTGGCAGATCAGCGAATTGGGTTACAGCGAGGACCGCGCCGTTGAGGAGATCCTCGAAGAGGCGGAACAGGCGATCTTTTCGGTCGCGAGCGCTCCCTCACTCCGTAAATTCAGCGTCATCAAAGAAGAACTCACCGAGGCGTGGGAGCGTCTTGAGCATCTCCAGAAACACGAGAACGCCATGCGCGGCGTATCGACCGGATTTCCCGAGCTCGACAGCCGCCTTTCCGGTTTCCAAAAATCCGACCTTATCATACTGGCAGCGCGACCTTCGATGGGTAAAACCGCGCTCGCGCTCGACATTGCGCGCAAAACGGCGATCAAACACGGAACCGCTGTCGGCATCTTCTCTCTCGAAATG
Source organism: uncultured Candidatus Saccharibacteria bacterium (assembly GCA_964362175.1). Taxonomy (GTDB): domain Bacteria; phylum Patescibacteriota; class Minisyncoccia; order Phycocordibacterales; family UBA2100; genus UBA10103. Next base: position 64,880 of record CAYIDD010000002.1, on the reverse strand, counting down.
AGCTCGCAGCAGTTGACGGACAGAATGCTCTCCGCCCAGTCAAATGTTGATTCATGGAAATTACGGACCGGCAAGATAAAAAAAGAGGAGGATTTCCAGCGCTTGCAGGAAGGTATGGCCGCGCTTTCCGAAGCGCCGATCTACATCGATGATCAGCCGGGTGCCACGATCCTCTCAATGCGCTCCATAGCGCGCCGCCTGAAGCTCGAAAAGAGTCTGCAACTTATTATCGTTGACTACCTCCAACTCATTACGCCCGCGCATTCCCGCGGCGGCGATAACCTGGTCCAGCAAATAACCGAGATCTCACGATCGCTCAAATCAATGGCGCGCGAGCTCGATGTGCCCGTGCTCGCTCTCTCTCAGTTGTCGCGCGCCGTTGAACAGCGCCGCGGGCGTCCCCGGCTCTCCGATCTCAGAGACTCCGGCTCGATCGAACAGGATGCGGATGTGGTCATGTTCATTCACCGCGACGACAAGATGAACGCCGACAGCGGAGCGGAAAAGACCAACATCGCGGAAATTCTCATCGAAAAACACCGAAATGGCCCAACAGGTAAGGTAGACTTGCGTTTCGACGAGGAAAAAACCACGTTCCGGTCAGTCGAAAAGAGCGACTTTGGAGATTTCATATCAGAAACCGAGGTCGAGGGTGGTTCGCCATTCTAATCTCATGAGCGACTCCCTTGAGCGGCTCGTCTCTTTGTTCGTAAAATTCCCGAGCATCGGGCCGCGCCAGGCACAACGCTTCGTGCAGTTCTTGCTCCGCAGCACACCCTCCCTGCGACGGGAGCTTATTGATGCACTTGAGGGTTTGTCCGATTCTGTATACCAGTGCCCCTCCTGCATGCGCTTTCACGCGGGCGAAAAAAAGACGTGCGGCATGTGCTCGAATCTCCAGCGCGACACGTCACTCCTTGCCGTCGTTGCGTCCGATGCCGATCTCGCGGCACTTGAGCGAAGCGGGACATTCCGCGGGCACTACTTCGTCCTCGGTGGCACGATCTCGCTTGCATCGGAAAAGACCAACGGTCTCCGTGTTTCATCCTTACGTAAGTCAATTTCCGGACGAAAAAATCTGAAGGAGATAATTCTCGCCTTTCCCGCGAATCCGGAAGGCGATGTCACCGCAGTTCATATGCGTGAGGAACTTGAAAAACAACGGGGCGACGCCCCATGGCGTATTACGACCCTTGGCCGCGGTCTTTCGACTGGCAGCGAGCTTGAATATGCCGATTCGGATACTCTGAAAAGTGCTCTGGAAAACAGGCGGTGAGTTATGACACGTTCCTCACGTGCTTTTTCGCTTATAGGTACAGTTGAGAATAAAACCCGACAGCAGTAAGAGGTACGAGATCGTATAGCCGCTATAAATGAAAATTGTCGGGAAGGATGTTATAGCAAAGAACCAAAAATCGGTCGGATATCGGTGGAGCATGAATGTCATATACGTGTGCGCAAGGAGAAACATGACCCAGCCGATGACGAAGAGCCAGGAACCGACCCGCTCTCTGTGGGAACATTCCCCGCAAATGAGTTTGTAGTTGGCGCCAACGAGGAACAGGATATTCAGCGAGACCACCGTTGCCACTTCCACAATTATCCAACCGGGCCCCAGATGAAGAACTTGTAGAGAGTAGAAAACGACCGCATTGACACATAGGAAGGAAAGAAGGGGGAAATAATTGATCCAAAACCTGCTGTCTGTAAAAAATCGCACGGTCCCGCGAAAAAACAGCGCGTGTGCTCCGATCAAAGCGACCGATCCCACGGCATAATACGGAGCCATGCCATCAATGGTCGAACTCAACGGCATACCTGCGACCGCCGAGGCGGTCGGTATTCTGATCAGAGATGAAAGGAGAAGGCCCAAGCCCCAGTCACGTGAGAACGGATTGGCGAAAATACTTCCCTTTCGGAATGACGTGAGAAAAACGACCAGACCCGCGAAGCCCGCGACGACAATCGATGAGGTCAGGACAAAAAGCAGGGGTGAGATGGGCATGAGGTACAGCCATTAGAGCTTATCTCAAATAACCCGTAACTACCAAGCGCCGGCATCTTTTATTGGGGATTACTGCGGCAGTGCCGTAATGCGTACCTTTGCGTACGGCTGGCGGTGTCCCGCCTTTTTGAAATAGCGACTTTTCTGCTTGTATTTAATGACCGTCACCTTTGCATCCCGCCCCTCCTCCACAAGCTCGGCTGAGACTTTGGCGCCCTTGATGTACGGCGCGCCGACCTTGGTCTCCTCCCCGTCATCCGTAAGAAGCACCTTATCAAAAGAAATCTTGGAACCGGCGCCGCTTACGCCGGTTATCCTCTCAACATCTAAAACGCTGTCCTGCGTGACAACATACTGTTTCCCACCTGTCTCGATGATAGCTATCTTAGCCATGAAGGGGACACTATAACCCGCTTACCCTTCCCCTGCAAGGGTTGGCTTCTCTAAAAGTGGTGTTTCGAGCTCGGCCGACTCCCCTGTTATACGGAGAACATCTTTGTCAATCTTGCCGAGTTCCTTCGAGCCGGCGTTGAAATGGTTCACTGTTGTGGATAGAGACGCACCGAGTTTTTTGTAGTAATCCTGATATGCATTCAGGTGCCGACCGAGTGCTTCCACGTTTTTCGCTATATCCTTGGCCGTCTCCTCGATCTTGAACGCCTTAAAGCCGTAAAGAACGGACTGCAGATAGGCTGCGAAGGTCGTGGGCGAGACGATGATGACCTTCTTTTCGTTGTACGCGTAATCGATGAGATTGCGCGTATTCACCTTGACCGAACCCACCTCATTGATGAGGAGATCGTAATAAATAGCCTCGGCTGGGATGTACATGAAGGCAAAGGGCAAGGTGCCGTCCTTGGGCCGCACGTATTTTGAGGTCTCGTCTATGCGAAGCTTGAGGTCATTCTTGAATTGTTTTTCCAACTCCGCGCGTTGTGTATCATCTATCGCGTTTACCAGTCGCTGATAATTATCGAGCGAGAATTTCGCATCTATCGGAATGACACCTTCTTTTGTTTCAATAACGGCGTCTACCGTCTCCCCTCCCGGAAATTCGTATTGCATCTTGTACGAACCGGGGGGCAAAATATTGCCGAGAATGAGCTCGAGCGATGCTTCGCCGAGATTTCCTCTCTGTTTTTGATGCTTGAGCACTTTCTCCAAATTCGCGAGCTGTTCGGCGATAGACATGAAGCGCGTCGTCGACTCATTTGTTTTGGTTTGTTCGATACGCACCTCGGTGAGCTGTTTGGCGACCAGATCCCTGATATCGCCCGCAAGTCGCTGCGACTCGCCAAATTGTGCGCGCATGGATTCGAACATGCGGTTAGTGCCCTCCCCAAGTTTGCTTTCCAAACTTCGCTCCAACTCCTGTATGCGCTGCTGAAGCAAGACCATGCCTTGCGTCTCCTGCGGCGTTCTGCGGAACCAAAGCAGATATGCAAGAAGGGCCACGATCAACACAAGGAGGCCAACAACGAGCGATTCCATGTCGCGATTCTAGCACATGCGATTGAGTACGATCGCCTACTGGGTTATAATCCCGCCATGCTGACCCAAAAAATCCGCGCCGACATGACTGCCGCGATGAAGGCAAAAGATGGCCTCAAGCGCGATACTCTGCGCGGGGCGCTTTCAGCGTTTACCAACGAACTCGTTGCCAAGGGTAGGAAACCGACCGAAGAAATGTCCGATGCCGAGGCGGTGGTGGTATTGAAACGGCTTGCAAAACAGCGGAAAGATTCGGCCGAACAATTTGCCGCAGGTGGAAGACCCGAACTCGCGGAGAAAGAGTCGAACGAACTGAAAGTTATCGAGGAGTATTTACCGCGGACGGCGGGACACGACGAAATAGAAAAAGTCGCGCGTGCCAAAATGGCAGAGCTCGGCGTCACCGATGCTTCGGGCGCAGGCAAACTCATGGGTGTCGTGATGAAAGAGTTTGCGGGTGGTGCGGATGGAAGTGATGTGAAGGAGGTCGTGCAAAATATTTTAAAATCTTGAAATGTTAGTCGTTGTGTGGGATAGTCCCATGCAGTAGAATCGCGTTCCTGCAGTCGGCACAGGGAGCCGAACATGAAAGCAAACATTGAGCTTTTGACCGCTAGGGCGGCGGAGAAGTGGTTTGCGTCGAGTGACCGTTCTCGATTGCGTTTCTTCAATGTCACGGCCGAAGTGGCTCGTGGTACTGGCGTGACATATCGCCCCGACCTCAAGCGCATCATGCGGCAAATCCGCACGAAGATGCGCGGGTACAACGCAGAGCCACGGAGGCCGCGCCATGCAGCCAGATGACGAGCTGGTAGTAGCTTTCTTCCGAAGTTACCAATGGAAGGAAGCAAAGACCGCTGAGGCATTCAAGCACAAACGAGGCCTGAAGGATGCTATCCGGGCATATCTGCGCATCGAGTATTACGTTCCGAATGATGCTCCGACACCCCTTGAGATCGAAAAGGCAACCGGGCGTGTCGAACTGGCAATCCGTTCAAAGTGGGCGAAGAAGGCGGCTAAAACGAGAGCCTATCGCAGTAAGCGCAAACTTGCCGAACGGAAAAGAAAACTCGCCAAGCTGATCGAACGTTTTGAGAAGGCGTGGAAGAAGACGAAACAACCCATGCTCTTTTCTGACCTGCCGAAACAAGCGAGGCCACCGCGTGGGAATGTTGGAGCCGCGTAAGGGATGTTATGTACGTCCCCTTACGCGGTTTTTTGTTTTGTAACTAACGCGACCGATACGCCCCCGCAGCTGCGGAAAGCGCCGTGATAAAAAATACCATCGCGAGCGCGGTCGGAACCGAAACCAGAAGCACGGCGGTTGCCCCCAAAATACAGAGTGAGATCCTGCCAAGCGCTTGAGCAACTTCCTTTAGGGCCGTGAACTCGTCGACGTATGATCCTCCATCGGCAACCTGTTCAAAAGCAAGCGGATCGATCCCCATGCGCCGCGGCGTCGTTGTGTAGAAAAATGAGTCGACAAAAATAATGCCGAGGGGGGTGGCGACGGCGAGACGGAACAGCCACGGCGTAATTGCAAAAACGATATTCGCGGCTGACGATCCGGTAAGACGGAGACGTCGCAGCATCCTGCGAATGAACCTCCGCATCCATATCGCTACCCAGAACGTGAGCGTGAGGATGATACCGAGCATGCCGAATGACTGATCAACGATCAAAAATACCGCAAGCGGCCAAAAGAGGAGCGTTGCCGCACCGGAAATGCCTTCCAAAAATCCCCCCGTCACGATCCTCCGATTCTCAAATTCAAATAGCTGTAAAAATGTTTCGCGATACCCCCACGAAAATATTTCGTGGACATTGCGGATGAAAAATGCCGGAATTGCAGAAAGCGCGATGATTGCAGCGCCGATGTACAGGATCCACACAAACCCCATACCGATCCCCGCGATGAAGAGGCCGCCGACGAGAGGGGCGCACGCGATCAGGAATTCCGCGATGAGCAATGGTTTTTTTTGAAAATGCGCCGCGGCTTCGACCGAATACGGGACCCAATACAACGCGCGGTACAGTCCGATCGCGAGCGCGAAGCCTAGCACCGCATCAGTGGCGAATGCGGAAAGCCAGAATCCATCAAACATCGTCCTCAGTGTTAAGAACGCGACCGCCGCGAGGAGCGTTCCCAGGATCAGTGCGCTGCGCGCGCCCGCGCGAAGACGCCGCGCGGCATACGGAGTGACGAGGCATGTGATGGTCTGTGAGAGCGCGTACAGGAGCGCGGTGCGCGCAAGTGCGTGCGCGATGTCCGCTTCGACGAGGTAGAAATACTGAAAGACGAACATCCATGCGAATATGTTCACCCCCGCCAGCGCCGCGCGCAAGAGGAAACGGTGGAGCTCGAGTGCACGAACAGAACGGAGCGGGTTCGCCAGACTTGGTTCACGCACGAATTGAGCTCGCATACCGGATGCCACCATTATGAATGAAATATCGGACTTCTTCGAAATCTTGTGTGGATATGTCGGTGAACGCGAACGGCCCCCTTTCGGGGGCCGTCCAAAAACAAACGAGGTAAGATTATCGCGTCGAGCGAGTGGTATCGTGAAAGTGAACTTTCACGATCCGCGAGCGGCGACGTGAAAAGCGCGAAGCGCTTACCAGCTTCTGCCGCCACCTCCTCCATTGCCTCCCCGTCCGCCTCCGTAACCGCCGCGGTCATTGCCGCCGCTACGAAAGTCGCGTCGCGGTCGGTCTTCCATCGGACGCGCTTCATTTACCGTGAGAGAGCGTCCGCCGAAATCCTTACCGTTCCACATATCGATCGCCTTCTGTGCATCCTCATCGGAAGACATCTCAACGAAGCCGAAACCCTTTGAACGGCCGCTCATCTTATCCATGATGATGACAGCAGATTCGACGGTCCCCGCTTGCGCGAAAGCATCTTTGAGCTCCGTATCGGTCGTGCTGTAGGGCAGCCCGCCGACGTATAGCTTCTTAGCCATGATTCTTTGTGTGTGTTTCCTCTAAAATGATGTAAACCAACCTTTCCACGTACTTGTATGGAAAACTTACATTCGCAAACATCCTACCGCATCCGCCGAAATAAGCAATGACAGGAGATCTAAGCCGTGGAAATCTTGATTATATGGCTCAAAATGACGCTAAAATGCACATACAAAAAATGCACCACCAAGATCATAGGACCTTGGTGGTGTAATGGAAGGTATGCAATGAACAATACGCTCGGCGCTGGTGCCTAGCTGTTGAGACCCCTGAGCGCCTCTTGACTCATGTGTTGGTCCGCTTTTTCAACCGGCGGCTTGGCGACCGGTTGTATGTTCGGCGCAGAAACGGGGTTCTGCTTGGGGTCGGATGAAGTCGGGATCTTCGAGTCGTGTTGGGTATCGGCCATTTCGGCCCCCTTTCCTGAGCTTGAGCTGATGAACGAACAATGAGTTAGTACCTCCACAGTATCACGAGACCCTTTGAAATCAACCTGTGGATACATACGACGCCAAGCCGCCAGGACGCGAGTAGGCGTACACATTTTTGATACCGAGATCGCCCGCAAGAAGAAGCACCATCTCAATGAGCTGGTTGGGGACGGGTGCGTGCGTATGGATGACAATATTTTTCGGTTCCGGATATTTGAGAAGCATGTTGTATCCGAGCGAGCTTTTGTCTTTGGGCCGGCCACTCTCAATGACGTCGACAAGCTTTGCACCCTCGGCAAGACCTCCTTTCGGCTTTTCGTGGAATCGCATGACGGGGTCGTTCCCGCCTAAAAGATATGCGCGGACCTCATCGGGTTTCGGGATTAAATTCACCGAAGGAATGGGTCTTGGCGTGTATTCAGCGTTGCAAATGGAAACGCATACAAGCGCATTTCCCTCACGATCAGATGCTTCTGGGATCAATTCATCATATTTTTTTTGAAGAAGCTCCTTTTCCGGGAGGCTCGTACGAACGACGGCGATCTGTCCGACGATCGTGTCGTCCGGCCTTGCCGCAAGGATAATGAGCTGTTTGGGGATATTCTTTTCATACTCCTCCCTCGTGCCGGCAATATCCCCCCAGCAACGTTTGTGTAGTTCATATGAGGGCTCCGTCCATCGTGAATAGCGGTGCAACACAGTAAAGCGGTACTTAGGTGTCTTGAGGAGACCGAATATTGACTCGAATTTTTCATACGGAATGGTGCCTTTCAGAACGCCGCGTTGCACTTTTCCGGTGGAGGTCATCGGAAGCTCGCTTATTGAAAGTGATGTTATGTACTTGGGCGTCTCGTATGCACTGAGGTATCGCGTACCGAGGAGTAGTGTGCTCTTGAGGTACCGTTTCGCGCGCATTTCATCTATACCGGTTTTCCATGAGATGACGGCGCCAGCCTCCTCGCCATATCGTTCATCAGGCACGGGGACAACGTGTACCTGATCTATATCTCCTGATATTTTCTTGAGAGCATTTTCGACAGCGACTGGCGAGACGTTGATACCACCCTTGATGATGATTTCCCGTTTGCGGCCTTTGAGATAAAAATATTTCCGGCCCTCGATAACACGGTAGTAGCCGATGTCCCCCGTAAGGAAGTAGTCGTTGCGGAACGCCGGTTCGCGTCCGAGGTACCCTTCCATGATCGCGGGACCTTTGACGATGAGTTCCCCCTCCTCTCCCTCGTCGAGTAGCTTTCCCTCATCGTCCGATACCTGCAGATCGGCCCATTGCATAGGTGTCCCGATGGAATTTTCCTCCACAAGTCTTTCGTGGAGCTCCTCCGAAATGTCCATTGGAACGCCGGTCACCCGAAGCGCCGTCTCCGTTTGTCCGTAGCCTTGATAGAGACGGATGCCAAATTTCTTCTGGAATTCCTGCACCGACTGTGCGAGTACCGGAGCAGAGCCTATTTGTATTTTATTCAGTTTTACATGTTTTTTCCCGGCCGCGAACTCCTTTTCGCGCTTCAGCTGATCAAATACGATCGATTGCACCACAGACGTAACGGTAGCGCCCGTTTTGCCGCTCTGCTCCCAAAAATGCGAATTCGAATACTGCGGCGGTATGGCGATCGTACCGCCCGCAAGGAGCGTCGAGAGGCAGAACGTGGTGGAGTTGATGTGGTGCAGGGGCAGATTTACGAGAAATACATCATTCTCGGTGAACCGTAACCATTCACAGATACCGCTCGCATTGACGATGAGATTCTCGAGGGAGAGCATCGCCCCCTTCGGATGGCCGGTCGTGCCGGAGGTAAAGAGAACGAGCGATTGATGCGAGAGCCCCTTCTCCCATGCAACCGGTGCACCTTTTCCGCCAGAGGCGGACCCTCCTTCGGAAGGGAATTCCAGATGTACTTTGACACGAACGCCAGGTAGTTTATCTACCTGTATCCCCCGCTCAAGGATCAACACCTTCGCTTTATTGAGATTGATCTTATACGCGTAGAGTTCCGGAGTGTCCCGCTTTGTGTCCATGGGCACCGTCACTATGCCCATCGCCCATGCGGCCCAGCTCCATATAAGAAGTGCGGGCGAATTACGGAATGCGAGCGCGATACGATCCCCCTTTTGCAAACCGAGATCTCTCAACTCCGCCGCCGCCGCTTCTACCTTTTCGAGCAAGTCGGCATACGTGATCTTCTCGGTGGTAGTCCCCCGTTCGTCCGTCGCGACAAGCGCGATCTTTTTTGGCGTGGTCCGTGCTAACGTAGCGATGTGTTCGTGAAGGTTTTTTATAGGAACAACGATATGCATGGTGGACCAGCGGGGGATCGAACCCCGGACCTCCTCATTGCAAATGAGGCATTCTACCACTGAACTACTGGCCCAGTCGAAGCTTTAAACTACCAGACTTCACCATATTCGCAAAGCGGAAGGTATTGACAATGCTTTTGATTAGAACAGTATTCGGTCAGTTCATAGCGCTCAAAAAATGCACAGCGGCAACAGGTGAGGAGTAACCATGGACCGTACCCAACTTCGAGGAAGCGTTCTGTTTATCGGTCAGGCGATCCTTGATGACGTGGCGCTCGTCAAGAGCATTCCCACGGGCGACCAAAAAACGGTGGCGTTAAAGAAAGCTTTTCGCTCCGGCGGCAACGCTTTCACGGCAGCGGTGACCTGCGCCGTATTCGGTCTCAAGCCCGATGTCATCAGCGGCATCGGCAAGGACATCGCGGGCTTAATGATCGAGCAGGTGGTAAAGGAGGCCGGTATCTACTGGCATCCGCGGCTGATGGAAGAAACGCCAAGCGCGATCATTCTTCCGAACGAATCCGGTCGCGTGATCATCAGTCCGCCTGAGGGAGAAAGCTACTTACAGGACTTTCCTCTGCTTAACATCGAAAATTGCCGACTCGTCCACGTTGACGGTCGGCACTTCGACGCGGCAGAGTATTATCTTGGCGAGGCAGAACGCCTGGGCATTCCTAGATCAAGCGACTTTGGAAGGGCTCGACCGGGTATCGAAAAACTTTTGCCGCGTATCACCCACGCAACTGTTTCAGCGCGCTTCTGCGATGATATGGGACAGAGCGTGGATGGGATGCTATCTGATCTCCGTCGACATGCTGAGGTCGGCATAGTGACACTCGGTGCGGACGGCCTTCGATACTTCGTCGACGACGGACCAATTACGCATATGAACGCACTGAAGGTTCCCGAAGAATCGGTGATCGACGAGAACGGCTCCGGCGACATCTTCAATGGCGCTCGCATCTACTCCTATCTGACGTACCCAGATCAAGCCTGGGAGCGCCATCTCCGATTTGCAACCGCGGCCGTGGCCCACAAAATCCAGCGGTTCGGAAACGAACCGCCTACGCTCGGGCAAGTGTACCAAACGCTCCGGCAGTACGACATTCGCCTGGCTGCCTGAATGTTCTTCACCGAACACTGACAACAACGAACCCTGCGGCATAATCCGCAGGGTTCAATTTTTTATTTCCGAGCCAAATGTATCGCGTGCTCGAGAAATTCGCGTACGGAGGAACCCACGGATTCGAGCATCGCCGGAAAAGATGCTCCCCTGTAGAGACCGGGAATCGCATTCGCTTCCAAGAGATACGGGCCGCGGGACGTCAGGATGATATCCGCGCGCGAGAAATGCGACAAGCCGAGTGCCCTGTGAGCAGCACGCGCCATATTTGAAAGAGCCTGTTTTTCGTCATGATGAAAACTGCTTGGCACCATGTGCCGCAACATTCCCTCTTCGTGGTGCCGCAGTTCCATGAAGTGGAACCCCTCCGGAAGGACGACATGCGCCGGAGGCAACGCGTAGAGATCTTCCCCACGGAAATTTTCGATGACACCGACACTCGCCTCCTGTCCGCGCACATACTCTTCCACCAGGGCCGCGCCGTATGCATCGAGCACGTCTCCCAGAAGATCGGGCAGGTCCAACAATGTCCCCGCAATGCGAACTCCGGTTGCCGCCCCCTCGCTGGGGGGCTTCACAACGTAGGGCGGGCCGAATCGGGCAAACACGAGCTGCGCCATCTGTCCGGTAGTAAGATCGTCTTGCATGGTGAACGACGAAGCGCGCGGCATTCGTATGCCGGCTTTTTCAAGAACATTTCGCGCGCGAATTTTATTGAGCGCGAGCGCGGAGGCGGAGGCGCGCGAACCCGCATACGGGATGCCGGCGCGTTCGAGAATGCGCTGCACCGTACCATCCTCACCAGGCCCCCCGTGCAGTGCATTGAGCACGACATCAACTTGGGAAAGCGCGCGTGCGGCGTCCATCGGTGTGCCCCGTAAATGCCAGTATCCACGCCTGTCTACAAAAATATCGCGCGTATCGTATCGATCATCGGGAAGTGCACTGAGGATCGCGGCACCCGATCTCAGCGACAGATTGTATTCACTTGATGTTCCACCGCGCAAAATTCCGACCGACATCCGTGTCATTCCGATATTGTACCATCACACTTCCGTACCAATATCATGCGGATCACAAGACGTTGAAAAAAGACCGGTTGGGGAACCACCACGGATCACATTGTGCAACGGTACGTAATTCCGCTTCCGGTAATACAATATCTGCGGGATCAATATTCTCAACGTTATTTCGCTTGCCCGAAGCCTCTATAGCTTTGCCGGGGAGCTTTACGATATGGTAGACGGCCGTATCTTTTCCCGCGACCATTTGCACATCCATACGAAATTTACCTTCCACAATATACGCAACCGCGCTTCCGGCTGCCTCAAATGAACTCCATGAGGTCCTGCAGACGGTGGGGGGAAACCGGGAAAGATCAAGGTCTGCGGCAGCATACAGATCCATTGTTTCCGGCGTTGTCGCGTTTCGATATGCTACATATCCCCCGCCAAATATAACCGCGAGGATAGAGAGAAACGTGAGTATTTGTACATAGGTCCAATACATGGTACTCAGTATATCTTGTCACGGCGCGTGCGGTGCCACTGAAGAGCGAACCTGTGGGCTTCGCTGTTCGCGAACAGAATATCCTTTTCATACGCCTCGATGGCCCGCGCGTCCCCGATGAGGCGTTCCGGCTTGTGGAACTCATTCTTTACGACCCCCACGATAGGAATAGCAACCCCGGCTTCCTTGGAAACCAACGCTGCAGCTCTCATTTGGGCCACGCCCCCATCAACGACGAACACCCGCGGTAGAGGCCATTCCGGATGAGTGAGGCGACGAGTTAGTGCCTCCTTGAGCGCCGCAATATCGTCATTTGCCGCGGTACGTATCTTAAATTTTCTGTATGCATTCTTTACCGCCTCTCCGTTGCTGACAACGACCATCACCGCAACGGTCTCAGACCCTCCGGTGTGCGCCACATCGAGGGCCTCAATGCGAGTGCCTCCGCCGCTCGATGGCAATCCATTTTTTATCAGCGATACGTCGCGGATATGTTCGAGCGCCGAAATTTGCTGGCGCAGTCTGGATGCCGCCTCGAAGCGCTCCCCCTCCGCCGCTGCTTTCATGTCACGCGCAAGTTGCCGTTTGAGCCCCTTAAAGTTCCCGGAAAATAATTGATGGATGTTCCGAACGGTGCGCGCATATTCTTCTTTCGATACTTCGCCGTAACACACACCAGGGCACAGCCCTATCTGCCGGTTGAAGCACGGCTTGCATACCACGTCGGGACCTCCACAGGGTGTACATTTGTCGCGGAACGGAAATATTTTCCGAACGATTTTCACTGCCTCCTGCAATTGTTTGCCGTGTGGAAAAGGTCCAAATGTACGTGCGACATCCTTCAGATCCCATTTCTGATACAGTTCTCGTCCGCGCACAAGCAATATTCGGGGAAAGTTCTCTTTCGTTATGACTACGTAATTCCAACTTTTGTTGTCTTTCTCATCGAGATTGTACGGCGGCTGATGCTGCTTTATGAGGTTCGCCTCAAGAATGAGCGCTTCGAGCACCGACTTTGTGGTTTTGTACGAGATCGAGCGAGCCTCTTCCACCATTTTTGCGATCGCGCTGCTGCGGATAGAGGCAATATTGGACGAAAAATAACTTCGCAGGCGATCTCGGAGCGATGTCGCCTTTCCGATGTAGAGTATCTTTCTTCCCTTCCCGCGGAATATATACACTCCGGGCTTGTCGGGAAGCTTGGATTTTTGCAGTTCGTTACGTGTCATGGGGGGAGTATACACAAAAACACCCCAAGCTTGACAGCGACAATGAATTTGCTACACTTCAGTTTTAATGACCTCCGGAAAGTTTCTCGCAGAGAACACCCGCATGGGTGTATTTTTTTATCTCTCCCGATTGCCCGCAGATCGCGGGTTTTTTCTTGCATGAAGCTCTACCTCAAAGACGGCACGGTGTTCGAAGGGGAAAGTTTTGGTGCCGATGTGTCGGCCGCCGGAGAAGTAGTATTTAACACCGGCATGACAGGCTATGTAGAGACCCTTACAGACCCTTCGTACGCCGGACAGATACTTGTTTGCACATATCCCCTTATCGGCAACTATGGCGTACCTGCACCGGACACATTCGAATCTCCTAAGATCCAGGTGGCTGGATTGGTCGTCGCACAGTATTCTCCCGAATACTCTCATCACGATGCACAGCGATCACTCGCCTCATGGCTGAAGGCATCCGGAATTCCCGCCATTACCGGCATCGACACACGGGCGCTCACCAAACGTCTTCGGGAACGCGGTGTAATGTTGGGACAACTCGCCAATTCAGGAAAACGTGGCACATTTACCGACCCCAACAAAGAGGATCTTGTCGCGCGCGTGAGCCCCAAGAAGAAAAAAGTATACGGCGGCGGCCCGATAAAGATCGTCGCAATTGACTGCGGCATGAAAGAAAACATCGTCCGCTCCCTCACCCGCCCCGAGACAACGGTCATTCGTGTGCCGTGGAATTACGATCTTACAAATGAAAAATATGATGCACTTTTTATTTCCAACGGTCCTGGCGACCCTACCAAATGCACCGCAACCATCGAAACCATCAAGAAGGCGATGGCTGAGAAAAAACCCATTCTTGGCATCTGCCTTGGCAATCAACTCCTCGCGCTCGCCGCAGGCGCAAAAACATACAAGCTCAAATATGGGCATCGCGGTCAAAATCAGCCATGCGTAGAAGCAAAAACTGGCCGCTGTTACCTTACCTCCCAAAATCATGGCTACGCGGTGCATGCGAAATCGCTTCCTGCCGGTTGGGAAAAATGGTTCACGAATGCGAACGACGGAAGCAACGAGGGCATCCGTCATCGATCAAAGCCGTGGCGTTCGGTGCAATTTCATCCCGAAGCCTCTCCCGGACCGACCGACACCACATGGATATTCAATGAATTCATCGCATCTTTGAAAAAGTGATATGAGAAAACCGAAAAAAGCACTGCTACTGGGTTCAGGGGGCTTGAAGATCGGTCAGGCGGGTGAATTCGATTACTCCGGTTCACAGGCGATCAAAGCACTTAAAGAGGAGGGGATCCGTATAATCCTGATAAATCCGAACATCGCGACAGTTCAGACCGACAATGGCCTTGCCGACACGGTCTACTTCCTTCCTCTGACAGAATACTTTGCGACCCAAGTCATCGAGAAAGAAAGGCCGGATGCCATACTTCTTTCGTTCGGCGGACAAACCGCCCTCAACCTCGGTCTCTCGCTCGAAAAAAGCGGCGTGCTAAAAAAATACAATGTGCGCGTTCTCGGTACTCCCGTTTCCACGATCCGCGATACTGAAGATCGTGATCTGTTTGTAAAGCGCTTGGATGAGATAGGCGTAAAAACCGCCCGCAGCCATGCCACCACCACTGTCGCCGAAGCACTTCAAGCCGCGCAGGAGATCGGCTACCCCGTCATGATGCGCTCCGGATTCGCGCTCGGCGGTGAGGGATCGGGCATGGTGAAAAACGCTGCAGAACTTTCGGCAAAGCTTCCCGAAGTTTTCCGCTCAACCTCGCAAGTGCTGATAGAGGAATATCTTGGCGGATGGAAGGAGATCGAATATGAGGTGGTCCGTGATCGTGCGGACAACTGCATCACGGTCTGCAACATGGAAAATATTGACCCTATGGGCATTCATACGGGTGAATCTATCGTCGTTGCACCATCGCAGACGCTCTCGAATGCCGAGTATCACAACCTTCGCGAGATCGCGATCAAGACTATCCGCCACCTCGGCATCGTCGGCGAGTGCAACATTCAGTATGCGCTTCATCCGGGGAGTAGTGACTACCGCGTCATTGAAGTGAATGCGCGTCTCTCACGCTCATCGGCACTTGCCTCAAAAGCCACTGGCTATCCGCTCGCATTCGTAGCTGCCAAACTCGCACTCGGACACCTACTCACTGACCTCAGAAATTCTGTCACGGGAAAAACTACCGCCTGTTTCGAGCCCGCGCTTGATTATCTTGTGCTCAAAATGCCACGGTGGGATCTCGCAAAATTCGAGAATGCGGCATCCTGTATCGGTACTGAAATGAAAAGTGTCGGCGAAGTGATGGCGATCGGGCGCTCGTTCGAAGAAACTCTTCAAAAGGCGCTGCGTATGCTCAATATCGGCGCTCTCGGTTTTACGGCGCAGAAAAATAAAAAAGATTTCGAAGTGTCCGATTGCCTAAAGGAGATACAGGAGCCGACCACACGCCGCATCTTTGCGCTTGCGCAGGCGTTTCGGGAGGGCGAGTCTATCGAAAAGATACGCGCACTCTCAAAGATCGACCCGTGGTTCCTTGCCAAAATGCAAAATATTATTGAGGTCGAAAAGGAACTTCAGCGCTCAAAGCTCACTGTGGATACGATGCGGCGGGCAAAAAAAGCCGGCTTTTCCGACGCTCAGATAGGGAACACGAAGGGGCAAACGGAAACAGACATACGCTCTGCGCGTATCCGCCTCAAGGTACGTCCGGTGGTCAAACAGATCGATACTCTGGCGGGTGAATTCCCCGCACAGACCAACTATCTCTACATGACCTACCACGGCACAGAAAATGATATCTCCCGCGGGAAAGATCAAGTGGTCGTACTCGGGAGTGGTCCGTACGCGATCGGCTCCTCAGTAGAGTTCGACTGGTCCTGTGTACAAGCCTTAAAAACACTTGAGCACGAAGGCTTCGGCACGATAATGATCAACTCGAATCCGGAAACTGTTTCTACGGACTACGACATGTCCGACAGACTCTACTTTGACGAACTCTCGCTTGAACGCGTACTCGACATCATCGAATTTGAAGACCCGAAAGGCGTTATCGTCTCGACCGGCGGGCAGATCCCGAACAACCTGGCGCTCAAACTGCACAAAAGAAAAGTGAGGATCCTCGGAACGGATCCAAGGGATATCGACAGAGCTGAAGATCGTCACGTGTTCTCAAAGCTTCTCGACACGCTCGGCGTGGATCAGCCTGCGTGGTCGGAGGTGCGGACGCATGCGGACGCCGCGAAGATAGCGGCAAAAATGGGCTATCCGGTCCTCGTACGCCCCTCATACGTGCTCTCAGGTGCGGCGATGAAGATCGCGTATGATGAGGCTTCCCTTCTCCAATTCTTGAAGCGCGCGGCCGATGTCTCCTCCGACCATCCGGTGGTCATATCAAAATTCATCGAGAACGCGCGCGAGATCGAGATTGACGGAGTGGCTGCAAAAGGGAACCTAAAACTCTATGCGATCACCGAGCACGTTGAAAATGCAGGGACGCACTCCGGCGATGCGACGGTCGTGTTGCCGCCACAGAGAACCTACATCGAGACCACCCGAAGGGCAAAACATATCACGAAATTAATAGTAAAGGCGCTCAACATCACCGGACCCTTTAACATCCAATTCATCGCGAAAGACAACAATCTTCAGGTGATCGAGTGCAATGTACGCGCCTCGCGCAGCTTCCCGTTCGTTTCCAAGGTAACAGGCTATAACCTCATTGAAAAAGCTGTTTGGGCAATGCTCGGCAAAGATATTTCCGGCAATTACCGGACTCTGGAGCTCGACCTTGTCGCCGTGAAGTCGCCGCAATTTTCCTACAGTCGCATCAAAGGAGCCGACCCACGCTCAAATGTCGAGATGGCTTCGACGGGTGAGGTCGCCTGTTTCGGGGACTCATATTCCGAAGCACTCCTGAAATCAATGATGGCCGCCGGTTTCCGACTGCCGAAGAAGAACATTTTGGTCTCAGTCGGGGGTGAAGAGAGCAAGGTCAAGTTGCTATCCACGATGAAAACCCTCTCCACGATGAGGTTTAACCTCATCGCCACGGAGCACACGGCAGATTTCCTTCGAGAGAACGATGTCGCGTGCGAGAAGGTCTACAAAATAAGCACAAAAAAAGAGCCGAACGTTGCAACCATTCTGAATGCGGGGGCCCTTGATCTCATCATCAATATCCCCACCTGTCCGGGGGCGAGCGAGAGCACCGATGGCTTCACCATCCGTCGCAAGGCGGTCGACATGAATATTCCGCTTCTCACAAATCGGCAGCTCGCCGAAGCATTCGTGATGGCGCTCGCGGAGCAAAAAAGCCTCGCCCGTGGCCGGGCCACGGGCGAGGGCGATGGATTAAAGACGAAGCCGTGGGAAGAGTACAAAATGGAAAAGTAAGAGCCCCTACTTCCCGCTCTTTTTCAAGATTCGCTTCAAATAGTATCCCGTGTGTGAGCCGTCCGTCTTTGATACTTCCTCCGGCGTACCTTTGGCGACGATATTCCCGCCCCCTGCCCCGCCTTCCGGCCCCATGTCGATGATGTAATCGGCACATTTCAATACATCGAGGTTGTGCTCGATGGTAATGACGGTATTTCCCCGCTCTACCAATTTTTGCAAAATATCGATGAGTTTCGCCACGTCGTCGTAGTGAAGCCCGACCGTGGGTTCGTCCAGAAGATAAACACTTTTCGTGATGAACGGGCGATACAGCTCCGAGGCAATTTTCACGCGCTGCGCTTCGCCTCCGGAGAGCGTCGTCGCGCTTTGCCCGAGCTCAAGATACCCGAGTCCCACATCGAGCAAGCTCTGCATGCGATCGGCTACGGCAGGAATATCCTCAAAGAATGCGTACGCCTCTTCGACCGTCATCGAAAGCACATCGTGAATGCTCTTCCTTTTGTACTTCACTTCCAATGTCTCTTTCATGAATCGCTTCCCGTTGCACACGTCGCAGGTTACGTACACGGTCGGAAGGAAATGCATTTCCACGGCCACGAGCCCGTTCCCCTGACACGCTTCGCAGCGCCCACCCTTTACATTGAATGAGAATCGCCCCGGCCCCCAGCCGCGCGCTCGTGCCTCTTCGCTCATGGCGAACATATCGCGTATGTGCGTCCAGGCGCCGGTGTATGTAGCGGGATTTGAGCGTGGTGTACGGCCGATAGGAGATTGGTCTATCAATATCGCTCGCCCGAGATATTCCGTGCCGGAAAATTCGGCGGCGTTATAGGTTTTTGCCGTGCGATACCGCTTGTCGAATCGCGCCTGCAAATTACGATGCAGTATCTCATAGAGAAATGTGGACTTTCCGGAACCCGAAACCCCCGAAACAACGACGAACTTTCCGAGTGGTACGTCGACGTTCATCCCCTTGATATTGAATTTGTTGGCACCGCGTATCTTTATTTTCCCCCTATCGGCCGTACGACGCTTCTCGGGTATTTCTATGCGCTCTTCTTCGCGCAAATATCCGAGCGTGCGTGAACCAGATTTATTGGTTTTTGCCGTAAGCAGATCCTCAAGCCATCCCGACACGACGACCTCTCCCCCGTGTACGCCGGCACCCGGCCCGAGGTCGATAATGTAGTCTGACGCAAAGATGGTGTCTTCATCGTGTTCGACGACTAATACCGTGTTCCCGAGATCCCGTAGGTGTTTGAGAGTATGAATAAGCTTATCGTTGTCCCTCTGATGCAGACCGATGGTCGGCTCATCGAGAACGTAGAGAGCTCCCACCAAGCCGCTCCCGAGCTGGGAAGCGAGCCGGATACGCTGCGCCTCGCCGCCCGAAAGCGTATTGGCCTTGCGGTCGAGTGTAAGGTATTCGATGCCGACGTTGAGCATGAATTGCAGACGGTTAGTTATTTCTTTGATGACAACGCGCGAGATGTCTTGTTCCTTTTTTGAGAGCCTCAGGCGTGCGAAGAAATCTTGCGCGTCCTGAATGGAAAGCGACGATAGATGTACGATGTCCATACCTTTTACCGGCCCCGCCCCTTCTTCACCCTCTATCTTGCCGAGGAACACGTTCAGGGCCTCCGGTCGAAGCCGCGCTCCGTTGCACACATCGCAGACCTCATCACCGAAGAAATACTTGGTACCGAGCCCCTTGCATTCGGGGCACGCACCGTACGGGGAATTAAATGAGAAAAGCCGCGGCTCTATTTCGGGGAACGAAAATCCGTCGTAGGGGCACATGAACTTTGCCGAGACAATCCGTGACTCTCCTGCGGCATCGGTGATTTTTACCAGCCCATTCGACTCATGCAGTGCGCGCTCAATGGCCTCACTGGCCCTCTCGCGCGCCGCCTTCGCATCATCCGTGAATTCGGAAATGAATATCTCGTCAACGACGATATCGATGTTGTGTTTGAAATGCTTTTTAAGATCGACACGTCCGCGCAACGATTTTTCCTCCCCATCTACGACCGCTTTCTCAAATCCCTTATTGAGCATGTCGTAGAGCAGTTGGTAGTATTCGCCTTTGCGTCCCACCACGACCGGACTGGAAATGCGTACTTTCGCAGCAGAAACTCCTTTAGTGAGTTTGCCTCCCGCAGCGACTTTTTGTTTGCGCGCGGCCTCGACGATGCTCAATACCGACTCCAAAATTTCTTCGTTGGACTGCTTGCGCACCTCACGCCCGCAGGTAGGACAATGCGGATGACCGATGCGCGCATAAAGCACGCGCAGGTAATCGTATATCTCGGTGATAGTTGCCACCGTCGAGCGCGGGTTGTTGGAACGAGATTTTTGGTCGATGGAGATAGCAGGCGAAAGCCCCGATATCTCATCGACATCCGGCTTCTGCATCTGCCGCAAAAATTGCCGCGCGTACGCCGAGAGCGACTCCACGTATTTTCGCTGCCCCTCGGCGAAAATAGTATCGAAGGCGAGCGAAGACTTCCCGCTCCCCGAAAGCCCCGTAAAAACAACCATTTTATTGCGCGGGATCTCAACTGAAATATTTTTCAGATTGTGCGTCCTCGCGCCTTTTATGATAATTTTGTCTTCCATACATATGAGCCCGACCCCCGCTTTGCGCTAGGGGTTGGCACGCGCCACTATAGCATGTTTATAAAATCGCGGCCTCTTCGTGCAAGTCGACGCCGAATTGCGACATAACGGCGATTTTGACGTTTTGCGCCAAAGTTTCGACGTCTTTCGCCGTGGCGCCACCTTGATTCACGATGTAATTTGGGTGCTGGAGGCTCGCGATGGCGCCGCCGACGGTCGCACCTTTCATGCCGGCTTTTTCGATGAGCCAGCCGGCGGGAACGCGGCCTTCGCGGGATTTAACGTGCTTCTCTTGCTCGAACATCGCGACGATTTCCGGCGAAGCCTGTGGGTTCATAAAGTACGAGCCGGCAGCGCGAACATTTTGCAGATGCCGCTTCTCACGCTCGGCAATAGTTTCTTCGGCAAGCTTCGCGCTTTCAGCGGGATCTGCCTTCTGCAGATGCAAATACGCGCGCGTGATGAGCCACTTCGGATGCTGTTTGAAAAAACTGTCACGATACTTGAACCCACACTCAGCGTTCACGAACTCCTGCGTCTTGCCGGTGTTCATATTGATAGCCCTCACCTTATGCACGAAATCTTTTATCTCCGGCCCAAATGCTCCCGCATTGCCGCGCACCGCGCCCCCCAGCGTGCCGGGAATACCGGCAAGCTTTTCCCATCCGCCAAGCCCCCGCTTCCCCGCCTCACGAATGAGCTCAAGCAGATTGCACCCCGCATCGGCATCCAATTCCTCACCAACGAAGGAAAAATGTTTACTGGAAACACGAACGACCAGCGCATTGAGCCCTTGGTCCGGTATCAAGACATTACTCCCTCCTGCGAGTACCACGAATTTGACCCCCTTCTCATGTGCCCACGCAAGCGCCTCCCGCATCTCGTCGTCCGTCGCAACGTCCACAAAATACCGCGCCGTGCCTCCGATCTCAAACGTCGTGAGCGGCGCGAGGGGAACATTTTCTTGGAGCTTGATCGACATATTTTTGTCTTTTAACTTTTGCCCTTTGCCTTTTGTTCTAGTGTGTGTATTTCATCACGGATAAGGGCCGCTGTCTCGAAGTCGAGGCGGTCGGCGGCATCGTGCATCTGTCGGCGCTTTTCTTTGATGAGTTTTGCTTTGTCACCCTTGAATGCGTTGGTGTCCAGCCGCACGAGGTCGGTGATCGCCCGCTTACGGGTTTGCTCGATATCGCCGACGATGTCGTGAATGCGTTTTTCGATGGTTTTGGGCGTTATATTGTGCTCTTTGTTGTAGGCCGTTTGTATTGCCCGACGGCGATTGGTCTCGCCTATCGCCCGCTCCATCGAGCCGGTCATTTGGTCGGCATACAGAATAACCCGACCCAACACATTGCGCGCCGCGCGCCCGATAGTTTGGATGAGGGAGGTTTCGCTGCGCAGAAAGCCCTCCTTGTCGGCATCCAAAATGGCGACGAATTCGACTTCCGGCAAGTCGAGCCCCTCGCGCAGGAGATTGACCCCCACCAATACATCGAACACGCCTTTGCGGAAATCTCTCAGTATTTCGATGCGCTCGATGGTGAGCACGTCGCTGTGCACATAACGCGCCTTGATGTGCTTTTCCGCGAGAAAGGCTGCGAGGTCTTCCGCCATTTTCTTCGTGAGCACCGTCACCATCGAGCGCGCCGCGCGTTTGGTAACGATCTCCGCTTCGGTAATGAAATCTTTCACTTGTCCCGCAAAATCTCCGCGAGCCACTATCGGGCGGACGATAATTTCGGGGTCCACGAGTCCGGTCGGGCGAATGACTTGCGATACAGGCGCGCCACTTCGCTCAAGTTCGAATTTCGCCGGTGTCGCCGATGTGTAAATAGTTTGTCCTGTGCGCGCTTTAAATTCGTCGAATTTGAGTGGCCTGTTGTCTACCGCGCTCGGTAGGCGGAACCCATGCTCCACCAACGTATCTTTGCGCGCCCTATCACCCGCGTACATGCCGCCTATCTGCGGGACGGTCACATGCGACTCGTCGATAATGGTAAGGAAATCTTTCGGGAAATACGAAAGCAACGTGTAGGGTGGCTCCCCCGGCTGCCTCCTGTCAAAATGCCGCGAGTAATTCTCGATGCCGTTACAAAAGCCGAATTCCCGTATCATCGATATGTCCTGTCGCGTGCGGCGCTTGAGCCGCTCCGCCTCCAATATCTTCCCCGACTTTTCGAGCGTTTTGAGGCGCTCCTTCAGTTCAAGCTCCATGTCTGCAAGCGCCGCATCCTGCACGTCTTTCGGCATCACGTACTGGCGTGCGGGAAAAATGAATAGTGCATCGTACTTTGCATCAATGTTCCGCGTCATGGCGTCAATCTCCTCGATCTTCGCGATCTTTCCGCCCGTGAGATCAATACGGTAAATGACGCGTTCGCTCGCGGGCATGATTTCCACTCCCGCGCCGAGCGCACGAAATGTGCCCGGCGAGAGATCGGCCGTGGTGCGCTCAAAGTAAATCGAGATAAGCTTGCGCATGAGCGTTGCGCGGGTCATCGTTTCGCCCTTCGTGAGTTTCAGATTCACTTTCTGGTATTCGATGGGACTGCCGAGACCATAGATGCAGGAAACTGACGCGACGACGATAACGTCCTTGCGTGTAAGAAGCGCTTGTGTGGCAGCGTGACGTAAGCGTTCGATATCCTCATTCACCATCGCCTCTTTCTCGATATAGGTATCTGTGATCGGCATATACGCCTCCGGTTGGTAGTAGTCGTAATACGAGACGAAATAGTGCACTGCGGCATCGGGGAAAAAATCGCGGTACTCGGCGGCAAGCTGCGCAGCGAGCGTCTTGTTGTGCGCAATGACGAGCGTTGGCTTTTGCCATTTCTCGATGACATTCGCTACCGTAAAAGTCTTGCCGGAGCCCGTCACGCCGAGGAGCGTCTGGTCGCGCTTCCCCGCTTGGAGGCCCCTCATCAACGCATCAATAGCCTTCGGTTGGTCACCGGTAGGCTTGTAGTCTGATCTGAGTTTGAACACACTCATTAGAGTACTCTCTGCAGCGTATCTAAGCGAGTGTCAGTACGCACACGTTCTTCTTTCCCCGTTTCAGCAAGGCGACACCGTTCGAGAAATCTTTTGTAGAGATCTTTCGGTCAGCATCTACCACCAACTCATCATTCAATATAACCGCCCTTTCGGTGATAAAGCGGCGTGCGATGGTTTTTGAATTCGCGAGCTGACTCGCGGTGAGGACGTCAACCACGGGCGTATTGGACTTCACCTCGCACACGGGTGCCGCGGTACGGAGTGTTTCAAGACCCGCGGCGTCCAGAGATCCAATGCCCGTATCTCCAAAGAGAACACCGGTGACCTGCTCCGCCCTTGACGCCTCATCTTCGCCGTGGACGAGCGCCGTGACCTCGCGGGCAAGAGTACGTTGCCCATGTCGTTCGCGCGCATCGCGTTTGTGCAATTCCGTCACCGCATCCACCTCGACATCGGAGAGCGTTGTGAAAAGTTTCAGGTAATCATTGACGCTCTCATCACTTGTGTTGAGCCAAAACTGGTAGAAGGCATAGGGACTCGTCATTTTTGGGTCAAGCCATATCGCGTTATTCTCGCTCTTGCCAAATTTTTTTCCCGTTGCCCCGTCGGTAATGATGGGGATAGTGAGCGCATACACCGCTGCATTCTCTTTGCGTCGGATCAGGTCAACTCCGGCGACGATGTTCCCCCACTGATCCGAGCCGCCTATCTGAACGTCACATCCTCGTTCTTTAAAAAGATGCCAAAAATCGTACGCCTGCAGGAGGGGGTATGAAAATTCTGTGAACGAAATACCCTCTTCACTTTTCATACGCGCGCTTATCGCCTCTTTTTTGACGAGGGTATTGACCGTGAAATACTTTCCCGTATCGCGAAGGAATTCAATGAGACCAAGCTGCTCGAGCCAATCAGCGTTATTGACGATCTGTACCTCAATTCCCCCGAATATTTTTTCCGTTTGTTCCTTCAATTTTTCCACGCGTTTCTGTATCGTCTCAGGGTCGAGAAGCGGCCGCTCTACGTCGGGCTTTGGGTCCCCGATCATTCCCGTTCCCCCGCCGACAAGAAGAATTACCTTGTGTCCGTCTTCTGCGAAGCGTCGCAGGAGCATGTATGCCGCGAGGTTGCCCACATGGATCGAATCCGCCGTAGGATCAACGCCGAGGTATACGGTGCGCTTCGGCCCGTCGGTGATTTCTTCAAGCCTCTCCGAAGAATGCTGGAATACGAGCCCCCGTTTCCGAAGCGTTTCCGAAAGCTTTGTCATGGAAAATACTATACCACGTCTATTCAGTATCCCTCTTGTGCTCGCGCTCCCGTACCTCATGCTCGTCCATACCGAAATGGTGGGCAAATTCGTGCCAAATGGTCTCTGCAACAATCTTTGCGATTGTTCCCCTATATTTCTCATGTTCGACCTCGTAGGTCGAACATTCGTCCATTGCGGCTTCCTCAATGGGCCTTTGGTAAATGGTTATAGTGTCCGGCATGGTCATTCCGACGCCGTACAATTCTCCCCGTTCCGAGAGAGGAACGCCCTTATAAAGTCCGAGCAACGTCTCATCTTCGCTCAAACCCTCCGCCTCTCTATCTTCTTTTGACGGCTCATCCTCCACCAACACCGCGACGTTTTTTATCTTCTCCCGCACCCATTGCGGCAGTTTCTCGAATCCTTCCTCCACTAACCTTTCGAACTCATTTCTAGGCATTGAAACGTGTATATCAGCTTTTGGGTCGGAGGAGCGGGAACAGTTGCGCTTCGTGCGCGGGGCGGTTTTCCAGAAATGAGAAAAGGCGCTCGGAGACACCGAAGCCGAAGGCCGGTGGCATGCCGAATTCCATCGCACGGATGTAATCCTCGTCCAGCCGTTGCGCTTCCTCGTCGCCGGCATCGCGCAACTTTTGCTGCTCTTCAAATCGCGCCCGTTGGTCCTGTGGGTCATTGAGCTCGCTAAAACCCTTGCCCATCTCGCTCCCCGCAAGGATTACCTGCGATCTTTCCACGGTGTCCGGATTGTTCTTGGAGCGTTTCGCCAAAGGCTCCAGAAATACCGGCACTCCGGTAAGAAACGCGGGGCCGGCGATCGTTTTACGGACAGATTTCCACAAATGATCGATGGCACGTGGCTTGTTCAGCGTTTCTCCAACCTGTATCTGCGCCTCGTGCACCGCCCGTATTGCCTCTTCCTCGCTACATGACAGCGGATCGATGCCGAATTTCTCTTTGAGGATAGTGCGGAAGTCTATGGTCGGCCAATCTTCCGCAAAGTCGACAGTGTGACCGTTAATGTCGAACGTGTATTTGCCGTACACCTCTTTTACAAGATGGCGATACAGTTCTTTCACGAATTCCATTCCTTTTTGAAGATCATTGTACGCTTCATATGATTCGAGAAACATAAAATCCTGCAGATGCTCGCGCGACTGGCCTTCATTGCGAAATACCCGCCCGATCTCGAAAACTTTTGGAAATCCCGCAACCAAGAGACGCTTGTGCCACAATTCGAGTGAGATCCGCAAATAGACATCAATGTCGAGCGCGTTGTGATGCGTCTTGAACGGCCGCGCGTCAGCCCCTCCTGGCGTCGTTTCGAGCACGGGCGTCTCGACCTCGAGAAATCCGCGTGAGAGATAAAATGCCCGTATCGCCTGCCAAAATCGCGCACGACGCCCGAACATCGCCCGCACCTCTTCATTGAGAAGGATGTCGAGATACCGCTGACGCAAGATGAGTTCTTCGTCCTTGATACCGAAATACTCTGTAGGAACTTGCAGGAGCGACTTGGCGAGCATGCGCCATTTTTGGACTTTCAGAGAGCGCTCGCCGCGCTTCGTCTTAAACATCACCCCCGATGCCTCGACGAAGTCGCCCGTATCCACAGCAGCAGAGAAAAGGTCGAACAGTTTTTCGTCCATATCGGCACGCTGAAAAACGATCTGCAAGCGACCGGTTCCATCGAAAATATCGGCAAAGGAGATGCCCCCCTGCCCGCGCAGAGACATGACACGCCCCCCGAGATGTACCTTTCGGCCGCTCTTTTCCAGATCGTCGAAATCGGCTATGACGCTCGCGTTGCTCGTGTCGCGGTGCGAATCGATGGGATATCCCTCCATGCCAGCGGCCTTGAGTATCTCAAGTTTTTTAAGCCGCTCTCCACGTATATCCTGTTCGCTCATGATCGGCTCATGATACCAAATCCAGCGGGAAATGTGAGTGTCGGAGGGTTAGTTGCTCATTTCGATCCTGTCCACGGGAGCAAGGGCACGGGTCGCCATAATACCAATACCGAGGAACGGAATGGCGACGAGAATGATGAGGGCGATGATGAGCAGATTCGAGCTCGTCTGCGACTCGAGTATGCGCTCCGATAGGGTCGTAACAAATCCGAGGGCTCCCGGCTTTTTTTCTTCCTGCCCGTTTTCTGACATCGGAGCAGTGTACCGTGCTGTGCACGCGCGCGGAAGATACCCTTGTGGAGAAACTTACCGTGTAATATCGGGTGGGAGTTTGCCCGGCCAGCGGTATACCAGAACCGGAATAAGCACGAGCGTGAGTATCATCGCGAACGAAAGCCCGAACAAAATTGCGAGTGCAAGCGGCCCAAACAGCGCTGATGCAAAAATGAGCGGCACCATGCCGATGACCGTCGTGATGGTCGTGAGAAAGATAGGACGCAATCGCGACACCGCCGCTTCAATGACAATGTCGATGAAAGTTCGTCCGGCACCGCTTTTTATCCGCACGAGTATTGCATCCATCAGAATGATCGCGTGGTTGATGATGACCCCCGCGAGCGCGATGATGCCCATGAGCGAGGGAAACGAGATCGGCTGAAATGTAAGAGCAAGGCCCCCAAAAACACCGATGAGCGAAAGGGGCACGAGGAGCAGGAGATAGCCCGCGAAGCGGAACGAATCAAAGGCGAGCACGAGGATGACAAAGGTAAGTACGATACCCGCGATCAGCGCATACCCCATCTCCATGAACGATTTGTTGGTCTCCTCATTCTCCCCGCCCATAGCCATGCGAATGCCCGGGCCAAGTTGTGAAGCCGGAAATTCCCTGTTGAATGCGGCGAGTACCTCTTTTGTCGTGTAACCCGGCAATACATCGCTCGTGAGCGTTACCACGCGCTCTCTATTCTCATGCGCTATCGAGGCATCGCTCTTTGCGACGGATTCCGAAACGACCGAGCCCAGAAGGATGGTCCGTCCCGAAAGAGTAACGAGCGGGATCTGCCGGATGCTCTCGATCGATGCGTAGGACGCTTCGTGAGGGTCGATAAAATCCGGATTGAGGTTGAGCGAGACCACAATATCAACGTTCTTCTCTGTGCCGGTAAGAGAGGTCGCTGTGACGCCCGAAACGGCCGTCCGCAGGGTCGAAGCTACGATCGCGGGCGACAGGCCGAGCACCGCCAGTTTCCCGCGATCTATCGAGAGTACGAACTGCGTGCCATCGTTTTTGTTGGATGAATCGACCGTCGTCGCGCCCCTTGTGCGTTCAAGGACCTTCCGAGCATTGGTTACCGTGGCATCAAGCGCGTCCCGATCTTTCCCGAGAAATTTTATGAGAATTGCCGCGCCTACGGGAGGGCCACCGGAGGGCTCGCCCGCCCGGACCTCCGCGGTGTGAACGGAGGCAAGCTTCTCCCGGACCTCTTTCAATATCTGACTTGAGGTCTGGTCGCGCTCTTTCACGAGATTGATGGTGATATTGGCATAGCGGGGGTCCGTGGAAACCACTCCGGTGGAATTCGAGAACAGACTTAAGGAACCTACCGACGTTACGAGCGAGGAAAAGCGCGGGTCGCTAAAAAGCTGTTCCTCCACAGCGCGGGTCGCAAGGTCGGTACGATTGAGATCGGTCCCTTGCGGCAATTCGATGTTCACGTAGAGAAAATCGCTGTCGTCTTGCGGAAAGAAAGAAACTTTCAGGATGCCCGCGATAGGGAGCGCGAGTGCTATTACAAATCCCGCCGCTATCGCCATGAGAAAACGATTTTGCGCGCGTCGGTCGTGCAGAAATCCCCGCAGACGCTCCGAGTACCATGCGCGCGCCCTTTGGGCATACTCTTCCTGTTTCTTCATGAACGGCGATTCCTCTTTCGTCGCCATCATGTTCGCGATAGTGGGCACGAGTCCGAGCGCTACGAAAATAGACGCAAGGAGCACGAAGTTTATGGTGAACGGAATGGATGCAATGAATTTGCCGACGATCCCCGAAATGAAGAACAGCGGAACGAAGAATGCGATGGTCGCCATCGTACCCCCGATCAGGGGCCAGCCGTATTCCCGTAATGATTCGATCGCAGCGCGCTTCTTATCACCGTAGACGCGCGTGCGTGTGTGTATCGCCTCAACGATGACAATACCCGAATCCACGAGAATGCCGATAGCAAGAATGAGCGAAAAGAGAGAGACGATGTTGAGCGTGTTTCCGCTATACAGAAGTCCGATGAACGCTATCAGGAATGAGAGCGGGATCGAAAGTCCCGCGACGACCGCTTCGCGCCACCCAATGGTCGCGAACAGCGCGAGCATCACGAGCACGACGGTCGCGAAACCGGTCTCGGTGAGTTCTGAAAGGTTCTTTCGTATCTCATCCCCCGCGTCGTATGAGACCACGACATCGCTGTCCGACAGTATCCCCTTTTGCAACTCCGCGAGCGTATCTTTCACGTCCGTTGCCACTTGCGTAACGTCATACCCCCGCGCTTTCAGCACGCTCAGTGTCATCGCCTGCCTCGAAGGCTCGCCTGCCACGGAGATGCGTGAGTACGATGTGGCCTTTTGAATGCCGTCCGAGACGTCTGCGATGTCGCGCAGGTAGATGACGTTCCCGCCGACGTTAAGAATAGCGACACTGCCGATATCCTGAACGGAATCAAGGCTCCCCCTGAACGCGATGGCATACGAGATGTCGTCAACGGTGATGGCGCCGACGGGCACCGATGCATTCGCGGCAGCGACAGCGCCGATGATCTGCGAGAGAGGAACACCGATACGTGCAATCTCCTCTTTGCGGACGACCACTTGGATCTCGCGGTCGCGGACGCCCGACACCTCGATGCGCGAAACACCCTTCACGCCCTGGAGTTCGCGCTTAACCTCCTCAGCCAGGCGGGCAAATTGTGCGGGCGAGAGATCGGCACTTACCGATATCAGCTGGATGGGCTGATCCGCGAAGTTCTGTTCGATGACAATGGGGGTCTTTGCCTCCGCGGGTAATTCAGGGACCGTCTTATCCACTTCGTCCTTCAGCTTCTGTATCGATCTTTGCACGTCTGCGGACGCATTGAACTCCGCAATAACGGTCGATACCCCCTCGCGCGACGAGGAGGTCAGTTTGTTGAGATCGGGTAGATTGGCGAGGTGCTCTTCAAGTTTGTTGGTAACGAGACGCTCGACATCTTCCGGGGAAGCGCCGGGAAGAACGATGGTCACGCCACCCACGGGTATTTGTATCTCGGGCGTCGATTCCCTCGTCATCGAGAGCATCGCCACGGTGCCAATAAGAGAGAACGCGCCTATCAGAAGGAGCGTGAATTGTCGTCGTTCTATAAAAAATTTCCAAAGGGACAGCATGGACTATTGTGTTTCCACCTTCTCGCCTTCACGCAATCCTCGCGCGTCGGTAACGATATGCATCTCGCCCGAAAGGCCGGAAGACACGACAACGCGCTCGCCCAAGAGCACGCCGAGTACGACCGGATGAGCGATCAGCGTCCCCTCATCTCCGACACTGAAAACAACGACGCGGTCGGACTCCATCTTGATGGAAGAGAGAGGTACTGTAATCCGCGAGAGGCTGCCTACCGCACTCATGCGCATAAGAGAGACGAGGACCGATTGGCCGTTGATGAGGTCGCTCGCATCATCAACGCCGATGCGCACTTCTATTTTTTTTGTGATTGGATCAAGCGCCGGCGCAACGCGGATAACCACGCCGGAAGTCTCGTCTATCAAGGCGCGTGCGCCTACCGCCACCTCACGGGCGTCATTTTCGGTGATGTACGCCACGACCTCGAGTGCGCCGTTATTCGCGACCGTCAGCACAGGAGATGCCATTTGCACATAATCCCCGCGCTTCAGGGAAAACGAATTGATGGTGCCCGATATGGGCGCGCGGATGACGGTTTTTTCCAAATTCGCGCGGGCGGCGGCCAAACTTCCCTGCGCCTGCTTTACGACCGCTTTTGCCGTCGCGACATCTTCGGCCTGTCCGCCGCCCACACCTTGCTCGAGATTTTTACGGGCCACCTCAACGGCCGAGTTTGCGGATGCAAGCACCTGTGTCGCTCCCGAAAGCGATGCGAGAGATGTCGTGAGTGTTGTGCGTGCCGTGGATGCCTGTGTAAGGTACGTAGCGATGGCGGTTGCTGAAGCGCTGGATGTCGGGATACCCCTGTTGAGCGCGCTCACGATCATGTCCACAAAGCCGCGGGTCGTACGCACCTCCCCCTCGGTCGTTGCTATTTCAGATAAAAGGTCCGAGGACGCGGAAAGCGTGTTCGAGAAAAGCGCCTGTCGCTGCACATATTCGCCAATGGCCGGCCGCATGTTCTCGATCTTGTTCGTAAGTTGTGAGTCCGTCGAGAGCACGAGAAATATCGGAGAATTGGTGGTGGGATTCGTAAACATTTTGTCAGTCGTGCCGAGTATCGCACTATCCATGGTTGCATACGCCGAAAGCAGTGCGTTAACAGCACCGGAGCGCGCGGCGTCGAACGAGGCAGATGCATTGGCAAGATTCGACTCAAGAATGGCACGTTGTTCGCTCCGTGCGCCACCGGATATTTTTGAAAGATTTGCCTGCGCGGCCTCCACCACCCCCTCGGCTTGCAGAACGGCCGCACGTTCGGAGGCATTTTCGAGCTCCGCCGCTATAGCGCCGGCAGATATGACATCACCAAGGGCTTTATATATCGCGATGACCTGCCCTGAGCGTTCCGCGCGCACCGTTGCCTCCGACTTTGAACTCACCTGACCAACGACGGAGAGGGGCGACATTTCGCTCGAAAGTTCGGCTACACTTTTTACCTCGACGCGGTGCACCGTCACAGCCGGAGCGGGTTCCGCTGAGCCACGCGTCATGACGAGGATGGCAAGGGTGGCAAGGGTGGCGACGAGCGCTCCTCCGCCGACTTTCAGCAAACCGACGCGGGAACTCCAGCGAATGAGCCGCGGACCGCCCCGTCGGATAAACAAAACTGCTTGAATAGCTAGATTTTGAGGCGTCATAAAGAGAGCAAAACCCTACACTGTTTCGGGAGCTGTGTCAAGATTATGATTATGTAGGGTAAACAAAACGGGCGGTCGAGGGGCCGCTTGCTGAACTTGACGCAGGCCGCACAGTCCCCTACGCACACGGACTATCCGGTGTGCGGAAGGAGGGTCACGAGCAATATCATGAATACCGCTCCAGCAGCGAAAAAGACAATATGTTTAAGATAGTGCCCCCGTTCACGCACCGAGTGTATAGAATGTGGAATAAGATCATGAAAAACGACGATGAGGTACGAGCCTGCGGCGAGGCCGAGCAGTGGTACTTCAAGACCCATGAATTTTTCCATAAGAAAATACCCGCCGACCGCGCCGATAAGGATCGTTGAAGAAACGAGAAAATTGTATAAAAACGCTTTGCGTTCGGAAAGACCCGCCTCCCGCAAAACGAAAAATTCTGATATTTCTTGCAACATTTCGTGCAGCACAATACTTATCGTGCTCATGATACCCAAGAATGGTGAGGCGGTGAATGCGGCAACGATAACGACGCCGTCACCGATGTTATGGATGCCGTCGCTGAAGAGTATCCGATCGGCGTCAATTCGCGAGTGTCTATGGTCTCCGGAATCGGTATCGTGGTGGTGGTGGAAATGCGGAAAGTAGCGGAACGCGATGAACACGACGAGCGCCCCAGCCGCTATCCACGGCAACCCGAACACGATAGATCCCGCGTGCTCGACGATTTCTGATGAAAGCTGATAAATGATAACGAGAATGACGCCGGACGCGAAACTGACAAGAAAGTGGAGGTTGCGCTCGACCAATGGGCCGGCCCGCCGCCACATGACGAGCTTGCCCGAAAATGACGCGAGCATGACGAGAGACGATGCAAGGAGTATTTCAAACATGTGCGATGAGCGCCTGTACCGGAAATTCCATGCTTCCAGTATACTATGGGGGTGTCTTTCAGGAAGAAAATCCAGAATGTCCGGCCGTCGTGGCGCGCTATTGTGACCCTGTGGCGGGAGGAGTTCAGTTTTAAGATACAAACGGTTTGCGGTCTTATCGTTCTTGTCCTTTCTTTTATATTCCAGATATCAACAACTGAATTCCTGATCGTCGTGCTTATGATCGGTGCGGTCTTGGCGGTGGAGGCCCTCAATACGGCGATCGAGGAACTCTGCGACCACGTCACGCTCGATCACCATCCCCAGATCGGAAAGATCAAAGACCTCGGCTCCGGTGCGGCGCTCCTCATCGGTATCGCGGCAACGATAGTTGGTGCGGTGATCTTCATTCCCCGCTTGGCGGTGTTTTTATGATCCCCCTCCTCTCCTCTCTCGATGCGCGCGTACTCGACATCCTCTACGCCTATCGCGATATTCCGACCGTGAAGATATTCATCGGCGTTACAGAGCTCGGTGGTGTGGTTTTTGTCTCCGGTCTGGTTGCCTGCCTTGGTCTCGTGTTCCTTCTGCGCCGCAAGTACGCATACCTCGCGGGACTTGTCATAAGTGTTGCGGGCGCCGCAGGAATAATGTGGGTCCTCAAGCATCTTATTATCCGTCCACGTCCGGACATCTACTATCAAGCATACCCTGAGAGTGGATTTTCGTTCCCCAGCGGCCATGCAACGCTCGCTGTCGCGTTCTATGGATTTTGTATCGTCCTCATTCGGTGGTTCATTCCCTCTCCCGTATGGAAAAATCTGGCGACGTCCGTTCTCACATTTCTTATCGCGGCGATTGTCTTCAGTCGTATCTATCTGGGTGTTCACTACCTCAGCGACGTTGTCGCAGGTATGGCACTCGGAGGCCTCTTCGTGTGGATAGGCACGTGGGTCGTGCAAAGGATCGGGGATCGCGTTTAACCTTTCTTTTCGTTTCCACCCAAGGCGGATCCTCCTTTGGAGGACAACATGGTTTTCAAAAGCGCCATGCGCACCGAGTGGCCGTAGCCAACCTGTTTGAAGTACACAGCGTGCGGCGAGTCATCCACTTCCGGCATGATCTCGCCGACGCGCGGAAGCGGATGAATGATGATGGCTCCTTTCTTCATAGAATCCGCGAGTTTGCGGTCTATCACGTAGTGACCCTTCAAACGCTTGTATTCTTCCTCGCTTGCGAAGCGCTCTTTTTGAATGCGCGTCTGATACACGACATCAACTTTCTGCATGGCCTCCCGCATGGCCTCGATCTCCTCGAATTGAGTGTTGTGGCGCTTGAGGTACGACTTGAGGTCGTCACCGGCGCGAAGTTCGGGACTCGAAACAAACGTGATCTTTACACCCTCGAATTTCCCAAGCAGATACGCGAGCGAGCGCGCCGCGCGGCCGTATTTCAGGTCTCCCACGAACGCGATGGAGATGCCGTCAGCGCTGCCGTGTTCGCGTTGTATCGTATAGAGATCGAGAAGGGCCTGAGTGGGGTGCTGGCCCGCGCCATCGCCGGCATTAATGACCGGAATTTCCGACACCTTGGATGCGCGCTCGGACGCCCCCTCTTCAGGATGGCGCATGACAATGATGTCCGCATAGTAATTCATGACGCGGATGGTGTCTTCGAGCGTTTCTCCTTTCGCCGATGAGGAGGACTCGCGACCATTCTCGGTAGTGAGTACGTTGCCGCCAAGTCGCATCATGGCGGATTCAAAAGAAAAGCGCGTTCTTGTGGAAGGTTCGAAGAAAAGTGACGCCATTATTTTGCCCCTAAGGCTGTCGTCCTGCTTTTTCTCAAGTTCATCGGCAAGCGCAAAGAGTTGCTTCAAAGAGGCCCTCGTGAACTGCTGTGTTCGGACAAGGTGATGCATTAAGGACAAAGTGTAAACTACTTTTCAGCAACTGCAACTGGTTTCAAATCGCGGTCCCCCTAGGGGCTGCCCTTCCGAACGAGAATTCGAGCACCTCATTTTGCACGATCCAGCGGTACAACACGGGCGAAAGAAGAGTCGCAAATACGACTGTCCCAAGAAGGTGTATGAGCGTGAAGGGGATCTGGCCCGCGAGTGCTATGGCGAACGATTGGTGGCCGAAAACGGGGCCGATCATCATCGTTACCGCGTCGTAGGCGATAGTGGCGGGAACCCCAAATACGAGGAAGTTCTTGGCTGATGCGGCACGGTTCTTAAAGAAAACGTGCGCCCCCACTCCCAGCAATCCATAACACACGGCAGTTACCCACGTCCAACTTCCCCACCCACTCGTCACCGCGTCGTAGAGCACGATGCCTAGGAAACCGAAAAGAAAACTCCCGAGGAGTCCGTAGCGCTTGGAGAAGGGCATGATGGTCGCGAGCATCGGCTCAAAATTCGGTGGACGGAAGGGAATGAGGCGGAACAGAAACACCGCAGCCCAGCCAAGTACGAACTTTAGGGATGCCGAAGAGAACGAGAATTTCATACGGTTTTCCATGGTACCACACTCACCCGAGATGCGCGTGATCATTCCAGACGCGTAAGATCCAGCCTTGATAGGGCACCCGATCTATGCGTTTTTTGTCTTCCGCAACTCTATAATCAAATCTGGTGAGTCCCGTGTTGTCCATCCACACCGCGACAGCAACTCTCTTGAACTCATCGACCGTGAACGTTTCTCCGAGAAGAACAAGTGCTACGGCCATGTGAAGAAAAAACCCGTGTGTAACGACCAAAATACTGGATTCTGTACGATCGACGAAATATTTCAGCGCCTCGCTGACCCGAGACTTGAAGATCAAAAAATTATCGCCGTCCCCAACACGTGAACCCTCTTCATAAAACGACATGAGCCACCGTGCATACATCGCCTCATTATTTTTATCTTCACGAGACTTGCCTAGAAGTTCGCTGGGTAATTTTCGTTCCGTGAGCATTTCAAGGATCTCGACCTCTTTGCCGATCTCCTCGCCGATTTTTTGTGCCGTTGCTTTTGCGCGAACAGCGGTGCTTGATATCAGAACATCAACCTTAAGCCGGGCACATCGTTTGGCTATAAAACGAGCCTGTTCCTCTCCGCGCTCGGTCAACAAACTACTTTCCCCCAGAAAAACCGGCGCGCCAACGTTCGATTCGCTCTCTCCATGCCGGACAAAATAAATAGTTTTCATCGTGTTCGTTCTATCGTAACACCGGGGGTACAGTCGGGATACATCTCAGTCTTGCGCACGGACACTGCGATGCTCCTGATACGGGTATCCTGCAATATCCGCTCTGCGACAGCACCAGCCAACGTCTCAAGTAGTTTGAACGACGGTCCCTCAACCACATCTTTGGCGGCAGCACGAAAAGAGCCGTAATCCACTGTGTCCCCGAGGGCATCGCTCGCAGCAGCTTTTTTTGTATCGAATCGGATCTCGATATCAAGTATAAAACCCTGTTCCCGTGAACGCTCTACCTCCGTCACTCCATGTTTTCCCCGAACCGCAAGATCGCTGATGAAGATCTTGTCCATGCTAGAGAACGAACTTCCCGCCCCTGTAGATCACCTTGGTCGTACCACCTTTCAAGTGCGCGGTGACTGTCCTGTCCGTTGTCGAAATGACATCGGTATGTACGGATGAATCATTGAAGCCAAGACGCTTAGCCTCTTTGTCCGTGAGCTTCGATACATCGCCCGCATACGTATCTCGATAACTCATGCCGAGCGCGATATGTGAATTACCATACGGACCGCCGATGTTCTCGTCGAAGAGCGTTTCCGCCATGAATTTTGTAATGCGCGAATGGCGGCTATCGGTGAGCGAGTACTCGCCGATCTTATCGGCTCCCGGTGTCGCGATCATATCTTTCAACAACTTTTCATTGGTTTTCGCCGAACTCTTCACGACACGACCATTCTTGAACCAGAGCTGAATGCCCGTAATTTTGTTGGAGTAGCGGTAGAGAGGCTGGTTGATACGTATCCAGCCATTGGTACCGCGCCAATCTGGCGAGGTGAATATTTCGAAGCTTGGAATGTTGCGACCGGAGCCTGCGTGCCACGCGCGTTTTTCGCCAAGGCTGTACCATATGTCCATGTCCTCACCCACCGCATGCAACTTGTCGATCTTCGGCGAAAGTTTGTTGAGGCGGCTGCGGTATTTTTCGATATCGCGATATACCGCCTTCCACTTCGCGATAGGATTTTTCTCATTAAGGAAGCACGCTTTGATTATCTGATCCCAGTATTCTTTTTCAGAAAGCCCCGCCTCGCGCGCCATCGCGGGTGTGCCATAGAGCGCGATGGTCCATGTGAACTTTCCTTTCCATTCCTTCCCGTGCCGCCAATCCATAAAAGGTTTCATGGTGAGACCGCGCCGCATGATCTTCTTCCCATCGACGCCTGCAAGTGCGTGCGGATCCTTCTCCGCGAGAAGAAATACCGAGTGATCCATTTGATCTATGACGCCCCGCAAATATTTTGCAGGAAAGAAATTGAGCTGGTGCGGCTGCGCGTGTTCATAAAAGTGCCGCGTGAAGCTCTCGTTGCGACGCTTATCGCCCTTCTCGTCGTCCGGCCCATAGTTGGAGAGTACATGCCCTCCCGCGTCAATAACCGCGTTGCAGACGGCAAGGTACAGCGGCTTGGCAGACTCACTTGCGGAAATGCGCACGACTTCCCCCTTCTTAATCCCCTTTCCTCCACCGAGTGCAAAGTTAATGAGCACATCGGCGTACTTTTTTAATATCTTTTCGCTCGGCACATACGGTTGTTTGAATGACATCGTCCCAGACTACTAGAGCAAGCCTCCTTCGTCTAGAGACTTCACAAGCCTGCCTCAAATCATCGTCCACAGAGTGTCTTATGAATTTTGTGACTCTCTAACAGAAACGCCCGGTGCGCGGCGTCCTGGACCCTCAAACGCGTATTTACACCCTCTTTATCTCCCCCGCCCGCTCCTTGATGTCTATCGGATACACACCGGTAAAACATGAGGTGCAGAGTTGGTTTTCGGGAACCCCTGTGGCCGCTATCATGCCCTCGTACGAAAGGAAGCGAAGCGACGTGGCACCTAAATACGTCTGCATTTCTTCGATAGATTTCGTAGCAGCGATAAGCTGGTCTTGTTTGGGTGTATCAATGCCATAAAAATCCGGATATTTGACCGGCGGCGAGGCAACAAGGAAGTGCACCTCCTTCGCACCCGCCTCAAAAAGCATTTTTACTATCTGTCGCGAAGTCGTACCGCGCACGATGGAGTCGTCGAACACCGCTACACGCTTCCCTGCTATGACTTCCCGTATCGGCGTGAGCTTGGCCTTTACACCTTGTTCGCGCACGTGCTGCTCCGGTGTAATGAATGTGCGGTGAATGTAGCGATTTTTGGTGAGACCCATTTCAAACGAGATGCCGAGCGCCTGCGCGTAGCCCACCGCCGCAGGAATCGCTGTTTCCGGTACCGGAATGACTACATCCACCTGAAGCGGGTATTCTTTGGCGAGCTGCTTGCCGAAATTTTTGCGTACCTCGTACACTGATCTTCCGAGAAGCTCGCTATCGGGGCGTGCGAAGTAGACGAATTCGAAAATATCGAGTTTGAGATTCGCTGGTGCGAGTTGTTCGGAGCGAATCCCCTTCTCGTCGATGACGACCATTTCTCCGGGCTGCACATCACGAAGGAGCGTAGCGCCGATAGGGGGTAGGGCGCATGTTTCGGAAACGATGACGTAGCCGCCGTTGAGCTGGGCAATGGAAAGCGGTCGTATGCCACACGCATCGCGGATGGCAATAAGCTTATCCCGCGACATTATGAGGATCGAAAAAGCGCCCGTGAGAAGTGGGTACACCTCACGGACGGCGGCTTCGACATCTTTCCCCTCGCGCATCACCGCCCCTATCGCCTCCACCACCATCCGGGAATCACTGAAATCGGTGTAGTCGACATTTTTTTCTTTCAAAAATCCTTGAAGGGCCGTTGTCGACGGAAGATTGCCGTTGTGCACAAGCGCAATAGCACCATCATCAGGCGACGATGAGAGCGATACCGAATCCAACAAACTCGGAGACGCATCAGCGTATTCAATCTTCTGTAGGACGCTGCTTCCGGCGGCGAGCATCGGCTGTGCGTGCTTCACGTGCGAACCGCCAGCCGTGGAATAACGATTGTGGGCCACTGCGATGTGTCCCTTGAGACTTCCTATGAGTTCTTCCGTAAAGACTTGAGAGACGAGGCCCATGCCCTTGTGTACCTGAATGATCTCGCCGTTTCCTGTGGCGATACCTGCTGATTCCTGACCGCGATGCTGAAGGGCGAAGAGGCCGAAGAAGGAGAGTCGCGCGACATCGAGGCCTTTTCCGTAGACCCCGAAGACTGCGCATTTTTCTCCGATATTCCGCATATCCAAGGTGGGATTGTACCAGAAAATGCCCCGGAACGTAAGGGCATTGGCCTTTGTGCACAGCGGGAAATTCTAGGGGATCTTCATTTCCAAGAGCCAGAGCAGAATGGCTTTTTGCACGTGTTTTCGATTTTCCGCCTGATCGAAAATAATGGAATTCGGGTGATCGATAGCATCCCGCGAGATCTCGTAGCCCACATGCATGGGCATGCAATGCATGATGCCCGCCTGTGACGCATGCGCCCGTATCAGCGCCGCGTTGAGTTGGTAGGGCATGAGGAGTGCTCTACGGCGCTCGTACTCGTTGGCAAATTCCGGGCGTACCTCCCCATTCTTGAAATACTCCACATCCATCCATGTATCGGTGTGCACATAATCGGCTCCGTGCAGCGCCTCCTTGATATCGAGCGTCTTGCGTACCATTCCCGTCTCTTCCGTCTGATCATTGAGCTCGAAATCAACACTCGCATCGTTTACTTCCGGCGTCGCCAGAGCAACATCTATCCCGAGCTTGGCGCACGCGAGCTTCAATGTGTTCGACACATTGTTCTCAATACCAAGCCACGCGATCTTTTTTACGTTCTCCAAACCATTCGAATGCTCAGCCATCGTAAAGATATCGGAAAGTGCCTGACAGGGATGATATTTCTCGCTGCAACCGTCGATGACAGGAATTTGATCGAATGATGCCGCAAGCGCAACGTCTTCCACGCGCATAAGACGCATCATGAGCACGTCTCCAAAGCGCATCGACGCCCTTATTTCGTCGCGAAAGTCGGCGAGCGCAAATTGCGTCTTGGCTGCATCGAGGTAAATCGCGTGTCCGCCGAGTTCCGTCATACCGGCCTCAAAAGAGATGCGCGTACGGGTTGAGCCCTTCTGAAAGAACATGAGGAGCGTTTTTCCCGAAAGGTGGGGTGTCGGTATCCCTTTTTTGTACATTTTCTTGATACGCTCGGCCAACGTAAGAATTTCGCGGATATCATCCGCGCTTTGCTCTTTCAGCGATATAAGGTGTCTCATGGCGTAATTGTCATTGTAGTACGGAAATTAAGAGACAGGGACACACGCGGGATCATCCGCGTGTGTCCCTGATCGTGCCGCCAGCATGTTCACAGCCGATGGAGTTGGACGAAGAGCCAGCGCTCCCCATCTTTTGGGTCGGGAGGGTCCATCCGGAGCGCCGTCTCGGGGAGCCTGTCACGGAATCCAACCCGCGTGGCCCATTCTTCGACATCCCGCATGTTGTACTTCGTAACGGCGACAAGGTCGTGTTGCCCGAAGACGCGCATCGCTGCCGACTTCTTACTGATTCCCCAGAACTTGATCTCCGGAGGGGCTTCCGCAACGAGCTGGTTGACGATTGAGCGGAGGATTCCGTTGCCCGCGCAGTCCGCAACGACATAAAACCATGCGAGCTCTTGCCACAGCGGATCTTTCGTCCTAAGCCGCGCCGCATAAGCCCATATACGCGACCGGGGGACGTAACCATCCGTTGCCGGAAGAACCACGGCCCGACCGGCATAGTGGGCTTGTCGGAGTTTGGTGTGTTTGAGGCGGGCGAGGTTGAATTCACCGGTCTCACGCATCGCCTGCTCCAACATCTCCCAGTACTTGGTGGTTATGTCCGTCCAGCGTGCCATTGCTGGGATAGGCAAGTCGCCATGCCTTTGTGACATCGAATTTCCTCCTTGTGAAAGAACGCATCGTCAGACGCGTTCTTGTGTGTACGCATCTCAACGAAGAACGGCCCCGATTTGAGGCCGTTTGGAAGATTCGTAAGGGGTTACAAACACTCTAAACAGCCTCAAATGAAGCTGTTCGTCGGGCGGTCATGTCTGTGATCCTGCGTTGCATGTAGAAACACTTTATCATCCCTGTTATTTCGCGCAACCCCCAAGATAAAGAAGCGGTCGCACAGCGACCGCTTCCCCTTCCCGTTCACGAGTCTTCGATTTTCTTCAGGAGGTCCGGCCAACGTTCTCTGGCAGCCCTGAAAGGATTCGGGTCCCTCGCTCGTATCTCATTGAGTGCAGATACTTCCGCACTCCTTCCTTGTCGATAAAGTTCGCTTTCCAAACGCGACAAAGCGCTCGGTGCGTACGTCGGAATAGCAGTCTCGGTTTTGTCGTCCATCCCTCTCCTCGCCTAGTCTCAAAAGAGCAGAGCCCGCAGATGCGAGCTCCGTACTGATACAGCCAGCATCATAAAAGATGTGGCCCTAAACACAAGGGTCGTGCAAGCGGCTATTTTTTTACGCTATACCCCACAAGCGTGCGCACCTTCTTCGCGATCGCTGTGGCGGAAATCTCTTCATATTCCAACAGCTCCTCCGGTGTGCCGCTTCTCGGCATCTTTTGTACTGCGAGGCAATGTACGACGCCCTCGGAAGAGGCGAGTGCTGCGGCGACAGCCTCACCTAATCCGCCCTCATGATGATGGTCTTCCACGGTTATGATGGCACCGGTCTCCCGCAAAGCCTTCTTCAACGTCTCCACATCCAGCGGCTTGATGCTATAGAGATCGATGACGCGCACCGTGGTGCCTTCCCCCTTGAGGTGCTCGTACGCTTTCAGAGCCTCGTGGAGCGTGATCCCCGCGGCAACGACGGTCACGGCATCGCGCGAACTTTGTTTCAACACCTTGCTGCCGCCGATAGGAAATCGCTCGTCATTTTTATATAAAATGGGAGTCGCGCCCCGTGTTGTTCTGATATACACGATTCCCTGGTGCTTGAGCGCCTCCTCGGTCAAATGTTCGCACGAAACGGCGTCCGATGGGTACACGACGACACTTCCAAGCATGCTCCGGAACATCGCCACATCGTCGAGCCCCATCTGCGATGCTCCGTCCTCGCCGATAGAGACACCGGCATGAGAACCTGCAAATACGATGTGCGCGCCTGCATATTGCGCCATCCGTATCTGGTCATGCGCCCTCGTGAAGAACGCCGCGAATGTCGAGACGAGGGGGATCTTGCCCCGTCGCCACATCCCGAGCGCCGCGCCGGCCATATTTTGCTCGGCAATGAACATCTCGAAAAACCTTTCGGGACATGCGTTCTTGAAGCCATCAGCGTACGTCGAGTTGCTGACCTCGGCGTCGAGGACCACCATCTCGGGATACTTCGCGTACATTCGCACGAGCGCGTTCCCGTATGCCCTTCTCGTCGCAACCTTCGCATCGGCGGCATACGAGACGGGTTTGCATGCGCGAGCGCGCTCGTGCTTCACGCGGGTCGTGTGCGGTTTCGTCATCGAGCCCTTGAGCGAAAGGTCTACCGTCCCCAACTCCGGAAGCGCTCTTTGAAGTTCATCCATCTTCAGGACCTTTCCATGCCAATCTGTCTTGTTCTCGACGAGAGAGATACCTTTTCCCTTGAATGTCTTTGCGATTATCATCGTCGGCTTTCCGCGAACGCGCTGCGCTTTTTGGAACGCACTTCGTATCTCTGCGAGCGAATGACCGTCAACGACTACCACTTCCCATCCGAAGGCAACGACCCTCTTTTTGTATGCATCGATACTATGCCCATACATCGTCTCCCTACTTTGTCCCAAACGATTCACATCGAGTATGCCGACAAGGTTGTCGAGTTTGTAGAACGAAGCGAGCTGTATCGCTTCCCAGACAGAGCCTTCGGCCATTTCACTGTCACCCAGAAGAACGTATGTTTTGAAAGGTAGTCCATCCAGCTTCGCCGAGAGCCCCATACCAAGGCCGACAGACAATCCCTGCCCCAAAGAGCCTGTTGGTACTTCGGTAAAGGGGAATTCCATCGAGGGGTGCCCCTCCAACCGCGAAGTGAATTTTCTGAACGTTGCGAGCTCGCTTGCCTTCAAGCCGCCCGCGACCGCCCACAATGCATAAAAAAGCGGTGACGCATGCCCTTTCGAGAATATCAGTCGGTCGTTGTTGGGATTCTTGG
Source organism: uncultured Candidatus Saccharibacteria bacterium (assembly GCA_964362175.1). Classification (GTDB taxonomy): domain Bacteria; phylum Patescibacteriota; class Minisyncoccia; order Phycocordibacterales; family UBA2100; genus UBA10103. The sequence goes on along the minus strand of CAYIDD010000002.1, from coordinate 22,320 downwards.
GATGTTTGACGTCGAACCTGAAAAAACTTCCAAAAAAAAGCACCGCCACGAGGTCCGCTGCGGAAAGTGAGGAGGTGAGGTGGCCGGAGCCGGCGGCGGTCGACGAGGTCAGGATGTGGTGTCGGATCAGTGCCGCCAGTTGCCGGAGTTTCCGCATAAGGGAGCAGATTAGCACAGCCCAACGTTAAACGAAAATTATACGGTCAGCCGAGGTATCCCTTTTTCAGAGCAAGTTCGGCATTGAGAATTCCCCCGCCAGCGGCGCCGCGGACGGTGTTGTGGGAAAGGGCAACGAAACGGTAGTCGAGCACGTTGCACGGGCGCAGGCGACCGACGGAGACCGCCATTGCCTTGTCCGCATCGCGGTCATGCTTGGGCTGCGGTCTGTTGGCCTCCTCGCGGTAGAGTATCGGCTGCTTTGGAGCGAGGGGGAGTCGGAGCCTCTGCGGCTCGGCGGTAAACTTCTTCCAAATCGATCTAATGGTCTTCTCATCGGGCTTCTTTTTCCCGAACCCGATGGAAACACACGCGAGATGGCCGTCGGAGACGGGCACACGGTTGCAATGCGCGGAGATGGCCATCCCTTTGTGGGGTGTAAACTTCCCCCCCTTGATGCCGCCCAGTATCTTGTACGGCTCGAATTCCGTCTTTTCTTCCTCGCCACCGATGTAGGGCACAACGTTGTCGATGATGTCGAGACTCGCGACACCGGGGTATCCCGCGCCGGAGACCGCCTGCATGGTCGTCACGATTATTTTTTGGACGTCGTAGCCCGCCTGCATCAAGGCATAGACGGGCGTGAGGTAGCTCTGCAAACTGCAATTGGGCTTCACGACGATGAATCCCTGTTTCCACCCGCGCGCCTTCTGCTGCGCCGGAATGATGGAGAGGTGATGGGGATTTATCTCGGCGATGAGCATCGGCACATCGGGCGTATGGCGATGCGCGGAGGCATTGGAAAACACAGGAATGCCTGCCGCGGCGTATGAATCCTCTGTCTTCCGTATCGCCTCTTTATCCGGCATTTCAAAAGCGGAAAAGACGAGCTTACAAACTTTCGCGGCAGCATCTACATCGGCGACATCATGCACCGTGAGATCGGCCACGTGCACGGGCAATTCCCCCGCCACTATCCAACCGTTCTTGAGCGCGTCCTTATACTTTTTCCCTACCGAGCTCGGCGAGGCCGCGACGTAGACCACCTCGAACCACGGATGGTCGCGAAGCAGGTTGATGTACTGTTGCCCGACCATGCCAGTCGCACCAAGTACGCCGACGGGGATCTTCTTTTTCACGGGATAATTGTACGTTCTTTTTCAACGCGCGTCGAGTAGGTACGCACACAAATTACCCCCCCCCACATTATGATATATCATAACCATGAATGGGAGATGTTATGATATATCATAATATTATTCGCGTATGAAAGTCAGAGCGAAAGAACTCTCCGAAAAGGCACGTATGTCGATCTTGGACGCACTCTACACGGCGGCATCCTCGGTGAAGGGCCGTGCAGCGATGAAACTCTTTTTGCGCGACCTATTGACTGAGAGTGAACGGATCATGCTCGGCCGTCGCATCCTCATCGCACGACGACTCATCGCCCACGAGCGCCACGACGAGATTGCGAGAGATATGCGGGTCGGCTTTGACACCATCTACCGCGTACACCGATGGCTTGAAGACCAACTTCCCGGCTATGAGGACGCTATTGCAGGACTCGAACGGGAGTACAAAAAACGCGGTGAGAAACATCTGTATGCGACGAGTGCGATATTTCGGCTGAAAAAGAAATACCCTATCCACTTCCTCTTATTCCCTTGGCCAAAGCGTCGGAAGTATTGAGTAAGCATATCATGATATATCATAATAATAGGTTTTAGGGTTCGATATACTCCCTGTGAAGCACCTTGAGGGCCTTTTTTGCGTCTTTCTGCTCGACGACGAACGTCATGCTCACGCCGGAAGATTCCTGCGATATCATTTCGACCGGAATTTTATGTTGCCCCAAAACGGTGAACATGCGGCCGGCGACACCGGCAGCGTTCACCGCACCACCGACAGCACAAATGATTGCCTTGCCACGCTCGACGGATACATCACCGAGCTCCCGAAGCTCTCCGATGATCTTGGAGAGATTTTTTTCATCCTCCACCGTGACGGACACGCTGGCGACCGAGGTCGTTACGACATCAATACTCGTTCGATATTTATCGAATATCTCAAATATCGTGGCGATGAAACCGTTACCATCGAAGAATTCGGGAGAATTAATGTGAACGGCGGCAACGGGACTTTTGAAGGTGAGCGCCTCGACATTGCGACTTTTCTTGCGGCGCTGCGCGAAATCTGCGACGATAGTCGTTCCCGTATCCCCGGACTTAAAAGTATTGAGCACCTTTACGGGGATTTTCTTGCGTATCGCGGGAAGGATGGTCTTGGGGTGCAACACTTTTGCGCCGAAATAGGCGAGTTCACCCGCCTCTTCGAACGCGAGCTCCCGCACAACTTTCGCTTCGGGCACAAGCCGCGGATCAGCGGTCATAATGCCGGATACATCGGTCCATATTTCAATCGACTTCGCACCAAGCGCCGCGCCAAAAATAGCCGCGCTGTAATCGCTCCCGCCGCGTCCGAGGGTGGTCGTTCTTCCATCTGCCGTCGCCCCGACAAAACCAGTGACGATCTGCAGCGCAGGATGCTTTTTGAAATACGCCCTGATAGCCTTATCCGTTTTATTAAAATCCACAGCTGCAGAACCGAAGTGCTCGTCTGTCGTCAGCACACGACGTGCATTCAAATATTGAGCGCGAATACCGCCATCAGCGAATGCAAACACAAGAAGGTGGGCCGAAAACCTCTCCCCAAAGCTCATGATGTAGTCCAAAGCCCCCGGTGAGAGCTCGCGTAGACGATAGACGCCCAAAACACCGTTCTCCAGATGTGCCGCAAGCTCGTCGATACACGCGAGTGCCTTTTTTCGGGTCTCACGACCAAGAAGAGCGTGTGCGGTGTCGACGTGACGATTTTTGATGTTCTTCAAAACTTTCTTGTATGACGGGTCTTTCGCTGCCGCAAGTCGGGCGGCACGGATCAATTCGTTAGTTATCCCTGACATGGCCGAAACGACGACCGCAGCGATGTGCGCATCTTTTTGCGGTTTGCGAACGATACTGATGACTTTTTTCATCGCATCCGCCGACCCCATCGAGGTTCCGCCAAATTTGAGAACTTTTACTCCCCTCATTGGGCGCAAAGTACTAGGATTTTCCTGATTTGTCAAAAATACCGCCTCGATCAGATTTTTACGTTCTCGGCCGCGACCACATCATCGACAAGATCGCTTTCTTCTGTAACGACTATGAGCTCATCTTTTCTACGCAGGGCGAACGCACCGTATGCTGCGGCGAGTATCGCGGCAATGCCCCCAAGAGCAATGCCCCACCTCGCACCGGCATATTCGATCACAAAACCGACCGTCGGCGCACCGATCAGCGTCGAACCAAAAAGCGCCATTGTCCAGAGCGCCATCACTCTGCCTCGCAAATGAGAGACAGATCCAAGCTGCACGATCGTGTTGCCAACCGATGTAAGATTGATCGAAAAGAATCCGACGAAGATCATCCCGATGATGGCAAGCATCAGGGTCGGCATGATGGCGGTCACGCTCATCGCGACACCGAAGTACACTGCCGCCGTAAGAAATTCTCTTACCGTGACATGGTGGCGACTCGCCACGAAAAGCCCGCCGAGTACCGAGCCCACCCCCATGGCCGCGAGCAACAGCGCGTAGTCCGCCGCATTGCCGAGATACGTCTGCTGCGCAAAAAGCGGGAGCGTTACCTGAAATTCATATGACAATGTGCCGATAACCGACATGGCAATGAGGATATGCCGTATTACCGGCTCTCCGGCCGCATACCGAAGACCCGCGAGCACCCCGCCCGGCTTGTGCTCTGCGTGGACCTCCCGATAAAATTCTTCGCTGCGCAAACGGGTCAAAAAGAAGATCACGCCGAGGAACGAGAGCGCGTTGGCAAGAAAGCAAACAGCGGTCCCGACTCCGGCGATCAGGATCCCCGCGATAAGCGGCCCGATCGCGCGCGCAACATTTGCCTCGGTCGAGCCGAGCGTAACCGCATTGCGCAATTGGGTCGGGCCGACCATTTCATGCATGAAAATCTGTCGGAGCGGTCTGTCTACCGAATCAACGATACCGAACGCTACGGCGAACAGGTACAGCGTCCATATCTGCACGACATCCGTAAGCACGAGCACACCCATCGCGAGGGCGAGGATAGCCGAAACCCATTGCGTCGCATACAAAAGCCGGCGCTTATTCACCGAATCAATGAGGAGTCCCACGAACGGGCTGAGTAGCAGGATCGGCGCGAAGCGGAATGCGAGTGTTGCGCCAAGGTGCATTCCGGAGCTGGTGAGCTCAAGCACAAGCCAGCCCAACGCGACCGTTTGCATCCAATTGCCGATGTGTGAAATTCCCTGCCCGATAAAATAAAGCCGGTAATTGCGGATCTTAAGGGAGGAGAACGTGTTGTGTCCGAATGCCCGTAGTGCGTCCATAGGGAATCTATCGATTGTTACATATAAAGCGGCCGTGATGGGATTTGTTTGAATGGGGACAAGAACTATGCCGGAGCGGTTTGGAGACGATAGAAGAGCTTTCGCACTTCCTCAGCGATCACGATCGATACGGCGACCCCGAGTATCATCGTCCATTCCGCCAATGTGAGCGGCGCCGTGTGCAGAATGGCCTGGAGAAGCGGATTATACACCGCGAGCAACTGTAGGACGATCACGATACCGGTCGCTCCAACAAGGTATAGATTCGAGAACGGATCCATTTGGAATATCGATTTATGATCCGAGCGGCAATTCCACGCATTGAACCATTGGAACGCGGCGAGTGTGGTGAGTGCGATCGTCCAGGCTTTGGTCATATCACCGCCGACGTAATCCTTGAACAAATACAGCGTGCCGAGCATCATGATGACCGCGACAAGGACGATCCGGCGTGTCATAGCGGCGTCCACGATATATTTCTTTGGTTTTGCGAACGCGCGTGAGAGCAAACCCTGTTCCTTGGGCTCCATTGCAAGTGCCACGTCCAAAAATCCGTCAGTCACGAAATTGAGCCAAATGATCTGGGCGGCCAGAAGGGGGAGCGGCAGGCCCAGCAAAAGGGCTCCGATGAGCGTCAAGGCCTCACCCGCGCTCGTGCTGAAAAGATACAGAATGACCTTTTTGATCGATCGATAAATGCTCCGGCCCTCCTCCACAGCCGATAGGATACTTCCGAAATTATCGTCGAGGAGAACGATGTCGGACGCTTCTTTTGCGACCTCAGTGCCCATCTTGCCCATGGCAACGCCAAGGTCCGCAGCGACGAGCGATGGCGCATCATTCACGCCGTCCCCCGTCATCGCGATGATCTCCCCGCGTCGTTTGTATGCCTGTATGATCCGCAGCTTGTGCTCCGGCGTCACGCGCGCAAATATGGTCGTACCAGCCAACCGTTGCGAAAGTGCTGCATTGTCCAGCGCATCAATATCGTGGCCCGTAAGCACCGAATCGCCCTCATGATAAATTCCAGCCTCTTTGGCGATCGCACGGGCCGTGAGCGTGTGATCCCCCGTTATCATAACCACCCGTATTCCCGCATCCTCAGCACGCGCCATCGCATCTTTGACCTCTTCGCGTAGCGCATCTTTCATGCCGTACAGTCCGACGAATGTGAGCTTGCCGACGTGCTGAGAGCGCAGGGGGACCGGTGAGTTCGTGTTGACCGCGAACGCAATGACGCGTAATCCCTTTGAGGACATTTCTCTCACTGCCGTTTCGATCTCCTCCCGCTCATGTTTCCCCAACGGATGAACGGCCCCATCGCGCCACATCTCATGCGAGAGTCTCAATATCTCCTCCGGCGCGCCGACGATCGTCAAAAAATTCTTCCCTTCGAGAACGTGGACCGTGGCATGATACTTCAGCCGATAGTCGAAAGGTATCTCAGAAACGAGTGGGATCGTTTGCTCAAGCGTATCCTTATGAAAACCGATCTTCTGTCCGAACACGAACATGGCGGCTTCGGTGGGGTCACCGGTGACACGCCAACGTGCCTCATCTTCGGAATAGAGGGCGCGCGCGTTCGCACACAACGCCGCGATCTTGCCCGCATACAAAAGACCTCCGCTCTCGGCGGGATCGATCATGTCATCTCCCCACCACACGTCCCCTTTGGGTTCATAGCCGACACCACCGATACGGAACATCTGACGATCGACGTATACCTCCTGAATGACAAGTTCGTTGCGTGTGATAGTACCGGTTTTGTCCACCGCTATCACCTGCGTCTGACCAAGCGCCTCAACCGCCTGAAGCTGCTTTACGAGCGCGTTGCGTTTGGACATGCGCCATACGCCGGTCGCCAAAATGAGCGTCATTACGATGGGAAGCCCCTCCGGAATGATCGAAACCGCGAGAGAGACAACGGTCGCGAACATCGTGCGGACCGAGTAGCCTTCCGAAAGACCCAGTGCGAATATGGCGAGGCTGATGGACCCCACGATGAAAATGATCGCGCGGGAAAGGTGTCGAACGTTTGATTTGAGCGGGACATCGGTGTCTACTGCCGAGATCTCCTTGGCTATCTTTCCGATCTCGGTGGAAAGACCTGTCGCGACGACCACGGCCAAGCCATTGCCCGCCACCACGTTGGTTCCCTTGAAAAGCATGTTTGTTTGATCTGCCACCTGAAGGTTCTTTGCCGTGAGAACTCCTTCGATTTTATCGGCCGGTTCGGACTCTCCTGTCAGCGATGATCCATCGACGCGGAGATTTTGCGCACGGATAATGCGGGCATCAGCCGGAACTTTCGCCCCCTCCTGGAGAAGAATGATGTCTCCCGGTACGATCCCATGATCGGAAAGAATGACCTCTTTTTCCCCGCGCAACACGATCGCCTTGGTCTCGACGAGATCCTTGAGGGCGCGGAGCGTGTTCTGGGCTTTGCCCTCCTGGATCGTTCCTACGATCGCGTTAAAAATAAGGACGGCAAGAATGATCGAAGCGTCGACCACCTCCCCCATAAAAAAAACGGCGGTGCTTGCCGCGAGCAGTATGTAGATAAGCGGGCTTTGGAACTGACGTATGAAGAGTACGGCGATGGGGTCGGGTCTTTTTTCGGGCAGAGCATTCGGACCAAACTCTTTCAGACGACGCGCCGCCTCGACCGCGCTCAAACCGAGCTCACCGGAATGCAGCTCGTCGAGGACCGCAGGAACTGATCGTGCATACCAAGTCACGCCCTCCATTCTAACCTTTTTCCGGCCATTTTTGTTCACCACAGGCAGTACCTGCCGACCGCCCCGCCCGATCGGGCGTACAGACATCGCCCTCATCGGAATTCATTCGACCGGACCGATAATATCTAATACCCACCGCTCGATCCGTCCGACAAGCGCGTGAAGTTTGGGATACCGTCGTGTATGCGATTCCAGCCACGTGCGCATCCGCGCGGAAGAGATCGAGAGCAGCATCAAGCCGATGGCCAGAAAAAGAAAGCCCTGCAAAAAAGGTAGCGCGAATCCGATGAGTCCGAGGAGCACGAACAACACGCCGATCAATACGAGCGCGATCCGTTTTGCCTTTTGCCTCATAGACGTTCCAAGTGTACCTCATGTCCTTTTTTTCGCACCTCGCGTACGCCCATCCAGACAAGAGCGGCCGCAATGACCCACTGCAAAAGCGCCGTGCTCTCTTTTGGATCGGGTAATACAAATCCCAATATGTATACCTGCGCCGGTATCCAAAAGAGTATGGCCGCAAAAGAAAGCAAGAGCGTGCGCGCGAGTCCCGCGCGTGCGATACCCATACAAATATTGGTGATAGCGAGGATATTCGGGTGTACCGCTGAAAGGAATATCGCCCATCGGCCGCGCTTTTCTAGCCACGCCTGCATATCAGCCACGGTGCGTTCGGAACCAAGCCACAGAAGCAAACGATAAAAGCCCTCTTTTCCCCACCAATAATTGATGGCGGTCGCCGTAAGTACGCTGGCCCATCCGATCACGACTATCGCGCCGAGAGCGGGGATGCTTCTGTCGGAGACAAGTATTGCAAGCACGACGACCAGAGAGCCAGGAAAATATAAACTGATCATAAAAAGACTCTCGATGACCGCAGCGACGTAGAGCGCGAAAAGACCGTAGCGCTCGAAAAACCCCTTTGCGACATCAATATAGGTATCGATCCCCGGGAGGCCGAGCGATTCGCGATACACCATCACAAGGCTGAATACAAAGGCAAAAAAGAAATAGAACGCTCCCGGCGCCAGATACTCTCTCCATCCGCTGAGAAAGCGTGTGGTTTTTTCTAATAATTGCGCGGACAGCACCGCCTCACTGTATCAGAAAAACCTCAACGAGAGGCGGGGCGGGCGTGTTTATAGATACAGGCGATGCATTGCTTTTGATTGTCGCGTGTTTTGATGTATTTATTTTTACAGGCGCAGATCGCGACTTTCGTCGTGTTGGGCTTTTCCACCCATCGGCCGTTCCTTTGGAATGTCTTGGTAGGAGTGTTCATGACCGTAATCGTACCACATTCAGACCGAAAAATCAAATTTCCCTCGCACGGGTTCGATAAGCCTGCTATACATCTATCTATGTCGACGCGCGAAAAAAGGTACGACGTTATCGTCATCGGCGGTGGGGCTTCGGGCATGATGGCAGCGGGCCGCGCGGCAGAGCGAGGCAGGTCTGTGCTGCTGCTCGAAAAAAACACGAGGCCCGGGAAAAAATTGGATACGACAGGGGGCGGCAGGTGCAATATCACCAATGCCGAGTTCGACGTGCACGTGCTTCTGAAGCATTACGGCGCGGCCGAGCAATTTCTCTACTCCCCTTTTTCGCAATTCGGAGTACGGAGCACCTTTGATTTTTTCGAGGGCCACGGACTCCCGCTCGTCGTTGAGGCGCGCAAGCGGGTCTTCCCCGTCACGCAAAAGGCGACGGATGTCACGCACACGCTGAAAGATTATCTCATCGGGCATGGCGTTGAGATATCGACCGGTACGACGGTTAAAAAAATACATGCGGCAAACGGTCGTATCACTGAGGTCGTCACATCGCGCGGCACCTTCGCCGCAGATAATTTCATTCTCGCGGTAGGCGGAGCATCTCATCCGGAAACCGGTTCGACGGGTGATGGATTCGATTGGCTCTCCACCCTCGGCCACACCGTCATTCCCCCGACCCCGACCCTCGTACCACTTCGTGTGCGGGATGCATGGGTGAAAAAATTGGCGGGAATAACCCTCCCGAACATGAAAATCACCTTTTTTGTGGACGGAAAACGAATGTTCGCAAAAAAAGGTCGGCTACTCTTCACACATTTCGGCCTATCCGGCCCCCTCATACTAAATAGCGCGCATCTCGTCCGAGATCTGCTCTCAGGCGGCACCGTGACCTGCGCCATTGACGCATTCCCCGACACGGATTTTTCGGCTCTCGAAAAACGGATCATCGCGACTATCGACGCGAACAAAAACAAGAACTTTAAGAATGTCATCGACAACGTCGTACCGGCGGGCATGGGGAGCGCATATACCTCACTCCTCAAACTTCCCGATCCGGGTCTCAAAGCGCATAGTCTGACCAAAGAAGACCGGAAACGCTTCGTACACCTCTTAAAAGCAGCGCCGGCGGCCATTGAAAGCTTAATGGGGTATGACCGTGCCATCGTTTCGGACGGCGGGATACCGCTCGCCGAGGTAGACATGCGCACTATGCACTCGCTCAAGATTCCCAATCTTTTTCTCATCGGCGATGTGCTCCATATCAATCGCCCCTCCGGCGGCTACTCGTTGCAGCTCTGCTGGACCACTGGCTTCGTGGCGGGGAGCAACACGTGAACGTGCCGACCTTACCGCTTCGGCCTCACTTTTTCGTCCTTGATCTTGTTGAGTATCTTTTTGACCTCGACAAGGCTCGATTCATCGAGAATAGAAATGGGGATCGATTTTATTTTTTTCTTCTTAAGAACCGTCACCTTTTCTTTCACCTCTTCCAATGACACCGCGTCGGTTTTTGTGAGGAACACATGTTCCGTTTTCTCCGTAAGAAGCGGGTTGTAGGTTTTCAGTTCTTTCCGAATTATTCCGTAATCCCGCACCACGTCGTCTGATTCTGCCGATATGAGATGAAACAAAACCCGCGTCCGTTCAATGTGCTTGAGGAATTTCACGCCCAAGCCCCTCCCTCCGGAGGCGCCTTCAATGAGTCCCGGAATGTCGGCAAGAATGAGTTCGTAATATGCGCCGAGGTTCGGTTCGAGCGTTGTGAATGCGTAGTTCGCCACCCGACTCTTTGCGGCCGTAAGCTCGTTCAGAAGACTCGATTTGCCCGCATTCGGCAGACCCACAAGCCCCACATCAGCGATGAGGCGGAGTTCCAGATGATACGTGACGTGGTCTCCCGGCAAGCCGGGCTGGGATTCCATCGGGGTTGTGTTGATGGACGAGCGGAACTTAAAATTACCCTTGCCGCCAATACCGGCACCTGCGGCGAGAATGCGCTGCCCCACCTCGTTCATCTCTTGCGAGAATCCCGTGCTCGCATTCGTAATGCGGGTGCCGATGGGGATCTTCACGATCAAGTCCTCGCCTGCGCGTCCATCGAGGAATTGCCCGCGGCCATCCCTCCCATTCTCCGCCTGGATGAATTTTTTATGCGCAAACGCGGAAAGTGCGCTCGGATTCGAGACACCTTCAAAAAAGATGCTCCCGCCGTTGCCCCCATCGCCTCCTGTGGGGCCCCGCGCAAGACGCACCTTCTGGAAGGCGACCGCACCCCTGCCGCCGTCGCCGGCGCGAAGTTCTATTGTCATCTCGTCTACGAGCATGCGCGCATGCTAGCACGGGAGATAGGAGAATCTCACGGGGATGATGTCGGACGCGCTTCACGAGCGTCAATACGCGAGCGAATTCTTGCGATAATATCCCCCATGCTCGAATCCCCCTTTATCATGTAGAAGAAGGTGTTCTGGTTCATCGCTTCCCCAAGCGCCGCGACATCCAACACATTGGTGAGGATGATGATCTCGGCATTCACACCCCACGAGTCTTTGCGAATTGAACGGATCATATCCAACCCGCCCATGCGCGGAAGTACGAGGTCAGCCAAAATGACATCGGGATGTTTTAAAAGCGCGAGCCGCAAACCCTCTTCACCGTCTGTCGCGGTCAGCACCGTGTACCCCGCACGTTCAAGCGCACTTCCGAGGACACCGGAAACAGACGTCTCATCTTCGACAAGAAGCACGGTATATGTCTTCTGATCCATATGCAGATAGTATATCCCCTCCAGTATTATGTGCCACGGGACGAGGTGCTCTCTTCGGTATTTTTCCAATGCAGTGGCAGCGAGACATAGAACGTCGTTCCTTTGCCCTCTGTTGATTCGAAGGTGATCCCCCCGCCCGCATGTTCAACGATCATCTTGACCACATAGAGACCCAACCCCGTGCCGTCCGGAACGAGCGCTTCCGCGTTGCTCGCCCGATGCAGTTTTTCAAAAACGCGGCCCTGCTCCCCCTTTGGGATACCAATACCCGTGTCCGCGACGCGTACGAAGACACTTTCTTGCCGTGCCCCCGCGGTACCCATTTCGCAGACGACCGATCCGCCACTCCCCGTATATTTGACCGCATTCGAGATAAGGTTCTGAAAGATCATGCGGGCCATCGTCTTGTCCGCGACAATATGGGGCACATCGGAAGGAGAGAACTGTATGCTGACCCGCTTCTCTTGCGCCACCGGTGCCTGCTCGGCAATGACGCTCTCCGCAAGCGCGCGAAGGTCAAACTCCTCCGGTTTCTGGGAAAACGTGTTGAGCTCGATGCGGGAAACATTGAGAAGATCGTTTACCATGGTGATCATTCTCTGATTTGCCTCCTGTATCGCAAGAACATACTTCGTTTGATCGGGCATGAGGGGGCCTGCTGCGCCCGCGAGCAACCCCTCACAATGCCACCGAACAGCCGTGAGGGGGGTTTTTAGCTGATGCGAAGCGAGGGAAACAAATTCTGATTTCGCTGTATCAACCTCCACCTCCCTCGTAACATCGTGCACGACACCCTGGACGCTATACGGTCGCTTGTCCGCACGCAGTGTTGCAACCCCGTCTATCCGTACGTGCCGTATTTCCCCGTTCGGAGCCCTTGTGCGATACCCGAAAGAAAATGCCCCCGGTTTTTTCTGTGCGTCTTCCCAGGCCACCCGCGCCCCCTCGCGGTCATCTTCGTGGATCGCCGCGATCAGCGTATCGATAGACGGAACAGACTTCCGCGGCACGAGACCACTGAGCACGTACATTTCTTCCGACCAAAACGACATTGTGACATGCTCAAAATTCCAGGTAAAACTCCCGAATTTTCCGATCCTCTCCGCCTCGTTCAGCTTTGCCGTTACAGCATCAATTTCCCCCAACAAAAACGCCGCGCGCTTCTCCACGCGAGCGCGCGTTGTAACGACGACATACGCGCCAATTCCCACTGCAATAAGAATGATGGCCGCAAAAAGAAAAAGCGGAAATGAAGGTCCGAAATTAAAAAAAACCGAGGTTGTTCCCATCACTGCCGTCCCCTCCGTGCCCAAAGTATTCACGTTTCCATTGTACCAGTCGGCGCTCCGGGTCAGCGATTGACTGCTAAAACCGCGGTGTATAATTCTCACATGAAAGACATGGAGCATGGGGAATGGCTTGAGAACGCGAAGGCGCGTAAAGCCGCCGCAAAAAAGAACGCCCGAAAACCATCCATCCCCTCGAGGGAAACGGAAGAAAAGAAAAAAACGGGACCGGTCGATGACCAGGACGGAGACGGGCGCACATGGCGCGGCGAAGCGTAACCGCTCTTGATGCGCCCTTTCAGCAGTTCCCGATCCTCAGTTTCTTTATGAGACCCAACTTCTTCGTACGCGTCCACCGTCTTATCTCCACCCTTCACTTCGTTCAGGACCTACAGCAAGACTGAACTTGGTTGCTCAAACTGAACAAGGCGATCTTTTTTTCTCGTCGCCAACCCTTGATTTCGGCCTCCCGTGCACGGGCCTTCACCAAGGTACGGAATTTTTCCGTGTACTTGAGCACGACGGGCCTGCGAATTTTGGTGTAATGTGCTCCCGCTTTTGCTCCGTTGTGCTGCCGGAGCCTTCTCTCAAGATCGTTCGTGCAGCCCACGTAGAGCGTTTTGTCGGCGCATTCCAAGATGTAGGTGAAATAGGCCATACTATTGGATAGTGGTAGTCTAGATTTTACCCTATACCCATATATGGAAAAACCACTCTACCCCATGCGCATCAACAAATACCTCGCCGCCAAAAAGTACTGTACACGGCGGGGAGCGGATGAACTCATCCGGAAAGGGCGCGTGCTCATCAACGGTAAGCCCGCAGTCTTGGGCGATAAGATCAAAGAAAAGGACGTGGTGGAAGTGAAATGGCGCCAGACGAAGTATCGATACTTCGCATACAACAAACCACGCGGGGTCATCACGCACTCGCCGCAGGGAGAGGAGAAGGAGATAGCGGAGATAATCCCCGTGCAAGGGGTCTTCCCTGTCGGTAGGCTCGACAAGGATTCGTATGGGCTCATTATTCTCACCGATGACGGCCGTATCACCGACCCGCTTCTTAATCCCGAATATGCACACGAAAAAGAGTACGAGGTCGTAACCCTCGACAAACTTCCTTCGAATTTCAAGCGGCGGATGGAAGGGGGGGTTGATATCGGCGGATACACAACAAAGCCATGCGTCGTTACCGTTTTAGGGAGTAAGAAATTTTCCATCGTGCTTACCGAGGGAAAGAAGCATCAGATACGGAGGATGTGCGGAGCCTTGGGACAAAGCGCCATTATGCTTCAGCGAAAACGTATTTTGAATATCAAACTCGGTGGACTGAAGCCGTGTGAATATCGCCCTATAGAAGGCGCTGAACTTGATGCATTCCTGAAAGGACTCGGGTTTTGAGCACCTCCAAATGACCGCGCGACCCGCCCTGCGCTACGCCCAAGCTTACGCAGCAGCTTCGACCTTCTCCACATCCCACACTTCCTTGCCGATCCGCTGCTCAACATCCTTGAGGTCATGGAGGAGATCCTCCTCCCGACGTCGCTCGTCGTCACTCATCGGTCGTATCAAACCGATCTTCCGCACAGTCTCAATTTCGCGCTCAATGTCACGACGAAGCACGGCAAATCCCCGCTTTATCGACTCTTCGGCCTCCTTCACCTCATGGAGCACCGAGATTTTTTTGCGGCGCTGATGATACGCGTGGTAGAAGATGTAGAAGATGAGATACAAAATGAGCACGATAAGCAGACCTGTACTCATGAGGTAGAAAGACTCGTAGCTGATGCGTGTTACCCCGAACACGAACGCTGCACGTGCCACATTCATTTCTATTTGCGGCGAAGGCGGGCTTTTGATGTCGCCGATAGCGGCTTGGGTCCACAAGACATACTTGCCGGGAGTCAGAAATCCGTTGTGTCTGTAGAACCATTCTCTTTTTTTGTCGGACTTCACTTCGAAACTCGTCGTCTCACCGGTCGTAAGGTTCTGTGTATAAATAGTCACCGTCGTATCTTTGTTCTCCGTCTTGCCGCCGATATAGAATATCTCGCTGTTCGAAACGTCCTTCGATACTGTCGTTACGTAGGGCGGTGCCAGCTCAACCACCGGTGACGACTCCGCAGTTTGGGCGAAGGCTTTTTCGCCGCTCAACCCCATTACCGACGAGAGGAAGACGCACAGTAAGAGCAGGGCCGTCGCTCCGTACTTGCTTTTGAAACGCCGCAATTCTTCAAGTTGGGTGCGTACACCTTCCGGTAATCCTCTGGTTTCCCTTTTCTGTTCGATGACATCGTGTTTCTGTTTGAAGATACGGCCGTAATACCATAGGAGCGCAGCAAGAAAAAGCAGGGTGGATAATAACCAGCCCCAGCTAATGACCAATGGACCAATGACGAGGCCTTCGCGTGAGCTGAGTCCAAGGAACCCATCGGTGATGATCAGGCGTTCGACTACTTCGCGATGGTTTCCGGCTTTGTCATACGCCCGTAAAAGCACGTCATATGAACCCATTGTAAGATCGGAGATAATATACGGACTCTGGACTTCGATAAAGAGCGGGTGATCGCCCTGTTCTTCCCCGTCATCCGATACAGGTGAAAGCGGCACGACCTTTAATTCATAGTGATCAAGGCCGGAAAGGGTATCTGTCGTGGCGAATTTAACGACCGGACTCCGGACGTTCGTCCGGCGGCCCGGCAAGATTTCCAGTGGGAATTCCGCAGGCGGTTCCGTATCGATCTTGACCCCAAAGTGGGTCAGACCACCCCAGACACCCCCGCGAAGCGCCTTGATGTGGAAGTAGTGCCTGCCGTCCGCAACCCCCTTATACCCCACCAGATCCCGCTTTCCGTCTCCCACATCATCAACTCCATCGATCGGCTCCTCATTAAAAATATAGCTATAATTCTGAACCTCCCTATCATTCGCCCACTTCAGTACGACGTTTGTGTTTGAATACCACTCCGATTGAACGGGATGCGTCTCGGAAGCCACGATGGGTCCGGCAGGAGGCGGTAGAACAAGTGTGTACACGGCGTCCACCTGTTTTCTCAGATCATTCGTTGCGAGTCCGTCATTCAACAGAATTTTTGACCCATCCGCAAAACGCACGATAGCGTTCCCGGCCGCTTTCGCCCGAAATGTCAGTGTTCCTACAAGCGCGTTATCCACGTTTATGCCGCGGGGAATGCCACCTTGGAGACGAATGGTTCCCGTCTGATTGTTGTACACCGGTTGGCTCGTCCATACCGAAATGATCGAAACGCTTGCTTTTGGAGAGACGAGCTGCAACTTATCCGGAGGAAACCGGATGTCAATATCCAGAGCATTCACCGACTTCCCATCCGTATTCAGCAGGATCTGGACATTGAATGTGCTGCCGATAGTAAAGGTGCCGGTCGTTGGACTGAGCAAGAAAGTGCCCGCGAAAGCGAGGTGGGGAGCGGTGAGTGTAGCAGCGAAAAAAGTTGCGACCGTAAACAAGGACCGCACTGTGTGCCGACGGCATACACCCGAAAAAGAGAGATTAAACATGGGGCGATTTGGTCAGTCGATAAAAAAGAAAAAGCATGGCCGCTACCGCCATAAGTATACCGAAAGAACCAACGGCACTAAACGGTTCGGCGCTCTTTTCTGGTGATAACTGTCCTTCCCGAGAAACTACAGCCACTGTCGCATTTCCAACCTTGTCTATTGCCCGAACGTAGAGATATTTCCCGATGGGACTTGAAAGTGCTTCGGGATTACTGATCGTCCTCCATGCGAACGAGCGGGTCTCAAGCGCTTCGAATGAAAGTTCCGTTTCGCTTTGTAACAATTCGTATCGCAGAATGCCGCTTTGACTGTCCTTCGCATCCAGAATAATGAACGGCCTACCGCCGAACATCGCCTTATTTTGCGCCACCACCGCTTTGATGGAATGCGGCGCTTCGATATCAGCGGTCGGTACTTCTGAAAGGGCACCGGCCACGCGCCCTTGGACGATGGTAACGGAGCTGGAGAGAGAGTCTGTCACAATGCGAGTCCCATCTCCATCATTAAGATACGCGTCACTCCTCATCACGATAGCGCCATCCCCCACATCGCGGGCAATAAAGTAGAGCGTAAACAACTTCCCCCGCCCCCCCTCGTATCCGTCGGGAATGATGCCGGAAAATAAGAGCTGGCCCGGCCCTTCTGTACCGAGTTTCTTGAGCCACGCAGAAATAATAGAATCTCCATCGACAACGCCCTTGAATTCGAATTTTTTCTCGTCGTACAAGACCACGCCGTCAAGCGCGTTGATCGCTTTACCTTGCGTGTCGAGAAAAAGAGTAAACGCAGCAAGCTGACCCACGCCAACCTGATTTGAGAGCGGTTCGCTTACGAACGTTGCCGCCCCTACGGCAAACGGAATTCCCCAGAGAAACCATGTGACAACGATCATCCGCGCGATCATACGAAGAAATGTGGTTAATTGGTCCAGTAATAGGCCATGATGGAGAAATCGTAGATGTCGACCGCACCATCTTTATTCAGATCGACACGGGTCGGCGGAGACGCGCGCTCGTACCAGTAGTACATGATCGAAAAGTCGATAATATCGATGCGCCCGTCACAGTCCATGTCCGTAGCGGTCTTCTCGCACACTTTGGGGATGATCTGAAGGGAAGGAATGTCTATGATCGGGCCAAATACGAAAGGAGCTCTGTTGTTTTCACCCCCGCCCCCTCCACTACCCCCTCCGCCTCCGCCTGAAGCAGCTGGGGTAGCGGTAGCTTCCGTCGACGTGGCGACGGCGTTTCCAAATATATCCTTTACGACTACAATAAAATAATACGGGATACCGTTGCTCAAGCCTGTTTGTGTTGAGGTGAGGACATTGCCAAGCGATGTATATGAATACGGGCCGCCGGAGACGACAGATTGTCCGACAGTGTATCCCGATGGGGTCAAGCCGAGAAATCCTGTCGAAGCGGTCCACGAGAGAACGACTTGCGCAGCACCTGCCGTTGCCGTCACGGTGGGCTTTGTTGCGAGGGGAAATCGCAAAAAGCCCGCACCCAGACTAAAGGATGATGCGGTGCTGGTACCAAGAACCACTTCAGCAAGGGTGCTCCATAGCTGATATCCGGAGGATGTTGCGTATCCCGCCGGCTGGATCACCGGATCAAGCATCCGATAGTCGGTCGAGATAAATTCGTCTGCGTACGCGGAACATGCGCTCAAAAATAGAACTGCAACAAGCAAAGATGACGCTGCGACGTTCCGTGCACGCGGATACATACTGATGTGCACAGTATACCCCGTGAGATAAGCGTCTCCCGAACTTCGTTGTGAATTCTGCTGTATGTACGAACAGTCGGCTCGTGCAAGTGCATAAAAATGATTTATCTCATGAGGTATATCGTGAAGTTACACGAGCTATGAGAAAAACCTTCCCCATGCTTATTTCTGATGAAGGATGATCCTACCGCTAATGAACTTTATTGTATATCCCCCAAAGAGCCGCATCTTGCGCGTAACGGACGTGTCGGTCCCGGCCGTAAAGTTTAGTACGGTCCCGTAGCCAGTCCCTGCTGAATTGGTCGCATATGCCCGAAAGTAATATGTTCGACCCGCGATCAATCCTGATACGAGATCAACGAACGAGCTAATACCAAAACTGCCCGACTCCGTTGAGGTGGCGGTATCCCCATTCGAGAGCGTGGAATTGGTACCCCACGCAAAGCCGCGCACAGTCGAGTTTGACCCACCCGTGGCGGTGATGTTGCCGTTAATAACCGCCGAAAGTACGCCGGCTGATGCAGCTCCGGTAGTGACCGTGGGCGCGGCCAGTGGAACTTCTGACAAATGTATCGCATCTATACCTAAGGTAATTTGGCACTCGTCGGCCGCTGATGCCGGAGTCCCGCCGCACATTACTCCGGCCTTCTTTGTATTTGTCAGTGGAGCGGAGGAATCAGTACCGCTGGTGAGTACAGTGGCTGTTGTTATGTTGGTAAACGTTATGACGGGATTTGTCCCCGTGTAATTAATCCTGCACTCCAGCTTGCTGTTGTCTGCGACTGTCCTATTGAGCGCGCTCGCTATGGGCGTACCCACCCCCGCTTTAACCCGGTAAATGAACGCCTCCGGCGTGGCGTCATCTCCTGTTGCGCAAAAGTAATAATTGCTCGCATCTATGTAGTTCACCACCGCACCAATAGTGGAGCTCGCCGCGACGTTGCCGCCGTCCTGCCAGAGGTAGTCGACATAATATTCGTCAGTGGTGGGGGCGGGGGTCATCGTGTACGCAACTCCGGTGTTGGCTGTCTGTGTCCCGGCAGACAAGCACATTGTGGCTGTATTGCTCGATTGTATGGTTTGGGCCGGAGTGCCGAGAAGCGTTATCCTGGCGCTCCAGGAGGTGCCGACGGTGATAGTTGTTGACACATCCAAGTTTACTACGGGATTGCTCCGGCATGTTTCTGTAAATATTATAGTGTCTGCATGCGCGAAACCGGGCATCAACAACGCCAAACATAGAAGATAGAGCACCTGTTTTTTAATGAAAGACTTGGTCATACTTTGTATGGCAGGCGCGGATTCAGGCACAGTATCGATCTACTGACAGACATTATCTTCGACCACCATCGTAGTACCTACGAAGTAGAAAGATATATCGTTCCCGTCGGTATTTTTGGTGTTGAAGCATGCCTTTGAGCTTAAATCGCCTGGTTCTCCGAACATCACGGTCGTCGTCGCCGAAGTCCCTTTGCTGAAAGCGTTGTCTCCACTCCATGTCTGATTAGCTTCAAGAAGGCCAAAAGTGCCTGAGAGGTTGGGAAATTGAAACGTCTTATCGCTAGAAGCGAGGAGCGACGTATTGAGCGTAGCAAATTGTACGCTACTTCCATTTTTTAGCTTTATCAATCCACCAATTCCTGTGCCCGCCTTATTCCCACCAAGGAGTACAACGTCTCCCCCGTTGCCAATTCCAGTCACTGCATCTCCTCCTCGTAAAGAAGCTTCACCACCATTACCTGAACTAGAACCACCTGCACCCCCTTTAAAGAAAAGACGTCCACCAGTTCCTGTTTGTCCACCCGTACCACCTTCCAATTGAACAGCCCCGCCCTCACCCGCTCCTGACGCGTCTCCACCAAAGCCTGCGAATTCGCCCCCATTAGTATTTCCTCCTTGTGCGTGACCAGCACTAATTTCCACGCTTCCGCCTGCGCCAGAAAATGCTCCTCCCTCGCCAGCTCTAAGCTTGAGCCCACCCCCGCCTCCTGTGCTGTTGCCAGCCCCTGTCCGAATTGTTAATGCACCACCCGGCGCATCTACTGAACTAGCGTCCGGAGATCGAATTACTACTGTGGAGTTCTCAAGGCCTAGTCCGAGTATGCTTTGTGCAATATCCCATGTGAACGCTGGATCCGTACCAAACAGGTCATTATCATTAAATTGGATTTCGCCGTTGGCCCCTGCGGCAGAGACACTGAGTATGTTGTTTGCAAACGAAAGGGGAGGTTGAATCGTTATCGTGCTTAAGAGACCATTAACAATTGATAAAATTCCGGTTCCAAGACCAAACTGTGCTTGCCCCGCGACCGAGAAATTACCGGCAAAGGAGGAGGTCGCCGTGGCGTCCGTCGCGATATATGAATCCTTCGTAAAAGACGCTGCAAATACTACCGAGGGAGTTAAGAGAAGAGCGGCAATGAGGAGTTTTTTCATACTAGTGGGGCTAAGAGTAATATTTCAACTTTATCACGGGGCGGGTGCGGGTTCTGGAGCTGGCTCGGCGGTCGGCGCGGGGTCAACCGTGGCTGGGTCGGTTGCCCCTGTAGTTGTGGTATCTGCGGTTGTGGTAGTAGGCGCAGGGTCGGCTTGCGGTGAGCTTGTCGAATCCGTGGTCGAGTCCGTGGTTACCGTACTGGTTAACGTTGTGTCCGTAATTACCGGGTCAGTTGTTGGGACCGGGTCGGTGGTAGTAGTGCCGGTGAGGGCGGTGTCGGTGGGTGCTAGTTCGGGAGCGGGAGATGTCACACTTGAAGTGCCCCCACCCTGCGAAGCGGCCGCACCAGCGATAAGAGCATCGAGCTGCGACTTGGTGATGCATGTCTCGGTGCCCGAACTATCCCCCACGCACAGCTCCTTTGTGTGAACACGATTAGCGAAAAAATCTCCGATGCCGTTCGTTGCATCTGCAAACCAATCCGTTACGCGCGTGAAAAGATTTGAGAAGAAGCTTGATGCGAACGATTGCGACTTCGGCGTCGAGGATGCCGTAGTGGAGGCCATCGTTTCAAGATTAAGATTCATCTCCTGCAGAGCCTCCGTCAATAGCACCCCCATATTCGGATAATTCACGCCGGAGGGCAGACCCTCCGAGTCGAACGATACGAGCTCGGGAATGACTAGATTCACTTCTTCCGCGATAAAGCCGACTTGCGTCGTCGTCCCCATGTTCATTTCGGGTTTGAAGGTGAAGGTCACCGGACGTAGTTGCATGACAGCATCAAGCCCGTAGGTGAGATCTACGATGTTTTCCTTGAAACGCAGCGAGGATGCAGAACAGGCGGTGTTGTTGCGGCCGATCTCGAACGTCGAGGTATTGAGGCAAAGATACTGGCCGCTGTTTGACGATACGATGCCGGAGTTGAGCGTGGTGGTGCCCGATTTGCCAATTTGGAAATATACATTCGACGAGAGATTTGTCGAAGATGCTATCCGAAACGTTTTGTCCGTGGAGAAGTATCCCATCGACCACGCGTTGGTGTCGGCAGCGAACTGGAAATTCGCGTCGCCGGTGCCGGAGCTGTCACCGATCGTCGTAAGGCCGATGTTATCGACACTAAAGAGTGTGGTCGTCGCAGCAGCGGTTGATGATGCAACCTGAAAGAGAACATTGTTGTTGGTCGCATTGGCGTATGCGTGGATCGAGAATTTTGCAAACGGAGAGGTCGTGCCGATGCCGAATTCACCGGTGGGGGCAAGATACATTCTGGTGAGATCATTCGTCTCGAACGAAATACCGTGATTTGAGATCGTGCCAAGATCCAGATTCCCTGCCTCATGCGCCCCAAAGTGGCCAAGTACCGTGCCGTTAAAGGTCGTGACGAGCGCAGATCCCGATGTCGTTTGGAGAGCCAGTGTCGACATGGGGCTGGTGCTTCCAACACCGATCCGACCCCCGCTCGCAATGGTGAGATATGTCGAGGTGGCGTACGCATCACTCGATGTGCCGATCTGTAAGTTCCCTGCGACGGAACGGAACGCCCAATGCTTCGCGTTTACGGCCGCGTTCATGTCAGTGAGAACAAGCTGACCTTTGAAGGAGGCGGAGGCGCTTGTCGTTGCGAGTTGGAGGAGCCACTGCGGAGTGGTAGTGCCGATGCCGACATAGTTGGCGTCACTGGCGAAGATGCCGAGACTGTCAGTCGTGGTCGCCCACTTAGAATTGCCTCCCCCACTACCTGTTGGCCACGTGGTGCGACAGGTGTCACCGGTGAAGCAGATCGAGGTGGCTGCAAATGTTGTTGTCGTTGCATTGGTACCACGGAGCGTCGAGGCGAAGAGTGTCGTGGAGGTGGCGTTGGTGGTTGTACCGTTCCCCGTGACGATAAAGTTGGTTGATGTTCCGTTGATGATGTCGAGATTGGTGATGGTGCTTGAGGCAGCGTTCACCAAGATGCCGTCGCCTGCGGT
>CAYIDD010000001.1:131572-132299 GCA_964362175.1 uncultured Candidatus Saccharibacteria bacterium | reverse complement strand
CTTCGAGTGGCGAGGTTTCGGGTGCAATTCCCGCAAAAAAGAAATGAGTTGGTGCTCTGCGCTTGAGGGCTCACGGCCCTGAATTCGATACAGTCCAGAGAGCAGTTCGATGGATGGTGGTGCGGGTGGCGCAGGGCACAAGTGTCTCCGTCGTCAACGTGAACCGGAACGACGGGCGGTGGAACCGCAACGTCAACTCGCTCGGTAACGACAACGTCTGGAACCGCGACAATCGCCTTGTCGTCGGAGACTCAGCGCTTTCTCCCGCTCTCGGCGGGAGTTTTCTTTTCAACGTATTGTTTCCATCCAACGAGCATTTTGCTCGCCTCCACCAGATATTCCGAGAGTTGGGCATGTTGCGCATCTGTAAGCATTTTCATCTCCCATCCGATAACGAGAAAGAATTTTGCAAGATCGAGCCGCGCGAGCGCTGTTTCGATGGCCAGTAATTTTCTCTCTCCCTGTATATACGAGGCGCGAAAAGAGCACGCGAGCGTTTCAAGCATCTCTAAATCTATTCTGCTTGCAAGTGTCTGTCGACGTGCTTTATCCACGTGAGGCAGAAAGCTCTGCCAGATGAGGTATGCATCTTTTAATTTTGATACGACCGGAACGAACTGTTGTTGCGAAATCGTCGGGGGGGGGGGGTACGTTGCGGGGATGGGGAAGGGCGCATTTCCCGCATAGCTCCGGGGATATCATCTCGGTAGAAAATTTGGTTGGCGGG
>CAYIDD010000001.1:0-131562 GCA_964362175.1 uncultured Candidatus Saccharibacteria bacterium | reverse complement strand
CCCCCCCCCCCCCCCCCCCCCCCCCCCCCCCCCCCCCCCCCGCCCCCCCCCCCCGTGGCGAGGAATGGGAAGAGCGCAATTCACTCATAGCTACGAGGATATCATCTCGGTAGAAAATTTGCTTGGCGCGTGGCGTGAATTCCTGCGTGGGAAGCGGAGGAAAAAAGACGTGCAGGGGTTTCAGTACAGATTAATGGACAACATCCTCGCTCTCCATCGCGATTTGCGAGAGGGAACATACAAGCATGGCGGGTACAAGGCCTTCAAGGTATCCGAACCGAAGCCCCGCGACATCCACAAGGCGAGCGTGCGCGACAGACTGTTGCATCACGCGTTGTACCGGAAACTATACCCGTTCTTCGATCGCACATTCATCGCGGATTTGTACTCCTGCCGCAGGAATAAAGGAATACATAAAGCAATGAACCGCTTTCGCACGTTCGCCTTCAGAGCCTCGCATAATCACACGAGAACGTGCTGGGTGTTGAAGTGCGACATCCGTAAATTTTTCGCGAGTATCGACCATAGAGTCCTTCTCGACATTACCGCCAGATACATTCCTGATGAGCGAATCGTGTCGCTTGTCATGGAAGTAGTGGGCAGTTTCCACTCAACCGAAGATAGAAAGGGTTTGCCGCTGGGGAATCTCACGTCGCAACTTCTCGTTAATATCTACATGAACGAGTTCGATCAGCATGTGAAGCACAAGCTGAAAGTACGGCATTATATCCGCTACGCGGATGATTTTGTTGTTCTCTCACATGAGAAACAACATCTGCAATCTTTACTTCTATATATAGAAGTGTTTTTACGCGACAGATTGAAACTCGAATTGCATCCGAGAAAAGTATCAATCACCACATTCGCCTCCGGTGTCGACTTTCTCGGGTGGGTGCATTTTCCCAACCACCGCGTGCTGCGCACGAGTACAAAACGGCGTATGTTGCGCAATCTCGACGGTGATCCAAAGCGCGTGAGCGTCGAATCGTACCTCGGACTACTTTCGCACGGGAACGCGCGTACGCTTGCAGCGAAGATCGGTCGGTTGCCGGACGCAACGTGATATACTTTTAGATCATGGCGAAAAAAATTTTCCATCCCAATCACACATCGGTTCCCCTGAATTTTTGCCGTTTGCCCGATGGATACGGTGTCGTGAAAATAGGAGTCTCGGGTGCTGCGGAAACCGGTGCGTGCGGGCTTGATGCATATGAAAAGGCAAAAGAGCTCGGGCGTGAGATCGCCAAGCATGGCGCCATCATCACGACAGGTGCTACGACGGGGTTTCCCATGTACGCGGCGATGGGGGCGAAGGACGAATGCGGTTTTTCGATCGGTTTTTCGCCCGCCTCGACCGAGCGCGAGCACGTAGAGACTTACAAATTGCCCCTCGAATTTATGGATGTTGTCGTGTACACCGGCTTTGGCTATGCGGGGCGTGACCTTCTGTTCGTTCGCTCATCGGACGCGATGATCATGGGTTGCGGACGCATCGGGACTTTGAATGAATTTGCGGTGGCGTTCGAGGACCGTCACCCCCTGGGCATTCTCGAGGGTGGGTGGGAAACCGATGAGCTTTTGAAGCTTGCGATCGAATCGGCCCATCGTCCGAACGACAGGATCGTTTTCGACTCGGACCCGAAAGCAATGGTCGAGCGTCTTGTTGAGATGGTGACGAAAGGGAAGGAGAAGGCGATGTTGGTATATAACAACCACGATGGCTGGGGTGCCACCGGGAAAAATAAGGAGGTGATCCTGTAGCGCGCACCGCGCTTAGGCTTTGAGGGAAGCGGCAAGGCGCGCGAACGTCTCAGAATGGTCCTTCGCGAGTGCCGCGAGCGATTTGCGATCGAGGGCGACATCGGCCTTTTTGAGCGCGTCGATGAATCGCGAGTATGAAAATCCGAGCGGGCGCACGGCCGCGTTGATGCGGAGCGTCCAGAGATTGCGGAACTCGCGCTTTTTCGCGCGACGGTGTTTGAACGCGTACGCTCCGGCATGTCGGATGGCCTCCTTTGCGACGCGCTCCTTCGATTTGCGGCCGAAGCGGTAGCCCTTGGTCTGCGCAAGGATATTCTTGCGGCGCTTATTTTTCTGTGTACCTCGTTTTACGCGCGACATACCTTAGTGGGGGAGGAATCGGCTTTTGTCGGTGGCGGTCATAACCCCGTGGAAGGTAACAGAGCGTTTTCGGCGCATACGGCCGGAGCCACTTTCCTTGGCGTTGAAGTGGTTCTGACCGGGGACGCGGGCAATGATCTTCCCGTTCTTGGTCACCCGCAGACGCTTGGAGTAGGATTTGTTGTTTTTCATGAATAACCGCGCCATTGCGCGGTCGGACCATTATGCCCGAAAAAGGATGAAATGCAAGACTCTTTTCGCCACAGCTTTGCGGCGTCGCTATCTGCCGCTGCTGCGGCAGCGCTGCCTCTCGGCCCGTCGGCCTGCGAGACACGCCGCAAAGCCGCGACTCAAAGAGTCTCTGTGGGGGTAGTGGTGGGGGGCTGTTGCTTCTTTTCCTTTGGGGCGGGACTTTTCTTCGAGGGGTCGCGTTCGATGGAGACGGAGAGGCCCTTGGGTCCTTTTTGGATGGGTTCGGCTATTTTGAAGCCCTCAGGGATAACCGCGAGAAATCGCTCAAGACGCTCCTTGAGGAACTCGAATTCCATGTACTTGTAGCGACCCCAGAGGAACAAATCGACTCGTACGCGGTGCCCTTCTTTGAGCCACGCCGCGGCTTTTGCGGCCTTGATCTGCATGTCACGCTCCGAGGTTCCGATCTTCACTTGCGTGACTTTCGTCTCCGTTACGTGTGCCTTGGATTTTATTTCCTTATCCTTTTTCTTTTGCTCGTATTTGAATTTGCCATAATCGGTGATTTTGGCGACCGGCGGTTGGGCGTTGGGCGATATTTCGATGAGGTCGTACCCGAGTTCCTGCGCTTTCGCGAGCGCTTCACGAATAGGGAGGACACCGAAATTCTCGCCTTCAGGACCGATGACACGCACTTCTGGCGCGCGGATACCTTCGTTCATCCGTGCGCGCTCTTTTTCCGCCTGTGATGTGTATTTCGTGAACCCCATTTGTTGAGGGGACTATACCACGAGACACATTGTTATTCCAGATATACCTGTCTTGGCACGTTCCCCCCGAACGGTCTCAGGTAGTTCAGCGCGTAGAGGAGCGTATCTCTAAGCGTGATGAGAAGTCGCGCAAGTGTCCCGTTTTGTGGCGGCACCACACCCCACACCGGATTGTTGGCAAGGTCGCCGGAGGTGAAGGTCTGCTGCGGTATATATCCTTGGATTGCAACTGTTCCGGACGCGATCCGTACCATCGGCACTGTACCTTTGAGTTGTGTTGTGGAACTGAGCGCATCGTTGAGAGCAATCGATACGACAGAGCCGATATCTATCGAATCACTCACTGGATTTGCAAATGCATCAATGAGCTCGTAGGTGGAGGTGGCCTTTTTGGTCGAAGTGGAGGTCGTTTGCGTCGGGCGTGTTATTGCGACCGGATTTGTGTTGATGCCGCTTGATACAGGTGTGACTTGCGGACTTTCAGAAGATACCGCGGGTTGCGCGGGGAGCGCAGGTTGCGGCGGCAATTGCGGTTGAGGGGGGAGCGGTGGCTGAGGAGGAAGCGGTGGCTGTTGCTGCATGCCGAGTGCCCGCCGAATGGCGTCGGAAAGCGAGGAGGAAGGAGATCCTTGGGGGCTTGGAATGGTTGAAAGATCGGGATTTATATTCACCTTACCATCGCAGCCCTTAGTTTGGGGACTGCATGAGGCCTGGATATTCTCCACGCATTGCAGATGGCGATATCCCTCATGTTCTGAGTAGGCTGAATGCAGACCGAAAGGAGAGTTCGGGTTCTTTCTGCCGAGCACTTCCAATATCCATGCCAAACATTGCGTGCTGGCCTGGACGTCAACCGCGAGACCGTACTGGTGACACGATGCGCCCTGCGGAGCGCATGCACCACCGTTCGGGTTACATTTTTGTAGCGGTCGCATCGCGCTGCTGATCTTAACGGGACATCCTTTTGTTTCAGCGAACTCCATGAATTTTTTTAATCTGCATGCAAGTGAGGGGTTTATCCCCCTTTTCAAGTCTGTGCCGTATTGCGTTCCAGCGACTGGGGTAACAAAACTGTTTGAACGGTCGCCGACATGACGCTGCTCAAGGTACGGGTATGGATTCGACTCGCATCCGCCGTTTAAAACATTTGTACCCTGTGCGCACGTTTGGGTTCCTGCCGGGACCCCAGGGACCTCGTCGGCCGCTGCGGCGTGACTTTCCGAACCGTCAGGACACACAAATGCGGAAACAGGGGTGGGTACGAGTGCCAAAAAGATGGCAAACGTAATCGTTAGCACGAAAAAGGGAAATTCTGCTCCGGAGCGGACCGCTACATGCATGTTGCCAAGTATACAGGGGAAAGTGTCCGGTTTTCGAAGGTCCTGTGGACGCTTTTAGATCAGACTTTCGCACACCCTGTCGTCTTTATCGCTGTCGGACGTGTGTTCATAGGTAAAGTGTGCGCTCGAAATTTCCGGACATTGGTGTCCTTGCACACCTGCGGGGACGGTGCGAAACTGCGAGGACTTAGCAACATAATGAAATTTAGTATGCCACCAGAAGGAAACACAAGTACGCCTTCCACATCAGGCTCGGGAAATAAGATGTGGTACATTATCGGCGCTATCGTAGCTGTCGTTCTCGTCGGGGGATACCTAAGCCGAGGCGCGGGCTTTATGGGAATGCGCGCGGCAGGCGTCAACGTGAATCCGGCCGGAAATGGTGCGGTAACTTACAGCAACGCCGAAGGCACGGTCACCGTGGGCGGTGGGGCATCGATGCCTTCAAATTGGCCATCGGACGCACCGACAAATTATTCGGGAGCGACGATCCAATACTCCGGCACCTCAAATCCGCAAACGGGAGCAGCAGGTGCGACGATGGTGTACGTGGTGAATGCGTCTGCGCAGAGTGTCATCGAATACTACAAGAGCGGACTCACTAAAAATGCGTGGGTGATCGAGGGGGAGGCGAATGCCGCGGGTGCCATGGTACTTTCGGCGAAGAAAGACACACGCACGATCGGCATCTATGTCACGGATGCCGGGAACGGCTCAGTTTCGGTCACGATAGGGATGGAGATGTAAGATCCTTTGTCTCACAAACAAAAGCCGCCCCCGATCTCGCTCGGGGCGGCTTTTGTCTTTGGGTGCAGGAGCGTATACTTGGCGCATGGGGCACTTTTTCGGATACGTGATCGTTGCGGCGCTTGCTTTCGGGGGAGGCTATGTGTTTGCAACTCGTGCGCAAACGGAGCTGCAAGCGCAAAATGTCCCTACTGCTACCACAACCCCGCAGGTGCAGGTCACCATGGGGACGATGAACGAAGAGACAACAACGTACGTGATCGATGTGCAGTATCCGAAATTCAATACTCCGGCTATCGATGCAAAGATAGAAGAGATCGTGAACGGGACCACCGCAGAATTCAAGGCACTTCCCGCAAATCCTCCCGATATGGCGTCGCCGCAAAACGAGCTCACGGTGCGCTATGAATCCCCGTACATCGGTTCTGACATCGTGTCTTTCAAACTCGTCATTTCAGAATACACCGGCGGCGCGCACCCGAATTCTTTGTTCAGCGGGTTGAATTTCGACAGGGCGACCGGCAAACGGCTTCTGCAAAGTGATGCATTCAAAATGATCGGCATGACCGCGCAGCAAGTATCGGTAGCGGCGACAGCGCAACTGAAACAGAAACTTGGTGAAACGTTTTTTTCGGAGGGAGCGAATTCCAATCCCGAGAATTTCAGTTCGTTCCTGATCTCTGCCGACAAAGTAACCTTCATTTTTCAGCCATACCAAGTCGCCGCATATGCGGCAGGGCCGCAAGAGGTTTCATTTGAGAGGAAGAAATAATATATATCTCTGCGACGTAAACGAAAAGCGCCTTACGGCGCCCGTTGTTGATTTGTGGCGCCGTGTCTGCGCACGGCATCCTACAAAAATATAGTCACTACGTTCCTTATTTTTGTGGAGATAGTCGGGACATTTGGAAAACTCTATTGTCGCGGGTCTTTTGAAATCAGAATTAGGGTTATTTCCATTAGTGTGTCATAACGCAACATGCCTTGCTTTCTGTCAAGAAAAGCATACTATGAACAGGTCGCAAGTATCTCATCAGAGCGCATATTTAGACTCGTTCATATCCAAGAGTCGACTGTAGTAAAAATTGCAGTGGAAAAGCTTCTAGTTGGCGCGCTTAGGAAAATAGATTTGCTTCCGAGGATCACTCGATCCGAAGAGTACAACAGCCTAACGCGCTGCTATTAAGGGTCTCACTCCCCGGCCAATTTATGCGGAGACGCTTTGTTGGTCGGACAGTACATGAAGTGACAATCGTCTATTATTCTCCTCAATAACAAAATTATGACAACAACAAAATCTTTTCTCGTTCTCTCTGCGGCAGTCGCAGTCGCGATTTTCGCCTTCGTCGGTGTTGCCAACGCCGACACGCTCTACCGACAATTAGAAGAAGGGAATTCAGGCGCGGATGTATCATCGCTCCAGACATTCCTTGCGAAGGATCGCACGATTTACCCACAAGGTCTCGTGACTGGATATTTCGGTTCACTGACAAAGTCAGCCGTCTCGAATTTCCAAGCACGCAATGGCATCGCAACTGTTGGCCGTGTTGGACCAGTCACTCTTGTCGCGATCAACGCGCAGATGGGAGGTAATCTCGGTGGAGATGTTAATGCACCGATTATCTGGGGCGTAACCCAGGCTCCAGGGATAAACTCTGCTTCTATTCGATGGAACACGAGTGAGCAGGCTGCAGGTATCGTCTACTACAGTACGTCGTATCCTTCAATGATTGAAGGTATGACTGATGTAACGATTTCTGGAAGCGTTGCTATGACCGACACACTACTCCGTACTTCACAGAGCGTGAGTATTGCAGGTCTTCAGCCGAATACCACGTATTACTACGTGATCTACACAAGGGATGGGTCAGGCAACGTACAGGTTACGTGGCCGGCTACTTTCCGAACGACGAACTAAGGAGCGTCGAAGGGTAAGTAAAAGAAAAACCGCCGGCTATCCGGCGGTTTTTCTTTATTTTGTGGAGGTGTCGGGGAACGATCCCGAGTCCAGAAAATGATGTGAAAGCGATTCTACGATGCGTAGAGCATTCAATTTTGTTTAGACATCGGACCTCAAGAATACACAACATAGTCCAACGTCGAACTCTCTTTCTTTAGACCTTGACTCGGAGTGAAGTGAGGGCCGGACCCGAAATGTATGACGTTCGCATCGGCGTATCGGATGTCAGCCGGACGAACGGTCGTTTAGGCGTTTAAGCGAAAACGAGGCCGAGGTCTTTCGCCTGAATCGGAGAAAGAACCCCCCGTGCAGTTTTATTTGCACTTAGATTTGAATGTTTTTAGGGAAGGACATTCACTTCCGCATCGCACACAGGCACATTGAATTTCCTGTCGAAGCCAGTCACCCCCCACCTCCGATCCTAAAAAGGATCAGAGGTGGCGATCGACTGGCGATTGAATGTCGGAATGTGGGCGGAATCGCGCGAACGCGATTCCGCAGTTGTCCGGGCTAGTGCAAAAGCTAGCCCTGCAAGGTGCCAATGTAATATGCACCGTAAACAGAAAGTGCCATCAGTGCGTGGGTCGTGCGCAAAATGATACTGTCGAGCAGATTCATTTTCAATCGGGACATCGTGGCGTCCTCCTTTTGTTGGGCCACATTCCGACACTCAATTATTTAGTTTTCAAAGTTCTCTCAATCCGCCGTTTCTCTTCTCGCGCCCGTATGGTTTGACGCTTATCCTCTTTTTTCTTACCGCGGGCGATGGCGATACGCAGCTTCAGGTTTCGTCCGCGATTATACACCTTAAGTGGCACTATTGTCAACCCCTTTTCGCCCTCGGCCGAGGCCACGCGGGCGATTTCTCTGCGCGAAAGGAGGAGACGGCGCGTGCGTTCGGGGTCGTAAGACTTGGGTGCGTTCAACACTTGCCACGCAGGGATGGATGCGCCGACGAGGTAGGCTTCACCGCCACGCGCGACCACCCGTGCGCCTTTGAGCGAGCCGTGGCCCGCGCGCAAGGACTTCACTTCAAGCCCGAGCAGCTCCAAACCCGCCTCGATCTCCTCAAGGATGGTGTAGTCGAACCCAACACGTTTATTTTCAACGACGGTCATACGAACACTATACACCGCGGTCGTGTTCTTTCATTCACCCCTTCAGTATGTATAATGCGCCTTTATGGCAAAGAACGTAGAGAATCCGCGCAAGAAGGGAGGGGAAGGCGAGAAGCCCGTCCCGGGCGGCCCGTCGCTTTGGGCACAACTCGCAGCGGCGTTCGCGGTGTTCCTCGTGTTGTCAGTTGGTTATTCGTACGCACGGCAATATATTTCCACTGAAAGCGAAGAGATCGCCCTCTCGCAGATCGCAGCCGACATCACCGCAGGCACTATCACTTCTATAGAGGTCGCGGGCGACAAGATCACCGCCGTCTACGCCGATGAAAGCAAGAAGACTTCGCGCAAAGAGAGCGAGAACTCGCTCGTGGAGACGCTTTCGGATTATTCCATTGACCCCGCAAAGTTGGCCGCAGTCAAAATTGAGATAAAAGACGAGGGCGGATTGCGCTTTTGGGCGCTCACGCTCCTACCCATCATCGTTCCGGTCCTCTTCCTGTTTGGCGTCATTTGGTATCTCTCGCGGCAGATGCGGGGAGCCGGTATGCAGGCATTCACCTTCGGGCGTTCCATGGCGCGTCTCGTGAATCCGGAAGATGAAGTGCAAAAAGTCACGTTCGCGGATGTCGCAGGCGCAAAAGAGGCAAAGAGCGAGCTCCTTGAGATCGTCGATTTCCTGAAGAATCCCAAAAAGTTCATCCAAATAGGAGCGCGCATCCCGAAGGGCGTATTGCTCATGGGCGCGCCGGGTACGGGAAAGACGCTACTTGCGCGCGCTGTTGCGGGTGAGGCGGGTGTGCCGTTCTTCTCCATTTCCGGCTCCGAGTTCGTCGAAATGTTCGTCGGCGTTGGCGCATCGCGCGTGCGCGATCTTTTCCAGACCGCGAAGAAAGCTGCGCCGTCCATTATTTTCGTTGATGAGATCGATGCGGTGGGGCGCGTGCGCGGCACGGGTGTCGGCGGTGGCAACGACGAGCGCGAGCAAACGCTCAATCAGATACTGGTGGAGATGGACGGATTCGAACCGAATGAAAAGGTTATCGTGATGGCGGCGTCCAACAGACCGGACGTTCTGGATCCTGCGCTCTTGCGCCCCGGCCGCTTCGACAGACGCGTCACGATCGACCTCCCCGATCGCAAAGATCGCGAAGAGATATTGCGTGTGCATGCGCGCTCCAAGCCGCTTGGTGCCGACGTAAAGCTCACCGTGATCGCCGAGCGCACGCCGGGTTTCTCCGGAGCCGATCTGGCCAGTCTCATGAACGAGGGCGCGATCCTTGCGGCACGTGAAGATCGGACCGAGATCACGCAGTACGACCTCATTCGCTCGATAGAGAAAGTGATGCTCGGGCCTGAGCGCAAGAGTCATGTGTTGAATAAGAAAGAAAAAGAGATCACCGCATACCACGAGGCGGGGCATGCACTCATCGCATCGGTGTTGCCGTATGCGGACCCTGTGCATAAGATATCCATCATTTCGCGTGGCCGTGCCGCGGGATACACGCTGAAGCTGCCGCTCGAAGATCGTAAGATGCAATCGCGCAAGGAATTTCTCGATGATATTTCTGTTGCGCTCGGAGGCTATATTGCGGAGAAAACGGTGTTTGGCGATATCACGACCGGTGCTTCCAATGATCTGCAAGTATTGAGCGCCCTTGCGCGTGACATGGTGACGCGCTATGGCATGTCCGACAAAGTGGGGCCGATGGCATTTGACGCGGGACAGGGCAGAACGATGTTCGGGAGTGGCGTGGAAGGTGGAGACCAATCACAAGAGGCTGCCGCCACCATTGACGCCGAGGTGAAAAAGATAATTTCCGGTTCGTACAAAAAGGCCGAAAGCATTATCACGAAACACCGCGAGGCACTGGATGCAATTGCGGGACACCTCATCGAAGTGGAGACCATCGAACGCGAAGATTTCGAGAAGATCCTGATCGCGCACGGCATCACACCGAAGAGAAAGGAAGACATAGAACACCAGCCGTTGGTGTAGGGGGTATACTTACGAAATGCCGGACCCAAGGCTTCCCGAGCCTTCCAACGAATTTCTCTCGAGCGCTCGCAAGGGCACGTATTCGAAGGTGCAGGAGATCCACATAAAAAATTTCAAGACCAGATTTCAGGCGGCGCGGACGCTCGGTGCGCTCGAAGTCGTTAGGCGCGACATTATGCAATCCGATCTGCAGTCGAATGTTTCGGCAGTTGGAGAATTAAAAGCGGTGGCCAATCAGCGTGCCATCGACATTGGGTTCAAGAGTTCGGAAGGGGATTCCTGGTGGAATTAAGCCGCGATCTGCCAGCGAATGATCTCGTTGCCGAGGCCGTGCTGCACGTGACCGATGGGCCAGACGTTCACGCCTTCGTCGGTCACCACGGACTCGGTAACCTGCCAGTCCCTTTTTACGAGTGTCATTGACGCCGTGCTCGGCTCGACGCCAAAGAATTTCGGACCGTTCATCGAAAGGAAATCTTCGAGCTTGTCCAAGGCGCCTATTTCATCAAAAACCTGCGTGTACAGCTCGACAGCGACAGGTGCATTGAACGCGCCATATACCGCGCATGAGGA
Organism: uncultured Candidatus Saccharibacteria bacterium; assembly: GCA_964362175.1. Lineage (GTDB taxonomy): Bacteria > Patescibacteriota > Minisyncoccia > Phycocordibacterales > UBA2100 > UBA10103. The sequence continues at coordinate 120,745 of CAYIDD010000001.1, read as the reverse complement.
GAATTTTCTGGATTCGGGGTGTGGCGCGGTATCTGTGCCGGCATGCACGAACGGCAACCCTTTTTTTACCAGCGCGCGCAGAGCCTCGCGATCCTCGCGCATTTTGATGAGCGGCTTGCAGTTCAAAAGCGTTCGGTAGCCGCCGGAAAATGCGTGCGTGCGATCGTAGACGAGGTGATGCGGCGTAATGGTGGCGACAAGCTGCCCCGCTTTTCCGTTTTTCTCGATGAATGCGGCCGCTTCGCGTGTGCTCACGTGCTCAAGCGAAATTTTGAGCTCGGGGTACGTTTCCAGAAGCTTCGGGAGGATGTCGCGGAAAAAGATCTTCTCGCCCTCGTACGGGTCCTCTTCTTCATTATGATCGTTCAGGTGAACCTCGCTGTGAAGGAGTAGTGGTATTCCCGCATTCTCCATCGCATGCAACACCTCCACGGCATCAACGACATTTCTCGGCCCCCACTGGGAATTTATCGAATATCCCCACGGATAATATTTGACGCCTCGTATTGAACCGTCTTTGGCTGCCTTTTCTATCTCCGCTGGTTTCAGGTTCTTTGTGAGATAGAAGGTCATCAACGGCTCGAACGTAGCCCCCGCAGGCACTGCCGCAAGGATTTCTTTTTTGTATTCCGCTGCTTGTTCCAGAGTCTCAATGGGCGGATCGGTGTTCGGCATCACGATGCCACTGTAAAACCTTTCCGTCGTGTAGGGCGTCACCGCCCGCAACATCGCCCCCCGGCGCAGGTGAATATGTGCATCAAAAGGTTTTTTAATGGTGATTGACTGAGGCATAGGGAAAGTATATTGTTTCCGTCCGCTCTTTCACTTCAACCAGGAGTATAGCAGATGGCGAACATCTACTATCAGATTTCGCTGGGCGTCTTCGTTATTCTGACGCTCGCCATCCGCGTACTCTTCGACGTTCGAAGGAGTACGCGGCGTAGACGAACCGACGGCAGGGGGAGCTCGAACTCGATATATCTGGGCTTTGCATGTGCATTGGCTCAGGTATTCGGCTTCGACTTGCCGATGAATCTACCGGAGCCGTACAACACGGCGGTACGGATGTGTGGTCTCGTTCTCGCGCTCATTTCCTGCGCACTCATGACTTGGCCGCGCGTAATGGAGGTAAGGAGTAAGACCTGGGCAAGCCCGGCGACATCGCCCGCGCTTGTACCAAGCCACGAGCTCGCCACTTCGGGGCCGTACCGCTTTATCCGGCACCCATACTACCTCGGCGTGTTACTCGGGTTTCTGGCAACCGAGCTTTGCCTCGCGAGCTATCTATTGGTACTCCTGCCGTATTTGCTCGACTTCACGCATAGGGTCGCCTGTGCGGAAGAAATCCATCTAGAAGCAACATATGGGCAGGCGTATCGCGACTACAAAGGTCGCACCTGGAGGCTCCCGCCGTTCTTCTTCTGAACCCTGTGTACGTAGCTACTTTGACTTAAGTAGATAACGGCCGGGGTTCCCTGTTTTGAGAAAAGAGATATACTGCCGCTCATGAAGAAGACCGACGTCGCTAAAAAGGCCCTAGCACTCCACAAAAAACTCGGTGGCAAAATTCGGATTATACCTGCGGCGCCCGTGCGCAACCGGGCCGACCTCTCGCTCGTTTATACACCGGGCGTGGCGGCGGTATCGAGCCATGTCGCAAAAAATCCGAAAGAAGCGCGCGACTACACGATAAAGGGCCGCACGGTCGCCGTCATTTCCGATGGTTCGGCGGTATTGGGGCTCGGCAATATCGGGGCACTCGGTGCGTTGCCGGTCATGGAAGGGAAGTGCGCGCTTTTCAAAACATTTGCCGGAGTGGATGCGATACCGCTTGTGCTCGATACGCAGGATGTAAATGAGATCGTTGACACGGTGATACGGGTCGCGCCCGCGTTCGGCGGCATCAATCTTGAAGACATCGCGGCGCCCAAGTGTTTTGAGATAGAACGCCGCGTCATCGAAGCGCTCGATATACCTGTCATGCACGATGACCAGCACGGAACCGCAGTGGTGGTTCTCGCGGCGCTCATGAATGCCTTCAAGGTTGTCGGTAAAAAAATGGCTTCTGCCCGCATTGTTATTTTGGGTGCGGGAGCCGCGGGAGCGGCGACCGCGCGGCTTTTGCATGCGGCGGGGGCAAAGAATATTGTTGTGCTCGACAGCAAAGGCATCATTGAAGCCTCACGGCCGGAAGCGCACAAGAAAGAGCTTGCGACATTTAACTCAGAGGGAATTACGGGAAATTTGCAGGACGCCCTCAGGAACGCGGATGTTCTGCTGGGAGTTTCCGGCCCGAATCTCGTGAAAGCCGATGATGTCCGGCTTATGGCGAAGAAAGCCATCGTGCTTGCAATGGCAAATCCGACACCCGAAATAATGCCAGACGAAGCGAGGCGTGGGGGAGCGCTCGTCATTGGCACTGGTCGCTCGGATTTCCCGAACCAGATAAATAATTCTCTTGCATTCCCCGGCATTTTCCGCGGCGCGCTTGATAACAGGGTGCGAAAGATCACCGATGAAATGAAAGTTAAAGCCGCGAAGGCGATAGCAGCGTTGGTCAAAAAACCGACAGCCAACAAAATCGTCCCCGACATGTTCGACAAGCGTGTTGCGTCGGCTGTCGCTAGAATGATACGCTAGGCACATCCGCCCGTAGCTCAATGGTTAGAGCACAGAGCTTATACCTCTGGGGTTCTTGGTTCGAGTCCAAGCGGGCGGACAACGATGTGAATTGCTGGGTTGCGGCACTCTGCTAGCGTGCGACAATAGCGGTATGCAATACTCTCTCCGCTTTTCGTATGCAGCACTATTAATTCTGTTTGCATCGCTCATTTTCATATTTCCAGGCAGAAGTCTCGCGGCAGAAGTAACGATAACGATGACCGATAGCACGTTCTCTCCCAGAAACGTCGTCATTAATCCCGGAGATACGGTCAGGTGGATAAATACGAGCTCAATAGCGCATACGGCGATCGGAGACAATGGAAGCTTTGACAGCGGTACTGTTGCGGCGGGCCAGTCGTTCGCCGCAATGTTTAATGCGCCAGGGACGTACGCGTATCACTGCAATTTCCACGGAGGAATCGGTGGAGTGGGTCAGGCGGGAACGATCACCGTTAATTCATCTGTAATTACAAATACCAACGTGAACACCGGTGCATTGACGCCGGCACAGATACAGGCGCAGGCGCAAATACTCTTGAATCAGATAGCGGTACTCCAGGCGCAGCTTGGCGTTGCCCAAGCTGGAAATGTGCCCGCAGCGGGGGTGGTCACTGATTCGAGCTCTTGCCCGCTTGTGGGAAGAACTTTGAAGAAGGGTGCTTCGGGTAGTGACGTAACGCGCCTTCAGCAATTTCTTGCGCGTGACCCATCCATTTATCCGGAAGCAAATATCAGCGGGTACTATGGCGCATTGACCGAGCGCGCCGTCCAGCGCTGGCAGGCGAAATATAATATCGTTTCTTCCGGCACCCCCGAGTCGACCGGATACGGTGTCGTCGGACCGCGCACTGCTGCAGCGATCGCACTTTTGTGCACGACGGGTAGTTATGGCGGCATTCCCGGTCCGAGCGCGCCGGTACCAGTCGGTGGATTTATCACGGTTTCCCCCGTATCCGGTAACGCGCCTCTGGCGGTCAACATCATCGCGACCGTCAACACGACAAAATCGTGTCTCGCGGCGACATACACACTTGATTTCGGAGACGGTTCGCCGGTTCAGCAGATACCGGTTTCCGCGGGAAATTGCACGCAGATCAATCAGAATTATTCGCACGCGTATAAGTACGGAGGAACGTATACGATAAAACTCTCGGCCGGCGGACACGAGACGACCGCGACGGTCACCGTCTCAGGTCCTCCCGCGCCCGTATTCACCCCCGATCTTCCGCGCGAATCGTTCACCGCTTCGCCAACATCGGGTAATGCGCCGCTCAACGTTACGTTTTCCGGCATCGTGAACAGCAATGACGCAGGGTTTTGCGTGGGCGGCTGCGCATCGACTTTGGATTTCGGTGACGGAAGCTTGGCCTCGGTAAATTTGCCGGCGAGCGTTGGCGGTTGGTTGAACTACAGCGTTACGCACACGTACACGCAGAGCGGCGGTTTCAGAGCAACCCTCTATCAGGGAGGTGCCGGTGCCTCGCAGCCGATCGTCGGCGCCGTCACCATCATCGTCGGATCGGGTTCGTCTACGGGTTCCGGGTCCGGTTCCTATTCCTACAATCCGCCATCGATTACGTCCTCAGGCACGGATCCTCTGACATTCACCGTATCGTTCGATATCCCGTCCTCGTGTACCGGATACAATCTCTCGTGGGGAGACGGAAGCAGCAACGTCACGCAGAGTGACGGCGGGTCCTCATGCGCTCAGACGCCCGCGCTCAAGACTTTCACGCGCACGTATGCGCAAAGCGGTTCATATACGATCACCCTCAAACGCGGCCCGAGCCTCTCGCGTATCGACGACGTTACTCTTACGATCTCGAATTAATATGAACAACATCTCGTCTCTTGTTGGTGGAATCGCCGTGGGGATTTTCCTGTTGCCGGTTTTTGTTTCGGCACTGACGGCCGAAGAACTCGCCGCGCAAATACAGGCGCTGCTCACGCAAATCGCGGCTCTCCAGCAGCAGGCGAATAGCGCCGCCACCGCGGGGAATACCGGATTGCCGGTCAATCTCCCCGCTCCGAACCACTGTCCTGACCTGTGGAGAAGTCTCTCCCGTGGCACAAACGGTCCCGACGTGCAGTCCCTGCAGCGGTATCTCGCATGGCAGGGATTTCTTTCGTCGGATTCAAGTACCGGCTTTTTTGGTCCGCTGACCGAAGGCGCAGTGCGTGATTGGCAGGCATCCCGCAGCATCGTTTCCTCGGGCGACGCCGCATCGACGGGGTGGGGGGTGGTCGGTGCGCGCACGCGCGCGGCAATCGCAGCGCATTGCACGAGCGCGAATGCATCTCCGCTACCCGTCGTAACGCCGTCGTGTCCTCTCGCACCACGTCCGGCCACGATCTGCTCGACGGGATGGCAGGCGAATACGGATGCGAATGGGTGCACCATCTCGTACAAATGCTCCATCCCGCTTTCGGGTGTACCATCCACGTCCGGATCGGGTGTTTTCGCGGCGTCGCCGATGGCAGGAGCAGCTCCGCTTACCGTTACGTTCTATACGAGTATCCAAAACCCCACGTCATATGCGGCGGGAGTGTATCAGATAGATTACGGCGACAGTCGCGTCGACGGCATTGCGGGCTGTTCGCTTGCGAACGTGTGTAGCCTAGATTCCGGCACGCACACGCATGTCTATGCTACGACGGGAACGTACACGGCGCGTCTCATCTTCATCAACAGGAGTGCCTGTACGAACAGTTCGGTCGCCTGTACTTCGGGGCGGGAAGTAATTGCTTCGATACCGATCACGGTCGCCGGCACGACGGCAGGTGCCCCTTCAATTTCTGTGTCCGGATCGCCCGCGAGTGTCGCGAAGGGTCAGAACCTCGCGATCTCATGGAGTTCGCAGAATACGCCATCTGATTCTGTTGTGTTGCTACGACTTGTAAACGCACAAACCGGAAGCGGGGAAGGCATCATAGCGCGCGCCCAAAGTACATCGGGAAGTTATACGTGGACAGTCCCGACCGCATCTTCCATTATGTGTACTGATTGCGGCGGAGTGCAGACGGTAAAGGTTGGTTCATACAAGATCACTGCGGAGCTCTATACCCCATCCAACGCGTATCTCGGTGATACGTATCCGCCCATTAATCCTCCATTGCCGACGTATCACGCGATCGCAACGAGCACTGCGTTCTCGATAACCCAGTAGGAATATGTTCAAGCGCGTTCTACTCGGCATGGCTGGTCTTGTCCTTCTCGTAGTGCCCGCCGTGTCTTCTGCGCAGTCAACCTCGTGTCCCGTCCTCACCCGCATGCTCACTGTTGGTTCAGAGGGGGAGGACGTGCGCGCCCTGCAGAGGTTTTTGGTAAACGAGGGTGAGCTCCTTTCGGGCAACGCGTCCGGATACTTCGGTACTCTTACCGAGCAGGGGGTAAAGAGTTGGCAGTGGAGTAAGGGGATCGTCACCTCACAGAATGATGCTGGATTCGGCATTGTGGGGCCGAAGACGCGTGCTGCCATAACAGCGGTGTGTAAAAACACTTCTTCGGCAAGCGGGGGAGGCATGGCACTGCCGTATTTTACGCCATCCAGTACAGCTTCCCCTCAAACGACGTTGGAAAATCCTACGGGAAAGTGCACGTCCCAAGCGCCGAGAACGCTCTGCGCAACATCGTGGCAGGGAAAGCGCGGCACAGACGGGTGTGTCGTGTCGTGGTACTGCGTTGCCGTATCATCGAGAAATTTCACGACCTACTCGACGACTCTTTCTTTCGGTACGTCAACCGCTACAACGACCGTGAACAGAGCGAGCTGTGTTACGTCGGGAGGTGTCACCGTACCACACGGCCAAACCCATATCGATCAAACGATCCGGTATGTATGTGCCAACGGGCAGTGGTATGTACAAAGCACGGTCTCGTCTACTGCGACGACCACGAGCACGAACACGTCTACCACCGCGACGAGTACTGCGGGTGTGGGAAGCCAATTCACGTACTGGTGCGCAAACGGAGTCGGAGGCTTGGGGTACTGGTCCCAGACGACGTGTCCGAGCAGCACGAGTACCGGTGGCACGTACGGCAGCTCGGCGAATGTGCAGGTAGGCACCCTCTGCGGGCCGGAGGGAAGACAGGAATTCATCGCGTGCCCCTACATGCAAAATTGTTTTCAAGGTGGCACGTATCTCATCTGTAAAAATGCCGTGTGGACCCCGTTCTATTAACGCTCCGATCTGCACACCGCGGTCATTCTCCGTGTAATTCCCTGCCTGCACGCGCGACGCGTCTGGCAAGCTCGGGATAAGACGAGAGCCGCGGATCCTCTGCGATAAGTCGTTGGGCCTCCTCCCGCGCAGCACGGATGAGTTTTACGTTTTTCAGCGCTTCCATGCCGAGGTCCGTAACACCCCATTGCTGGCGGCCAAAGAGGTCGCCCGCGCCGCGATTCTCGAGGTCCGCTTCGGCAAGTTTGAATCCATCGTCGGACCCCTCGAGCGTTCGCAGCCGCTTCAGTGAGATATCGCTTTTTGAATCGGTGAGCAGAAAACAGATCGGCGGGTGCGATGAGCGCATCACGCGGCCGCGCAACTGGTGCAATTGTGCGAGTCCGAATCGTTCGGCTCCTTCGATCATGATGGCTGTCGCGTTGGGGACATTAACGCCCACCTCGACCACAGATGTTGCAACGAGCAGCTGGATCTCTCCGTTGGAAAACCGCTTCATGACATCGTCTTTTTCCTTTGCTTTCATGGCGCCGTGCAGCAATCCGACCTCGTACTTCGGGAATATGTCCGCTTTCAAACGTTTTGCCTCCGCCTTGGCGGATTTTGCCTGAAGCGCATTGATCTTGCTCGGGTCCGGCTCTTCGATACGCGGGCATATGATGTACGCCTGGCGGCCCTTCTCCAATTCTTGGCGCACCGCCTCATATGCGTTGGAGCGTTCGTTCGGTTTCACTATCCTCGTCGCGATCTTCGCGCGTCCCGGCGGTAATTCATCCAAAAGTGAAAGGTCAAGGTCGCCATAGAGCGTGAGAGAGAGCGTGCGGGGGATGGGGGTGGCGGTCATCGAAAGAAAATGCGGCGCCGCGTCCTCCTTGTGCGCGAGCGCCCTCCTTTGGAGGGTCCCGAATCGATGTTGCTCGTCCACGATCGCGTACGCGAGATGTTGGAACTTTACGGATTTTTGGATGAGCGCATGCGTGCCCACGAGCATCGCTATCTCTCCATTTGCGATCCACTTAAGAAGTTGCGCCCGCGAGATGTCCGTCGCACCCCCTCTCACGACTTTTGAAGGAAATTTTTTGCATCCGCTTCCCGTCATGAGCGCGATATTGATGGGGAGTTCTCTGAAATATTCGATGAACGACTGGAAATGCTGATTTGCCAGTATCTCTGTCGGTGCCATGTATGCGACCTGTAATGTGCCGCTCGTTCTCTTTGGCGGGCGGCTATTCACGACCGCATAGGCTGTGGCCGCAGCGACCAGCGTCTTGCCGCTCCCCACATCGCCCTCCAAGAGTCGTGCCATAGGATGCGGCTTTTCAAAATCAGAGAGGATGTCCCGAACGGCATGTTTCTGTGCTCCTGTGGGGGGAAAGGGGATGGTGGCGAGGAATTTTTCCGCAAGCGCACCTCCCTCCTGAATGGGAAAGGACGCCTGCGAATCATTTTCTGCACGCTCTTTTGCGCGCGTGATCTGGATGGAGAGGATCTCTTCGAACGCGAATCGTTTACGCGCGGCCTCGGCGTGCTTCAGGTTGTCGGGCCTGTGGATATATAACAACGCGCTTTTGAGGTCAGGCAGGTTGTATCGCCCGATGATCGCAGGAGGAATGGGATCTGTAACGACATCGAGCGCGCCTTCCGCATAGAGTCTCTCGAACGCGTGTCTGAACCACAGCGATGTGATGCCGCGGCTTTCGGGGTAGACGGCAAAGAGCACCGCGTCACGCGGAGCGTCTTTGGGCACGAACATGCCCGTTTCCGACGGGTCGGCGACCTCCACATGTGGATTCGCGAGGTACGATCTCCCCCCCGCGCCAGAGACGGTGCCGACCGCCTTCACGAACATGCCTTCGGAGAATTTTTTTGCCAGGTACGGCTGGTGGAACCACATCACCTTGAGGGAGCCCGTCGCATCGGTGATAGTGGCTTCCCCCACGGGGATCTTGCGTTTCCACGATCTTCGTGTGCCGAGTTTTCCGATCGTTCCGAAGATGGTTACCGATGTCCCCGGCAGAGCTCCCGTGATGGGGGATTCGCCCCCGCCCGCATCGTAGCGGACGGGGAAGTGGTAGAGGATGTCGCGGATAGTTGCGAGCCCGAGTTTCCTGAGGCCCCTCAGTTGAGGCGGCGTGAGCCGGAAGTGTTTCGAGAGTAAGTCCTCGGGGGCCATCACGACAGTATACATTTGAGTTATTCACAGTCTTCTTTTTTTGATATTGCACGCGGGGTGGGTCTAGGTAAGATGGTCGTGTTAACGAGGGGTATAGGTAAAAATAACAACTATGGTCTATCACGATGAAGAAGAGGATGTGAAGAAAGACGGTGCGATCTCCGAAGAGGTGCTCGGGGAAGTGCTTGACGAGGACGCGGATGAAGATGAGGCTCTCGTGAGCGACGCGCTCGTGGATGATGAGAGGGCGTGGGAATAACGTGGGACGCTAGCGTCTCACGTTATTCCGTGGTGACACCCCCGAGAGGGGCTCGTAGGGGCCGAGCGTCTGCCGGAGGCAGATACGAGGAGTGTCACGCACGAACGAGTACGTTCGTGCGACGTAATCGCACATACTTTTGCGTACCACAGTCACTTTCTGATAGAATTGTGAAATGCACACAATACTTCGCTATCTGGGTACTGTCGCGGCGGTGTATCTCACCGTTTCGATCGTGCCCGGCATTATGGTTGCCGGCGGATGGATCACCATACTTTTGGTGGCACTCGTGTGGTCTGTGATAACGATGGTCATAAGACCCGTGCTTTCCATACTCATGCTTCCGATAACCATCGTTACCCTCGGCCTATTCTCATTCATTCTGAACGCGCTCCTTTTCTGGGCGGTGACGCTCATTGTGCCCGGATTCACCGTCGCCGGTTTTGGGGCCGCACTCCTGGGCGCACTCGTACTTTCAATACTTACGTGGTTTATCCACAAAATCCTCTAGCCGTGTTTTTCTGAGGACATCGAGAAATCCGAGAGTTTTGCTTTCGTGACGAGGAAGAGATAGATGATCTCAAGAATTCCTGCGGTATTGACGATGAGAAAGACGACGAACCAGATCTTCTCCCCCCGTTTCGCCGCGCGCCATAGCGCGAGCCCCTTCCACACGAAACTCCAGAGGACGAGCGCGATGAACGTCACGCCGAGCATCGGCGTGAAAAGCGGCACTCCCACCCCGTATCCCATGCCAAGTTCTTGCATGCGTCTATGATAACGCGTTCGGCCGCTTCGACAAGTCAGTGGAAAACGTTGCTACGAGCGGTCGATGATCCGAGCCGGGTAGATCGTGCATGGTGGCGGAGATGACGTCCAGATGTGCCGCAAATATGTAGTCCAATCGATTGCGGAATTTTACCCCGAGATAATAGAGCGATGCGAGGATGCGCAATTTGTCTCGCGGATCCGAATACGCGATGTCAAAGCTCCACCGCAGTTTTGGGAGGGCGTTCACATATTTTTTTCCGAGCGTTTGTTCGACTTTTCTTTCGCGCGCGTGGCGCAGGGCATGGAGACCGACCGTGTTGAAGTCTCCCGCCACGATGCGCGCATCGGCCGCATCCTCCTCGATGGTCTCCCGCAGATGTTGGATCTGTCGCATGCGGTGCTTCATTCCCCCTTCCCACGCGATGTGCGCGTTTGCCACTTGTATCGTCTTTTCTCCGCACATGAACGTGCCGATAAGGGCGGCGCGCTCTATGCTGTCGGTGAATCCACGAATGCGTTGCAAGCGGGAGGGGACCCGTAGTTTGTGGAACCTGACGATCTTTGTGTCCACGAGGTCAAGACGATCCGTATTCCAAAGGATCGCAAGGTTGCCGCCAAAGCCCACATGCGCGTGATGTACGCGCCAATGCGAGAGATTTTTTTCGATGAGTAGCGTGTCGATCGCTCCCGCGAATTGAGGCTCCGCTTCCTGAAGGCAGACGATATCCGCGCCTCCGTCGATCAAAAAGCGGAGGTTTTTGAGTATCATGTCGCTGTGATAGCCGTGTAGGATATTGTAGGTCGCGCACGTAATGTTCATACGGGGATCAGATCGGATAGATTATACCTGTTTCGCCATATTTTGCCCCGCATGATATGGTGGAGCGCACGGAGAGGTGGCAGAGCGGTCGAATGCAGCACACTGCTAATGTGTTGAGCCTCTAAAGGGCTCCGAGGGTTCGAATCCCTCCCTCTCCGCCAAGATTACGTAGACGATTTTGATTTCGCGAGGAATGTGTTGACGTCAGGTTGCCGTAAAACGCTATTTACGGATGTTTTCGGACTCAACATCTCTATCGCAGAGCGAAGCGAGGATGGTGCGACATGAGAGTACCTCATGGTCGTGGAAACACTGCTGTGACCCAATAATGCCTGAATGACGGGTATCGGCGCACCTTTCATTGCCAACTGTGATGCGAATGTATGTCGGAGCGTATGGGGAGGGATTCGAAAGCGAGCGCCGCGGGACCCGCCAGCAGGCGGGATGGCGCGAGCAGGGCCGAGAGGAGTTTTGGCGCGACGGCGTCAAAACGAGCTCTTGGCCGCACATCCCTCCCTCTCCACAGATTGAAAGCGTGATACCATGGAGTGGGGAAAACCTTCGACAAGCTCAGGTCAAGAAGAAAATTTTTATTCATACAATCAATGTTTATTCATGGAATCATTGTTGGTTAATGGCCTCCTCATCGTGTTTCTTTTTACCTCCCACTATTATCTTTTCAGGTGGTATCTCAGAAGAAAGAAGGAGGTGATTCCACATCTCGCGTGGACTATTTTAGGACTGTACATTGTCAGCTATGTTGTAAGTCAATTGGGGGCTTTGTTCTTTCTGCTTCCATTCATCGCTCTTGGAACCATTGCTCCCGTGATAGCGATACTGGTTTTCGTCGCTGTAGGAATAGTGGCGTTTACCCTCGTTGTTAAATTTTTACAACACAGGCTTCGTCTCAAGTGGTTCGAGGTGGCAACTATACTCGTAGCACCCGTTGTCGTTGCACTGGCGATTTGGCAAGCGTTCGCGTTTTGGAACGCACATCGTCCACCTCCCCAATATAAAGAGGGAGATATTTCAGACATTACATATGGAGGTATTAGACTTACTTCGCCGAACGGCGGAGAAGTTCTGACAATCGGCAGCACAGTGCCTGTGAAATGGAAGGCGATGAATATTCAAGACAAGGCCGAAGGAGCGCAGTTAGACGTGGAACTTTTCGAAATTACGGGTGATAAACCAGCAATCAGCGAAAAAAACACATGCCTTAATTGCACAGAAAGTGGTCTTCGTTCAGGTATTTCTGTGGTTCCAATTAAAACGGGTAACGGAAGTGCTTCGTGGGTTGTGGGCAAGTTGTACAGCGGCGGCTATGTGAATCCGGGTACGCGATACATCATGAAAGCGACTGTTAGCAAAACCGGCAATGCTGACGAATGTCCGGCACAGTTTCCGACTTGTTCAGTCGAGCTTGATGTTGACTGGAGCGATGCCGCCTTCATACTCACAAACTAAATATTTCAAAGAACAAGTTGTATACGCTTCGCGCCGCTCAAATGTATTCCGCCAACCTTCGACAGGCTCAGGGCGAAAGTTCGAGCTATCTCAAGCACAGCCCGCATCTAGCTATGCTCGCGCTAGGGCGAGGAGGGTAACTTCCGCTCCGGCGCGCCGGAGCGGCGTTGCGGCGTTCACGAGAGTCGCGCCGGTCGTCGTGACGTCGTCGATGAGAAACACATGCGTTTTGCCGACGAGCGCGGCGTTGGGTGCCACGAACGCGCCCGCGACGTTCGAGAGTCTTTCGGAACGGGGAAGGTGTGTTTGTGGTCTGGTGTCACGCGCGCGCGTGAGCGCCTCCGGCGCGAATTTCGCCAGCGTACCATCGCGGAATTCCTGCGGGAGCGATTCGAGCACCAGCGCGACCTGATTGAATCCGCGCTCACGCGCGCGTGTGCCGTGAAGCGGGACTGGTACGATAAGGATCTTGTGTTTGCTGAACCTGCGATGCGATGCGATCTCTTCACGCAGGTAATCCGCAAGAAGCGTCGCTCCGAGTTGCGCCGCGTATCCGGAGCCGTCGTATTTGAGGCTCCTGATCAGGTCTTGCACGGCCGAATTCCGATAATCCATGAGCGTCGTAATATTGGCCTGAAGGAGGTCGTGCACTTCCAGCGTAAGCGGAATGTCCCCCGGCTCCCGGCTTTTCGTGCGTGCCGTACGTTCACGCAGAGGCAAGATCGCGTCGAGCACGGATTCACAGGCGTACCGGATCATTGCGACTGCCTTGTACATCGGGCCGATTGTACGCATACCACCTGAAATAGTCGAGGATTTGGGGAGCGTGGTACAGTAGCGGTATGGATTTAGCCCAAAAACGCTGTGTTGCATGCGAGGGCGGGGTACGGCCCATGACCCCCATGGAGGCGACCGCCATGCTCACGCATGTTACAGGGTGGTCGCTGTCGTCTGACAAGAAAAAGATATCAAAACAGTTCAAATTCAAGGATTTTGCAGAGGCGATGGTGTTTGCAAACAAGATCGCCCCCATCGCGGAAGCCGAGGGGCACCATCCAGACCTCGCTATCGGGTGGGGGAAGACGGCGGTGGAGCTTACGACACACGCGATCGGCGGGCTTTCGGAAAATGACTTCATTCTCGCGGCCAAGATCGACGCAATCGCGTGATATAATCCTCAAATGGCGTTCTCGCTCAGCGACATTCTGAAGAATGTAACTTCGCTCGGAAAGACCGCGGAAGGAAGTGTTTTGGGTATCGATATCGGCTCTTCGAGCGCAAAGATCGTGCAGCTGCGGACCTCCCGCGGTGCGGCCATTCTCGAGACCTATGGCGAGATAGCGCTCGGTCCCTACGGACAGCAGGCGATCGGAAAAGCGGTAAAAATACCCCCAGAGAAGATCGCGGAAGCGCTGGTGGATGTCATGCGGGAGGCAAATGTCACCGCGCGCACTGGCGGACTTTCCGTCCCGTTCTCCTCAAGTCTTGTATCGGTACTGGATCTGCCCAATGTCGAGACCGAGCAATTGAAACGAATGATACCCATTGAAGCGCGCAAATATATTCCTATTCCTATCAGTGAAGTGACTTTGGATTGGTTCGTTATTCCAAAAGAGGAGGGCGAGCAAAGCGCATTCGATCGTGTCGAGGAAAAGACCGTGATGCAGTCCAAAGGACGGGAAGTGCTCCTTGTTGCCATTCATAACGATGTTCTTCGGAACTATCAGGCTGTCGCCACAAATGCTGCGCTCAAGATCAATTTTTACGAGATCGAGATCTTTAGTGCAGTGCGGTCATCGATCGGACATGGGATCGCGCCCGTCCTCGTGGTCGATCTCGGCGCCTCGACAAGCAAGATCTACATCGTCGAACGCGGGATCGTGCGCCTCTCCCACCTTATTTCAATGGGAGGTCAGCACATGACAGAAAACCTCGCGCGCTCAATGAATTGGGAATTTGAGAAAGCAGAACGCATAAAGCGCGAGCGCGGTCTCATAGACTCGAATGCGTACAGCCCCGACGAGAACGATAAGATAAAGTCGTCGTTGTTATCAACACTTACGCGTGTGTTTTCCGAAGTGAATCGGGTACTATTGAGTTACGGGCAGCGATACAATAAGAACGTATCGCGCGTCTGTCTAGCAGGCGGCGGCGCATCGCTTCCCGGCTTGAAAGATGAGGCGCGCAGTTCGCTTTCTGTGGAAGTCGAAATTGCGAATCCGTTTGCGCATACTGAGGCCCCCGCGTTTCTGGAGCAGGTACTGCGCGATATCGGTCCGGGGTTTGCAGTTGCGGTAGGTGTCGCGCTGCGCAAACTCAAGAGCGGTTGATACTATCAATATGGCAGAAACAGGAATACCAACATCGTTCATACCTCACGATACAGGCGTTGCTCCCGCAGCGAGGCGAGGCGGCGGCGGGCTGAACGACCTGCTCTTGCTGTGCGCGATCGTGCTCTTCGTCGCGTCTGCGGCGCTCGGTGCTGGCGTATTTTTGTATGAGCAATATCTTCAAACGGAAAGTGCGTCGAAGCTCGCGCAGCTTGAGCGCGCGAAGGCCGCGTTCGAACCCGCCCTCATTCATGAGTTAACGCGGCTTGACGACCGGATGCATGCCGCCGACCGTATCCTCGGAGCGCACGTGGCACCGACCCTGTTCTTTCTCGCGCTCCAGCAAGCGACGCTTGCGACCATTTCGTTCCGATCGCTCGATCTTCAAGCGCCGGATGCGCAGCATATGACGATCACGATGGCGGGCGTTGCGCAGAGCGTGAACTCGATCGCGCTCCAGGCGGATATCTTCAGCAAGAATGGCGTCATCACGAGTCCGATATTCTCGAATATCGCGCGTCAGGCAGATGGCGTTCACTTCAACCTGTCGGCGGCGGTAAACCCAGTTGCGATAGGCTATGTCGGGCGCGTCGCCGGCACGGGCGCCGCTCCGCAAAATCCCGTTCTCGGACCGGAGGGGGCGGCGGCACAACAAACATCTGAGACCTCCCCGTTCGGGGGGGCGGGCGCCGCTCCCGAGGTCGCGCCTTCTCAAAATTAATATGACGCGCCTCATCATAGCTATTGTCGGATGCGCACTCGCGGGCGGGATCTTCTTCCTGTACACGAAGCCCGCTTATGATGGCGTGCAAACAAAGAAGGTCCAGATCGCCCAGTACGACGCAGCTCTCGACAAAGCCGCTGAATTGCAAAAGCTCAAACAAACACTGCTCTCACGCTACAACGCGTTTAATCCGACCGATCTTGAGCGGCTCCATAAATTATTGCCGGATCATGTAGACAACGTCCGACTCATTCTCGACCTCGATAATCTCGCAAGCCGCTATGGACTCTCTCTCCAAAATGTTGATGTGTCGAATTCCGGCGCGGAAACGACAAAGAGCCAGACCGCCGTCGGTGCGATAGGAGCGTCCAGCCAGAAATATGATTCACTCACTCTGACGTTTGCGACGCGCGCCACGTACAGCACGTTCCAGAAGTTTTTGGATGACCTCGAATCGAGTTTGCGCATCGTCGATCTTGTCTCGCTCTCGATAGACCCCACCTCTCCGGCGGATATCCCCGGTGTTTCTTCCGGAAGTGCCCGGACCGCTTCGGAACCGTTCTACGGTTTCAAGATCGTACTCCGGACCTATTGGCTCAAATAATTATGATTCAAACACTCGGACGACATAAGCTCATACTCATCGGTGTCGCCGTCCTTATCGCGGTCGGTGTCTGGTACGGATCGCTGTCATCATCGCCGCCATCTCCCGGCCTCGTCACGACACCCATAGCGGGGGCATCGGGTCCCGCAGAGCAGGGGATCGTTGCAACGCTCCTTACGCTCCGCGCGGTCAAGCTCGACGGAACCATATTCGGCGATCGGGCATTTATGAGCCTAAAAGATTTCTCGACCGAAATTATTCCCGAACCGATCGGTCGCGAAAACCCGTTCGCGCCGCTCTCATTACAAGCCGCTCCATCCGCAAGCACCACCAAAAATGCGCAGATATTTACGCCGCGCCGCTAAGCGAATGGTATGCCAGCAGAGGGAACCATAACGGCTGCAGCGAGCGCTCCCGCGAACGCAACGGCGGTTTCGCAGCGTTCCCTGGGGGACACGAAGGTGGCGTTCGACGTGCTGAGACATGTTCCCGAAGAATCCGCAATCCATTATCGTCTCGTACCGATCGGCGTGGAAGAGGGTGTCCTCGAGATCGGCATGCTGGATCCCGATGATATACAGGGGATCGACGCCCTGAACTTCATCACACGCACTTCGGGAATGCCGTACAAGATATTCCAGATCTCGCAGGAGGATTTTGATCACGTGCTCTCCATGTATCGGGGATTGGGTAGCGAGGTTGAACGCGCCGTCACGGATCTTCAGACCGAGACCGCGAAAGACAAAGGAAAGGTCCGCGAGAGCGGCGAGGCGGTGCCACTCGATCTCGATGATCCCTCGATCGGCAGGGGGCCGGGAGAAGGAATGGCAAAGATCCAAGAGGACGCGCCGACCATAAAGATCGTCTCAACGATCCTCAGGTATGCCGTTGACGGGAAGGCCTCTGACGTGCACATCGAACCGCAGCCTACCGGCGTGCGTGTGCGCTACCGCGTCGACGGCGAACTGCATACCAGCGTTGTCCTTCCCGCATCCACTCACCGCGCGATCGTTGCTCGCGTGAAAGTTCTTGCAAGCATTCGTCTTGACGAGATGCGGAAACCGCAGGATGGCCGCTTCTCAGCCTCGATCGATAAACGGCAGATCGACTTCCGTGTTTCGACGTTCCCCTCGTACAACGGGGAGAAGGTGGTTATTCGTATTCTCGACCGTGATCAGGGGTTCATTCCGCTGGATCAGATCGGGCTTTCGGAGCGAAACCTTGAGCTCGTCAGGAATGCGGTCAAGCAGCCGCACGGACTCGTCCTCATATCGGGACCGACGGGATCGGGAAAATCGACCACGCTCTATTCGATGCTCACCGAAGTGGACCGCGAGCATAAGAACGTCCTCTCCCTTGAGGACCCGATCGAATATTACGTTGACGGCGTTATCCAATCCCAAGTGCATCCGGAGATCGGGTACACCTTTGCAACAGGCTTGCGCACTACACTCCGACAGGACCCGGACGTCATCATGGTGGGTGAGATCCGCGATGGCGAGACCGCCAAGCTCGCGATCCAAGCGGCGCTCACGGGTCACCTCGTGCTTTCGACCATCCACACCAATGATGCCGTCGGAGTGGTACCGCGTCTTATCGACATGGGTGTCGAGCCGTACCTTATCCCGCCGGTACTTATACTTTCTATCGCGCAGCGTTTGGTGCGTACGTTTTGTCCCGATGGCGCAAAGGAGACGCCGATCGGTCCGTCGGAGCGCAAGCGTATCGAAGCGCAACTATCCTCTTTGCCTGAGAAGTATCGGTTCAAAATTCCCGACCACGTATATGAGGCGGTGCGTACCCCGACATGTCCGACGGGTTTGCGTGGTCGTATGGCCGTATTCGAAGTGTTAGGGATGTCCTCGGAGATCGAGAGGATCGTCCTTGATAACCCTGTCGACTCTCGTATCTGGGCGGCGGCGCGCGCGCAGGGCATGCTCACCATGCAGGAGGATGCTATGATGAAAGCGTTCGACAAACACGTTCCGTTCTCGGAAGTCAATACATTGAGTACGATTTTGTCGGCGGGAGACACCGAAACGGCGGATACGGACACAAAGCCTGATGCGAAAGTGTCGGCCGAGCCGGAAAAAGAATGAAACATATATGAACAACGTAACCGAAAAGGGGAAGATCCTCCTAGTGGACGATGATAAATTCCTTTTGGACATGTATAGCATGAAGTTTTCGGCAGCGGGCTACGCTGTTGAGGCGTGTGTATCGGGGAAGGAGGCGCTTGACGTACTGCGCGCGGGTTTTAAGCCCGATACCATCCTTCTCGATCTCACCATGCCCGAACTCGACGGTTTCGCATTTCTCGACATCTTGTCCCAAGAGAAATTGGCGCCCAAAGCGCTCAGGATCGCTCTCACGAACCAGAGCGAGAATACGGAAAAAGCAAAAGCGGTCGAGTCGGGCGCGGATCGCTACATCGTCAAGGCAAGCATGATCCCATCTGAAGTTGTCAACACGGTCGAGGAGGAATTGAAAAAAAAGCGCCCGTAGCACTGGTATCATTTCACTATGAATGACTATCAAGCACTGTTCAAAAAATATATCAATGTGCTGGCACACGAAGGCGGGTCGGACCTGCATTTCTCGACGGGCGCTCACCCCACGATACGTGTCTCCGGATCACTGACGCCGATGCTCAAGGAGGACATTCTCACGTCGGAGGATACGCGGGGGTTCTTGAAGGCGATGATCTCGGCGGATCAGGAGAAGCGGTTTTTGGAGAAGCAGGAGATAGATTTCGCGTACGAGAGCGCCGATAATCTGCGTTTTCGCGGCAACGCGTTCTTCCAACGGGGAGCGGTAGGTATCGCACTGCGGCTTATTCCCAAAAAGATCCGAACGATACAAGAACTCAACCTTCCGGATACGATCCTTTCATTCGCACGGAAATCACAGGGGTTCTTTCTGGTCGTCGGTCCCGTGGGGCAGGGGAAGACAACGACACTCGCCTCCATGATCGAGGTTATCAATACGGAGCGCATGGAGCACATCATCACCATTGAAGACCCGATAGAACATATTTTTGAACCAAAACAGTCTCTGATCGAGCAACGCGAAGTGGGTATAGACACGAAAGATTTTGCGTCCGCGCTTCTCTCGGCGTTCCGCGAAGATGTGGATGTCATATTGGTAGGGGAAATGCGCGGCCCCGAGACCATGGCCGCCGCGGTCACTGCTGCGGAGACGGGTCACCTCGTGCTCTCAACGCTCCACACCAATAACGCCGCCCAGACCATCGATCGCATCATTGATACATTCGCGGCCAGTCAGCAAGATCAGATACGGCTTCAACTCGCCGCTTCTCTTGCGGGTATATTCTCCCAGCGTCTCATCCCGCGTATTTCCGGAGGCCTCATTCCTGCGTACGAGCTCCTGATAAACAACAAAGCGGTCGCGAATCTCATTCGGGAGAAGCGCACGCACGAGATCAATACGGTGATCGAGACGAGTTCGACCGAGGGTATGATCGATATGAACCGGTCTCTTGCAGAGTTGGTAGCCCGCGGCGAGATCACCCCCGAAAGTGCGTATGAGTATTCTTTGAACCCGAATATCCTGCAAAAACTCCTTTAACGTATGGCGCTGTTCACCTACACCGCGCTCGATGCCCAGGGAAATGAACGGCACGGTACGATCGATGCGGTCAACATGGATGTCGCGATCGCGGCTATCCAGAGGAGGGGTCTGGTGATCTCGGGCATTGATCCCGTCGAAAATAAATCCCTGCTCTCAACGCGATTCTCGCTCTTTGATCGTGTCACGAATGCTGATATCGTCATGCTCAGTCGTCAGATCACGACGCTGTTCGAGGCACAGGTCTCCGCGCTGCGCGCGTTCCGATTGCTCGCGGCAGAGGCGCGTACTCCCGCACTCGGGGAAAAGTTGACCGCGGTCGCGAATGATCTGCAAAGCGGCAGCTCGATAGCCGCTTCGCTCGGGAGGCATCCAGAGGTGTTCTCGGCATTTTACGTGAACATGGTGCGGGCGGGTGAAGAATCGGGGAAGCTGGACGAGACGTTCGCGTTCCTCGCCGATTATCTGGACAGAAACTATGAGCTTACGCAAAAGGCCCGGAATGCGCTGGTGTATCCCGCATTCATCATGCTCACGTTCCTGGTCGTCATGGTCCTCATGATGACGCTCGTTATTCCGAACCTCGCGAACATGCTCGCCGAGGTCGGGCAGAGCGTGCCCATTTACACGCGGGCCGTGATCGGTATCTCGCAATTCGTCACAAATTATCTTCTCCTCATTGTTATTTTGCTTGTCGTAGGCGCGGTTTTCCTCTACCGGTTTTCGCTCACGGCACGGGGAAGGGAGGTGCTCTCCCGTGCCCGTCTTGAAGCCCCCGCCATCGGCAATATCTATCAGAAGATATTCCTTTCCCGCCTCTCAGACAATCTCTCGACCATGCTTCGGAGCGGTATTCAGGTGCTTCGCGGCCTCGAGATCACCGGCTCTGTGGTGGGGGATGCCGTGTACGAAAAGATCTTGGCGAGTGTTGCGGTCGATGTAAAGGGGGGGTTACCGCTTTCGGAGGCGTTCCGCAAGCATCCGGAAATTCCCGGCATCGTTGTTGCTATGGTCAAGATCGGCGAGGAGACGGGTAATATGGGGAAGATCCTCGAAACGATGGCCCGATTCTACAGGCGAGAGGTCAATAATGCCGTCGATACCCTCGTTGGGCTCATTGAACCGCTCATGATCGTCGTACTTGCCGTAGGGGTCGCAATACTCCTTGCCTCCGTGCTCCTACCCATCTACAACATCGCCTCCAGTTTCTAGAAAAATAAGGACCGGAGGGACTGTATTTTTCTAGCCCCGTTAAATCCCGCCGGAGACGGGGCGGCTCGACGGAGCCGCATTTAACGGGGTATGTTCCTCGCGACGCTCGGAAAATGGGTTATCCACACGCAAAATTTCCACCCCCGAAAGGGGGTATACAATGAATCCACATTATTGAGTCGCCTTAACGGCTAATTTTTAGAATCTCTATGGCAAAATCTTATAAGCGGGGTTTTACGCTGATCGAACTTCTGGTGGTGATCGCGATCATCGGCATCCTTTCTTCCGTGGTATTGGCCTCCCTTAACAGCGCCCGTAAAAAGGGCCGCGATGCGCGCCGTATCGCCGACGTAAAGCAGCTGCAGCTTGCGCTTGAGCTCTACTACGATGCCTTCGGTGAGTACCCTCTAGTGGTGTCCACCACAACGGTGGTTTCCAATGGTTATATCTCGACGGTGCCGAAAGATCCTACCAATACTGTTGACTACCCGTATTCGCCTTGGGCTGCATCGACCAGCGCCGATATTTGTTCCGGCTACCACCTTGGGACCTCTCTTGAGACGACCGGCCACGCCTCTCTGAATAGTGATGCGGACATCCTCACTACGCCGACCGGCACCTCCGTGTGTACCGGTGGAAACCCTGATTTCAGTGGTGACGATGGCGCCAAGTGTGCCACGGGCGACGCCGGGGTTGCCTGCTTCGACGTGAAGCCGTAGTCGTTCTCTAGGTTTAAACTACAAAACGCCCCGAGCATTGTCGAGGGGCGTTTTGTCATGCGCTATACCCCTTATCACTTTTCTCTGAAAAGTGATAAGGGGTATACTCCTACCAATGCTCACGGCACTTCTGTTCGGTCTTTTCGGTCTCATCGTCGGAAGTTTTCTCAATGTGCTGATCATTCGTCATGGCGTTCGGTCACTTGGTGGCAGAAGCGCGTGCATGACATGCGGGAGGCAGCTCACATGGACCGACATGATCCCCGTAGTGTCGTGGATAATGCTTTCCGGAAAGTGCCGTCGCTGCTTTGCGCGTATCTCGATCCAGTATCCACTGGTCGAAGCAATGACCGCGGTCCTCTTCGCGCTCATCGGAGGAGCGCCGTCGTTCGACATTCTCTACAAGGCGCTCTTCTGCATCATCGGCGCCATTCTTATCGCAATTGCCGTGTATGATCTCCGGCACACCATCATTCCCGACGCGTGGGCGTACACATTTTCTGCGCTGACGCTGTTTGTCATGGGACCGCTCTTTTTGCTCGACCCATCAGTGTCGTTCATATTGTATGTGTGTTCCGGTCCGATCGCAGCGCTGCCCCTTTTTCTTCTCTGGCTTGTTTCGGGGGGGCGCTGGATGGGTTTGGGAGATGCGAAATTGGCCCTCGGTATCGGCTGGCTGCTCGGGCCGACACTTGGCATCACCGCCATCTTCGCGGCGTTCGTCGTCGGCGCGCTCATTTCCGTGTGCATCCTCCTCCCCCTACCACGCATCCTCCGGTGGCTACACACACATGGGATAACTTTTATGGAAAACGCGGGTGGAGGGTTTACAATGACGAGTGAGATCCCATTCGGACCGTTTCTCGTTTTCAGCTGCATAACACTATGGCTCAGCCTTCTATACGGTATCGACCCAACGCTCGGCCTCGGGCTTTTACTTTGATAGAGCTGCTCGTGGTTACCGCCATCATTGTTGTCGTCACGGCGGTTGCGCTCGTGAGTAATTCTCGTTTTGGCGGGGTGGTACAACTCGAAAATCTGACCTACAACATCGCACTCTCCATTCGACAAGCTCAGGTCTACGGCATATCGGTCGCACGTTTCGGAGAAAGCACGTTCTCAGCAGGCTACGGTGTCCACTTTGATGTCACAAATCCAGCGAGCGCAACCGCCTACGCGATATTTGCCGATGCGCTAACGCCAAACGGTATGTACGATTGCCCCAACCCGGGGACCAATAACTGCGAATTGGTCGAGACGACCGAAATAACGGGCGGGTACCGCATTCAGGGCCTCTGTGCTCCCGCGGGCACAGATGCGGCGACCTGTACCCCCGTGCAAAAGCTCGACATACTTTTCGTTCGACCGGAACCCGATGCGTGGATCAGCGCATCCGAGATATCGTGCATCCTTCCGGGCGGAACGTGCCAAACAAGCGCGCGTATTTCACTCATCTCCCCGCGGGGAAACACCATGAGCGTTGTCGTCGAGACGAATGGCCAAATATCGGTGAGGCGGCAGAACCAATAATATGCTCCGTAAGACGACACATACCGCCGGATTCACGCTCGTTGAAATGATCGTCGCGGTTGCGCTCTTTGCGATCGTGATGCTCGTTTCCGTCAGCACACTACTCGCTCTCGTGAATGCGAACCGCAAGGCGCAGGCCCTGCAGTCGGTGATAAACAACCTCAGCATCGCGCTTGACAGCATTGCCCGTTCCGCGCGCATGGGAAGCGTGTATCACGGCGCCGGAGGGGATGGCTCGTGTGGCGGGAGCGACTACGAGAACCCCAGTGACTGCATTAACGGCGGCACGATCCTCGCGTTTAGGCCGTACGGTAGTACGCCCGCGGATCCACCATGGATCTACCTGTTTGATCCCAGTACGCACGAGCTCAAGAGATCGGTCACCGGATCTCTCCTCGATGCATCATCCATTACTGCGCCGGAGGTTACGATCGATGATCTGAAATTCTATGTGGTCGGCACAACACCCGGAGATTCGAGCCAGCCCAAGATCATCATCATCGTTAAGGGAAGCGCCGGAACTGTCGGCTCCACGGCACGTACGACGTTCCACGTACAGGCAACCGCGGTGCAGCGGGTGCTCGATATATAAAATATGCAATACGTGAACGCACGACGTACCCCCCGCCACTTTTCAAAGAAAAGTATCAGGGGATTTACCCCACTAGAGAAAAATCGTTCGACTTTCCGCCCAGCGCGACGTAGCTCTCTAACGGGGTTTACCCTCATCGAGACCCTGGTCGCCATCTCGCTCCTTTCGGTTGCGATCGTAGCCCCCATGGCGCTTACGACAAAAAGTCTTTCGGCCGCATACTATGCGCGCGATCAGATCACCGCGTTCCACCTCGGACAGGAGGCGATAGAAGCTCTGCGAAGTATACGCGATGGACAGATCCTTCAGATCGCGCTGAATCCAACGGGAATCCCGATCGACATATTCGGTGCGATCCCGCTCAATGAGCCGTTCAGAATTGATGCGCGCATCTCAGATCCCGCGACTGCGATCAAGTCGTGTTCGCAGGATCCGGGGGGAGTATGCAAACCGATCGAAACGGATGGCACTCTCTATGGATATGATTCCGGCGGAGCGCCGACGCACTTTACGCGGACCGTACACGCCTCACTTGTCGGAGGTGGGCAGGATGAGTTGCGTATCACCGTAACCGTCACATGGCAGACCGGTGCTTTTAAGATCCGGACGTTCAGTATCTCAGAAAATCTTCGTCGCTGGCTCGACGATGGGGCGGGCACATAAGAGCGGTATGAAAAAACATTCATCACTTATCACGCGAGGACGAACCACACGAGGGGGTCAGCCTGCGCAGGCGGGTTTTACGCTCCTCCTTGCGGCGCTTGTGGCATCCATCGTACTTGCGCTCGGAGCCGCGATATTTCAAATAGCACAGAAACAACTCACGCTCTCTTCGATCGGACGTGATTCGCAGTTTGCGTTCTATGTTGCGGACACGGCGGCGGAGTGTGCTCTATATTGGGATTTCCGATTCGGGTATTTTGCGACGACGGTCCCTGCCACCGTGGTTGCCCCCGATCCTCGTTGTGATGGTGTGGAAATGAACGTAACGACGACCAACGGTACCCCTGAAGTGAGTCCGTACTATCCCTACACAAAAACCTCGGTGCCGATGGATTTTTTTCAGGACGCCTCTGCGGGCGGCTACTGTGCAGAGGTGTACGTCACGAAATCGCTTGATCCGGACAATCTGAGTGCCGTCCGAACGGTGATCCACGCCGATGGCTACAACGTTAATTGCGGTTCCATTCTCAACTCTCCCCGCGCCCTGCAGCGTTCGGTGGAGCTTCATTATTAATACTCCGTTCTGGTATCATGGCGGGTATGCCGAAGATCCCCGCCGAGGTACGAGACCGGTATGAGAAGCTGAAAATAGCCGTAAACCGCTACCGCCGGCTTTACCATGTCTACGACAAAGAGGAGATATCAGCGGCGGCACTCGACTCGCTAAAACACGAGCTTTCGGAGATCGAAGCTGCGCACCCGTCCCTCATCGCACCGGACTCGCCGTCGCAGCGGGTAGTGGGGAAGGCGTTGCCGGGATTCAAAAAGATCCGTCACAAGGTCGCGCAATGGTCGTTCAACGATGCATTTACACCGGAGGACATCCGTGCGTTCGATCTGCGCGTAAAACGATTTCTCCGGCCGACCTTCGGGGACGCGCGGCCTTCGTACGTCTGCGAGCTGAAAATTGACGGCCTCAAAATAATTCTGGAATATGAAAAAGGGGTTCTCAAAACGGCAGCGACTCGCGGTGACGGTGAGGTGGGCGAGGACGTAACCCACAACATACGGACCATCGAATCGGTCCCGCTCTCACTTGAGCGTCCTGTCGACGTTATTGTTGAGGGCGAGGTGTGGATGAGCTCGAAGAATTTGGAAGCGCTGAACAAGATTCGCGCAAAAGAGGGCGAACCGCCGTTCGCAAATCCACGCAATGTTGCCGCCGGTTCCATTCGGCAGCTTGACCCCTCGATCGCCGCGTCACGCAACCTCGATGTGTTTATCTACGATGTTGCGCAAACATCTGAACCATTCCCCTCCACGCAAGTTGAGGAGCTGGACTATATGAGAGAGCTGGGGTTCAAGATCAATCCCCATCACGTAGTCGTTAAGGATATTGACGGCGCAATAGATTTTTGGGAATTGTGGAAGAAACGCGGCAGACATCAAGAGTACTGGATAGACGGAGTGGTTGTAAAAGTGAATGAGCGCGCGTTCGAGGAGACGCTCGGGTATACCGGCAAAGCACCGCGTTTTGCGATCGCATTCAAATTTCCCGCCGAGCAGGTAACGACCATTATCGAAGACATCGTGTTCCAAGTGGGGCGGACCGGTGTCATCACACCCGTCGCCCACCTGAAGCCGGTTTCCGTTGCGGGTACGACCGTCTCGCGCGCGACCCTCCACAATGAAGACGAGATCGTGCGCCTCGATGTCCGTATTGGTGACACCGTGGTTCTCCAAAAAGCGGGTGATGTGATACCGGAAATCGTCGAGGTGGTGAAAGACCTCCGCCCCAAAGGTACCAGACCGTTCAAATGGCCGACAACGATCTCCGAATGCGGGGGGAGTGGCCGTATCGAGCGTATTCCGGGACAGGCTGCGTGGCGCTGCGTCGATAAAAATTCGTTTGCCGTAACGCGGCGGGTATTTCACAATTTTGTCGGCAAGCACGCGCTCGACATAGAAGGATTGGGCAAGAAAACCGTCGACCTTCTCCTTGAAAGCGGGCTTGTGCAACATTTCGATGATATTTTCACGCTGACGGAAGGTGATGTGCTGCCGCTCGAGGGGTTTGCGGAAGTCTCGGCGAAAAAACTGATCGAGTCTGTCCAAAAGTCCCGCCGCGTTCCGCTCGCGCGCCTCCTGATCGGCCTATCCATCCCGCATATCGGTGAGGAGACGGCGGCACTTCTCGCACAGGAATTCCGCACGCTTGAGGTACTCGCGCGCGCAACGGAGGAAAAGCTCACCACCATCGAGGGGGTGGGGGACATTATGGCGAAAGCAGTACGCGAATGGTTCAACGACAAGACCAACCTCGCGCTTCTTTCGCGACTCAGGAAAGTGCTTACGATCAAATCTCCGGCAGTGCAGAAGAAAGATCTCCCGCTTGCCGGTAAGATCTACGTACTCACGGGCAGCTTGAGATCAATGTCCCGTGATGAAGCAAAGGAGAAGCTCAGGGCTCTCGGCGCCGACGTGTCATCTTCGGTATCCAAAAAGACGACAGCAGTCGTTGCGGGCGAAGAAGCAGGCTCAAAATTGGATAACGCGCGGGAGCTTGGGGTCGCGGTGCTGGCAGAAGGGGAATTTCTCCGTATGATAGGAGCATGAAAGATGTCAGGGTTGATATTCAGGCACTTGCGAAGCTTGCGCGGCTCGAGGTTCCCCAAGAGGAGCTCAGACGCCTTGAGCACGAACTTCCCGAAATCCTCGGATTTGTGGAGACCATCCAAGCGGTTGATGTGTCAAATGAGGCAGAGGCGCCGGAGCGGAGAAATGTGATGCGAGCGGACGAAAATCCACATGCGAGCGGGATGTACACGGAGAAGCTTTTGAGTGCCGCGCCCTTTCGGCAGGGTAATCGCATTGCAGTGAAGCAGGTAATATCGCGACAAAAGAAGGTATGAACCTTGATACTCTTACGATCGTTGAGGCACGGCGCGCATTAGATGCCAAAGAATATTCCGCGCTCGAACTCACGAACGCATATCTTGAGAGAATAGCGAAGAAAGACGGAGAGATCCACGCGTACCTTGAAGTGTGGGCGGATTCGGCGCGGGCCGAGGCAAAGGCTGCCGATACGATTATTGCGCGGGGCGAATCGAAGCCGCTGACCGGAATTCCCCTTGCAGTCAAAGATAATATTCTGATCGAGGGTCGCATTGCCTCCGCCGCATCAAAAATCCTTGAAAAATACCTCGCGTCGTATGATTCGACGGTCATAACGAAACTCAAAGCTCAAGGAGTGGTCTTTTTGGGGCGGACCAACATGGATGAATTTGCCATGGGTAGTTCGACGGAGAATTCCGCCTATGGACCTACGAAAAATCCGGTGGATCCGCGTCGTGTGCCGGGTGGATCGTCCGGTGGATCTGCGGCTGCGGTCGCCGGAAACCTCGCGCTCGCCGCTCTCGGGTCCGACACAGGTGGTTCCGTCCGTCAGCCTGCGGCACACACAGGTCTCGTCGGCCTTAAACCGACGTACGGAGCGGTATCGAGGTCGGGATTGATCGCGATGGGTTCTTCGCTTGATCAGATCGGGCCTTTGACAAAGACAAACGCTGACGCGCGCATCATATTCGACGCGATTAAGGGGTATGACGAAAAAGACAGCACGTCACTCCCGGATCGGTCGGGTCCGGCAGCGAAAGAACAGCCGAAAGTGCTTGGTGTGCCGCGCGCATTTCTGCAAAAGGGCGTAGACGCGGATCTACTTGATGTTTTTGAGAAGACTCTGAGGCGTCTCGAAAAGGCCGGATACGAGATACGCGACATCGAGATGCCAACGCTTCCATACGGTCTTGCCGTCTATTACATCATCATGCCGGCAGAGGTCTCAACCAACCTCGCGCGCCTCGACGGAATTCGATACGGGCTCTCCATACCTGCTGACACCATAGGGGAAGTGTATGAGAAAACACGAGCGGCTGGATTCGGGCGGGAGACACGCCGACGTATTCTTGTCGGAACGTTCGTTCTCTCGTCCGGGTACGCGGATGCCTACTATCGCAAGGCGCGGGCCGTTCGCTCGGTGCTCAAGAAAGAATTCCGTACCGCTTTTGAGAACGTGGACGCGATCGTCCTGCCCACAACACCATCTCCGGCATTTGTGCTCGGTACAAAAACAAGTGATCCGCTCGCAATGTATGCGGAAGACATTTTCGGGGTCTCTGTCAATCTTGCGGGAGTTCCCGCGATCTCGGTGCCATCGGGCACGGTGGAGCGCGATGGCGTCGCGCTTCCGGTCGGATTTCAGATCATCGGAAATTGGGGAGGGGAGGAGGCTTTGTTCGTGATCGGAGAGGACGTGGAAAAGGCGTAGTATACTTTTCTCATGGACGTACAGCCGACGATAGGGGGTTCCTTTGCGTGGGCACTGTGGTTTTTGGGCGAGGTTGCGTTCAAGTTGGTGCCGGGTACCGTGGTGACCATCGCGGGCACTGGTGCCGCACCTCCACCGGACGCGCCGACCCCGCTAACCGCGATCATCACCAGTCCCGTTACCGCGCCTGACGTTGTCCAATACCTTCAGATGGCGTCTGCTCCTGAGGCGTACGCGAGCCTTTTCCAGACGTGGAGTACCTTCGTGGCATTCTCACTTCTTTTTTCCCTCTGCCTTTCCGCGCTCGCCATCTACTGTTCGATCAGGGTATTCCAAATGCGTCAGATCGAGCGGCGCAGATTTGAGTCGGCACAGCAAACAGTTGCCGCCAGAGATCTGCCGAAATCCCAACTTCGCTGGAACAGAGTACGGGAGCAGGCGGGTTCGGATTCAGAACAAAGCCATCGCCTCGCGATCCTCGAAGCGGACATCATGCTCAACGAGCTCCTTGACGTATTGGGGTATAAGGGCGAAACGATGGCGGATAAAATGCGTGGCGTTGATCGGATCAATTTCAACACGATCGATCTCGCGTGGGAAGCACACAAGATCCGTAACAAGATCGCGCACCAGGGCGCCATTCATTCCATAAGTGCGCGCGAAGCGAGGCGCGTTGTCGCGTTGTATGAACGCGTTTTTAAGGAGTTTCATTTCATTCAATAAACGGATTTTCGAAAATTCATTGCACCCCTCACCCATCTGTAGTAGATTTGAGAAAGCGGGGTGGAGCAGTAGTAGCTCGCAAGGCTCATAACCTTGAGGTCGCAGGTGCAAGTCCTGCCCCCGCAACAAACACTGAAAAAGTCTTCGCTCGTCGGAGGCTTTTTCAGTATTCGGATTGTGCGGGGAGCGAAGTGCCTGCGCACTTCGCGTGCGGACTTGCAAGGCGGAGCCATGTCGCGCGAGCTTACGGCTCCGCGATCGCCCCCAGTGCGATCTCGACGACGGAAAGAAAGACGAATAACAAAAGCGCGAGCAGTAATTGTTTCCCCTGCCCCTTCAGGATGGCTGTGCCGATAGAATAGATAAGGTACATTCCCGAGAGCGCCCAAAGAATAGCGTTCAGCACTAAAAGATTGCTCCACATAGCACTGAGCGTATCACGGAACATTTCGATTGTGGAGTATCAAAAAATCCGTACTATGGGATACATTGTCGGGGTAGCTCAGTGGTAGAGCGAGCGTTTCATAAGCGCTAGGTCGACGGATCGTTCCCGTCCCCCGACACCGGATTGAAACTGCGCGGTTTTTGAAGTATTGTGTGCCTGTTGCGGTCGTAGCTCAATTGGTTAGAGCGCGTCCCTGTCACGGACGAGGCTGCGGGTTCGAGTCCCGTCGATCGCGCAAAGAGATATGTGATAGGATAATGCGGTATGTTCATGCCAAAAGGTGGTGGGGAAATGAAAGATGGTCAGGACGAAATGCCGGGACTGCACGTCATCCCTCTCGAAAGTCGGGAGGAACTCAAAAAGCATCGGGTGGAGATAGGGGATTTGATGCGAAACGACGCGATCGATGACGCCTTCGATGCCACCGGTCAATCGTATGAACGAAAAGAGGCCGTAAAACATCTTGAAGCAGGTCTACGGCATAGCGAATTACACTCAGGAAAACACGAGCTTGTGCTCGCGGCGATGGAGGGCAAAAAGATCGTTGGATTCCTTGCGATCGAGATGACAGATGCCGGAAAGAAGGCCGAACTCAAAGAGCTGTGGACAAAATTCCAGGATCGGTCGCATCGCACCGTCGTCGCGAAGTTGCTCATGGATGCCAAGGCTCGTCTTGAGCGGAAGGAATTCCGCCATTTGGATGTGGTGTCGACGGGTGACGCCTTGTCTGCCGCCAGTAGACGTTCCGAACTCCAGTATTTTTTGAGAATGCACTCACCGGAAGCCGCTGACGAGAATGAGGGGGTAGATGAGAGAGGGCAATCATCGGAGAATCTCGAAAAGGGTCATTGAGTGATAGAATCGTCGCATGAGAACACCGCGCGAGATATACGCGCAGTACAGGATAATGCCCAGTTTGCAGCTGCATCAGCTGCGGGTGGCGGCTGTTGCAAAATTGATCTGCGACCACGCTACAACACCGGTCAATACGCAGGACGTGCTGCTTGAATGTCTCTTTCACGACATCGGCAACATCGTCAAATTCGATCTCGCGTATTTTCCGGAGTTCGTACAGCCTGAGGGATCGGCGTATTGGGAATCAGTGAAGGCGGATTTTGTAAAAAAATACGGGAACGAACAGCACGCGGCGAATGCCGCAATTGCCCGCGAGATCGGTCTTTCGGAACACATCGTCGGAATGATGGATATGAGCGGTTTTTCCCATATCGGCACGATCATCGAGAGGGGACCGATCGAGTTGAAGATATGTCAATACGCCGATCTGCGCGTCGGACCGCACGGTATCGTGTCGCTGGAAGAGCGACTGCGGGACTTTGAGAAACGATATTCCGCGAAGAATGATTCTGCCTACGAAAGTGCCGCGCACACAGGCAGGGAATTAGAAGAGCAGGTTTTTTCTCGAACGACGATACGGCCAGAGGATATCAACGATGCGCGTGTTACCCCGCTCATCGGAGAATTGCGCGAGTACAGCCCAACCTAGAGCCTTTCGAGTGCCTTTAAGTTGCGATGCGGTAAGTAGAGCACCAAAAGACCGGCCGCGAGGCCTATAACCACCGAGACCATGTGCGCGCCGCCAAAGAAATATATGTCCAGCGCATCCAGCGCATACCAAATGCTCCGCCAGATAAGGACGAGCCCGAGGGCAACCGCCATGTTCTCCCGCAAATACTTGATGGGATGTTTTTGAAGGTCGTCGGACACCGCTCCAGTATATCATTCTGATTTTTGTTACGGGAGGGGGCATGATAGTATCGGTTTGCAACAATGCCGATGTAGCTCAGTTGGTAGAGCACGTCCTTGGTAAGGACGAGGTCTCCGGTTCAATCCCGGACATCGGCTCAATTGAAAAGAGCGTGTGAATGCCGTAGGATGAGCGGCGAAGCCACCTTAGCTCAGTTGGTAGAGCACGTCTTTCGTAAAGACGGGGTCCGCGGTTCAATCCCGCGAGGTGGCTCCAACCAGAACTACTCAGTACCAGAACGAATGCACCCGCAAAGACGCGATCTTAGGCTCAGACCTCGGAGGTAGCGAGTTGTGAATTGACGATTGACGAAATCTTGGCAGCTATCACAATGGGGTTGGTGACACATTCGTGCACCTTGTCAGTTTCGCACATAGGGGACAGACCATGGCCGATGCGCTCGTCTTTCACCTAACGGAACGGTACGCTGGAGGCCTCAGGGTACGTGAGGTGCTGCGGTTCGGTTTTGACCCCAGCTGCCACGACCCTCGTTACACTGTTGAAACGGGGGACCTCTGGGATGCGACCTCGACCGAAGGCGAGGTCACGAATTACCGTGTCTCAGACGTTCGAACCTTTCTGGGGACACGTGGGGAGGAGTGTCATTCGTTTATGACGCCTCTGACTACTGAAGTGGCGATCAAATAGGGGTTGATCGTTGAGGGGACACTGCGGTGTCCCCTCTGCATTTGATATACTCGCTTCATGAGTTCACGTGAGGCAATCGAGGCACGTATAGGGGAGATCGAAACCGCAATGGGGGCGGTCGATTTCTGGGCGAACAAAGATAAGGCGCAGGCGATACTGAAGGAATATCAGGACCTGAAGGCGAAGCTCGCGGGCGGTGGCGGGTACGACAAGAGCGACGCGCTGATCACGATCGTTTCCGGGGCAGGAGGGGACGATGCGGAGGATTTTTCACGAATGCTTTTTGAAATGTACAAGAAATTCGCCGCCGGGAAAGGATGGAACACAGGTCTACTCTCCGCGAACGAAAATTCGATGGGCGGGTATCGCAGCATTTCGTTCGAGGTGGATGGAAGCGGCGCATATGGCGCTCTCAAGCGCGAGGCCGGCGTGCATCGCCTCGTGCGCATGTCGCCCTTCAATTCCGCGGGCAAGCGGCAGACTTCTTTTTCGCTCGTGGAGGTGTTGCCGAAGTTGCCGGATCAGGGCGATCTCCATATTCCGGAAACGGACCTTGAAATATCGGTGGCGCGCTCGGGAGGCCCCGGCGGGCAAAATGTGAACAAGCGCGACACAGCCGTGCGCATGACGCACAAACCGTCTGGTTTTAGTGTCCACGTGACATCCGAGCGCAGCCAAGCCCAAAATCGTGAAAAAGCACTCGAATTGTTGCGCGGCAAACTCTATCAATTGCGTGAAGCGCAGCAAAATGCGGAGTCACGGGGACTTTCCGCGGGCGCCTCCACGAAAATAGAGTGGGGGAGCCAGATACGTTCATACGTATTGCACCCTTATCAGCTCGTGAAGGATCATCGCACCGACCACGAGCGCCGTGATGTTGAGAACGTGCTGGAAGGCGACATCCAATCATTTATCGACGCGGAGAAAGATTTGGGGAGCGCATAAGAGAAGGTATAATAGGACCCATTGCAGCCATGATCTATTTCGACAAAGTTACAAAAATCTACTTCACGGGTACTCCGCCAGCCGTCGAGGATATTACCCTGAGCGTTGACCCCGGTGAATTTGTCTCCATTGTGGGGCATTCGGGCGCGGGAAAGACCACGTTGCTCAAAATGCTATTTGCCGAAGTGGAGCCGACCATCGGCGCGGTCTACTTCGGGTCACACGAGATCGGAAAGCTCTCAGACAATGACCTCTTGAAATTGCGACGAAAGATCGGCACGATCTTTCAGGATTTTCGACTACTCTCGACAAAAAATGTCTACGAGAATATCGCATTTGCCCTTGAGGTCGCGGGGCGCTCCGACGAAGACATCGCGGGTGATGTGCCTCACGTGCTGGATCTGGTGGGACTTACCGATAAAATATGGAACTTTCCGCACGAACTCTCCGGCGGAGAGCAACAACGGGTCGCGATCGCGCGCGCCATCGTGAATCAGCCAGATGTGCTCATCGCCGACGAGCCGACCGGCAACCTCGATCCCATCAATGCGCACGATGTCGTGGAGATCCTGAAGAAGATCAACGATCTGGGGACGACGGTTCTTCTCACGACGCATAATAAATCGGTCGTTGATTCTGTCGGTCGTCGCGTCATCACGATGGATCGCGGCCGACTCGTGCGCGACGACAAGCACGGGAAATATTCGTTGTAGAATGCATACTATGTCTCACTGGACGACGATAAAGCGCGTAGCACGATATGGATTTGTGGGCTTTATCCGCAATGGATTCGTCTCGCTCGCGGGCATTCTCATCATGACGATCACCTTGTTCGTGGTCGCGGGACTTATGATCTCGAGCGCGGCGCTGAGCTCGGTCTTGAAGCAGCTGACCGACAAGGTGGACGTCACGATCTATTTTGTGACCGATGCGACCGAAGCGCAGATCATGGATATGAAAAAGACCATTGAGGCCCTGCCCCAGGTCGCGACGATCACGTATGTAACGCGGGAAGAAGCGCTTGCGCAATTTCGAGCCCGCCACAAGAACGATCAGCTGACGATGCAGGCGCTCGAAGAACTCGGAGGGAATCCGCTCGGCGCGTCGCTCGAAGTCCGTGCGAAAGAGACCTCGCAATATGAGGCGATCGCGAAGTATCTCGAGGCACAGCAGGCGTCGCGCACCGAAGCGGGGGCGAAGATCGAAAAGGTGAATTTCTATCAGAACAAAACCGCGATCGATCGGCTTACGAACATCATCCAGACTTCAAAACAGCTTGGCATTGCGATCTCGCTCATTCTCGGGTTTGCTTCCGTGCTCATCGCATTCAATACCATCCGGCTCGCGATCTACACTTCCCGCGATGAGATCGGCGTCATGAATCTCGTGGGTGCTTCGCGCTGGTTCGTGCGCGGGCCCTTTGTCATCGCCGGAATTTTGTATGGGGTAATCTCCGGGGTCATCGTGCTTCTCCTTCTGTACCCACTCACCCTTTGGCTCGGGCCCGGGAGCGAGCGTTTCTTGGGTTCTTTCAACGCGTTTTCATACTACATCGACTCATTCCTGCCCCTTTTTGCGGCTGTAATGGGCTCCGGCGTCGCTTTGGGAGCTCTATCGAGCTACTTGGCCGTTCGGCGATACCTTCGCACGTAAGAACCTTCCGATACGCATCCTTTCCCCACGTCCTGAGCTGGGTTCGATTGCGGGCGTCATGATAGAGTAGGGGTATGAAACGCGTGCGTGCGGGACATAAATACATTTTCGTTATCGGCGGTGTCATGTCGGCCGTCGGGAAGGGGATCGCCACTGCATCGATCGGCAAACTCTTAACGGCGCGCGGACTCTCGGTAAATCTTGTAAAGATCGACCCCTACTTGAATGTTGATGCGGGGACGATGAATCCTATCGAGCACGGCGAGGTGTTCGTGCTCGATTCGGGCCTTGAGACCGATCAGGATATGGGGAATTACGAACGCTTCTTAGGTCGTGATCTGGGCCCCGATGATTACATGACGAGCGGCATGGTCTACCAGTCGGTCATCGCGCGCGAGCGCAATCTGGGCTACGGAGGCAAGTGTGTCGAGGCGATACCGCATGTGCGCGACGAGATCGTCGACCGCCTGAAGCGCGCGGCGGAAGTCTCCGGTTCCGATGTGTCGGTCGTCGAGATCGGCGGAACGATCGGTGATTTCCAGAACGCGCTCTTCATCGATGCCGCGCGCGTGATGCATCTTTTTAATCCGGGCGATGTGCTCTTTGTGATGGTTTCCTATCTTCCGGTACCCGGAACGATAGGCGAGATGAAAACAAAGCCGACCCAGAACGCCGTGCGGGAGCTCAACTCCTATGGCGTGCAACCGGACATCATTATCGCGCGCTCCACGCACACGCTCGATCAAAAGCGCAAGGAAAAGTTATCTATCTCCTGCAACGTACTTCCCGAACACATCATCTCGGCGCCGGACGTAGGCTCGATCTACGATGTGCCGTTGAATTTTGAACGCGACAAACTTTCGGACACGCTGATGGAACTCCTTGAAAAAGAGCCGAAAAAAACACCCGATTTCTCGGAGTGGAAAGCATTCGCGGAGCACGCGCACAATGGCAACGGAGTAGTAAAGATCGGTATTGTCGGCAAATATTTCGATACCGGCAATTTCGTTCTCTCCGACGCGTATCTTTCGGTGATCGAAGCGATAAAATTCTCTGCGTACGCGCACGGCGTTAAGCCGGAGATCGCGTGGCTGAACGCGAAGGATTATGAGAAGGGTCCGGATCAGGTTTCCGAGCTGAAAGAGTACGATGGGATCATCGTGCCCGGAGGGTTCGGCGAAACCGGCATAGAGGGGAAGATCAACGCCATCCGGTTTGCCCGCGAAAACAAAATACCGTATTTCGGTCTGTGCTATGGCATGCAGCTCATGACAATAGAATACGCACGCAACGTCGCAGGTCTCGCGAAAGCGCATACGACGGAGATCGATCCCGACACACCACACCCCGTTATCGCCATTCTGCCGGCGCAGGTGGAAAAGCTCGCAAAGAAAAATTATGGCGGCACCATGCGCCTCGGTGCGTACCCATGCGAATTGACGAAGGGAACGATCGCCGCCGAAAGTTATGGCGGGGCCTCCATCTCCGAACGCCACCGCCACCGGTTCGAAGTGAATCCCAAATACATCGAGCAGTTGGAAAAAGCGGGACTCATATTTTCCGGCAAATCACCCGATGGCCGCTTGATGGAGATCGCAGAACTTCCGAAAAGTGCGCACCCCTTCATGCTCGGCACCCAATTCCACCCCGAACTCAAAGCCCGCCCCCTCACGCCCCACCCGCTTTTTAATGCATTCATCAAAGCGGCGATCGGGCAGAAGGGTACATGAGCGCTTCGCTTAAACTCATCTCCCTCAATATCCAGCGTTCGAAGCACCTCGATCTCGTCCTGCCGTTCCTTGAGACACAGATGCCCGAAGTCGCGTGCGTTCAGGAATTGTTTGAGTCTGATATTCCCGAACTCTCGAACGCGCTCGGCGGCGCCCGCTGCGTTTTCGCCCCGATGTCGAAATTCATCCGCGATACCGCGCCCCAGATCATGGGAGTCGGGATATTTTTGGGACATTCGGCTCGAGACAATGGCATCAGTTGGTACCACGGCGACCCTGCCGAGCTTCCCGTACTGGACCAAGATGATCGGAGAACATGGAACAACAAAAACTTTCCGCTCCTGTGGTGCGACATTGAAAAAGACGGGACGATCTTTCGGATAGCGACCACGCATTTCAGATGGACTCCCGACGGGCAGGCTGATGACGGTCAGCGGCGCGACCTGAAAGAGCTCCTTCACGCAATGGAGGGCGTGGGGGAGTGCGTGCTTACCGGTGATTTCAACGCCCCGCGCGGCAGGGAGATATTCGGCATGCTTGCGGAGAAATACAAAGACAACGTACCGACCCACTACATATCGAGCCTCGACCCTGAGCGCCATCGCGTCGATAATTTGCAACTTATGGTCGACGGCGTTTTCAGCACCCCCTCATACAGCGTTTCTGATGCGGAGATGATCTGTGGCGTTTCAGATCACTGCGCGCTTGTCGCAAACGTCTCGAAAGCGGGTTGACTCGATGTTGACTTTTTCGCTCTGCAGAGTATAATGGCGCATGGCAGTCAAAATTCTCAAGGAAGGTTTCACCTTCGATGATGTACTGATACGACCGGGCGCTTCGGAGATGGAGCCCGCCGAGGCATCACTCAAAACAAAAATAGCGGGGATCGACCTCTCGGTCCCATTTCTCTCCGCCGCGATGGATCGTGTGACGGAACCACAGATGGCGATCACTCTCGGCAAACTCGGGGGACTCGGAGTCATCCACCGCAACTGCTCGATAGAAGAGCAGGCACGTATGGTGCGCGAAGTCAAAAAGGCCGGGGTTCCGACTGCCGCTGCGTGCGGGCCATTTGCCGCTGACCGCGCGAAGGCGCTCGATGAAGCGGGATGTGATGCCATCGTCATTGATTGTGCGCACGGCCATAATTTAAATGTCGTCGAGAGCGCCAGAAAAATAAAGATGGATCTCAAACATGCGAAGATGATCTTCGGCAATATCGCGACCGGCGAGGCGGCAAAGGCGGCGTGCACGTTCGCTGATGCGGTGAAAGTCGGTGTGGGGCCGGGAAGTATCTGCACCACACGCCTCATATCAGGCGTTGGCGTGCCACAGCTTTCTGCGGTCCTTGATGTGGTCACGGTCGCGAAGAAATACAAAGTCCCCGTCATTGCCGACGGCGGCATTCGTACATCGGGTGACATCGCGAAAGCGCTTGCGGCGGGAGCTTCCGCGGTGATGCTCGGTAATCTTTTTGCGGGTACTGATGAGGCGCCGGGGAAGGTCGTGGAGAAAGAGGGAAAGAAATTCAAAGAATATCGCGGCATGGGCTCGCAAGCGGTCATCAAGAGTGCTTCCGGTAGCGAGCGATACTTCACGCATGGTCGCAAGGCAGTGCCCGAAGGCGTCGAAGCGCTTGTTCCGTACAAAGGACCGGTAGGCGAGATCGTCGCTGAACTCGCATCAGGTGTTCAGGTGGGCATGGGCTACGTAGGTGCGCGCACCATTTCCGAATTTGAGAAAAAGGCTCAATTCATTCGCATCACACACGCAGCCATCGCAGAAGGTAAGCCGCACTCACTTGCGGGCATAACCGGATAGATGCCAGACCTGATACACTTATTTGTTTCTCTCGTCGCGTCTTTCGTCGCGCTCTTTCCCGCTACAGCCGTACCCAACGCATTCCCCAGCCTCCCTCGTGTAGCCCCGCCGCATTTCACAGTGCTTTTTGCCGGCGATATGATGTTTGACCGCACGATACGAACCGCCGTGAGCGAAAAAGGAGGTGACTTTATTTTTTCATGTATCGATCCCGTTCTAAAAGAGGCGGATCTCGTCGTCGCGAACCTTGAAGGTCCCATCACGGATAAGCCCTCGAAAAGCATGGGTACTCCACCGGGCTCGGACGGCAACTACACGTTCACATTCCCGACCTCAACGGCGGCTCTTTTGGCCGCACACAACATTCGTTTGGTAAATATCGGCAACAATCACATCAAGAATTTCGGTACAAGCGGAGTGCGCTCGACGATATCGGCACTCGATGATGCGCGGGTGAAATATTTCGGTGATCCGCTCGACCACACGGTCGCAGCGGAGGACTTTGGCGACATTCATCTTGCCTTCATTAATTACAACGAGTTCGGCGGAAACACTACGACAACGATCCGGCAGATCGAGGACGCACGCATGGCGGGTACATTGCCCATCGTGTATACACACTGGGGAGTGGAATACGCCACGACCTCGCCGGAGTATATCCGCACGCTCGCACGCCGATTCATTGACGCGGGTGCGGAGATCGTTGTTGGTTCGCATCCGCACGTCGTCGAAGAACGGGAATTCTATCGGGAAAAATACATATACTACTCACTCGGCAATTTTATCTTTGATCAATATTGGAATGGGGATGTGCGACGCGGGCTCGTGCTCAATGTCGCATTCGACAAAGCGGGCGTGCAGTATGTGGAAGAGATCCCCGTCGAACTTGGTCGAGATCGTCGAACATGTCCATTGGTTGAATAAGAGTCCATTTTCCGTTATTGTGTGCGAATTGGGGGATCGTCTAATGGTCGGACTACCGCCTCTGGAGCGGTGTATCTAGGTTCGAATCCTAGTCCCCCAGCCGATTTTTAAGCGTAAAAATCGCGTCGAAATGAGCACACTTTCGACGGAAGTATTTTTTGAGATAGGTTCGGACTCCGAAGAGCATGAAAGATATATACTTTCAAAAATTAAAAGATGCCTTCCTTAAGCTAAAGAGTGAGATAGTTGAATTGCTTCGTACTTCTGACAAGGGCAAATATACCCACCTGCAAAATTATATATATTTTGCACATCACCCCATATTTAGTTTTACCGAAGCAATTTTAATATTGTGTGAGAATAAAAAATCACACGCAGCTAAAGTACTACTCCGAACACTTTTTGAAGCACACATAGACATTATTTATCATCAAGTCAAAGATTCTGAAAAAAGGTTGGCCTTCTCTTCAAAAAGAATGTTCGATGAAAGAATTATAGTTTTAAAAGAAATATTGGATTTGATAAAGAAATATCCAAATTTGGAATCTAATGATAGTACCCAGCTATTCAATAAAGGATATCTAAATAAGGCTATTACTGACCAAACCAAACATAAAGAGGCAATATTAAGGGCAAACCCCGATCTTACTGGCACGAAACACTTGCGGGAAAAAGCTAGACTGTGCGAAGAGGGAGATGTCACAAATGCTGAACCCGGTAGTTTTGAACGAATGTATAGCTTGATCTATAGACAACTATCTCCCGTTGCACATTTAAATATAGACGGACTTCAAGCATTTATCGGACAAGATAGATATGGGGAAATATTTTTCCATGATGGAGGTGACGAAGACTTTATTGCTACACAAGCTGTAGATATAAGCCTAGCTTTCAGTAAAGACTTATATGACAACAAAGTCATAGTGGGCGAGCAAGTTGTAATGATAAAAGAAGTTGAGAAACTGATTTCTCAAATGAAGACAGGTTCCAAGGAGTATCGAAATGGTTGACTTAAAAATGTCAGAAAAGCCTTGTGGGGCTTGACCGACCACGGTTCTAGCTCGAGACGGCCAGCCAGTTAGTGCTATAGTGTCGGTATGAAAGGCTTTGTAACGAACATAGAAAAGGATTCGCTCGAGAACGGGAATTTCAGAAAAGTTCTCTACACGGCAAAGAATAGTCAGCTTGTGGTAATGAGTATCCCGCCGGACGGCGACATCGGCGAGGAGGTTCACCAGCTCGACCAATTTATTCGATGTGAAGCGGGGGAAGGAAAGGCCATACTTGATGGAGTAGAGCATGTTATAGAAAACGGATGTGCCATTATTGTACCCGCGGGGGCCCGGCACAATATCGTCAATACATCTTCTGACGCGCCGCTAAAACTCTACACAGTGTATTCTCCACCGAACCATCGTGATGGGGTCATCCATAAGACAAAGGCCGAGGCGGAAAAAGACGAAGAACAGTACGACGGGAAAACGACCGAATAAAGGACATCTTGGGGGGAGAGATTGCGCATCGGCGATTTTCATGGTATCGTCAAGGCATTAATTTCACGTTGGGCTTTTTCTCATGACTCCTACACCAAAACCGCCGATACCGGAGCATACGTTCAATGGCCTTGGTATTGCGCCGAATATTTTGGATATACTCGCGAAGCTCAACTTCACGACGCCGACCCCGATACAATTTCGGGCCATTCCCGAGGGTGTCGCGGGGAAAGATGTCGTGGGCGTTGCGCAGACGGGAACGGGCAAAACACTCGCATTCGGTATCCCGCTTTTACAGCGTTTGGCAGGAGGCGATGGTCGCGGACTCATTTTGGTGCCGACACGCGAACTTGCTTTACAGGTAGATGAAACACTCGCAAGGATCGCACGACCGCTGGGGCTCCGCACGACCGTATTCATCGGAGGTGCCTCGATGGGGATGCAGATCTCTTCGCTTCGTCGTGACCCGCACGTCATCATCGCAACCCCGGGACGCCTGCTCGATCACCTCGCCCAGAGGAACCTCAAGCTTGATAAAGTCGAAGTCCTCGTCCTCGATGAGGCGGACCGCATGCTCGACATGGGATTCTGGCCGCAGGTGAAGAAGATCATCGCCGCGGCACCCACGGCGCGCCAGACCATGCTTTTTTCCGCCACTCTTTCGCGCGACATCATGCAGCTCGCGACACAGCACATGAAACTCCCACTTCGCGTCGAAGTGGCGCCCGCTGGCACGACGGTGGAGAAGATCAGTCAGGAATTTTTTATCGTGCGGAAAGAGGATAAGGGACGCCTGCTTGAAAAGATATTGGGTGACTACAAGGGCTCGACCCTCGTTTTCTCGCGCACTAAACACGGCGCGAAGAAGATCATGCGCACGATCGCGGCGATGGGACACACCGCAGCGGAAATTCATGGCAATCGCTCACTTTCGCAACGACGCGAAGCCCTTGATGGATTTAAGAACGGTAAATATCGCGTGCTCGTGGCGACCGACATCGCTTCGCGCGGTATTGATGTAAAGGGCATTGAGCTCGTCCTGAATTACGACCTACCGATGGATTCTGCCGACTATGTGCATCGTATCGGACGCACGGCACGCGCGGGGGCGGAAGGACACGCCATTTCGTTCGCCGAGCCGCATCAGAAACGCGACATCCGCGATATCGAAAATCTCATCAGAAAAACGGTGCCGATCTCGGCGCTTCCCGTACTGCCTCCCGCGCGCGCCATAGCACATTCATATGTAGATGATGACCGACCGCGGCGATTTTCCCGCCCGCAACCGGGGGGTTTTACTCCGAGGGGGGGTTCGGGTTTCGGAAGACGTCCTCGCGGCGCGCCACCCTCACGTGGCCCCCGCCTTGGCCGGACAGGCCGCTCGTTCCGCTAGACCCGCTGGTATACTGCCGGAATGGCACTGTCCGAAAAACGGAAAGGAGAGTGGTTCATTTATTCCGGCATACTTTTCGGCGCGCTTTTTCCGATCATCACCGTTCTTTCCTACGCGGCACTTCCGAGTCTCATTTCGCTCGGATGGAGCACCGCATTTGCCGCGATCTTTTTCGGTCTCATCGTTTCCTACAAAGGGACATGGCATGAATTGCGGAACCCGCTTCTCTGGAAATACGGCCTCTACATAACTCTTTTCATCAGCATTTTGTTTTACGGGCTTTTTTTCATAGGTCTCACCAAAACGCTCCCCGGCAATGCGGCGATCATCGCGTTGCTTGAGGTTTTCACATCGTTTTTATTCTTCAATGTCTTTCGGGAGGAGCGCATCTCCTTCGAGTACAAGGTCGGCGCACTCCTTATGATCGGCGGAGCCGTCATCGTGTTAGTACGGGGTTTTTCCGGCGTCGGTATCGGGGATTTGCTCATAGTCGCCGCGACGATGTGTGCTCCCGTCGGTAATTTCTTCCAGCAAAAAGCGCGGGACATCGCATCAAGCGAAACGATTTTATTCCTGAGAAGCATTCTTGCTGTTCCCGTTATTTTCCTATTGGCGTTCGCGTTCGGCCAACACGCTTCGTACGGCAACGTCGCGGACTCGCTCTTCCTTCTCGTTGTGAACGGGGTACTGATATTCGGTCTCTCCAAGATCCTCTGGGTCGAGGCGATCCACCGGATCTCTGTCACAAAAGC
Source organism: uncultured Candidatus Saccharibacteria bacterium (assembly GCA_964362175.1). Lineage (GTDB taxonomy): Bacteria > Patescibacteriota > Minisyncoccia > Phycocordibacterales > UBA2100 > UBA10103. Next base: position 77,828 of record CAYIDD010000001.1, on the reverse strand, counting down.
GCAGGCGCTCAGCAGCATCACACCACTTGCGACCCTGCTCCTCGCATGGCTTCTCCTTCGTCAGGCACCGAACGTGTGGCAGCTTACCGCCGTGCTGCCTCTCATATTGGGCACACTCCTCTTGACCGATCATTTGCATCTCAGGAAGTCGAAATAGATCTGGAAGCACCCACGCTTGCATAAAAGGTGCTCCTATTGCATATTGGCGGTATCAGCCCTTAATTCCAATTATTAGTCAAGGTTTTGAGGCCTAAAATAACCGTCTCATATGAAAAAGGCACTCGTTCTCTCGTTCGCGGCACTCATCGCCCTTAGCGCAAACGTGGTCTCGGCGCAGGGGTATTACTTCGGAGCGCCTTCGTACTACAGTAATTATGGTTCCGCTTATCAGCAGACGTCATACACGGCACCCTACGGTGCTCCGTATTCCGGCGCGTGCGCGAATCTCGTGAGCGATCTCTCATACGGCACGCGCGGAAGCCAAGTATCACAACTCCAGACATTTCTCGTGAACCAGAACTTTCCGGGCGGGGGAAGCTGGATGATCACCGGCTACTTCGGTAATGCGACGCTCGCTGCAGTGCGCAACTTCCAGCAGCAACGGGGTCTCCCTCTCTCCGGCATTGTGGACGCCGCGACACGCGCTGCGATCTCGCGTGTAAGCTGCGGCCTGTCCGGCCAGGGCGGTTACATGGGCGGGTACAACACCTACTATCCGTACACAGTGCCCCCGTTCAACACATACAACAATACGAACTGCTACTACACGTATCCGTACACATGCAATACCTATTCGTACGGGAACAATGTCTCATTGACCTCTCTCTCAGTTACGTCCGGACAACCGGGGACAAGCGTTACCGTCTTCGGCTCGGGTTTTGATTACTCGAACAATACGGTGTATGTGGGTATGGTACCGCTTACGAATATCCCATCGTACAGTGGCACATCGCTCACGTTCACGGTGCCCTCGTACTCCACTGCGGGTACCGTTGGCGTGTATGTCATGAATTCGCGCGGCACGAGCAACACGCTCAACTTCAGCGTGACGTCGTACGGCTCCTACGGTGCTCCGATGATACATAGTGTGAACGGGCCGACATCACTCGCAACAGGCGTGCAAGGCACGTGGACGGTTTCCGTCAACAATCCGAGCACTTCCTACATGACGACATCCGTCAATTGGGGGGATACAGGCGGGGGATACAGTGGTCTCGCCGCGCCGCAGACGACATACCAGCAAGGGAGCAACACACTGACATTCACACACACGTACTACACTTCGGGCACATACACGGTCGTCTTCACGGTCAGTAACTCATCGGGACAGACCAACACCTCAAGCGCGACGGTCAATGTGACGAGCGGAGGTTCGTACGGCAACGTCGCGCTTTCTTCGATCGCGCCGATGACGGCCCCCGTCGGTTCGCAGTTCGTTCTTACGGGCAGCGGCTTTACTCCGCTTGAAAATACGGTGCACTTCGGTATCGGCGGCACACAGCACGTTCCGTCGCAGAACGGTACGACCATCTACTACACCGTTCCCTCGTTCGTTTCTCCGTGCGATCTCGTCACTCCGGGAAGTTTTTGTTCGCAGAATATTCAACAGGTGTTGCCAGGACCGATACAGGTCTACGTGACGAATGGCAACGGAACGACGAACACCATTTTGTTCCAAGTGCAGTGAGCACATCGCCGGATGTATTCGGCGCGTAATGCATGCCCCACTTCCGGTCCCATCGTCAGCGGTTACCCATAGCGCTGCTCGTCGTTGCCGCGTGCGCGTTTCTTGTGCCCATTGCAATGCGTGCCGGGGTCGCGCGCTACACGTACAGCTCGATCGAGGAGGCGCCGCAAAGCGATGTTGCGCTCGTTTTGGGCGCATCCGTCGTGCGCGGCGCGCCATCGCCTATCCTTGCGGAGCGGGCCGACGAGGCGATAGATCTCTATAGAGAGGGAAAAGTGTCGAAGATACTGGTGACGGGTGATAGTAGCGCACTCCCGTATGACGAAGTGATACCGGTGAGGAACTATTTGATCGATGCGGGGATTCCCGCGCGGGACATCTTCCTCGATCACGCGGGCCTCGATACATACTCGAGCATCTATCGCGCACGTGAGGTATTTCACGTACGGTCGGTCACCATCGTAACGCAAGACTTCCATCTGCCGCGTGCGCTCTGGATCGCACGACATCTGGGGTTGAGCGCGTACGGTGTCATTGTGAAGGGTGGAGGGGGCTCGGTCTACGATTACATACGCGAAATACCCGCGTCCATCAAAGCGTTCTTTAATGTTACGTTTGACCGAAAACCCCGATATTCCGGACCCGCGGTCCCGCTCGGAGAAAATGGAGAGAATACGTGGGATTAGGTTGTACAATCCACCGTATGCCGGTTCTTGAAGTAAAAGAATTGAGAAAAATCTACCGCGATACAGTGGCTGTCGATGGTATTTCGTTCAGAGTGGACAAGAATGAGATCGTGGGACTTCTCGGGCCCAACGGGGCGGGGAAGACGACTACTATAAACATGATCCTTGGGGTACTAGAACCGAGCGGGGGAAGTATATCGATCGCCGGTCTCGATATCGCGCACAAGCGCAGCGAGGCGTTGGAGCGTACGAATTTTGCCGCCGTGTACGCGCAGCTTCCGGGCAATATGAGCGTCTTTCAGAATCTTCATATCTTCGGGCTCATCTACGACGTGCCGAACTTGAAGGAGCGTATCACGCATCTGGTGCGGGAGTTCGATCTTGAGAAATTCATCCACACGAAATGCGGCATACTCTCTTCCGGCGAGCAAACGCGTGTTTCTCTGGCGAAAGCCATGCTCAATATGCCCCAGCTCCTGCTTCTCGACGAGCCGACCGCCTCCCTCGACCCTTCGACCGCGCGCACTATTCGCGAAAAGATACGGCATTTCGCCGATTCGGGGGTGGGAGGTGTCTTGTGGACCTCGCACAATATGCACGAGGTGGAAGTGGTATGCGACCGTGTGCTCTTCTTATCGCACGGTAAGGTACTTCTCGAAGGGGATCCGAGAGCATTACCACGCGAGCACGGAAAGACGGATCTGGAGGAGTTATTCATCTCGGTCGCGCGGGAGCCGCTTCCCGGGGAGCTCGTATAAGTATGAACATCCGACGCGCATACGCGATAGCTTTTCGGCAGTTCTATCTCATCCGCGGTCATCCGACCCGCTTTTGGCAGATGTTCGTTTGGATAACGGTTGATGTCATTATTTGGGGATATATCACAAAGTATCTGACGACGGTGGTGCCGCCTTCTTTTGGTGTTCTCACGTTCTTCCTCGGTGCGGTCGTACTCTGGGGCTTTCTTCTACGTGTCATGCAGGGAATGACGACCTCGTTCCTCGAGGATGTGTGGTCGAAGAATTTTCTCAATCTCTTCGCGTCTCCTCTGAAGATCTCCGAATATATCGTTGGGCTCGTGCTCACCAGTATCCTTACGAGCATTTTGGTACTCTCCGGCGTCATCGCATTGGCGTCTCTCGTGTTCGGCTTCTCGCTCTTTACGCTCGGCGTCTACCTTGCACCGTTCCTGCTCATCCTTTTTCTCTTCGGTATCGCGCTCGGCATCTTCGGGGTCGCCATCGTGCTCCGTATCGGACCCTCGGCAGAGTGGTTCGTGTGGCCTATTCCGGCCGTCTTGAACCCGTTCGTGGGCGTATTCTACCCCGTTTCAACGCTCCCTGATTGGATGAGGGTCGTCTCCAAGGCGCTTCCGCCCTCCTACGTGTTCGAAGGAATGCGCACCGCGCTTCTTTCAGGGACATTCTCTTCGCTCGCGCTTGTTGAAGGAGTCGTGCTTGCGGTGTTGTATATCGTCCTCGCGTACGCCTTTTTTGTATATGTCTATCGCACCGTCGTGCGCAACGGTCTTATCGCGCGCTTTGAAGCCGAGGGGCCGTGATGTTTTTGTGCAAGTATTGCTATACTGGTACGTCACACCCCCCATGAGATACATCCTCGCGTTTCTGTGCACACTTTTTTTCGCTTTGCCGATCCCGGCGTCTGCCGCGGCGACAAAATTTGAAGTAACGGGGTGGATCCCGTACTGGCGGTCCGCTACCGGCACTGCCGATGTTCTCCCCCATTTGAGCAAACTCACCGAGGTAAACCCGTTCGTCTACACGATCAAGTCTGACGGCACACTTCTCGATAACGGAAAACTTGACGAGGAACCGTGGAAGAGTTTTATCGCGGAGGCGAAACGCCAGAAAGTGCGGGTCATTCCGACCATCATGACGAGTAACAGCGAGCTCCTTCATGAAATATTGAGCAGCCAAAAAAAGCGCATCGCGCTTGAGGATCGCATCGCCAAACTCGTAAAAGACAACGGCTTCGACGGTATCGATATCGATTTTGAAGGGAAGAAGGCGGCGGACAAGGATTATTTCTCCACATTCCTCAAAGGTCTTTACCAACGGATGGGGAACAAATGGGTGATGTGTACTATCGAATCACGGACCCCCAATGATTCCCGCTACTACGGGACGACGGTGCCCCCCGACGCAACGATCTATGCCAACGATTTCATCGCCATCAACAAATACTGTGATCGCGTACGCATCATGGCGTACGACCAGCAGACGGTCGACTTACAACTTGCGGCCAAGGCCGCGTCCTCGTCCGAGTTGTATGCGCCCGTTGCGGACCCCGCATGGGTAGAAAAAGTGGTGAATCTCGCCGCAAAAAACATCAAGAAAAATAAAATACTTATCGGCGTCCCGACGTACGGGTACGAATATGATGTGACCGCGTATGAGGGAAAGGAATATATATACGACATATTGTGGACCTTTAATCCCGGGTACGCGATCCCGCTCGCGGCGCAATATGGGATCACGCCGCAACGCAATGGCACAGGCGAGATGTATTTTACCTATACTCCCGCCGCGACGTCCTCCGATCCGGTTTCTCTCGGGCCAAACTCGGCATTCCTCGCCGCGGCGGGTGCTGCGCTCTATGCCGATACCTACAATTCGCATCTCAATTTCCGCATGATGGTGTGGTCTGATGCGTACTCGGTCAAGACGAAAATAGATCTGGCAAAGAAATTAGGTGTGCGCGGCATTTCCATCTTCAAGCTCGATGGAGGCCAAGACCCCGCGATATGGGGCGTTCTTGAGGGTGTGAAGAAGTAGTCCTTGCATATTTCGCCGATAGTGTAGAATGGTCCGATGCCATCGGAAAACACACAAACGACCGCGCCCGCTCAGAAAGACATGAGCGCGCTTTACGTTCCAATAGCGATCGTCGCTGCCGGCGTCATTATCGGCGGCGGTATTTTCTTGGGGCTTTCCGGCAAAGGGGGAGTCGCGGCAGGTGGTGAACAGCCCCAAAAGGTCAACGTCGGAGATGTAGATGTTTCAAAAGCCCCGTACGTCGGGGAGGCGGACGCGCCGCTCGTAATGGCCTACTGGTCCGACTACCAGTGCCCGTTCTGCAAACAATTCGAGACCACGGTATTGCCGACACTGATGGAAAAATACGTGAACACAGGAAAACTCAAGATCGTCTTTAAGGATTTCGCGTTCCTCGGTCCCGATTCGACCACTGCCGCTCTCTATAAGCATGCGATGTGGGACCTCTACCCGGATAAATTTTTCGAATGGAATGAAGCAATGTATGCGGCACAGGATCAGGAGCATGGGGGATTTGGCGATGAGGCGAGTATCCTCAAGCTGAGTGCCTCGATCGCGGGTGTTAATACGACTACACTGAAAGCACGTGTCGCGGCGAAGAGGGTTGACTACGAAAAGGTGATCACTACGGACCAGCAGGAGGGGGCATCATTCGGCATCGGCGGTACACCCGGATTCATCGTCGGCACACGATCGATCGATGGCGCTCAGCCGCTTGCGAATTTCGTTGCTGCAATAGAGGGGCAACTCTAGCGGGTTCGCGTTCCGGTAGATCCATTGACGCAGAGCGTATTTTGGGGGATACTGACACTTCGGTGCCTCGGCAACGAGGCATTTTCCTTTCAATTCTATGGAAATCAGAAATATAGCCATTATCGCGCACGTGGACCACGGGAAAACAACCCTGACGGATGCACTTTTGCGCCAGACGGGGGTCGCGGAAGAGGGTGTCTCCATGGACTCCAATGCCCTGGAGCGCGAGCGCGGCATCACCATTTACTCCAAGAACGCGGCGGTCTATTACAAAGACACCAAGATCAATATCGTAGACACTCCGGGGCACGCCGATTTCGGAAGCGAGGTCGAGCGGGTCTTGCGCTCCATCGATTCCGTTCTCCTTGTGGTCGATGCACAGGAAGGTCCTATGCCGCAGACACGGTTCGTCTTGAAAAAATCCCTTGAGCTTGGACTCAAGCCCATCGTTGTCATCAACAAGATCGACAAGCCCGCAGCCGACCCCGCGCGTACGGAAGAGCAGGTGCTCGAACTCTTTTTGGAACTCGGTGCTTCGGATGAGCAAGCCGACTTCCCGATAGTGTATGCGATCGGCAAGCAGGGGATAGCGAAAATGAAACTCACCGAGGAGTCGAGCGATCTCACGCCGCTTCTCGATACAATACTTGCGCACGTGCCCTCCGTAGCTTTGGCGAAGGAGGGAGCGCCCGTCCGCGTGCAGCCGTTCAATCTCGGGTACGACAACTTCCTCGGCAGGCTCGCGATCGCCCGCGTGTACGAGGGTGTGCTCCGAACGGGAGATGCCGTATCCGTAAAAAAGCCCACCGGCGAAACACGCAACGGGAAAATAACGAAGATGTTCACCTTCAGGGGTCTCCAGAAAATAGAATCGGCCGAAGTGACAGCGGGTGACATCGTCATGATCGCGGGATTGCCGGATATTTATATCGGAGAGACCATATCGACCGATGCGAACGCGGAGCCGCTTCCGGCGATCGCTATCGATGAGCCGACGATCACGCTCAACTTTCTCGTCAACAACTCTCCCTTCGCGGGGCGCGAAGGCAAGTTCGTCACTTCGCGTCAGATCCGCGACAGGTTGGAGCGCGAGCTTGAGGTCAACGTCGGATTGCGTGTCGATTTTTCGGGGGGCGATATATTCAAGGTATCCGGTCGCGGCGAATTGCACGTCGCAATTCTTTTGGAAAATATGCGCCGCGAAGGCTATGAAATGCAGGTCTCGCAACCGCAGGTCATTTTCCGTCAGGAAAATGATGGTGAGCGGAGCGAACCATACGAGGAAGTGGTGGTCGATACACCGCAGGTCTATCAGGGTGCCATCATCGAACGCTTGGGGGTGCGCAAGTTCATTATGAAAGATATGAAAGTCCACGAGAATCAGGTGCGCCTCATTTTCGAGGGCCCCACGCGCGGGCTTTTGGGTTATCGTTCGCAATTCGTGCTCGACACCAAGGGTGAGGGGATACTTTCATCGCGCGTCGTCGGATTCAAACCGTTCGCGGGCGAGATCCGTCACCGCAACGTGGGTTCGATGATATCGATGGCGAGCGGCAAAGCGCTCGGTTTCTCACTATGGAATTTGCAAGAGCGCGGCGTCCTCTATATCGGTCCCGCTATCGAAGTGTACGAGGGCATGGTCATCGGCAACACGTCCAAGGGCGAAGAAATGACCGTCAATCCGACCAAGGGCAAACAGCTTACCAACATGCGCTCAAGCGGAGCCGATGAGGCGATAAATCTCATTCCGCCCTTTGCGTTGACCATCGAGCGCGGGCTTGAGGTGATGGCGGAGGATGAATATCTGGAGATCACGCCGACATCGGTACGCTTGCGTAAACAACAGCTCACCGATATCGAGCGTTCGCGTGCGCGAAGAAAGGACTAACCCGTTGCAGTTCCGGTGTACGGCGTTATTCTGAGGGAAGCGCCTGCCCAAAAATGAGCCGAAAAGGCGAGGCAGCGCCGCGCGGAGGTGTGGTCCGCCCCAAAATCACCTCCGCGCCCTTTCTTGCTATACTTGAGGCGTGAAAAGACCGATGCCGGAGCGGGACAAGGAATGGCAAAAAATACTCACGCCCGAGGAGTATGCGGTGTTGCGTGAGAAGGGTACCGAAGCGCTCTTTAGGGATGCTACACTTGGCATGGAGAGAGTGGAGATTACCTGCGCACGATGCGGAGGACACTTGGGCCATGTTTTTGATGACGGCCCCACTCCAACGGGCAAGCGGTATTGCATTAATTCGATTTGCTTGGATCTAGAAGAGAAATAATTATGGACCAAACTGTAGATCACACGGGAAGAAAGATCCTCATCGGCATACTGCTCACGGTTGCGGTCGGTGTTTGTTTTTATTTTATTTCCTACAATGTCGCTGCCACTCCGCGAGACGCAACGCGTGAGGGTGAGGGTGCGGGTACGGTATCAGCCGCCGTCCGCCCCGTGCGCGATGGGGCGATAAGCCCCGAAGCGAGCGCCGTTTCCCGCGCCATGGTGGGAGTGTGGCGGAGCGGTGATGAGCAGAAGTTCACACGCGAATTCCGGGATGATGGCACCGTTGTCGACCGCTATGAAGGGGATAAGACAGCAACAAAAAGCGGCATCTGGGGTGCATTCACCGCGGACATGGCGCCGGAGGGGACGACAGGGCTTGTTGAGGGTGTAGTGTATATCCAGATGACCTTTGCCGGCGAGAGTATGTATTTTGCCGTGACGAAGGCTGCTGACACGCTCGAGCTCGTGTACCTAAATAGCGCGAGCGGGCCGAATTTCACGCGGATGCAGTGAGGATGCTGTAAGCAGTTGGGGGATGCGCATTTTCGGTCACGTAAAGTATACTTACGGCATAGGGTTGGTGTGAGAGCGGTCTTATTAATGTAAATTGATCATAGTTATGCAGAGAGCAGAGATCTTAATGGCGACAGCAATAGGTCTCATTCTTCTTGCAATGTCCGTATCCGTGGCCTTTGCGAAGGATGATGAGAGCGAGAATGGGGGGATAGAACAGGACACCGTTGGCGTTACCACGCCAGTGCCGGGAATTCCATCGAACACTGGCGACCGTGCCCAAGGGCAAAGGGATGATGATGACGAAAACGACGATGCGAACGACGATGCGAACGATGACGCAAACGACGATGCAGATGACGACTCCGATGATCAGGATGACGATAGTGAGGGGGAGGGAGAAAAACATCGCAGCCGTGTTGCAGATGTGCTCAAGTCCTTGCTCGATCTTGCTGATGAGGATCGCGGTATCGGCGACGATGTTCGCGAAGTGGCCCGCGAGCAGGCTTCTTCAAGCGAAGAGGCGAGCAGGGCGATCAACGCGGTAGAGGCTCGCAGCACGCTTCTGGAGTTTCTCTTCGGTGCCGACTTCAAGAACCTCGGCATCTTGCGCAGCTCGCTTTCGACCACAGAAAATCACATTGAACGCTTAAAGAAAGCGAAGGAGCGGGCGATCAGTGTGGATGTGAGGGCGGGGCTCAATGAGCAGATCGCAGCTTTGCAGAAGGCAAAGGATGATGCGGATGCGTTCGTGCAGGCGCACGAAGAGGTATTCAGTGTCTTCGGCTGGTTCTCAAAGTTGTTCCAGTAGGACCCGAGGGTTTTGGACAAAAGCCCGCACAGGCCTATAATTGACCCCATATGGACTTCAACAAGGCACCCAAGCAATTCTGCGAAAATATCACCGTCGCATTCTCGCAGGAATTTTTTGTGGTAGGAATGCTCACGGGAGAGAGCGGTATCATGTACGCACTGACGCCCCAGCACATGAAAAGGCTCTCGCAGTACCTCGCGCACCAGATAGCTGATTATGAGAAGCAATTTGGTAGTATTAATGCGGAATGGGTGCCGGGCATACAAAGCCCCATCCAGACCAAAGATATAATGGGGGGTGAGGCTAAGGATAAAGATATAAAATAGTATGACGAACAAAATGATCATCGGTGGAGTTGTTGTCCTTCTCGTTGTCGCGGCGGGGATCTTTGTCCTGAAGACGCTCCCGCGCACTTCAGCGCCCGCATCGGTACAAGCGCCAACGGCGCAGCAGGCGGCGACGAGTACCTACGCGACGACCACGTTCTCCGTTGTCTATCCGCAGGATTTCATCATGAGCGACGCGCATGTGTACGATCAGGTGAATCCGAAAAAGCCCATCCATGGTGTGAAATTCACCATTCCCGCGGCGATGGCGGCGGGTACGAATCTCGCGAGCGACACATACCTCGCCGTCGAACAACTTCCCCGCGCCAAGAACTGCACGGGCGATATCTATCTCGCGGCCGATGTGAAGGCGAGTACGGTGCAAGAGAACGGTGCCGGGTATTCGGTGGCGACCTCAAGCGGGGTAGCGGCGGGGAATTTGTACGACGAGACGATATATGCACTTTCGGAGAGTTCTCCGTGCACAGCCGTGCGCTACTACATCCATTCGATGAATATAGGTAATTACGCCACGGGTACGCGCGAATTCGACCGTCAGGCACTCCTCAACGCATTCGACACAATACGCACATCTCTCCGACTCGGCGGAGCGCCCGCGTCTGTTCCTGGATCGACCACCACAACCCCGTAGTCTGCGGCCATACTGCCCCCGACACCAAGAAAGCCTTGAATGTGAGGCCTGCTTTGGTACACCGCTGAACGCTGTTGCGCGTGGTATGGAGAGGCGTATAGTTGCGGCATGAATACATCACGCAGGGTTTCGTGGGGCGCATTACTCATAAGCGTGCTCATTATCCCCGTAGTAGCGTTTGCAGCTGATGTGCGGACCGGCAATTCGCCGACGCTCGTGCAGTCTGAAACGACCAAGGGTGACCTCTATCTTATTGGGGCCAATACGACAAGTGCCGGTAAAGTAAACGGTGACCTCGTGGCGGCTGGCGGCACTATCGCCGTCAGCGGCCCCGTCTCGCAAGACCTTATCGTGGGCGGCGGCTCGATCACTGTTATCGCCGATATCGGCGACGATGCACGAATTGGCGGCGGCAATATTCTCCTCAACGGAAAAGTCGGCAACGACGTGCTGATAGGCGGCGGGCAGACGCAAATTTCCGGTGGTGGCGTGGGAGGTGACGTGCTCTGGGGCGGAGGTGCACTACAAGTGACAGCGCCCGTGGGGGGCAATATGCGCCTTTCCGGTGGGGAAGTAGTCATCAATTCCCGCGTGCGCGGCAACGTAGAGTTCAAGGGTGGAAAACTCACCCTCGGTAAAGACGCTATCATTGAAGGAAACCTTGATTACACAGCTCAGTCGGAAGCAGTATTGGAAACGGGCGCCGTCGTACGCGGCAAGACTACGTTCGAGCAGCAAAAGGCAGCGACGTCGACGTTCCCCATCTCGACGACAAGCATCTTGGCCATCCTGTCCGTCTTCATTCTCATCAAATTCCTCGCAATGCTTGCCTTTGCCCTGGTGCTCGGGCTCGTGTTCAAGCGCTACACTCAAACATTCGTCCGCAACGCGATGGCTCAGCCGCTTCTTGAGATGGGCCGAGGTCTTATCGTCCTCGTCGTTCTTCCCATCGCATCGATCATCGCACTCGTGACACTGATCGGCATTCCATTCGGCATACTCGGCCTCCTTGCGTTTGCGATCTTGATGCTTGTCTCCTGTGCGTTCGCTTCGATCGTCGTCGGAAGTCTGGTGCACAAGTGGATGTTCAAGTCGGCCGAATATCAGGCCACATGGCAGACGATACTTCTTGGTGTGGTCGTGTTCACGCTCCTCGGATCCATTCCGCTCGTCGGCTCCGTTGCGAAATTCCTCCTCGTTCTGCTCGCGCTCGGTTCGATCATGAAGATCAAGTGGGATGTTGCCAAGGGATGGCGCTGAATTGCCCCTAGGTATTCCGGTTTCCCCAAACCGGAGATTTGTGGGAGGATCTTCGCATGGCCCGTCCACAGGTGTCGACCATCAACCGGTCGACGGCAAAGAAGATATACAAAATCCGCTCGGAAGTGGTGCTCTGGCCCGGCGCGCAGGGCGCGTGGCACTTTGCGTATGTCGACAAGAAGCAGTCGGAAGGTATTAGAGGGAGGTTTGGAAAAAGCAGGAGGGGATTCGGCGCGGTACGTGTGCGCGTAACGCTTGGAAAAACCAAGTGGGAAACATCAATTTTCCCCGATTCACGCTCCGGCACCTACATTCTTCCGCTCAAGGCCTCCGTCCGCCGCGCCGAAGGCATCGCCCAGGGCGACATCATCACCTTCACCCTAGACATCCAGCGCTAACCCCGCAGGTTCCCCAAAGGCGAGATTTGTGGGATGATTTTTAGACATGTCTGAAATGACCTTGAAAAAAACGAAAGTCGCGTATTTATTTGGTGCAGGAGCGACGCATGGCGAAATAGACAACATCGCAGAGCTGCTCATTGGAGCGAGCGTAAGGCCAGAAGAAATAGCACTTTTCTAAGGGAAAACACGCTAATCTTCATATTCTTCGTGCTCGTGAATTTGAAACGGCCCTGTCGAAAATAAAGACAATGGAGCATCTATTGCGAGATTTACCAGATTTCAAGGCAGAGTTAATTGCTGCGGCTGGATTTTCTGAAAAATCGGCCAAGCGTATTCGAACGTGGACAAAAGCTACATAAGTCGCTTGGAGAACGGTCACAAGAACCCGACTTTAACCACCCTTGCAAAAATAGCTCAGGTTTTAGGGGTTAGGCTGGCAGAACTATTGGAGTAACGCTCGATATACACTCCGCGCGTATGAAAATCGCATCGCGTGTGGGGGGTGGAAGGGGGTGTGGTAGGATTTGGGGATGAGTAAGGCGGTCTTTGCGTTGGTGGCGCTCGTGGCCCTTGTTGTTGGCGGGTTTTTTTGGTTGAACAGCTCTCCCTATCAGGAAAAACAGGGTAAATCGGCTGGGGAAGATTCATACAAGGACCTGACCTACATGATAGAGGGGAAGCCGGTGCAGTTGCGTGATGGCTATGCCGAGGAGAATCCGCCAGTTGGCGGAGCGCTCGGCAGTGCATCGAAGACCATCACACGCTACTTCGGCAACGAGGCGGTAGGAGACATTGATGGCGACGGTGTGGCCGATGTCGCGTTCCTCCTCACGCAGGAAGGCGGAGGAAGCGGTACCTTTTTCTATGCGGCCGCAGCGCTCCGAAAGGGTGATGGCTACCTATCGGTAGATGCGACCATCGTCGGAGACCGCGTCGCCCCGCAGACGACGGAGATACGCGATGGGCTGGTTATCGTCAATTACGCGGAGCGCAAAGCAGGGGAGCCGATGACGGCGCGGCCGTCGATGGGCAAAAGTCTCTATCTCAAACTCGACCCGAAGACGATGCAGTTCGGTGAAGTCGTGCATCAAGGGAGGTGAGGCGCTCGCAGCGGGCACACACAACAGAAATACCCAAACGTGGTGGTTTGACGCCAATTTAAATGCCATCAAGCCCGGCTGTGCTCCGGCGTGTGTCGTGAGTGAAGTGACAAAAACGGCTGAGATAAACTGGCGCTGTACCGGCTCGATAGAGCTGAAGTAAATAATTTTTTGTGCATTGAAGGGGGGTGGTGGAGGGGACTTGCTTGTGCTCGATTCCCGAGAGCGAACATAGGTGTTTAATATCGCAATCTTTGCTACACTTTGCCAATGACTAAAAAGAAACAAAGTGAGAATGACATCATTATTGAGGCGTGGGACGGTGTGCTTTTTGAAAAGTTTAGTCGCTTCCGATATATCTTCCTCGACGGCCTTGCAGTCCACGGGACTGTAGCACTCGATCGCATTAAGCCTACAAGGGGTCAGAAAGTAATCGATATCGGGTGTGGCTTTGGAGATGGAACTGCCGAGATAGCTAAGATCACCGGAAGCGCCTACGGCGTGGATTGTTCGCCTAATTTCATTGCGTATGCCAAAGAGCACTATGCCGACAAAGAAGGGAACGTGACATTTGATGTTAAAGACGTGCAGGTCGATGACCTCGGGGGGCCGTACGACCTCGCGTTTGCCCGCTTTGGCACTATGTTTTTTTCAGATGCAACGGTCGCACTCAGAAATATCTGTAATTCGCTTAAACCAGGAGGAAGAATGACCATGGTGGTGTGGCGGCAAAAGAAGGATAACGGCTGGCTGCATGAAGCAGAGAAAATCGTCCGCTCGTACCTTGGAGAGCCGGAGTCAAACGCACCAACCTGCGGTCCCGGCCCTTTCTCGATGGCAGACGCAGATGATACCAGTAGGTGGATGAAAAACGCTGGGTTTGAGCGCATCTCTCTCGAGCGACATGACATCGATATGAAGATAGGTAAAGATCCAGAGGAGGCAATGGAGTTTGCGCTCGCAATTGGACCTGCCGGGGAAGTCATCCGGCTCTCGGGTAAAGCCGCTGAAACTAAAATGGATGAAATCAAAGCGGACGTTGCTAAGAAGCTAGAACCGTATAAAAAAGATCATGGTGTATGGATGCCGTCGAGCACGTGGTTTGTGACGGGGTATCGCAGCGCTGATCCCAAGTAAACGAGTTTGCAGATTCCCAAAGGGAAAGGGGTCGGAAACCATTTGAATGGGGGATTGGTCGGATGGCCCCAAGGGGAATATGCTAGAATTTTGGGATGGAAGCGCTTACGGTCGTATTGGGTGCGGTGCTGGCGTTCTTGCTGCAATTCCTCACCCTTTTTGTCAATTTCATCATTTCCGCCCTCACCCTCTTCCTCGATTTCTTCAAAGGTCTCGTCGGTTTAGCGGGTTAATTACGTGTGTATGGCGCGGAAATACGGGGCAAAGGCGCAAAAAAAGGTGGGTATCGTGATGCGCGAGTGGAAGCGCGGTGTTTTGCGCTCGGGGAAAAGCAGAAGACGGGTGGTGAGCCGCAAGCAGGCGATAGCCATCGGCCTCTCCGAGGTGCGCCGTGCGGGTGCCAAGATCCCCAAAAGAAAATAATGTTTCGGATATCAACAGGGGCATTTTTTGACAATTTGGAGAAAATTGCTAGAATGCACACACATCCTCGCTCCTGATCGTGTGAGCAGTGTCCCCTAGGGGACTTTCTCGGCGTTCTGGAATTGAGAGGATGCGTTCAAAAAGGGGAGAATTTTGCCAGTGCAGTCGGAAAGTGGTGAGAATGAGATCATCCAGATCGCCCAGCAGATGGCTGGACACGAAGCGGCTCAGCGCGAAAGCGCGGAGGAAGAACAGAGGCAGCGGCGTGACCGTGATCTTTATCACGACACGGACTGAGGCCCAAGTTTAGGAAGGAAGACCCCCATCTCACCAAGGCCACGGCGCGTTCGCGCGCCGTGGCATGTTTTTTTGGGGTATACTGAAGGCATTATACGTTCACACTATTTTGTATGCACATGAATCCAGGCAAGGTAGGGCTCGTAGGCGGAGTGCTTTTTGGCGGGTTTCATTTAATCTGGTCGATCTTGGTCGCCACCGGTATGGGGCAGGCGCTCTATGATTTTGTTCTCTGGGCGCATATGATCCACGTTGCCGTTATCATCGGTCCCTTCGATGTCACCGCGTTCATCACGCTCGTCATTATGACGACCATCGTCGGCTATTGTGTAGGCTACGCTCTGGCGACAGTATGGAACAGAGTGCACCGCGGGTGATATCCTGACGCGATGCGGCGGTCCATAGATATCGTTGTTCTCGTAGCAGCACTCGGCGTGGCGGGGTATTGGGGCTATTTCCATCAGGAGGAAGTGCGCGTGATCGCGCACCAGCTCAAAGCCAAAGTCTTTCCGTGCCGCTCCCCCATAACCTATTCTCTCGGCAGCATCGACAAGCGCTTTGGCATCTCAGAAAAAAGCCTCGTTGCAGATCTTGTCGAAGCAGAGAGCATCTGGGAGAAGAGCTCAGACAAAGATCTCTTTGAGTATGCGGTCTCGGGAGGCGACGTGACCGTCAATCTCGTGTATGACGAGCGGCAAGCCTCGACCGATCGGCTGCAAGACGTCGGCATACAGATAGACAGAAGCAAGTCCACATACGATACGCTTAAGCAGAAATACGATTCGCTCTCGGCACTGGTGGAGGCGCAGCAAGCGCAGTATCAGCGGGATGCCGCCGCATATAAAATTCATGAATCTGCCTACAATGCGGAGGTCGCATCGTGGAATACGCGCGGCGGAGCACCGCCGCGCGTGTACGAACAGTTGGAACAGAAGAAGGCGGTACTACAGAGGGAAGTGGAAGAGTTGAATATGGTGCAGGGGCAGCTCAATAGCAATATCCAGACCCTGAACGCACTCGCGACGACATTGAATCAGCTCATCGTGCAGCTCAATCTGAACGTGGAGCAATACAATCAGGCAGGTGCCGCGCAAGGTGAATTTGAGGAGGGCGTCTACGAGAGCTCTGCCGGAAAACAAAAGATAGATATCTACGAGTACTCAAGTCGCAGTGCTTTGGTGCGGGTCTTGGCGCACGAGATGGGGCACGTGCTCGGCGTTGAGCATGTCGCCGACCCGGAGGCGATCATGTACAAGATAAACCAGGGTAAGAACATGAGGCTCGCGCAAGACGACATCACGGCGCTGAATGCGCAGTGTTCCTCCGGATCGTTCCAAGGGTCATGGAGTATACGTTGAAACGAAGCAGTCGCGCTCGCACGATGCGCCTCGCCGTGTATCCTGATGCGCGTGTCGTCGTCACGGCACCGTATTTCTTCGGATCCGGTGCCATAGAGCGCTTCGTCACGAAGCATTCGGATTGGATATCTCGGCATGTTGAGCGGGCGAGGAGGCGCACGGTCATACGGATACGGAGAAGTGACATACCAATGCTCAAAAAGCGCGCGCTCGCGCTTGCGAGCGCGCGCTGCATACATTTTGCCTCCATCTACGGGCTTACATACAAGAAAATCTCCATACGTGCGCAAAAGACGCGCTGGGGAAGCTGTTCTCGCAGCGGCAGCCTCAGTTTCAATTTCAAGATCGCGGTTTTATCTCCGCATATCGCGGACTACATCATTGTCCACGAATTATGCCATTGCGCCGAAATGAACCACGGAAAGAAATTTTGGGCTCTCGTGGCGCACGCGATCCCCCAACACGCAACGACCCGCGCAGAGCTGCGTCGGGTCGTTGTTGTGTACGGCTAGACCGGTCTAGAACGTGAATTTGTGGGCGAGCGCGCCTATGAGAGGAAGCTCCTTTTGCTGGCCCTGGACGACATTCACGATGCCGATGATCGAGAAGACAAGGCTCGCAAGGTTGACCAGACTGAGAATGGTCCACAGCTGCCACATGGTGCTACCGATGACCCACACCGCGATCTCCACAATGACGAGCAACAGGCCCTGCTTGATGTGGAATTTCACGAACGGATCGTCCTTGGCCATAAGGAAGGGAATGATAATGAGGATGCCGACATAGGCCAAGACCCCCATGAGCGTCTTATGCTCAGGTTTCGCCTGATGCATTTGAGGCGCCCCTTGCGGCTGTCCTTGCGATTGACCCTGCATTTGTTCGTCCATACGTAATATTTTAGTGATAAAAGATTCTGTCATCAGTATAGCGCTTTGGTATACCGGGGGAAGGGTGGTGTGGGTACAGTGCGGTACACTGGGGTACATGGCAGAAATGCGCCCCTACATCGGCTTTGCCTTTCTCCTCATTGCTCTGCAGGCCGTTGTCCTCTACATACTGGGCCAGCCTGCGATCTGCGAGTGCGGGTACGTGAAGGTGTGGGAGGGCGTCGTCCTAAGTTCGGGAAATTCCCAGCATCTCACTGATTGGTATACCTCTTCGCATATCATCCACGGTTTTTTGTTCTATCTCGGGCTCTGGTACTTTTTCCCACGCATGTCCTTTGGGCGGCGGCTCCTTTGGGCCCTCGGTATAGAGGTCGCGTGGGAGATCATCGAAAATACGCCAGTGGTCATACAACATTACCGCGAGCAGGCACTCGCACAGGGATACACGGGCGATAGCATCCTCAATTCCGTTTTGGATACACTCGCGATGGTGCTCGGATTCATCATGGCATGGCGCATGCCCGTATGGAGCGTTGTGGCCGTCGGTGTGGGACTCGAACTGTTCGTTCTCTACTCCATACGCGATAACCTCGCGCTCAACGTCCTCAACCTCGTCCACCAATTTCCCGCTATTTCCGTGTGGCAAGCAGGTGGATAAGTGGGCTTTACGTAATGTAACCGGTATATAAAATTCAAACATGGCGAGGAACGGATCAAAAGGACATGGACGCAGAGGGGAAGTGAAGAAGCGTACGCAGGTCTTGAGCGGGCGCAACAAGCGCTGGACCAAGGTGGACGCGAAGACGGGCAAATTTATGGACCAGATCGCCAAGAAAGGCCGCGCATTCAAGGGAGTGCGGATGAAGTAGTTTGGGATATACTGCCGAGCATGGATCCCGTCGGGAAAGGATCATCTCACGTGTCCGCCGAAGGCGGATCCGTCTTCGGCGGAAAAAGCCGTGATCTCGAATTTCTGTTTGAGATCGGCTCGGCCCGTTTTATACCGCGGGCGTGGATACAACACCTTGGGGTGCCGGTCGCCAGCAATTGGGAACACACCGTTCGTGTTATATACCTCGCGCTCATGATCGCCCGCGAGGAAAAAAGAGGCGACGAGAATACTATTATCCGGATGGCACTCGTGCACGATATTGCGGAGACGCGCACTGCCGACATGGCATATGTCCACAAAGTGTATTCAAAGAGCGACGAGGCGCGTGCTGCACACGACCTTTTCGAGGACACAACGCTTGGCGATCTGGAAAATGTGCTCATGAAGTATGCAGAGCGCGATTCCATTGAGGCCAAGATCGTGAAAGACGCGGATAACCTTGATATCGATATCGAGTTGAAAGAATACGAGGAGCAGGGACACAAACTTCCCGCCAAGTGGAAAAAGATGCGGAAATTCGTGCGCGATACCAAACTTTACACGAAAACGGCAAAAAAGATGTGGAACAAGATACAAAAGGCCAGTCCAGCGGCATGGCACATGAAGGCGAATAAGTGGGAGAAGGTACCGAGTGCGGGGAGGTAAGTTTTGCGGTACACTTTTTTGTATGAGCGAGGACAGCATGGAAGGAGGAAGGGGGAAATATGATGCCAAGGCCGTCAAGGCGATGCGCGAGGCACAGATATTCAAGCGGAGAAGCGCGCAACTTCAGGAAAAAGTAGCGGGGCTCGCGGAAAAGGCTGAGACCGACGTACTCACCGAGTTGCCCAACCGCCGCGCCTTCGAAGATCGTATGCAGAAAGAGCTCGTCAACATTGAAAAAAGTCAGAGAGAGGGGGACGCTCCTGTGAGGACCGCATGGGTCGTTCTCATGGACATAGATAAATTCAAAAACATCAACGACACCAAGGGTCATTCTGCGGGAGACCAGGTTTTGCGAAGCATGGGGGCATACCTAAAAGATCGTGTGCGCGGCACTGACATCGTTGCGCGCTGGGGAGGAGAAGAGTTCATCATCCTCTTCATGGATGGCGATAAGATCCAGGCGAGAGAGAGGGCCGAGGAATTGCGGAGTGGCATAGAAAAACTTTCGGTGCCATGGGATGGACAGGCCATACCCGTGACGATGAGTTTTGGGGTAGCTCAAGTTACGAGTGTCGAGGATATCCAACCGGGGATCGACCGTGCGGACACGGCTTTGTACAAAGCGAAGGAGGGGGGCAGGAATCGCGTTGAGTTTCAGGAGGCGGCGTAGTGCGCTTTTGTTGCACGGCTGAGAGCGTTATACTCCAGACATGTTGCGAGCACCATTCTTCGACCCCGCAAAGACCTACGCCGAGAATTGGGAGCAAGGGCCGTTCAACGATTTTGTGGATGGGGTGGTATTGCCCGCAGGGGAACCACGGTTTGATCTTCTGGGGCACAAACTCTCATATCCCCTCGGTATTCCTGCAGGACCGCTTTTGAACGGAAAATTCGTGAAGGCGGCGCTCGATAAGGGATTCGACGTACCGGTACACAAGACCGTGCGCAGCCGCGCGCGCGAGTCCAATCAGTGGCCCAATGTGCTGGGCGCGGATATCAAGGGCGACCTCACGCTCGAGATGGCGAATACGCCCGTTGTCGTTCGCAATGAATACAGGGAACCGCTTTCCATCACCAACTCCTTCGGCAATCCCTCGTACGAGTCCGACGTTTGGCAAAAGGACTTACATGATTGCGTCGCGTACGCCAAACCCGGCCAATTGGTGATGTGTAGTTTTGAGGGCACCAAGTGGGAAGGATTTTCGCCCGAAGATTATATCGACGATTGGGTGCAGGGGGCGCAGATGATCAAGGATACGGGGGTAAAGGTGGTCGAGACAAATTTTTCATGTCCCAATGAAGGCGCTGCGCAACTCCTCTGTTTCGATGTGCCCAAGGTACGCGTAATATCCGAGGCGATAAAAAACAAAATAGGGGATACAAAACTCGTCATAAAGATAGCGTATTTTGATGAGCCCTCCCTCAGGGAATTGGTGAGAGAGGTTGGCAGCGTGGTGGACGGGTTCGCAGCGATAAATACCATTCCCGCACCCGTCGTGAATCCCGATGGCACGCAGGCACTCCCCGGCGCACACAGGGTAAAGAGCGGCATTTGCGGCCATGCGGTCAAGTGGGCGGGGCTCGACATGGTGCGGCGCCTCAAGAGTTTGCGGGAAGAATTTGGCATGAAGTATGCAATTCTCGGTAGTGGCGGCGTGACGATCCCTACGGATTTTAAAGAGTACCGCGATGCGGGGGCTGATGTGGTGATGACCGCCACCGGTGCTATGTGGAACCCGTATCTCGCGAAAGAAATTAAAGAAGCATATCCGGATGCGTAGCGATATCAAGGTTCGGGCAGAAAAAGCGATTGCGGAGAAAGTATTTCCGGGGTGCGTTATTGGTGTCGTGAAAAAATCGGGGGAGCGAGAGGTGTTGCCCTTCGGACATTTTATATACGAAGCGGATATACCGGTACATGAAGACACCATGTATGATCTTGCATCGGTGACAAAATCGATACCGACCGCCTCGCTCGCGCTGAATTTCCTGAAGCAGGGAAAGTTCGATCTTTCCGATCCGGTGAAGAAATATGTCCCCGAGCTACAGAATGATCATGGGGCGACCATCGAGCACCTGTTGACCTACGCCGTACACGGGATACAGATGTCGACTCTTAAAGATAAAAGACCAGAGGAACTATCGGAATATATTTTTTCATATGGATTCGACGCTCCACCGGGGAAGTTCGAGTATACGAATCTTCCGGCATTTTTGCTCGGCATAATTCTCGAGCGTGTCGGGGGATCGATACTTCCCGCTCTTGCGAATGAGGATCTCTTCGGGCCGCTTCGTATGAAGGACACGACGTTTTTCCCCCGCGATAAAGTACGGGTGGCACCAACAGAGATCGATGAAGCGGGGGAAGAGATCCGCGGCATCGTGCACGACGAAAGCGCGCGCGTCTTCGCGCGCGCGCATCGAGCCGTGGGCCACGCAGGATTATTCTCAACGGCCCCCGATATTTTGAATTTTTTGGAGAGCCTATTGCAGGGTACATACCCGAACGTTGTTGAGGGGGCGCAAAAAGGTTTGGGTTGGCAGCTCGATCAACCGTGGTTCATGGGTACAGGCTGCGGCCCACACACTTTCGGCAAAACAGGTTTTACCGGCACATCGGTCGTATGCGATGTTGAGCGTGGCATTGCGTTCGTCATTCTCTCCAACCGCACGTACCCAAAGCGTCCTCCTGACGCAACCTCCATCCGCTCCGCCATCAACGTCTTTCGCGCGGATATCGCCGACATTATTCTGCGTTAATTTTTTCGGACAAACGTGCTAAAGTGGCTCGATGTGCGGTATTTTTGCGTATACGGGGAAGAGGGGAAAAGACGCCGGCGGGATCCTTTTGGATGGGCTTCTTTCGCTCGAATATCGGGGTTACGACTCTGCGGGTATCTACACTCCTGAAAGCGGAAGTGTGCGCACCCCCGGTGCGGTCGCCGAATTGCGTAAGAAAATGCCGAAAGGTTTCGAAGGGAAAAGCGGTATCGCGCACCTTCGATGGGCGACGCACGGAGAGCCGACCGAAGCAAATGCACATCCGCACTCCGATTCCACGGGCGAGATCTGGGTAGTGCACAACGGCATCATCGAGAATTTTAAGGAATTGAAACGTAAGCTCGAGAAGGCCGGTCATGAATTCAAATCGTCGACGGACACGGAGGTGCTCGCGCATCTCGTGGAGGAGCACTTGTCCGCCGAAGGCGGATCCTCCTCCGGAGGAAAAAAGAAAACATTTGAAGAGGCAGCATTGGCAGCTCTCAACGAGGTACGAGGTACCTACGGCATTGCGCTGCAGTATAAAAAAGAGCCTGACCGCATCATTGCCGCGCGGATGGGTTCTCCCATAGTGTTGGGACTCGGCGACGGTGAGCACTTTATCGCATCCGACCCCTCGCCCATCCTGCCGCATACGCGCAAGGTCGTTTTTCTCGAGGATGGCGATGTCGCTGTCATTTCGCCCGACGGGCACAGGATCTTCAAGTTGGATTCTTCAAAGGTAAAGCGAGACACCACGGATATTGACTGGACTGCGGAAGAGGCGCAGAAGGGAGGCTACGAACATTTCATGTTGAAAGAAATAATGGAGGGGCCAGAGGTGGTGGAAAATACACTGCGTGGTCGGCTTATCCCGCACACCGGTCTTGCGAAACTCGGCGGGCTTGAGAGCGTCGCGAAGCAGCTAGAAAAAATTGACCGCATCATCATCGTGGCGTGTGGCACGGCGTATTACGCGGGCTTGGTAGGGGAGTACATGCTCGAAGAGCACGCAGGCATTCCCGTTGAAGTGGAACTTGGAAGCGAATTCCGCTACCGCAAGCCCGTCGTCAACGAGCGCACCATCGTGCTCGGCATATCGCAATCCGGCGAGACCGCAGATACACTTGAGGCTCTTCGCGAAGGAAGGCGGCATGGGGCCCTCACGCTCGGCATCGTAAACACAGTGGGGAGCACGATCGCGCGGGAAACGGATGCGGGTGTCTACAATCATGCGGGTCCCGAGATCGGCGTTGCCTCCACCAAAGCATTCATCTCGCAACTTGTCGCTCTGGCACTGCTTACGGTCTTTCTCGGTCGCCAACGCGGCATGTCCGAGGCCGAGGGGAAAGAGGTCGCCCGTGAACTGAAGGCTCTGCCTCAGAAGATACAATCTATTCTTGATCAGCGGGAGAAGGTCGAGGCATTGGCAAGGAAATATGCGCACGTGCGCGATTTTTTGTACATCGGAAGGAAGTACAACATGCCTATCGCGTACGAAGGTGCGCTCAAGCTGAAGGAGCTTTCGTACATCCACGCGGAAGGGTGCGGTGCCGGTGAGATGAAGCACGGACCGATCGCGATGATAGATGAGAACTTCCCGACGTTCGCGATCGCTACGGATGACAGCGTATACGAAAAGATGCTCTCCAACATTCAGCAGATAAAAGCGCGCAAAGGCCACGTCATTGCTGTCGCGACAGAAGGTGACACGGAGATCGCAAAGCTTGCCGACGACGTTATCTATGTGCCAAAGACAACGGAGATGCTTTCTCCGATAGTGAATATCGTCCCGCTGCATCTCTTCTCCTACTACTTCTCGCGCGAAAAAGGCTACAACCCCGACCGCCCCCGCAACCTCGCGAAGTCGGTTACCGTAGAATAGTTCGTTTCCGGCCCCACGCGCGCTTGAAATACGGCATCGAGAGCGTTGAGAGAACAAAGCCCAACGTTGGCACAGTCGCCGAGAGCCACGGTCGTGTGACGTCGATGAATGATAGAAAAACACCCATCGTTATGTAGGTGAATGCGGCGACGAGCCCTGTCCTCGTCCAGCTTGTTTCCCAAGCCTTATCCATCTCCACGGAGTTGTTCCGTTGCTCGATTTTCTGCACACGTTGTTCAAGGAGGTCCATGTGCTCCAGTATAGCCCGGAGTATAATGCAAATCATGCCGGAGAGGGTACGACCGCCTGGACAAAAGCAACCAACGATCCAGGACTTATTGGGCCAACACAAGAATATTCGAGACATCCCCGACGAAGCCCTGGAGGCAATTGGATACACTCGAATCGAAGATGGCGATCGCATCATTCCAAAATCTAGAATAGGAGAGATCGAAAGAGAAAAACAACAAAAACAGGAAGCAATCGAACGTAAGAAAGAAAATGTCCCGTTCGAGACACTCTCGTTTGAGGTATCAGGGAACAAGATGGGAAGACGTATCGACTTTTCGGAAGTTGACTTGCTTTTCGGTAACTTAGAAGCACTGGAAAATGCAGTCTCCCCTGAAGCTGAAACTTGTATCAAGGAAATAGATGGCGATGGAAGCCCTCTATCCACTCTCCTGCAAGAGCTCAAAGATCCAGCAATGCTCGAACATCTTGGGCAAGTAACTCCAAAGGAACTGGATGAATTTCTCGGCGATATATTCTACGATCGCGTGAAGAGTTTGGTGAGAAAGGGTTGCGCAGAGTTTGAAAAGGTCAAACCTCACGATATCCAAGAAAAGCACACGCACAATTTCGAAGATGATGATTTTGAGA
The DNA here is from genome assembly GCA_964362175.1 of uncultured Candidatus Saccharibacteria bacterium. Taxonomy (GTDB): domain Bacteria; phylum Patescibacteriota; class Minisyncoccia; order Phycocordibacterales; family UBA2100; genus UBA10103. Next base: position 53,403 of record CAYIDD010000001.1, on the reverse strand, counting down.
AATGGCCAGGAGAGGCATCAATAGAGCTATACGAATCGCTCGAGCGACTGCGAGGTAAGTTGGCGGATCCAGATTTCTATCGAGAAGAGTCTTGGCAAAAACTAACGGAAAACCAGCCGCAGGGAGGCGATTTATTTTATCCGGTCGAAATGTCTGATGAGACACAGGCAAAGTTTGGAAATAATATCTTCGACATCAGCAAGCGCTTATTCGCAAGGATCCTGGAGCGTCACGATTTACATGGCGCAGCAGACAAGCTCTTGAATGCCAATCAGATCTCGCAAGCACTTAATGCGACTCGTGAGCATACCTTGGCGTCGGACACGGAGCGCGAATTGCGAGAAAGAATGAAGACCGCCACGAACGAAGAAAAACGAGCTTTGAGCGGCGAACTCAAAACACTCAAGAGTAAACGAGAATTCAACCAACGCCTGCTCGCGGGCGTTGCAACCTTCTTCCTAGGGCCAGAAGCTGTTGCGCAGTATCTGAACAGAAAAATCAAATCTCTGCAACGACAGCTTGTTCACGGAGGAATGGAAGGCAAAAAATCTATATTTACTCTTGACGCAAGGCCAGACGAGACGCTCGATCGGAATCCTGGGGCCGTAAGTGGTGACTGCACGGACGGGCGCCCTCTTCCGTTTGACGACCTTGTCCTCCCGCTCTACAACGTGAAAGTATATGATCCTGATAATAAACATGTCGGGAATATCTATCTGTTGTCGACAACAACAAAAGATGACAAGACACAGAAAGTCTGGCATTTAGATGCCATACAAATTCCCGTCGCGCTTGATTGGGATGTCGCGATACGAAATATCTTTTCTAAGTTAGAAACTGAGGCGAGAGAAAAGGGGATATCGTTGATTTCGGTGAATGCTGAACAGGCTTTGATATCAAATTACGATTACATAGGGGAAGCAACGGATAAATTTTTGGATGGGGCTGATTACTCTGTTGTACAGACGGAGATTGATATACCTAATATTGATGACGAGAAGTACTCCGAGTTTCAAGGGGATGGCAACGTATTTGCGTTAGTGGTCGGGTCCCACCGTGAGGGAAATAGCGAATCTTAGATCTTGATTATTTTTTCCCAAGGTCTACCGCTCACACCGAAGTGACCGTAGGCGGCGGTTTCGCGGAAGATGGGTTTGCGGAGGCCGAGGCGGTCTTGAATGGCGCGCGGACGGAAGTCGAAGTTCTCCCGGACAACTTTTGTCAGATTCTTGCCGTGTTCGTCGATCGCTACGGATGACAGCGTATACGAAAAGATGCTCTCCAACATTCAGCAGATAAAAGCGCGCAAAGGCCACGTCATTGCTGTCGCGACAGAAGGTGACACGGAGATCGCAAAGCTTGCCGACGACGTTATCTATGTGCCAAAGACAACGGAGATGCTTTCTCCGATAGTGAATATCGTCCCGCTGCATCTCTTCTCCTACTACTTCTCGCGCGAAAAAGGCTACAACCCCGACCGCCCCCGCAACCTCGCGAAGTCGGTCACTGTTGAGTAAACAAAGCCGCCGCATCCTTTCGGGCGCGGCGGATGGCTCTTACAACCCTGTTCGGGTCAGAAAACCAAGTCGTAAAGATCGAGCAGGGCAGGGTGCACCTTGGCATCGCGAAGACCTTGCCGATCGAATTCCCGGAGGCCTCCGGGCTTGTATTCCTTCGGCGTAAGCGAGCGAGATACGGTATCGCGCTCATCTTTCGTGAGCTCGATAGCGAACGTGTCGGCCAGATTGTGCGAGCCGACGTTCCGCGGCTCTTGTTGCCGAGTGCTCCACACGTATTCGTTCTGTGTGAGGTACTCGAATCGTTCGCGCGCGAACGTGAGCCTTGCCTCGCGCTCCAGGCATCGCTGGATCGACGCCTCTATGGCCTCTCCCGGGAGGCGGCGGCCTCCCAGTATCCAGAGCCCTTTCATTGGAAGGATCGTCCTGTCTGCGAGCCACACCGTCCGCCGCACACGGTCTATGACCATGGCATCAGTGCAGACGATGACGAAACCCGTCATCGCGGCGGCATACGTCGGATCGTCGAGCCAGCCCGTCGGAATGCGGTGATGTGGATCCTCGCGATAGATTTTCGCTGGAAACTTCCTATTCACGTGAGCACCTCTCGGTTAAAGCGTTTCAACTCGGGAAATAGTACCTCAAAAATAAGAGATGTCAATGCTCAAGAAGATCAAATCTTCACGATTTTCTCCCAAGGTCTACCACTCACACCGAAGTGGCCGTAGGCGGCTGTTTCGCGGAAGATTGGTTTGCGGAGATTGAGTCGATCGATGATCGCGCGGGGACGGAAGTCGAAGTTCTCCCTGACTATTTTTGTGAGATTCTTGCCGTGTTCGTCGAACGCTTCGATCATGACAGGCTCAATGCGACCGATGGCATAAGCCACGGAGACGAGCGCTTTCTTGGCGTAACCATTCGCCACCAAATTCTTGGCGACGAAGCGGCACATGTAGGCCGCAGAGCGATCTACCTTGGTCGAGTCTTTGCCGGAGAACGCACCACCGCCGTGAGGCATGACACCGCCATACGTATCCACCATGATCTTGCGGCCCGTAAGACCTGCGTCTGCGGTGAAGCCGCCGATGATAAATTGTCCCGTCGGGTTTACGAGGATCTCGATGTCCTTCAAATTGCCCAAGACCGGCCTGAAGAGATGTTTGATGAGCCCCCTGCGGATCTCCTCCTGAGAGACTTTCTTATCATGTTGCGTGGAGCACAGCGCGGTGATAACTTTTCCATTCGCGATGGTGACCTGCGTCTTGCCGTCCGGCTTGAGCCACTTCAGCGTTTTGTCGCGCCGCAATTTCTCAAGACGGCGCGCGAGCGCATGTGAGAGGACGACTCCGAGCGGGAGCATCTCTTTCGTCTCATTCGTTGCATAGCCGTACATGATGCCCTGATCTCCCGCGCCGCCGGTATCGACGCCCATTGCGATGTCGGGGGATTGCCTAGCGATAGTATTGAGCACCTTGAGCGTGTCAGTGTACCCGATATCGCGATACACGCTGCGTGCGATCTTTTCGAAATTTACTTTCGCGCTCGTTTTCACCTCGCCACCGAGCATGAGTGTGCCGTGGCTGCCGAATGATTCGACCGCGACGCGACTATTCGGGTCTTGTGCGAGGCAGGCATCCAAGATCGCGTCTGATATTTGATCGCACACTTTATCCGGATGACCGGAGGTTACGGACTCTGTCGTGTATCGCTCTAATGAGTGGAACATGGCTGATTATGTAAACGATTAATCTCCCCTGTAGGGGAGATATTCGTGAGAAGTATCGTCCCTTTTAGGGTCTGAGGGCACCTTGCTCTTCGAGTAGGTTGCCGGCGGGGCGTAAGGTCAGTTCCTTCGCCGCACGCTTGATACGTATGGGGGGAGTCAGCCAATGGTAGCAGCAATGCTTCGGGTGTGCAATAGTGGGGGGTCGCGTTTTAATGGACGGTACGCGATATGATTTCGCAAAATCAAATGAAAAAATTGATCCTCGCCTCTGCTTCTCCGTGGCGCAAAAACATACTCACCAAGGCGGGTTTCCGATTTACGGTTGAGGAAAGTGGCTACAAAGAAAACATGGGGCTCAAGCTCTCGCCGCGCGTGCTCGCGCGGACGCTCGCACTCGGTAAAGTGAAAAAGGCAGCCACACGGCATAAGGATGCGGTCGTGCTCGCGGCGGATACGTTTGCCGTATTTCGCGGGGAACTTTTGGGCAAACCACTTACTCCGAAGCGAGCTGTTCAGATGTTGAAAATGTTGAGCGGAAAAACACATACACTCCTGACCGGATTTGCCATCGCGGATTCAAAGACGGGGAAATCGGTTGCAAAAGTCGTTGCGACCCGCGTGACGATGCGGAAATTGCCTGAACAAGAGATTCTGGATTACGTGGCTACGGGTGAGCCGCTCAATGCGGCGGGGGCGTATGTCGTTCAGGGAGGCGGAGCGAAATTGATACAAAAGACGGACGGAGATATCAATAATATTGCCGGTCTGCCGCTTTTGGATGTCGTCGCCGAGCTTAAGAAATTTGGCGTATCCGCTCGATAAAGTCGTTGCCAAGGTCGCGGCTAGGGTATAGAGTTTCCCAATCATGACCAAAGGGAAGAAGGTCGTTAGGATCGGGGGAGGCAGCGGTGGCTATACCTTACTGCGCGGCCTAAAAGAATTTCCACTCGATATCACCGCAGTATTCACCTCGTTCGATTCGGGCGGGTCGGCTGGAGTGCTGCGCGACGAATTCGGCATTCTGCCTCCGGGTGATGTGCGGCGCGGGCTTTTGGCTCTCGCAGATGAGGGGCAAGCGGAAATTCTTCGCGAACTTCTCAACTATCGTTTTCAGAACGGGAATAGTTCGCTCAGCGGACACAGTTTCGGCAACCTTTTTCTCGCGGCGCTTTCCGCCATTTATGGCGGCGAGATAGAGGGCATCCGCAAAGCCTCCGAACTTCTTAATATAAAGGGCAAAGTTCTTCCGGTCTCACTCGATAGATCGCATGTGCACGCCACTCTTGAGGATGGTTCTGAGATCGTGGGGGAGACTAACATCGACATCCCAAAACACGATGGCAACCTGCGGATCAAAAAGATATTCCTCGATCCGCCTGCGCATATCTACGAAGAGACCGATACAGCGATCCGCGAGGCCGACCTCATTGTTATCGGCCCCGGCGACCTCTATTCATCTCTTGTGCCGACACTTGCGACGACTGGTATGAAAGAGGCGCTTGCCGCGAGCACTGCAAAGAAGATCGTGATATGCAATTTGATGACCAAGTGGGGGGAGACGCACGGGTTTAAGGCCTCCGATATGGTACAAGAGCTTTTGCGATACAGCGGCCTCAAAAAATTTGATTACGTGATATGCAACACGCAAAAGATGAACCCGCAACTCGCGGCCGCATACGAGAAAGAGAAGAAGTATCCCATGGAATGCGACGAGGCTCTCTCGCAGTACACGGAGAAGATAATCACCGGAGACTTTTTCTCGGAGGCTGATATTGCGCGCCACGATTCGGAAAAGATCGCCCGCATTATTTCGGAACTTTGAGGGGTGGCGGAGAGAAAAGAACGGTCTTATACTGGTCGCATGAACACACGTGCAGGATGGAGCGTTTTGGCGGGCGCAACGCTGCTCATTTTCGTGCTTACGTGGGTCCTTTTTGCCACTCCTGCGCCCGTTGAGGCCCCGACGACATCGTCTTCGGAAACCGGTAAGGCAGCGCCAACATCTCCGAAACCGGCTGCCGACCAACCCCTCCACACGCGCGTCACGGTGACGTTCCCGAAATCAGGTGCGTCTGTTGGAAAAACGTTCGTCGTTGCGGGGAGCGCACCGGGCAATTGGTTTTTCGAAGGATCGTTTCCCGTCCAGGTACGCGATGCTGAAAATAGTAAGATCGGGCAGGGCATAGCGCAGGCACAGGGTGATTGGATGACGACCGACCTCGTCACGTTCACCACGAACATCACGGTGAGCAATTATTCCGGTCCTGCGACACTCGTGTTGCTACGCGACAATCCGTCCGGACTTCCGGAAAATGATGATGCGCTTGAGGTGTCCATCGTGATTCGGTAAATAAAAGACAATCGCGATTCGCCCAAGCGGGGCAAATCGCGATCTTACTTCGCCTTGGCGTCGCGCCAAGGCAGCCCTGATCGATCAGGAGGAGGATTATCGGGATCGAAAACCGGCTGAACGAGCACCGAGCTCTTCATTCCGGGAACAATGACACGGAAGTGGCGCTCTTTCTTGGAGCTCCGCTTGCCGATTCTTCTGGTCTTCTTGACCATAACGGATCTCCATGTTTTCTCGCACGTATCTCGACTTTCAGTATATCGGCTACCTCGCACGAGGCAAGGGCCGATGCTAGGATACCGCCATGGATGCGGGAAAGCACAAAAAGCGCAAGGAACGAGCCCGGAAAATCGTCGCCTACCTCAAAAAAGCATACCCAAAGCCCAAAAGCGAGTTGCAATACAAAACACCGTTCCAATTTCTGGTCGCGGTGGTGTTGTCAGCACAATGCACCGATAGAGTGGTGAATCGCGTGACGGCGAAACTTTTTAAGACATACAAGAAGCCTTCCTGTTTTGCGGACGCAAAGTCGTGGGTATTTGAACGCGAAATATCGTCAGTTCCGTTCTTCAGGAACAAAGCGAGGCACATCATGGCCGCCGCAGAGATTGTGTCTCGTGATTTCAGGGGACGCGTGCCGCACACGGCAAAAGAACTCCAAACACTCCCGGGCGTAGGATATAAAACGGCGCATGTAATCTTGGGCGAGCTGTATGACACGTGGGAGGGGATAGCCACTGATACGCATGTGAAGCGATTTGCAAAACGCTTTGATCTTACCGACAATACCGAGTTGACGAAGATCTCAAAAGATCTTGAGCGACTCATTCCGAAAAAAGACTGGAAATACGTGAACAACGGCCTCATCCTCTATGGCCGTTATATCTGCCCCGCGCGCCCGCACGAGTGCCTCGACCACCCGCTTACGAGACTCTGGCCCGAAGCCGCGAAGCGCTGGCCTAAGGCGCGATAGCGGAGTATAGTGTCGCCGACCGATCCCGCGGCGGCTATACCGCGGTGTTCTCTACAAGGGAGAATGCCCGTGAGGCAAAAACCGAATGGCGCTGACTTTCTCGATACGGCCGAGAAAATTGTGCGTGACCTGGCTTCCTGCAATCCAGCCCTGACCGTCTACAGAGGGCCTTTTCAACACCGCAGTCTCGGAGCGGAAGTTGAGCAGGAAACGATTGTGGTCGGCCTGTCCGACGACAAAGACGGAACCAAGCCGCCGACAATCGCGGTATTGAAAATCTGGCGGGAAGCTTTGGGAAATGTCATAATCGACTTCTCAATCGGCTCCGACGACGACACGGAGCGTTGGATTCCATCGAGCGTTGATGCGATGGACGACGTTCGCGAGCTTGCTCACCGGTTACCCACGTTATTGCGTTGAACTGCAACGCGGTCATTCATGTGAATCCCGGCGACAGGCCGGGATTCGTTTTTATAAGCCGCGACGGAAGCGTCGGGCGGTCTCGACAACGTAGTTGAGCGCATATTTTGCAGTAAGGGGTTTATCTTGCGCATGGAGGTATTTTTCCGCGAAGCCGCCGAAGCCTTTTTTGAATAGTGAAAGGCCGGCCCATGGGTGGCGCGGACGGTCGGTGGGGGAGATGCCCCAGAAGTTGTAGAGCGTACAGCCACGACGTTTCGCTTCTTGTATGACGCGCCACTGCAAAAGGTACGAAGCGTTAATGTCATCGAATTTCTGTATAGAACCACTGTGGTGGTAAAACGCCTGCCCGTTGTAGAAAATGATAATGGCAGCGGCAATTATCTCGCCTCGATATGTTCCGAAAAAGAATGCAGCTTGGTTATCTTTGGCGAATAGCTCGAATTCTTTTTGTAGGTAGGATTTGCTGAACGGCATGAATTGTTGGCGCTCCACCGTTGCCTCGTAGACTGGCCAAAACTTTTCAATGTCTGCGGGGTTAACGCTCTGCACGACCTCCACCCCTTCTTTCTCCATTCTTTTCACGAGGTAGCGCGTCGTTTTTCGCATCGCTTTTAGCAACTCGTCTTCGGGCTTTGTGATATCCAACATCCACGCCAACTCAGGATGCATATGGATGGGCGCACTTCGAAACCCTAAATTATGATATATCATAACGTTTTCTGGGGTCGGTTTTGCGAGCGGGCAGAAGCGAATGAAGGCACACATCTCATCTTTCGCAATTTGCCCGCAGTGCTCGGTGAGTACCCGTAGTACGGGCTCTTCGTGTGCGATGTCGGCGACGATCGGACCATGCGGGCACAGAAGGAAGGAGCCGCGGCGTGCCTCTATCTTTATGAGGAGAGCAATAGCCACCAGGGTCTCGCCTCGGTAAACGCCAAGGCGGAATATTTTGGATCCGGAAAGCTCGTAGTGTTGTCCCCATTTCCACGCATGCAGAAAACTGTGCGGCTTTTGCGCGCGGAGGTATTTTTCCCACACATTTTCATCAGCGACGGCCGTAACGCTATATTCGCTCGTTCCTTCAACGAGCCACTTGTTGACCGATTCGGCAATGGTCCGTGCGTGTATCGGAGAGACATTAATGTGAGTCGGCAGGTTCACCATCATTTCTGAAATGTGCTCCGCGTGGGGACACTGCCCCTTGTAATCCGTACGGCGCAGATATTTTTTAGGCGCTATGGGGGCGTCGTACCAAATGTCGCTCACGTGAACACCGTCTTTTTTCAGAAATCTGATCAGGCTTGCGCGATTGTTTGCGAGGAGGGGGAATCGCACATTGGTCGAGCGTTGGAGATCAGCAGGGATCTGCAGTCGTTTGTCCACGTACTGTGCGTATATGTGCGCGATCTCCCGTCGGTGTGCCGCTGTTTTTTCGAGAACTGTGTATTGCTGCAGAATGATGTCGCAATACCACCCCGGTAATGCATGCGCATCGTTCGCTGCCATCTTCCCGAACGGTGTGGAAAGGAGATGGAGGGAGCGGAAGAGCGCATGCAGCGCCTTTCCGATACCGAGCGCATACGCGACCCTGATCTTCCACGTCAGTACCGGATAGAAACGGTCTTTTAGTTGCTGACCCAAGCTTGGTACATGCTCCGCAGAAATGACAGCGTCCACGTACTTTTTGTTACGGATAATGAGTGCCCCTCCCGAAACCGCATCAACGACTTTATCCTGACTGAACGAAAGGACAACGAAGTCTCCAACAGTACCCGCCTCTTCGCCGGTGGAGTATCGGGTACCGATAGAGTGTGCGAGATCTTCGATGAGGGCGACTCCGTGCCGTTCACAGAGTGATCTGATCGTTTGTATGTCACAGGGAATACCGAGTGTGTTCTGAACGATAACGGCTTTGATCGCGGGGTTCGACACGAGCGCGGCCTGGAAAGATGCGGGCGTGAAATTCAGATTGTTTTCCGGGACGTCAATGTAGTGCACCGCGCGTCCATTTTCGGTTATCGCCTCGTATACGGCGAGGCAGGTAAAGCCGTTGATGGCGATAGCGCCCTGAGGAAGTGCCGCAATCGCGAGAAAAAGTGCTTCGCGGCCTTTATATGTAAGAATCGCTCGTCCCCCTTGGCCGGGCAGGCCGTAACGCGCTTCGAGATACTCGATCAATTTTTGCTGCGCGCTAGTATCACCCGTTGAGAACAGTATCCGTATTGCGGAAGAGAGCGTGTAATTTGAGCCGAGGGAGTTGAAAATATTCATGGACGCGTAAGTTCTTCCGTGATGAGGTCGGCAACCTCTTTTGTGTGTGTTATGTGCGGCGAGTGGCGCGCGCCTTCGATCACGACCATCCGTGAGCCGCGTATCTTTTCGTGCATTATTTTTCCACTTGCAAGCGGTGTCGTGGTGTCCTTTTCCCCCCATATGATGAGCGTGGGGGCCTTGATCCGCTGAAAGATCGGACCGAGATCGACGGATCCCAAATTCGCCATCGTGCGGCGCATCTCGGGGGTTGCCCTTTGGTAGTCGCTCTCTCGGGCGACTTTGTGCAGGACTTTTCTCAGTACTTCAGACTTGGTGACCGCACCTCCGATTTTCGCGATTACCTTGAATACATCACGCTTGAGGGCGCGTAATCCCATCGCGGGGATGCCGGCGCTGTCTTCAAGGATGAGCCGTTCGACTTTTTCCGGATACTTTTCGGCGAACGCGAGCGAGATGCGACCGCCATTGGAATGTCCGATGAGAATAACTTTCCCGTATTCCGCAGTTCTGCTCCTCAGCCACTCGACATAGTCGTCGAGGGTCCAGATCGGATTTGTGCCGTCGGTGAGTCCGGGAATAAGGAGGAATTCGGCCTCCAATCCGCGCTCTTTAAGCATCTCACGCAGAGATCGCCACGTCTCGGTCTGATATGTCCATCCGTGAAGAATAAATATCTTACTCATAGTCCCCACTGTGCCCGGCGTTTTTGCCACACCCTTCCGCGGCGGCATAGTTTGTCCGCATCATCTTTATTTTGCAGCAGATGTTCGACGACTCCCTCCAAAAACCGCGCGCCTTTGAAGATGAGCATCTCGCCGCCTTGTAATGAGGACTGGATGTCATCAAGCGCCTCTTTGGGACCGGCGTAGGAAGCAATCCCGGTATTGAGCGCGGGTTTAAGGATCGGCAGGGTGTACGCGGCAAGGCGGGGCCCGACGAGGATCACTTTTTGAACATCGGCTTCCAGAACCAATCGAGCTACTTTCTCATGTTCTTCTTTTTCCTGCGCACCCTGTTCGATCAGGTCGCCGAGAATGAGCCACTTTTTTTCCGAAGGCAATCGCTCTATCATGTGAAGCACCGCGGCGACGGAGTCTGCGTTTGCGTTGTAGGTGCTATCGATGATGACGGTGTCTTTGATGCCGCGAAATATCGAACTTCGGCTTGGCGGCATCACAAGTCCGGAGAGATCGGTAGTCGGCGTCACTCTAAAGTACTCGGCGAGCCGTACCGACGCGGCGATGGCATAAAAAGTCTCTTTCGGGAGCAGACAAGGTGTGTGATAGAGTTTTTCCCGTATCCTGAATTCGCTCCCGTCGGGCGTGATGGTATACAGCTCCAGTTCTCGTTCTGTGATGAGGTGGACCTCGGCGCGTACACGTTTCATCTCTGCGGTGATGAGGTCGTTGTCGGCGTTTATGAGAACGTGTTTTGATGCGTGTGCGGCGAAGTACCCGAATTCGTGAGCGATCGCTTTCTCGATCGTTGGGAATCCTCTCCGGCGTACCACTTTCTCGAAATTTTGGCTGTGCGTTCGTGCGCTACTCAACCACACCACCACCTCCGGCATGAGGAGCGAGCTCAGGAATCGTCCTTCGCCGGGCCTATCGCAATCTGCTTCGACCACGTATATCTTTTCCGCATACGGTTTTTTCCACGCATTGATGGGTGCGCGAATGATGAGCAGTACCCACTCTAGGAGCGAGTAAGAGGTGCGTGTGAGACCCAGAATGTCGAACGGGATGCCGAAGCTGCTGTTGGCATTGTGAGAATATCGTGCCGCGTCTCCCAGCTGGACTTCGATGAGATTCAGAGCCGAGGTTTTGCCGTTGGATCCCGTGATGACGACGATACGCGGCTTCCACGCCGCGAGCCGTATGCGGGCGAAAAACCTGAAATATCGCGCCACCGTGAAATAGGGGATGTTTTTGATCTGTCGCAGCATTAAGCCCAAGAATACTAGATTTGGCAGTTTTTGGATACCACATTGGTTTTTGCGCTCGCAATCTTTTTTGGGGGCGGTAGTATGACGACATGAAGGAAAAACGACGCGTCGCTATTTTTGATGTGGACGGGACCATTTTCCGCTCAAGCCTTCTCATTCAGGTGGTGAATCGGCTGATCGAAAAGAAGGTATTTCCCGCGTCCGCGCGCCGTGTGTACGGGAGGGAATACGAACGGTGGTTGAATCGCGAGGGGGATTATGATGAATATATTGACGCGGTGGTGAAGGCCTTTGTGAAGCACCTGAAAGGCGTGCATTACAGTGAGCTTGCCGATACTGCCGAGGAGGTCGTGGATGAGCAATGGAAACGCGTGTATCGTTACACGCGCGATCTGCTGAAGGATCTCAAGAGGCGGGGATATTTTTTGCTTGCCGTGTCGCATTCGCCGAAAACGGTCTTGGACAAATTCTGTCCGCGGCTCGGATTCGACAAAACGTATGGCATCTTGTATGAGATCGGTCCGCAGGAATGTTTCACCGGCAATATCATAGAGCAGCATCTTATCCTGAATAAAGCGGCCATCGTGCGCCGCGCTGTCGAGAAAGAAAATCTCACACTCGCGCATTCTATCGGGGTGGGGGATACCGAATCGGATATATCGTTCCTTGAATTGGTCGCAAAACCTGTCTGCTTCAACCCGAATGCAAAACTCTATCGATACGCAAGACGGATGAAGTGGGATGTTGTTGTTGAACGAAAAGATGTTGTGTATGAGCTCTGATGCAGTTGCGGCTTTCAGAAAGAGCGTTTGGAACAATTATGAAAAAAACGGGAGGCACGAACTTCCGTGGAGAAAGACAAAAGACCCATATCGTGTTCTCGTGTCAGAGGTAATGTTGCAGCAGACGCAAGTTTCTCGCGTGATGGAGAAATATAAGGAATTTTTGAAGGCATTTCCGATTGTTCGTACGCTGGCAAAAGCGCCGCTTGCGGACGTGTTACGCGTGTGGAGTGGGCTCGGGTACAACAGGCGCGCAAAGTATCTCCACGATGCAGCAAAGAAAATCGTTAAGGTCGGTACTATCAAAAAAACGCTGGAAGGTTCCTTGTCTGGCGTTGGGCCATACACCCGCGCGGCGGTGCGGGTCTTTGCGTTCAACAAACCCGACGTTCTTATCGAAACCAATATCCGTACTGCTTTTATCAATCATTTCTTTCCGAGCAAGAAAACTGTTGCAGACAAGGAGTTACTGCCTTTGATCAAGAAAGCGGCGGAGGGGCAGGATTCGAAGGAGTGGCATTGGGCGCTGATGGATTATGGGGCGTATCTTAAGCGCTTGGGTGTTCGCAACAACCATCGCAGCGCGCACTACGTGAAGCAATCGAAATTCGAAAATAGCCTGCGCCAAATCCGCGGCACGATTTTGCGCGAGCTACAAAAAGGTTCCCGCACCGAAAATGCAATGAGGTCTGACCTCATTGCATCGCGAGGAAAGTTGAAAAACGCCTTAGCGGGACTCGCGCGCGATGGGATTATTGTGAAAGAAAAAGGGAAGTGGCGGATTGTATAAGAGCTTGCGCTGATCACACCTCGCTCGCGTCCTCTCTCTCTTCCTGTTTTTTGGCGAGATACACACGTACGGTCCACAGAGGGATCATACTGACAATAGGAACTGCCTCTCCAAGGATCGTGAGAAGCGTCATACCAATCCGATTGCTTGAATACAGGCTCACGCCCGTGTGTGATCCCGCGATGCCAAGCGCGATCGCGGTGAGCGGGCTGCTGACAATGTTTACAAAAGGAATCAGGCTCAGGAGGTCCCCCATGATCGCGATAACGTACATGGCAGCATTGTCGCACGATTTTCCGTGCGCTTATTAGATACTCACTATCACGGGAATAACGATCGGACGCTTCATGGTCCGTTGCAGTAAGAAACGCGCGACAGATTCGGCGAGGTCCTCGCGGGCGGCGTCGAGATCGGCGGCGCGCGGGTTGCGCAGCGACGTTTCCACAGACTTCCTAATGATGAGACGCGTCTGATCCATCAGTTCCTTGTTATCACGCAGATACACGAATCCACGCGAGATGATGTCGGGGGATTTGTGAAGTTTGCCGCTGCGGCGATCGACGGTGGCAACGACAACGCAAAAACCCTCCTGTCCGAGCGCTTTTCTGTCGCGCATCAGGACATCGGAAAGTTCGGAGACGGTGGTGCCCTCGACGACGCGCAATTCAGCAGGAGCTTTTAGTGCGTGCTTCGATATTTTTTCGCCGTTCTTGATATCGATGATAGAACTATTGTCGGGGATGCAAATATTTTCAGCTTTTACTCCCATCTCGACGGCGAGATCGGCATGCACGCGCAGCATGTAGTGATAGCCGTGGACGGGGATGAAGAATTTGGGCCTGATCTGTGTGTGTATCCACGCGGCCTCCTCACGGTTGCCGTGGCCGGAGGCGTGCACGTCGGAAGCGTGGTAGGTGATGATGTGCGCGCCCTGGCGCGAGAGGTTGTCTTTAAGTTTTTGCACGGCGCGCTCATTGCCCGGAATGACGGAAGAAGAGAGAACGACCGTGTCGGTAGGCTGCAAACGAATGTACTTGTGTGTTTTGTTGCCGATGCGTGCGAGTGAGGCGAATTCATCGCCTTGTGCGCCCGTTGCGAGAATAATAATTTTCTCGGGTGGGTATTGGTTCATATTCTCGACCGCAACGACCGTATCATCTTTGTATTTGATGAGTGCGATCTCGCGCGCGATCTCGATATTCGTACGCATCGAGCGTCCGTCGATAACGATCTTCTTGCCGTGTTCTTCAGCGAAGTGAACGACGCGGATGAGGCGTTCAAGGTGCGATGCGAACATCGCGATAATGAGGCGGCCCTTTGAACCTTTGATGATGGCCTCGAGCGTCTTGTAGACGTTGGATTCGGGGATGGAGAAGCCTGGTTGCCAGACGTTGGTTGAGTCCATTAAGAGCGCGAGAACTTTCCGATGCTTGAAAACACCGAATTCGCGCTTCTCCTCGTCGGAGGGCTCGCCGTTCTCGTGGTTGAGCTTGATATCGCCCGTGAAGACCACATCGCCGTGGGGGGTTTCGATGATGATACCCATGGAATCCGGTACCGTGTGGGTGACTCCGAAGAATCGTATCGTTGCTTTGCCGAGCTTGATGACCTCATCTTTTTCCACTTCGCGGATCTGGACGGGCGCTGTTTGCGCGAATTCCTCCTGCCGCTTTTTGATCATCATGCCGGTGAGTTTGCGCGTGTAGATCGTGGGGTTCCCGATGCGATCAAGGATGTACGGAATGCCGCCGATGTGGTCGAGATGTCCGTGTGAGATAAGGAGTCCGCGAATTTTGTCGCGACGTTCTTCGAGATAACCCGTATTGGGCAGAATGTAGTCGACGCCCGGTGTGTCTTCTTCGCTGAACGCGAAACCGCAATCGAGAACGAAGATGTCCCCGTCACACTCAACGGCGGTCATGTTGCGTCCGATCTCCTCGACGCCGCCCAGCGGAATGATACGGACGGTGTCCGGAGGCGGTGGGGGAATGACGCCCGCACTTTGCTTGCGCTGCGACGGTTGCTGGTGCTCAACACGCGATTTGCCGCGACGCGGCGGATGACTTGAGCGGCCTCTCCACGCCGAAGAACGGCCTCCGGTCCGCGGCCCGCCGGGCCGCGGACCTCGGTGAGGACCGGCGGGTCGGGATGAGCCGATGTTGGGTCGTGGGTGAGGGTTGGAGCCGGTGTTGGTGTCCGGATGTGGTTCCATATCAGATACTAAATTACTAATTAATCACTGCTTTTATTAGTGAATATACTCCATACGCGCTCTGTATCCGTGTACCACTCGTGCGCATTGAGGTATCGCTCGGACGGGGCCGTGAGCGGCCCAAGCTCAACGCCCAACAGGAATTTGGGGACAACATAGATGAATTCGGGAGCGTACAAAAATACTGCGGGGGCATCTTTCCGTATCTCTTCGTTGAACTGGTCATACAGCTTCTCCCTCCGTTTTCGGTCGATCGTCGCTCGCGCCTCGGCAAGCAGGACATCAACGCGGGAGTTCGCGTACATGGCGAGGTTCAGGCCCGGATCATTGCGTTGCGATGAATGCCAGAACGCAAATAGGTCCGCCGTGCGTCCCACCACCTCGCCGAACAATACGGCGTCGTAGGCGCGCGGCCGGATGACGTTTGTATTTAATTCGGAAAGAGGATACACCTGTATCGTCACTTTGACGCCGGCCGCGCGCCAATACTTTGCAACTTCGTTCGCGGTCGTGACCAATTCCGGCTCATCCGCTGTTGCGAGTGTGAAGGAGAGTTCGAGCTTCTTTTTCTTCCACACGCCCGCCGCCTCATCGAATGTCCATCCACCGCGCGAGAGGATATCACGAGCGGCACCAAAACGCGAAACGTCCGGTGTTGTCGAGGCATTTCCGGAAGCGCGGGGGAGAAATTCTCCAGGAACGGCGGGCACTATCGTGCCAGTCACGCCCGGCGGTATTGCGCTCCTGAGCGCAGCGCCATATCCTTGCAGAACCGTTTCCATGATCTGTTTTGGGTCCACTGCCGCAGCGAGTGCCTGGCGCGCTGCCGCATCGGCGAGGACAGGGGCGTGGCTCTGATTGAAAAAGACGCCAAAGACGCGCGGCAGCGCGACATGGGCAACGCTGAAGTCGTTCCGTTTCAGGTGCGCAAGTTCGTCCGGTGCGATCCCCGACATCGCATCGATCTCGCGATCCTCGAATGCCGCGATCATCTCTTCCCGATTTGGATAAAAGATAAACGTAATGCGCTTCAGGTACGGTGTGCCGAGCGCGTATTTTGTAAAAGGCGCGAGATCATAACGCACTGCCGTTCCGGTATCGTCGAGCGTCGTGCGGGAGACGCGGAAGGGGCCACTTCCGACGGGGTGCGTATTTGCGGGACTGAAGGGGAACTCTTCGGCCGATATATTCTGCCAGATGTGTTTCGGCAAAATACCAAGCGTCGCGTTTTCAATGAAGGGGGCGTAGGTGTGGGGGAGTGTAAATACCACTGTGCGTGGATCGGGTGAGGAGGCGTGGACCCCCTCCCAGTCGGATCGTCGCGGGCTCTTGATGGCGGGATTTTGGACCGTTTCGATCGTAAAGAGCACGTCTGCCGCGGTTACCGGCTTCCCATCGTGGAACACCGCGTCGGGGCGGATCGTGAACGTGTACGTCGTGCCGTCGGGAGATATGCGGTAGTCACTTGCGAGGTCGGGGAGTATCGCGCCGTCCGGTCGAACGCGAATGAGACCCGAATACACGAGCGCAGAAATATCTTCATCGGGTTGGGAAAGTGTAAGTGTCGGGTTAATGAATCGCGCGGAGCCTATCTCACCTTCGGTAAAACTACCACCCGGCGCAGGGACGCTGACCGAAGCCGTCGCGTTCAGTCCGATGATTAGCGCTACCGCCGAGACCCCAAGAAGGATCGTGCATGTGTAGAGCACAAGACGCTCTCCGGGGGAAAGTGCGCGAAGCAAATCCTCAAGCTGTGAGAGGTGCGAGATGGTACGCGGCTTTGTTAATGTGTCGGAATAGGAATCAAGATCCATAGCGCGCGGAGCGCACAGAGTCAACCGCGATCCGCCAGCCGGCGGATGGGCTGCCAATGCGTCTTAACTGATAACAAGATTCACCAATGCAGAAAGCGCAAACAGTATACCAAGGACGATCGTTGCCTGGAAGAGCGTCTTTTCCAGACCGCGGCGAGTGTGGAATCCGGAGCTGAAGTTGTCTGCTCCGAATGCACCCCCGAGCGACGCTCCCGTGCGCTGCAAAAGTATCGTAACAATGAGAAGGGCCGACAAACCTATCTGCACGTACGGCAGCATGTTCTGGAGCAAAACCATTGCAGGGATGTTAGCACAGGTCGGAGAATCAATCAAGCGTGATTACGCCATATTAAAGCCATGCATTCAAGTTGACGAAAATAGCCACCCTCATTTACATTGACGCCGTCGCAGCGTATGCTGCACTTCCAATGATTATCAACCTTACAGTTTTTAGATATGAAAAAAGAGGGAAAAGATCTTAAGAACAACATCCGCCCGCTTGCCGACCGAGTGCTCGTAGAACGGCAGGATGTCGCCAGAGAAAAGTCCCCTTCCGGCATTATCATCCCCGACACCGCACAGAAAGAGAAGTCGAAAATGGGCATCGTGATCGCAGTGGGACCCGGTCGCTTTGGCGACGAGGGAGACCTCATTCCGATGACGGTCAAGGTAGGTTCGAAGGTAATCTTCAACGCGGGTTGGGACAACGAGGTGAGCGTGGGCGATGAAGGAGAGTACTTCCTCGTGAAAGAATCGGATATTTTAGCAGTCATTAAGTGAAAAGCAGTCCTGGTGAAATAACATGTAATTTCACAGGATCACGTTTTTCTAAAATTCATTATCACTCGTTAAGAAAAACTATGGCAAAACAAGTAATTTTTGATGAACAGGTACGATCCGCGCTCAAACGCGGCGTCGATGTCGTGGCAGGCGCCGTGAAGGTGACGCTCGGGCCAAAGGGCCGCAATGTGGCCCTCTCAAAATCGTGGGGAGGTCCGACGATCACCAACGACGGAGTCTCGATCGCGAAAGAGATATCGCTCGCCGACAAATTCGAAGATATGGGCGCTTCGATCGTGAAAGAAGTGGCGACAAAGACGAATGACAAGGCGGGAGATGGCACTACGACTGCGGTCGTTCTGACGCAAGCGATCATCCATGAGGGGTTGAAGCGCACGACGCTCGGAGCGAATGCCATGATGGTGCGCCGCGGAATCGAAGCTGCGGCGAAGGACGCAGTCGAGGAGTTGAAAAAACTGGCCCGGGAGGTGAAAGGCAAAACTGACATCCGACAGGTCGCGACCATCTCAGCTGAATCGGCAGAACTGGGGAAGACCATCGCCGACATTGTGGAGAAGGTGGGCAAGGATGGGGTCGTCACCGTCGAAGAGTCACAGTCGATCGGCATTGAGTCCGAATTTGTCGAGGGAATGGAGTTCGACAAGGGTTACGTCTCCGCATACCTCATCACGAACGCTGAGCGCATGGAGGCCGAGGCAAAAGATGTGCCGGTCCTCGTAACGGATAGGAAGATCTCGACCATAAAGGATGTCCTCCCGCTCCTCGAGAAGGTCGCGCAATCCGGAAAGAAGGAGCTCGTCATCATTGCGGACGATGTCGATGGCGAGGCGCTTGCGACACTCATCGTCAACAAATTACGCGGCGCTTTCAACGTGCTCGCGGTGAAAGCTCCGGGCTATGGCGATCGCAAGAAAGAAATGCTCGCGGATATCGCCATCACCGTCGGCGGCACCGTCATTTCCGAGGATCTCGGCATCAAGCTTGAGACGGCGGAATTGAGCATGCTCGGCCGCGCGAATCGCGTGGTTGCGACAAAAGACTCCACCGTCATCGTGGGCGGCAAGGGTAAGAAATCGGACATTCAGGAGCGTATCGGTCAATTGCGTTCACAGGCAGAAAAGAGTGATTCGAAATTCGATCGGGAGAAACTCGAAGAGCGCATCGCAAAGCTCTCCGGCGGCGTTGCGGTCATTCGGGTTGGGGCCGCGACGGAAACAGAGATGAAATACCTCAAAGATAAGATCGAGGATGCGGTCAACGCCACCAAGGCCGCAATTGCCGAGGGTATCGTTCCGGGCGGTGGTGCGGCGCTCGCGAAGGTCGCCGCCAAGCTCGCAAAGAAAATCAATACCAACGCTCACGACGAGCACACGGTAGGCTACCGCATTCTTGTTTCGGCACTTTCGGCTCCGCTTTTGCAGATCGTAAAAAATGCGGGACGCGAGGATGGTGCGGTGATATTACAGGAAGTGGTGAAGCGGGGCGGTAGTTTCGGATTCGACGCCTCGGCGGAATCGGAGGAGGCCTCCATCGTCGACATGTACGAAGCGGGCATCCTTGATCCGGTCAAAGTGACCCGTAGTTGCGTGGAAAATTCTGCTTCAGCGGCCGCGGTCCTGCTCACGACGGAAGCGGCCGTCGCGGATATTCCCGAGGACAAAAAAGCAGCTCCGGCAGGTGGCGGCATGGGCGGAGGAATGGGCGGAGAGGACTACTAAGTTAGGTAGTGTTTGGTTCGTAAGAGCCGCCGCGTCTGACGCGGCGGCTCTTTGCGTTATTCACCGTACTGCTCTCCACGTGCCGTATGCGTGCTAGACTTTTTCCATGAGTGCTGTCAAGCGCAGAAGGCGCGTATTCGCTTTCAAAACAACGCATCTCCTCCTTGCGCTCGTTGTCTTCTCGATCTCCGTCGCTGCCGCGACCACCGTGACTTCCCGCATGAACCAGCTTGCGCTCGGGAACGAGGCTGATCTCAAATGCACGCCTGATAAGGACTACACCTGTCCGTGTGGGACACCAAAAGAGAAATGTCCGGCAAAGAAGCTTCCCGGAGGAAAGGATTGCCCGTGCAATGACGAAACACAAGGACACGTGACGCCGGGAAAGTGTCAAGCCGTAAACATTTGCAAAGGTCAGCCTCCTGGCGGGGATGGCAAGATGCCTGAATTGCCGAAGATGCCCGAGCCGCCAAAAGGCGAACCAGAGAAAGATCGGCCACCTCAAAATCCCTGCACCGCGCTTGGCACGGGTCTGGGCAATGTTTTTGGCATGACCCGCCCCTCGGGGAGTGCGAGTTCCACCACATACGATGCCAATGGCCAGCCGTGTCCGAATTCGGCAAATCCATTTCTTTCCGGAGAACTCCCCGGCACGACGACGGGTGTTTCAGCCGCCACGAGTGCAGCCACAACGGCAAGTCGATTTAGCTGGAGCGCGATAACACGTGTTGTTCAAGAGGCAACGAGTGCGGTCGCAAATACGGTGGGCAGCGTTGTATCGGGAGCTGTTCGGACGGCCATTACGACACTCGGCGGCAATTCATCTCAAGGTGCATCGAGGCAAGGCAGCCAGAGTGCTACAAGTACACGAGCAAATGACGGTGCGCCGCTGTACTACACAAGTCCCGACCTCAATACGTTCGGTGCACCAAAAGAATCCGCGAACAAAGACGCTGGTTCCCCGGGCATGTGGGATTGGTTGAAGAGTCTGATGAGACTCAATCCGTAAGCATCACTTTTCTCCCCAGAGTTTGTCGGTCTGGCACCCGATGCTCGGTATTTTCTTGCTAAAATGAAAGGACACATGACGTGCCGCACTCGCACGGTTGTTTCGTCTATGTTCGCAATTGCGACGACTTCTCTCGTCCTTCTATTTTTACCCCTCGCTTTACATGCGCAGGATGCCAACGTCACTGCAAACTTAAGCTGCACGTCCGAAAAAAATGGGAAACCTGTTGATTACAGTCTCCAATGCGACGAGATAAAGAAAGACAAAGACGGAAATGTTATTGCGATAGGCGGTAAGGACTGTGTATGCAAGGACACGACATCATGTCCCAGAAAGGAGATAGAGGGGGAGTGTAAAGCGATCGGTGAGTGCAGGGCCACTACGGACTGCGAGGGAAGACAGGTGAGCGAAGCGACGAAACCCACACTCTCAGACGGGTCACAGCCGCTGGTAAGCGAAGCTGGTGTGTCTCCGGAAACACCGGAACCTGAGCGATTGCTGACCTGGAGCGAGCGCTTGAAGGGGGCTTTCGATGCTCTTACGGGCGCTGACAGCGCGTCGGAGATCGGACCGGGAAAGAGTATTTGGGAGGCGACGTTGCAGCGGTGGGGAATTTTGCCAGGCGATGACGGGAGAGGATCTCTTACCGATACTTTGCCGTCAACACAAACGGTGGGTAACGATACGGGGCAATTGTTTTCACCGGGGAACGCATCCGCCCAGCCGTTCGATGCTGAGGGAAATCTAAACCCGAACTATTACGGCAATCTCGATACGTTCGGAAAACCGCAAACAGAGAATGTGTCATCCGATTCCACCGGATTCGACCAAAATGCTGCGGAGACGAAATCGTGCGATGGCTGGTTTTGTTCAGTCGCAAAGGCATGGGAGGCCACAAAACAAGTTGTCGCGAATACGTGGGGCAGAGTGGCAAAAGAGTTTGGTGGCGACGCCGAGGCGGGGAACATACCTAATCTGAGGGCGACCCTATATTATCCTGGAGGTTGCAGCGTAGCTGTGGACCCTGGCTGTTCACCTGGAATAGAGGGGCCGCGCGTTGGAAGTCGCAGTAACTATATAGATCGAGACCTACCTGTGATAGCGGCTGGTAACTCATCAGGATTGAGGTTTGGCGATGTCGTAATGATTACCAATCCCAACACCGGTTTGTCTACCTACGGAGTAGTTGGAGACCACTGTCCATCCTGCGGAAAGGGGATCGATATTACCCCAGCCATTGCCGAAAACTTAGGCACTTACCAGGAGGTGAACCGGAGCCAAATGCAGGTGGAACTTGTGTCCCGCGGGAATGCGTGGAGTGAAGGTTTGGCGCAAGCACAGTCGTTAAGAGCGGATTCTTCGTTCACTCTCGCGTCGAATGGTAGCCGATCAGCAGAACCTACTGATTCCTCCGCCGGATCGGGGGGATTTGTTCTCACATCTGCACCTGCCTCTCCGCCTGCCGAACCCGTTTCCGTGACCTCTGCGGAGCCAGCTCCCGTTTCTCAAGTGTATGTGTCTGGAGAAGCGCCGCCGTTTACCGAGAAGTTGACGGAATTCGACCGGCGCGTGTATGAAAAAATCCTTGAGAAAAATCCGGAATATGCCTCCGAACCAGCGTTCAGGCAGGAAATCGCGCGTTCTATCGCAGAAACGCAGGTACGGCTCGATATGCAGAATGAAGCTTCCGCCGCCGAACGCGCGGCAAATCCTCCGGCCCCCCCTCCGCCGTCTTCGTCTCCGTATGCGGTGGCGTGGGACATCGCAAAGTCGGCTGTCACATCGGGAGTGGAGTCGGGAATTAATTCCATCAAATCTCTCTTTGGATACGGCGAGACATCCCCACCCGACACTCCGCCGATCGAACTTGCCGCTCAACCGAGCGTTCCCACAAGTGACATCATCGGTTTCCGGCAGCTTCCGTCCGACCAGCCACTACCACTCGACCAATCCGTATCGGACTTGAAGAGTACATCGGGGAAGATCGGAGACTCCGAGCGATTTCAGATCGATCGGGACGGTGGTTTGACACTCTACGATTCCAATGGTCGTGCGGTGTATGTTCCACCCGAATCTGCGCAAGATTCCCTCGGGGATGCCATACAAAAAGCGCAAACGGAAAGTTTCCGGTTGGCAAATGGATCATCGGTGGTCGCGCCAGACCAACCGGGAACAATATCATCTCCGGTCGCGCAGGGTCCCTCGCAACTCCCGACCACAGAGAGCCCCGCTGAAACTGGTCCCGACGTTACGCCGATCCCCGAACAACCACCGGCTACTTCCGAAAAGACATTCGCTGAATCCTTTGCGGACAAGACGGGGCAGGTATTGGGCACCGTGCGCAAGTGGCTCCAAGATATCGGTAAATCTCTCGGAACAGGCGGGGAACAACCAAGCGCGCCTCTGGAAGAAGCACCATCAGTATGGACGAACAAGAGCGATGACAATGAGGCTCTCCGCCAATACGCGTCGAATCTAAATACCAGTTCTTTGACCGACGCCAACCCCGAGACCCAGCAGGTGCAGACCGAGCAACCGACACCCTCCGATACCGAACTTGAAGCGCGAATTCCGATGCCGCCTCCAGCCGAGCCGTTCGATCAGGCAGCGGCAAAAGCCGAGGTGGTGGCGCAGGAAGAGCGGCTTAGGCAAGAACAGCTTGCGAAACTTGGGGGATCCGACGAGGGTACGGCAGCTGACACCAAAACCGCAGAGTCCGGGGAAGTTGAAGACGCGAATCGACAGCAGGAACTCGAAGAGACGAGAGGCCAGTTGGCTGATGCGGAAAAAGCGAAGCAGGAAATCGAGATTAAAAGAGATGCTCTGAAGAAACAAATAGCAGAACTTCAGAAATTGAAAAATAACTCAGCACAGGCCAGAACTCTCCTCGCAAAAGCGCAGGCAGGTCTTGCGGAATTGCGCAAACTACAAATACCAGACGAGAAAGGCGTGGCGACGATGGTTGAGGGTAGGAATGCGGCCAAAAGCCTGGCAGGACTCGCTCGGCAAATGGGAGAAACCGATCTCGCGAATAGCATTAACGGCTATGTTGCAAAGCTCGATCATCTTGCCTCCGTTCGAAGTTTATCGGCAGCGAACGATGCGATACAGGCGGGCAACACGCTTTTAGCATCCGCCAAGGTTCTCGGTACGACAGACCCAAGCGTGAATTCGCTTCCTGGTCTGCAGAGTAACTACGCGCGGCTGGGAACGGAGATCTCTGTTCTCGCGCAGTCGATCAACACATTACGTGGGACCGAGGCGACCCTCACCGCTTCCGCGCCTGTTCCCCCGAATCTTTCTTCCCAAAGTTTGGGAGGTCTCGAAGGTTTTACGTCGTATGTCTCGGCTTCGTATCCTCTGCCGGTCCCTGAGCTTGTCGCCCATCTGGAGACGGGAGCCCCAATTCCGCACACCGTGTGGGGCGAAGTCGTGCCAGGTTTTGCGGCCATCGGTGGACCTGAGTCCACGGAGCCTGTCTCAAGTGAGGCTGCGCAGGAGGTGGCAGATTCTGTAGTTCGTGATTCACCGACTACGGCCATCGCCCCGGAGACAAACAAGGGTTGGCGGGAATATGCTCTGGAGATCTGGGAGGGAACCAAGGAATTTTTCGGCTTTGGCGCGTCAGCAGGAAACGCCCCCATTGTTGCGTCGGCACCCACTGATGCCGAACTTGACGCGCGTCTGCCCATGCCGGGTCCGGCGGCCGAGACCGATTGGGAAGAAATTTTCAGGGAAGTCGTCGCTGAATCTAAATCTGATCTTCCAGACTCCGGCTTCAGGCTTGCGAGCGGTGAGCCAGTATCGGTTGAACCCAATACAATCCCGAGTTCTGACGCGGGGGAATCGGGAGTTGGAGGGCAAGTCGTTGAGCCTTCGACGAAGTCGCCATTTCAGGTGTCGTGCTCAAATTCCTCCATCGTCAATTGTCTTGAGGAAAATGGCCTGTCTTCCGACCTCAGTTCGCGCAGGAAACTCGCTCAGGAAATGGGGCTCACGTGCAGTGTCGGGACTGCGACATGTAACATTCAGATGCTGGATGCGTTGCAGACCAAAGGTCTTCCCGTACCGCTTCCGTACTCTCAACCTACCGCAGAAAATCTGTACGCCACGGCGCAGAATTACAAAGGCGACTCGATCATCAACTTCCTCAAGGCCGCAGGGCAGCCAAGTGATTATGCCAGTCGTGCCCAACTGGCAGCGAGTTATGGCATCACAAACTACAGGGGGTCGGCAGCGCAAAATCTGCAGCTGCTCCAGCTTTTGCGTAAGGAGATACAGTAGTGGTATAATGGCCGTATGGATATTTCTTACATCATTCTTGGCGTTGCGGCGGCTGTCGTTGTGTGGGCGGTGTGGGCTTACAATCGTTTCGTCCAGCTCACGAATCGCACAGAGGAAGCGTGGTCCGATATCGATGTACAGATGAAACGTCGGTACGACCTTATTCCGAATCTCGTTGAGACCGTGAAAGGTTATGCTTCACACGAAGCGGGGACGCTCCAGAAAGTGACGGAGGCGCGCACGAAGGCGATGAGTGCTCAGACGGTGGGGGAACATGCGGCCGCCGAGAACATGCTGACGGGCGCCTTGAAATCGCTCTTCGCGGTTTCCGAGGCGTATCCGGACCTGAAGGCAAATACCAATTTCGTCGAGCTTCAGCGTGAGCTTTCTGATACCGAGAACAAGATACAGGCAGCACGTCGCTTCTACAACTCTGTGGTGCAAGAGCTCCAAAACGCAATAGAGCAATTCCCCTCGAACATCATCGGCTCCACGTTCGGCTTCAAGACGCGCGAGTTCTTCCAGCTTGCGGAAGGGGAGGAGGCCGCGCGCAATCCCGTCAAGGTGAGCTTCTAATTCAAATATAGTGGAAGTCGAGACATATTTTAGGTATTCTTTTTGGGTATGGCGTCACTGTACACACAACAGGGAAAAAATATTCGCAGGACGTGGTTTTTGATGACCGGATTTTTGGTCGTCGTGATCGCGGTCGGATGGATCGTTTCGCAGATATACGGCAATGCCGCGATACTGTACGCGGCCGTTGCGTTCTCGCTTTTCATGAATGTCACCGCGTACTGGTTTTCCGATAAGATCGCGCTTGCATCAAGTGGCGCGCATGAGGCCGACTCAGTTCAGTACCTCGAATTGCACCGGATATTGGAAAATCTCGCCATCACCGCGGGGCTTCCCAAGCCGCGGTTGTATGTAATAGATGATCAGGCACCCAATGCGTTTGCCGCGGGGCGCGATGCCAAGCATGCAGTCGTTGCCGTGACGACGGGGCTCCTCGCGCGGCTCGACAGGAGTGAGCTTGAGGGAGTGCTCGCACACGAACTCTCGCACATCGGGAATCGCGACATTCTGGTAATGACGGTCGCTGTTGTCTTGGCGGGATTCATTGCCATCATCTCGGATATTTTCCTGCGCATGAGCTTTTTCGGGCATGGGGACCGGGATAATAAAAATCCGCTGCTTCTCGTTGCGGGTATTGTTGCCATCGTACTCGCGCCAATCGCAGCGCAATTGATACAAATGGCTGTTTCCAGAAAGCGGGAATTCCTCGCCGACGCTTCCGGCGCACTCCTCACGCGCTATCCCGATGCTCTTGCTTCCGCACTGCAAAAAATTTCTTCGTACGAAGCACCTATGCAGCGCGCGAATCACGCGACGGCGCACCTATTTATCTCGAATCCTTTTGGTGCGCACGAGGCGGGCAAATTCATCGCAAAGATGTTCAGCACACATCCGCCCGTTGAAGAGCGTGTCGCGGCACTTCGCGGGCTCAACGTTTGACAAGCACAGTCCCTATACTATTGTGTCCGAAGCGGGCGAGGAGGCCGCCAACGATGACGATAATCAGGCTCGCTCACTACCGATGGTTGCGGGCTCAGGAGGCGGTCAACCGGATTTTCCGGGAAACTCTGCCTGAGGAAAGGATGAAAAGTGTCGAGGATCTGCTGGCGGAAGAGGCTGCGCGCCAGCTGAAGCGGGGTCGGGAGTTCGCTGCGTCTCAAGCGACGGTGGTGCCGTTGCGAGCCGTCGAGCTTAAGTTCGACTCAAGCAATCCCACGGGGCGGAAAAACCCGTGGAACAGGAAGAACTAGATGACGTGTTGTGAGTTCGGCCCCTTAATCATGGAGGCAATGATGGGCACAGTTATTTGGTTTCAACCGAACTGGCGTTCCAAGTTGTGTCGCCGGATGGATGGGTCTGCAATCATCATTGTCCTTCCGGTGATGTGGACCCCTCCGCCGAAGGAACGACTTCTCGGACCGATCACGGCTGCCGACGTCGAACAACAAAAGTGGTACTTGAGCAAAAAACGGCGCAGACGTCGGCGGAGCTCGAAGTTGACGAGGGGGATGTGAAGGGCGGTCGCGCAAATGCGACCGCCATATTTTTTGAACCTCTACCGAGTTGTCGTATACTCATGCGCACGGAGGCGTCGCATAGTGGTCTAGTGCGCACGCTTGGAAAGCGTGTGTGCCGCAAGGCACCGAGAGTTCGAATCTCTCCGCCTCCGCTTTGTGTGGGAGAAAGCGTGCCGCAACCCTAAAGAACTGCGATTTCTAATCAAGCGAGCTTGAAGAAATCGGGAGGGCACCGAGAGTTCGAATCTCTCCGCCTCCGCCCGAAGAAAGAAGTATCGGAGGTATGCGGACGCCTATGGTTTCGATGCGTTGTCGATGGCTTCAAGAAGCTTTTGCGGATAGTGTTATAGTTTAGCCATGAAAGAGCGGGTCGAGCCAAGTTCGAAGCAAAATCGTTTGACCCCGCATATCGAAGCTACTGCTGATTTTTATGCGAGACTCGGTGTTGCGTCCGATGCGTCGCAGACCGAAATTGCTGTCGCTTTCAGAACGATCTCAAAAAACCTTCATCCCGACTCGGAAAGTGGGGGAGACGCCGAGAAAATGAAATTGGTTTCGGAAGCCTACGCCACTCTCAAGGATCCCGAAAAGCGAGCACAATATATTCCTGGTCAGTTACGTGAGCCCGAGCGTAGATGGCCGCCACGAGAAGAGAAAGACAGTCGACCATGGAACGAACGAATACAGTCAGCGCAAAATATAGAAGAACTTTTAAAGCTTCGGAAAGATTTGAATGATGAAAAGTATGGTAAGCACGACAAAGGCGAATTTAACGAGAAACAACTTGCAGACGTGCTCGAATCGAAAATAAAATCGGTTTTTGCGAAAGGTTTTAGCAATATCAAAGCAGTCGAAGAGATCGACAGTCTAAGAAACCAATATAAGGAACTGATACATCAAGTAATTCATAGCGACTATCGGATTGTTTCATCGGTTGTGGACATTGTGTACCATGCAGCTAACGAACATATGGCTGGCATATTCTCAAAACAGATAGAGGAAGAGAATACCGTTGATGGTTTAGAAAAAATCAAGGCAAAGATATGGCAGTTGTGCGTAACCCCTGGTGGCAGTCTGTCCTATCAAGGAAGAGAGTTGCAAAAAACCGCTACGGATAAGGAGTACGGTATCTTCAGACACACTTTCGATACCGCTCAAACGTTAAAAGAAATGAATGAAGCTCGAGGCAAAATATGGCGTGCTTTTTCAACGGCCGGTTACTTGAGTGATCAAGGTCAAGAGTTAAATCGTTACGCCCGAAGTAAACAAGAAGAGCTTGAAGGTGCAAATAAGGCCTCGTGATGCGGACACCTCGGCAAGTCGCCCTGGAACTTACTAAAGAACCCTTACGGTGCTTGATGTCAAAAGTTCAGAGCCTATATACCTGCAACAAGTTATTGTAGTATACTGTGGACACTAATTATTAGTAACCCCCTTTTAAGTAAGTTCACATCTTCGCGAGTTCGGCCCTACTAGCCCCCGTTAGTTGACACAGACGTTCAAGGAGGGATGCGAGAAGTTTAAAATCCTTTCGTAAGGCCTTAACATCGGCTCTAATAGAGGATATTTTAGACTTCTTTGTAGATTTATTCATTGTCGAGTTAATTAGAAAGAGTAATTATGAAAGTACCAGACACGGTTGAGAGTTTGTATGCGCATGTGAATGCGGTAATCACCCGTATATCACAGCGTTTGGAGGAGGTTGAGAAGCGATTAAGAGAGTTGGACAAGGGAGGAAAGCCCGAAGAACCGAGACAGCCCAGTGGGATTTTGGGTGGTCGTTAATCGTCACTTAGGACACAAGCCGCCTATTCACCGTAGGCGGTTTTGTGTTAGTGGATAACTTGTTGCAAGTAGCTAATCTCTAAAAGTTCGAACTGCGGACGGCCCGCTTTGTGTGGGAGAAAGCGTGTCCTCTTGTCCTTCGCATCTATGCACATCTTCGTCTGGACGGAGCGCGTCCGTGAGCTATCATGCGCCTATGATCGATGTTACATTCTGGCCGGTGTTCGCGGCGGGCGTTGCTTCCGTGCTCATCGGATGGGTTTGGTATCACCCAAAAGTTTTCGGCAATGCGTGGGTGCGATTGAACAACATCACACCGGAAATGGCGGAGCGTGGAAAGAAGAACAGACATCTTCATGCGCTCATTTCACTTTTTGCAGGAATGATGGCTGCATACGTAATGAATTATTTCGGCATCGCGTGGGGTGTGTATGATTGGATCGGTGCGATCGAACTCGGATTCTGGTGCTGGGTGGGATTCGTGGCGCCCGTTATGCTGGGTACGGTGTTGTGGGAGCACAAGCCATTCCGGCTCTATCTCATTAACTCGCTGTACTGGCTCGTGACACTCATCGTTATGGCGGTAGTTCTTACTCTCGGCACGCAGGCGGGTTCCGGAGGCTTATACGATCAAGTGAGTCCGGAGATTTATATCGCCGAGTGATGTCGTTACGTTCGTCTGGGTCTCCTATGAAATATATACGCGCTCCGATCGCAGTTCTGGCGATTTTTTTGATCGTTGGCGCGATCTTCGTGCTACGTAGTGATGAGAAACGTGTCGCTGAATCGACCATTCCCGAAACATCTCCTGGACCAACGGTGCGGGTGGGGAACACGACAGTGCGTGTATCGGTGATGGACACGCCCGAGGAGCGCCAGATCGGTCTGAGCGGGCGCGAGCGCCTCGCGCCAGACGAAGGAATGCTTTTTATTTTTCCTGAAGACGGTCAGTACGCATTCTGGATGAAAGACATGCGTTTTTCGATCGACATCCTCTGGCTTTCCGCCTCGGATCGACCGAGTCGAGACGGGTCGGAAGACGGAAGAGTTGTTTACATGCTTGAAAATGTGTCGCCAGACACGTATCCCCAGAGTTTCGTCTCTTCAGGTCCTGCCCGCTATGTTTTGGAGCTTCCGGCAGGTTTTGTGGGCCGGAATAACGTTTCTTTGGGGGATATTGTGCGACTCTAGAGGCGAAATTGGAGGGGAGGTGAGTTATCAACAGGTGCCCGATGCGGCAAAGTTTATCGCGCAGGAGTACAATGAACGTCCGTTAAAAGTTTAGTCGAAAATGCGCATGACAAGAGCCACTGCACGCTTGGCAAGAGGAAAGGTCGCCACAGTACCCTCGGACGATGGTTCTGCGATCCGCGTCTATAAAAAATATTTGTCGCAGATCCAAAAAAGAGACGGGAGGATCGTCCCATTTGATTTCCCAAAAATCGTAAATGTCATTCACAAGGCCATGGCGGCTTCCAATGAGGGCTCGCGCGACGAGGCGGCCGTCGTTGCGCACAAGGTTGCAGGTGAAATGATGCGTATCGCAAAGACCTACAAGAATTTTCTCCCTACCGTTGAGGGTTGTCAGGATGAAGTCGAGCGCCAACTCATCCTTTCCGACTACGTGGGCACCGCCAAAGCATATATTCTGTACCGTGCCGAGCGTTCGAAGCTGCGCAAGGAGCAGGGCGAGGTGCCTGAGCACGTGCGAAAGCTCACCGAGGAGAGCAGGCAGTATTTCAAGAACAATGCACTCGGCGAATTTATCTATTTACGCACGTATGCGCGCTGGATCGAGAGTGAGCAGCGCCGCGAGACATGGATAGAGACCGTCGAGCGCTACGTTGGATTCATGAAAGAGAATCTCGGCGATAAGCTCACCAAAAGAGAGTACGCAGAAATTCGCGAAGCGATCCTTAAGCAAGAAGTGATGCCAAGTATGCGCGCGATGCAGTTTGCCGGAGCGCCTGCGAGAAAATGCAATACGTGTTTTTACAACTGTTCGTTCACTGCTCCCGTAAAGCTTGAAGATTTTGCAGAGATAATGTATCTCTCCATGCAGGGGTGCGGGGTGGGCTACGCGGTAGAAAGCCAGAACGTTCAGCAGCTTCCGCAGATAGAAAAACAGACGGGAGAAAAATTGGGCACGCACGTTGTTGCTGATACAAAAGAAGGATGGTGCGATTCTCTGACGCTCGGTCTCAAAGCGTGGTACTCCGGTAAAGATGTCGATTTTGATTTTTCGATGATCCGTCCGGCAGGTGCCCGACTCAAGACGATGGGCGGCAAAGCATCCGGTCCGGAACCGCTGCGTTCGCTCCTCGCATTTGCACGCGACCGCATTCTGAGACGACAGGGAAGACGCCTCCGCAACATCGACGCTCACGACATCATCTGCAAAATAGGCGAGTGCGTCGTAGCCGGCGGCGTGCGCCGCACCGCGATGATCAGCCTCTCGGACCTCGACGATGTCGAGATCCGTGATGCCAAGAAGGGTCAATTCTTCCTCACGGATCCGTACCGATCGGTAGCCAACAACTCCGCCGTGTACGAAGTGAAACCATCGAACGCTGAATTGATGGATGAATGGGTGGCACTCATGAAGAGCGGCACCGGTGAACGCGGCATATTCAACCGCGGGTCGCTCGAAAAGACGATGCCCGAGCGCCGCATCGCACTCCTTCAAAAGAAACGCGGCAAGAAAGGTAATTTCATCGGTCAGGTGGGCACCAATCCATGCGGCGAGATCATCCTCCAGTCAAAACAGTTCTGCAATCTTTCGGAAGTCATCGCGCGCGCCGACGACACGCCGGTGTCGTTACTCCGCAAGGCGAAGCTCGCAACGCTTTTGGGCACGTATCAATCAACACTGACCAACTTCAACTACATTTCGAAAGAGTGGCAGGAAAATTGTCAGGCAGAGCGCCTGCTCGGTGTCTCGATCACGGGTCAATGGGATTGTCCCGCGGTGCGCGATGAAAAAGTGATGCGCAAGATGCGCGAAGCGACCAAAAAAGCAAACCAGACGTACGCCAAGCGCTTCGGCATCAACGCATCGAGCTCGATCACGTGCGTAAAACCGTCGGGCACGGTCTCGCAGACATTCAATTGCTCTTCAGGTATTCACCCGCGTCATTCTCAGTACTACATCCGTCGTGTGCGTATCAGCGCAACCGACTCGCTCTTCAAGATGATGCGCGATCAGGGCGTGCAGGCACATCCCGAGGTGGGACAGCAGGCGCACGATGCGAGCACCTTCGTACTCGAATTTCCGGTCAAAGCACCGAATGGTTCTGTATTCAAGAACGATCTTTCCGCGATCGAACAGCTTGAGTACTGGAAGAAAGTTAAATTGAATTACACCGAACATAATCCGTCGGCAACGATCTCCGTCGGCGATGAGGAGTGGGTGGCAGTCGTTGCATGGATCTCGGACAACTGGGATATCATCGGCGGCCTCTCGTTCCTTCCGCGTGAGAATCACGTGTACCGACTCGCGCCGTACGAGGCCATCGATAAGAAAACCTACGAGCAGCTCGCGGCAAAATTCCCCGCAGTCGATTACTCCAAGTTGATCATCTACGAGCGGACCGACGAGACGGATCAGGCAAAGGAATTGGCGTGTGCGGGAGGGACATGCGAGATTATTTGAGGTGAAACTCTTACTCGGCAGGCGCTGGCGGAGACCGGAATTTTTCTGCTGAAAAATTCCTCAACCCTCGGCCTCTTCGGCCTGCGGAGTCTCCGCCAGCGCCTACCTTCGACGAGTTTCTTGGGGTGTTGGTTGAGAAAAGAGCGAAAATATGCTACCTTGTCAGCCTGCGTTAGGCAGCTGCTGTGTGCCGCAAGGCATATAGAGGAAAGTCCGGACACAGCCGTCGCAAGACGGAGAAGGGTAGCGGGTAACGCCCGTCCGCCGCAAGGCGAGAGATGCGAACAGTGACGCCGACTCCGAAAGGGGAAGGATTCCCGGTGGGAATAATCACATCGAGAGGTGTGGGTGCAACGGCAAAATTCTTACCTCTGTGCAAAGCCGTGCCTGTGTGGGATACACCAATTGGATATCTCACCCAAGGAGAGCCGCTTGAGGTGAATGGCAACATTCATCCCAGATACATGGTTGCCCTCGACAGAATCCGGCTTAGGTAGCAGTGCACACAGCCCGCCTCACGGCGGGTGTGTGCATAGTGTGATAGCATCGGACGATGATGAATCGGGCGTTCCAATTTCTTTCATACGAAGTTCGCGGGCTCCATGTGGCAGTATATATCTTAGCGTTTTCCGCGCTTCTCTCATCGTTGCTTGCGCTCGTTCGGGATCGTTTGATGGCGCATGCATTCGGCGCCTCGGCAACGCTCGATCTCTACTACGCGGCGTTCCGTATTCCGGATCTTATTTTCGTTGCAATGGGCGCGCTCGTGTCGGTGTACGTGCTGATCCCGGAGTTAACGAAACGGTTGCCCGAGGATCAGCGGGCGTATATAGATACCATTCTTGTGGGTTTCTCGGCTCTTGCCGCGGCAGTCTCGGTCGTCGCGGCGATTACCGCGCCTTTTTTTCTTGCCCTCCTTTTTCCGCAATTGAATACCGCTGACGGCGAGCTCGTCCTTCTTACGCGTATCATGCTCCTGCAACCCTTTTTCCTCGGCCTTTCCAACATCCTTGCCGCGATAACACAGGTGCGTGCACGCTATGCGCTGTATGCGCTCTCGCCGCTCCTCTACAACCTCGGCATCATTGCGGGCGTTCTCTTCCTCTATCCGCTCTGGGGAACCGCAGGCCTTGCCGCCGGCGTCGTGCTCGGTGCGTTCATGCATTTCGCCATCCAGATCCCGACGAGTTACGGTGACGGGTTTTTCCACCGATTACCGCGCTTCACGGGCACCAAAGTACTGTTTGAAACGGTTTTTACCTCGGTGCCGCGGGCACTCGCGCTCTCAATGAATCAAGTGTCGTTCCTCGGACTTACGGCGCTCGCAGCGTTCCTCACCAGCGGCTCTATCGCGGTCTTTATGTTCGCATACAACCTGCAAGCGGTGCCACTTGCCATCGTCGGTGCTTCTTACTCCGTGGCGGCGTTCCCGACGCTCGCCGCGGCGATAGCGCGCGGTGAACGGAGCGCATTTGTGTCCCATATCGCGACCGCCGCACGCCACATTTTTTTCTGGTCTCTTCCCATCACGGCGCTCATCATTGTGTTACGCGCACACATCGTACGCGTTATTCTTGGCTCCGGCGCGTTTGACTGGACGGATACGCGTCTCACCGCCGCTGCGTTCGCGCTTCTCGCCGTTTCTCTCGTCTGTCAGGGTCTGACATTGCTCCTCGTTCGCGGATACTATGCTGCAGGCCGCAGCTTCGTGCCGTTCATTGTTGCCGGCCTCTCTGCCCTTGGCACCATAGCGCTCGGCGGCCTCTTGGTGGGTTTCTTCAAGAACGAATGGCTCGTGGAATTGAGTCAGGAGGTCTTGCGTGTCGCCGGTGTGCCGGGAAGTAGTGTGCTCACGCTCGCGTTCGCGTACTCTTTCATTGCGGTCATAAGTACGCTCATCCTCGTTCTGCACTTTGAGCACCGCTTCGGCGGCTTTTTGCGGAGCGTCTGGAGATCGTGGGGTGAGAGCGCTCTCTCGGCTTTTGTCGGGGGTGCGGTCACCTATATCGTCCTCATTGCTGTTGGTCCGATAACATTTGCATCCACGACGTTGTCGGTCTTTACGAGAGGTTTCGTGGGGGGCATGTGTGGCGTAGCGGCCTGCGCTTTTGTATATTGGATGCTCGGAAATGGGGAATTCAAAGAGAACGCTTCCGCGATACATGATCGCCTCTGGCGCAGACCGATAGCGGCTCGCCCCGGTGTTGCGGTCGTTGCTTCGGCGGAAGAGGGAAGTCCCGCGGGTCCGCAATAAGTTTATGAGGAACTTTTTTCGTCGTCGCTCGCGGATCATGAAAGCAAGCTTTCGCGATACCGCTCGCTCGACGCAATAATATGACAGAACACATACGGAATTTTTCTATCATCGCGCATATCGATCACGGAAAGAGTACTCTTGCCGATCGGATGCTCGAGCTCACCCACACCATTGAGCCGCGCCGCATGCAGGAACAGGTGTTGGATCGGATGGATCTTGAGCGCGAGCGTGGCATTACGATCAAGATGCAACCCGTGCGCATGCGTTGGGCATACGAGGGAGTCGAGCACACCCTCAACCTGATCGACACGCCCGGGCACGTGGATTTTGCGTACGAAGTTTCCCGCGCGCTCTCAGCTGTCGAGGGGGTCTTGCTTTTGGTGGATGCGACACAGGGTGTCGAGGCGCAGACACTCTCCGTACTTTCTGTAGCACGTGAGCTTGACCTCAAGATCATCCCCATCGTCTCGAAAATAGATGCACCGAATGCACGCGTCGGGGACATTGTGAGTGAATTGGCGCTCCTCCTCAAATGTCCCGAGTCCGATGTTTTGCGTGCGTCTGGAAAGACCGGTGAGGGCGTTGGTGCGGTGTTGAACGCGATTGTTGAGAGGATCCCGCCGCCGCGATCCGGAACATCCGGCGTGCAGGCACTCGTTTTCGATTTTGGCTACTCGGATCATCGGGGCGTCATCGTCTACATGCGGATATTCGGGGGGTCCATCGCAAAGGGTGATCCTCTGCGACTCGTCGCGGGGAAAGCGGATTTTACGGCACTCGAAGTCGGTGTCCTCATGCCTGAGGAAAAACCAGTCCCAGCGCTCGTCGAAGGAGAGATAGGCTACGTGGTTACGGGGATCAAAAAGCCCGGCATCGCCTCGGTCGGAGACACGGTGACGACATCACGTAATCCGAGCCAAGCGCTGTTTGGCTACCGTACCCCCACTCCCGTTATTTGGGCGAGCGTGTATCCGGAAAGTCAGGACGACCTCCCGCTTTTGCGGCAATCGCTCGAACGCCTGCGGCTTTCCGACTCCTCACTTTCTTACGAAGAGGAATCGTCCGGCGTCATGGGGAAGGGTTTCCGTTGCGGTTTTTTGGGGATGCTCCATCTTGAGATCGTCGTGGAGCGCTTGCGACGCGAATTCGCGCTCACGCTCGTCGTTACCGTGCCCACCACGGTGTATGAGGTGGTACGCACGAACGGGGAAGTTGAACATGTGTACGCCCCCGCGCGATTTCCCGACGACGGAACAGCAAAAGAAGTGCGCGAACTGTGGGCGAAGGTGTTCGTCATCACACCCCCCGAATATCTCGGAAATATCACCCAACTTCTTTATGAGCATGAGGCGATCGTGGGGGACACCGAGACCCTGCCCGACGGGAAAACCCGACTTGCCTCTGAAATGCCGCTGCGCGAATTGATGCGCGGGTTCTTCGATAAACTAAAAAGTGTTTCCAGCGGTTTCGCTTCGCTTTCATATGAACTTTTAGGCATGCGCACCGCGGACGTGATACGGCTCGATATTTTGGTCGCCGAAGAACTCGTACCAGCATTTGCGCGTATCGTTTCGCGCCGCAGGGTCCAGCACGAAGCGGAGGCGATGGTTGAAAAATTGGAAAAGCTCCTATCGCGGCAGCTCTTCGAATTGAAAATTCAGGCGAAGGCGGGCGGCCGCATCATTGCGTCACGCCGCAAATCCGCCATGCGCAAGGACGTTACGGGGTATCTGTACGGCGGCGACATCACGCGAAAGATGAAATTGCGCGAAAAGCAGAAACGGGGCAAGAAAAAGATGCTCGCGCGGGGAAAAGTAGACATCCCGCACGACGTTTTCTTGAAAGTAGTGCGCGACGCAGGCACGTAGGGTGCACGAGGCCTGCCCCGTAGCCAGCGCGAAGCGCTGTGGTACCGGGGTGTTTTGAAGGTCGTGAGGGAAAAGTTAGCCGAAGAGGCCTGCGAGCCACGTGGGTAGTCCTGGCGCAAAGAACACGACCATGCCGAGGATGATGAGCACGGCGATGACGCTCCAAACGGTATTGATGACCTTCTTGGTCCGTTTGTGAAAAAGGAAACTCATAACGAATGGTAGGATTATATCCTATGATGGCGATCAGGCAACGGAATGACCCAGTGCGGGTTTTCGGGAGGAGACTCCTCATGCTTGGGCTCTTTGCGCTGGTCTCGGTGCTTGCCTTCGGAATGTGGAACGCATACCGGAAAGAGGGGGAGTCAATGGCACTTCGTATCGAGGCGGAAACGCAGTTGAAAGACTACACAGATCGACGGGATCAGCTGAACGAGGACATCGCCGATCTGCAGACCGATAGAGGTGTTGAGGCGGTACTACGTGAGCAATACGCACTTGCAGCGAGAGGCGAGAAACTCATCGTCATCGTAGATCAGCCGGTGGCGACGCCCACGCAGGCTACTTCTACCGTCTTTGATAAGATACGGGGTGCGTTTTTGTGGTGGTAAAGGGGGGCTCGGCGACAGTGACTCGCAGAGCCCGGATTTTTCTGCTGAAAGATCCTTAATCCTCGCCTCTTCGGCTCCGGGAGACTCTTCAAGTCACTGTCGCACTCGCTTGAGGTAGGAAATTCTGTTAGATTTTGTTGTGCAACCAGCAAAGCGGGTATAGTTTAGTGGCAGAACGAATGCTTCCCAAGCATTAGATCGGAGTTCGATTCTCCGTACCCGCACCTCTTGGAAACCCACGGTTTTCCAACGCTCACGTTGTGAGCTGCCTTCCTCTACGGGAAAACAATTGTTTTCCCGACCCCTTTCATGTGCGGTCTAGCCCGTGGCGTTACCCGCACCGTTTAAAGATATTTCTTGCCGTACGAGCGCATTGCGTCGATGATCTCCTGCAAGGCGGCGCCTTTTTTCGTCAACGTGTATTTGAGGTCTTTCCTCCGTATCAGCGTTTCTTTTTCCAGTTGCCGAAGCTTATTGGTGAGTGTGCGGGTACTTATACCTGAGAGTGATGCTTGTATCTCGCCAAAGCGGCGCGGACTCTCCATCAGGTCTCGTACGATGAGAAGGGAACATGAGTCACCCAAGAGGTTTGCCACGCGCGCGACGGGGCATTCTTTGCAGAGTTCTTTCCGTTGACGTGCTGTCCGAAGCATTGTGGATAATGATACCACCCATTTATCCACTTTACAAAGTAAAGCACTCGGTTACAATGAGTGCATTATCCGTCTTCAACAGCATTCCTATGGAAAAAAACGGCGCCATTCGGCTCAAGATCATTCTCGGTAGCACACGCCCCAAGCGCTTTAGCGAGAAAGCTGGAGCATGGATCACGGGGTTGGCGAAGAGCCGACCCGAATTTGCCGTTGAGGTGCTCGATCTGCGCGACTACCTGCTGCCGTATTACGAAGAGTCGATGTCGCCCTCACAACTGAAAGTCGGCGAATATAAGAACGAGACAGTGAACGCATGGGGACGCAAGATCGAAGAGGGGGATGCCTTTCTCATCGTTGCTCCGGAATATAATCACGGGTATTCGGCCGTCCTCAAGAACGCGCTCGATTACGTCTATGCGCCGTGGAACAACAAGCCCGTCGCGTTCGTGAGCTACGGCAGCGTCGGTGGCGGGCGCTCCGTGGAGCAGCTGCGGGGAGTCGCGGTGGAGCTTCAGATGGCCCCCATCCGCCAGGCGGTGCATATCCAAGCACCGTGGATGCTTGTGGATGAAAAGAATGAGCTCAAGACGGGAGTACTCGATCCATACGTCGAAAGCGCAGGGGGAATGCTCAAACAGCTTCTGTGGTGGGGAAAAACCCTCAAGGTGGGAAGAGCTACCATATCCGCGTGATATACTACTAATCCTTTAACCAATCAATTTCAAGAACCCGTATGGCGAACAAAGTACCCGTTACCATTTATTCGACCCCTACCTGCCACTTCTGCCACATGGCAAAAGATTTTTTCGCGGCGAACAGCGTCGCATTCACGGACTACAATGTTGGGACCGATCTCGAAAAGCGCAAAGAGATGATACAGAAGAGCGGACAGATGGGCGTGCCCGTCATCACAGTGGGGAAAGACCTCATCGTCGGCTTCGACGAAGCGAGGTTGCGCGAGCTTTTGGCTGTCTAATTCGTTGTCTTGCTTGTGATAAAGTGCCTTTGAGCCCTCGTAGCTCAATGGATAGAGCAGTCCCGTCCTAAGGGAAAGATATGGGTTCGATTCCTGTCGAGGGCATTGAGTGAACGAAATGAACGAAATGTCCTCGACATAAGAAGGGGTCGGGAAACCAGCTGGTTTCCCGCGGAGGAAGGAATGGGAAAACCGCGGGTTTCCCAGTAGGCGAAGGGCAAGGAGATGTTTCGGGTATAATTTA
This sequence comes from uncultured Candidatus Saccharibacteria bacterium, assembly GCA_964362175.1. GTDB lineage: Bacteria > Patescibacteriota > Minisyncoccia > Phycocordibacterales > UBA2100 > UBA10103. Next base: position 14,646 of record CAYIDD010000001.1, on the reverse strand, counting down.
TCCATGGAATACCTTATCGGCTCACTTGTCGTTGGAGTGCTCTGGGTCGCTTGTTTGATTTTGAGAAAGGACCTCCGATATCAAATGCTGTGGGCCGGGGGGTTGTATGCGGCTGTAATGACCGTCGGATTTTTTGCGGTGAAGTTGTTCAAAAATATACCCGAATACCAAGCGATAAATCCGGGGTATTGGACGCCCGATACGCTATTCGACCTGAACTACATAACCGGCGGGTTTAGTATCGAAGACGTGCTTTTCATGTTGTTTTTCGGGGGGATCGTGGCCGTCATGTATGAGCTCATTATGCGAGTACCTCCACCGAGTGCGTCTATTCGTTCGGGCGCGAAATTATCCATTCCCCTCGGTATTGTAGCGGCGGCGCTCGTCTCGCTGACGGGGGTAAACCTCATATACTCACTCATTATTTTTGGATTTGTCGGAGCATTCGTCATATGGCTCCAGCGACCCGACCTCATACGGCGTTCGCTGGTGAGCGGAGCCTCATTCCTCGTCTTGTACATCGGTCTGTATTCTATCTTTTTGTTTTTCTTCCCGACATTCGTCACGGTTCACTATAATTTAGAAAATATCAGCGGTGTCGTGCCCCTCGGTATTCCTCTTGAGGAATATTTGTACGCGCTCGGTTTTGGCAGTTCATGGTCTGTGGTTTATCCCTACATGCGTGCTCTGGGATAGCGAAAAGCTGGTACAATGCTGCTGTGGACCTGAACCCTATTCAAGGACAACAGCAAGAAATTGCACGGCTCGTGCGGGAGAACAACAAAATGCTCCACGCGATGCGACGCCACGCGCTTTGGGGCGGACTTTTCAAATTGCTCGTGTACGGCTTCTTTTTGCTCGCTCCCATTTGGTTCTACATGACGTACCTGAACGGCACTATGCAGCAAATGCTGAAGGCGGTGGATCAGGTACAGGCGACGGGCACAAAAGCGCAGGTGCAGCTCGGCAGTTTTCAAAAAACATGGGAAGAATTTCGGTCCAAACTACCGGCGTTCATGCAGGCGTCGACCTCGACGACGCAGTAGAAAGAGAGGGTCGTGATGTGGTAAAGTGGCTGAGCGATTAAGTCGCGCATCTGCTTGGGTAGCTCAGTTGGTAGAGCATTCCCCTGAAGAGGGAAGGGTCGCCGGTTCGATCCCGGCCCCAAGCACTGGACGAAGTGAAGTGATCGGGGCCGGAATGGGAAAGGCTCCCGGTTTGTCTGCGCCCGCGCAGCTACAAACCGCAGTACCCTTGGGGTAGTCGGGAAACGGGAGTTTCCCGGCGCCCCTGTCCCCAGCACTAGAGCCCGAGCGTGTAGGTCATAGCTCCTCCGCTTTTTGCAAGCCAGTTTTTCGTGTCGAGTTTGACTTCACGGACTTTTCCGAGGTCTTTGTACTTGATGGAGCCATTCTGAAGTGCGTGATCGAATATCTTTTTCGTAATTTCCACATCTTTGAGGCAGTAGGCGCGCACCTTTTCGATCTCTCCCGCACGCCACCACTGGAGGGATTGGGATCCGCTCGCACTTTTCTTTTCGCCGAGTGTTGCTTCGGCAATCGTATCGAGCTTCAGCCGCCGACCGAGCGATGTGTAAACTTCTTTCATAAGGTCGATGCTCTTGATGCGGGTAAGATCGCCAGGATAGTATTTATTCAAAAGTGGGATATCGAAGTGGTCGGAATTGTAGCCGACGAGGACATCCGTGCGCTCAAGAATGTTCCATAGCTGATGCAGTTCGTGTTCGAGGTAGCTCGAATAGCTGTCCGTTCCAGAATCGTACGCGCCGACAATGGCGATAGTGAGATCGGCCGGATCGGATGTGCCGGTATCCGACATCCAATTAGCAGTCTCGATATCAAAAACTACGGTACGCATCGGGATCGAGTATATCACCTCGCTCATCGAGCATACTTATACACGTTCTCACTGAGGTGCCTCGCGGTACTTGGCCATTGGTCCAGGGGCACATCGGTCAGGAAGGCTATCGCGGCACCGACCGTAAGGTTTCCCGTTCTACGCAATTCTTTGAACGCGGATATCGCGTTTTCGATGATGTATTCGTACTCCCCGACGAGGATTTCGTGCGCAGGCTCGGCATAATCGGTATCCTGATAGTACCTGTCGCGCTCGTCTTTGAGATAGTCGTAACTACTCCCGTCTTTCGCGGCAAACCGATAAAAATACGACGACTTTCCGTCTTTGAACATCGCGGTAAGCTCGTCTTTCGCCTTGTCGAGCGCTTCGTCGCGGACTATCCGCAATTCTTCTGTGCGCAGTGCGGCCCGCACCTCCGGGTCTGTTTCGTTGCGTATCCGAACGCGAAGATTGCGCCATGCGTCGATCTGGCCATCGTCGAGGTCGAAGAACCCGCGCAAGACCTTATTCTTTACGTGTTCTTGTTCGTGAGTACGGACATTGTCCGGGTCCTCCGCATCGGAGGCCGCGACGGTGAAATACATCTCGTTTTTCTCATCAATACCCTGAAATCCAAGAAATGCTCTACCCGATCCGCCCCCCCTATCATTCCGGGCGTAGAGTCTGTTCGCGGTGGCGCGATCTGCGACGATGTCGATGCTCAATGGTCCCTCGCTTACTACTGCGGTACCCGGCTCTACTTGTACGCCACTCAATTCCTTTATGATATCTACATCATCGGGGTGTTTCTCGCGGAATTCGCGTGTCTTTTTGTGACGCAGGCCGTACTCTTCAATGAGGTCCCGCACCACGTCTTTTGCAAGATCGGAAAAACCATACTGTTCTGCGAAAAAATCCCCGATCTTCATTAATTGTTCCGGACTCGTATCGGGATCGTACGTAATAGTGCGTTCGACGAACAATCGGCATTGCATATAGGCGTGCCGCTGTCGCACGAGCGTGTCTTTGAAGAGCTCCAGAGCCACCACTTTTTCCCCGTGGGGGAGCTTGCGCACCTTTTCCAATTCCTGCTCGGGATCAAATATTCCCTGTATCGGCGGATTTTCCTGCAACGACAGCATCATTTCGCACTCGATGAGTTGCCGGAAGTCCTCCGGGTCAAGGTCGCTGTCCTCTTCGCCCCTTGCGCGGATGTCGGCGTATCGTATCCAGAGGGCCTCTGGCGGTGTCTCGCGGGTCTTTTCGGGGCGCGCCTCGTATCGCTCCGATCCGCGCATATCAGCCGAGCGAGGAGAACAAGTGCTCCGCTATACGGTCTGCGGGAAGCGTGATCTCCGCGGCGGTCGCGAGATTCTTGATGGTATAGCGACCCGAATCGCGCTCTTGGGCACCGATCGCGATGACGAACGGCACTTTCATCTTGTCGGCCTGTCGTATCTGGTCGCCGATGCGTTTGCCGGAGAAGTTGACGGCGACCGTCACATCTTCACGGCGCAGGCTTTGCGCGAGCTGCACGGCGTGCGATGTCGCATCTTTTTCGATGATACAGATCATGAGCTCGGTAGCGGGAGCATACGTGGGCAGAAGATTGTGTGTTTCAAGGAAGTCGCGCGCGGTCACGTCGCCCATACCAAATCCGACCGCGGGGATCGGCTCGCTGCCGAAGAGGGAAAGTAAATTATCATACCGTCCCCCGCCAAAAAGCGACCGGCGATTGCTCTCGTCCGTGTCAAAAACCTCGAACACCATGCCCGTGTAGTAGTCGAATCCGCGCGTGATGGAGGTATCGACGACCATATTGCGTACCCCCATGTGTTCGAGCGTCGTGCGGAGCTCTTCCAAATATGCGGTCGAGGTTATGTTTTCCAACTCTTCGATAAGCTTTACCGCTTTTTCTTCGTGCGCGATGAGCGTGGTGAGTTCTTTTTCAAAGTCGTCTATCTTTGCACGGCGGTCGAGGAGTCGCGTCACGTTACCCGCATATTCCTTGGCGATACCGACCGAATTGTATATTGCGTCAAGGATGCGGCGATCCGATACGCGGATCTCGAAATTGCGTTCATCTGCGCCGAGCGAGCGCATGATGCCGTGAGCGATGGCGATTATTTCTGCATCGGCCTCAACGCCCTCAACGCCCACGATATCGGCATTGAGCTGCCAGTGCTCGCGCAGACGGCCCTTTTGCGGTCGTTCATAACGAAAGACGTTGGCAATCGTGTACCAGCGGGCAGGCAAAGGGATCTCCCGCTGCCGCGCCGCCACCATACGCGCGAATGTCGGTGTCATTTCGGGACGCAGTGTTACTTCGCGGCCTCCGCGATCGGTAAAGGTGTACGTTTGTTCGTTGACGATCTCTTCGCTCGTTTTGGAGCGATAGAGCTCGGCGGGCTCCAAGATCGATGCGTTATATTCTTCATACCCAAAAAGCTCGCATACGCGCTCCATGTGCTCAAAAATATATCGCTGCACGAACTGGTCGTCGGGGTAGAAATCGCGGACACCCTTGTAGTTTTCGGTCGGGATTTTTTCGCGTTTAGACATGTCCTGTATTATACTCGCTCAGCATGGAAACGATAGATGCGCGATTCATGATACGCAAGTCAAAACCGGGGACGGGACGGGGCCTTTTTGCCGCATGCGATATCAAGAAGGGGGATTTTATCCTTGAATACACGGGGAAGAAGATCCCCACACCGTTCGCCGACACGTTGAAATCCCGCTATCTCTTCGAAATAGACGAGATATGGACGATCGACGGCTCTCCACGATCAAATATCGCCCGCTACATCAACCACTCATGCGACCCGAATACGGAGGCCGAGATCCGCGACGGGCGCATCATGATAGAGGCAAAACGCGATATCAAAAAAGGGGAGGAACTGACCATCGATTACGACACGGAATATTTCGACGAATTCATTCGCCCCGTGGGCTGCAGGTGCGAAGCGGCTACCCATCACTAACGGAAGTCTGTTGAAAGTGTTACTTGACGGTCAATTTTTTGGAAAAATTGCCCGTGATTTTAAAGATTGCATTGGATACAATCTTTAAAATCAGGCGCTTCCAATGAAAATGCCGGCCATGAAGACAAGTGCGCCGCCGAAAACGACCTGTGCTATCGAGGACCAGAACCCCATTTTGAAATAACGGTAGCGGATGTAGCCGATAGCGAGAAGCTCGATACCAACGACGAGGTACGCAAGATACAACGCCATCGTCATATCCGATAAGAGGAAGGGGAGCGTGTGGAAGATGCCGCCCACGAAGGTCGCTGCGCCGACTATCGAACCGCGAATGGCCGGATGTCCGCGTCCGGTGTGTTCACCGGTGTCCGAGAGTCCCTCGGCAAACGCCATCGAGATAGCGGCGCCGATAGCGGCGGCGGTACCGACGAGGAACGCGATGTGCGGACTGTTGCTCGCGAATGCGGCGGCGAAGAGCGGCGCTAACGTCGAGATAGAGCCGTCGATAAGCCCCACGAGCGAGGGCTGCACGACTTTCAAGAGAAAGCTCCGGTCGACATCTTCGATGTGGAGCGCTTTTTCCATTTGCTCTATTGGATTACTCATGGGGCATATTGTAGCAGAGCGTGACGGTATTTGGCATCCGGGATGCGGCGGTGTATCATGGGCCCATGAAAAACGGCGTCGTCATTTTCTGGCTCCTTCTTGCCGCTCTCATCGTTGCGGGGATAGGAGCGTCGACGTTCGTAAGATCAGGTCCCGGACAACTGGATTCATTTGCGCAATGCCTCAAAGATAGAGGAGCTATCTTCTACGGCGCATTTTGGTGCCCACATTGCCAGAAGACCAAGGCAATGTTCGGCAAATCCGCGAAGCTTCTTCCTTACATCGAATGTTCAACCCCCGATGGGCAGGGGCAGACCGACGAATGCAAGCAGAAGAACGTTCAAAGCTACCCGACGTGGGTATTTGCGAACAGCACGACCACTCTCACAGGCGAGCGCACGCTGCAGGAGCTTTCTGAGGCGAGCGGGTGTCCGTTGCCGCAATAGTATGCCGATAGAGGTGTTCAATTACTGGCTGGCCCTCGGAACAGTGGCAATGCAAATAGCGGGCGCGGCATTTCTTGCGCTGTACTTTTTGCGCAATAAGATCCCCGACCTTGAGGATGTGGCGGGATTTCTCTCGCGGTGGGGCCTTTGGATCGGGCTTTTCGTCTCAGTCGTCGGAAGCAGCGTGACCCTCATCCATTCGGGCATCTTCGGCCTGCCGCCGTGCCCGTTGTGTTGGTGGCAGCGCGCCTTTCTGTATCCGCAAGTTATTCTCTTCGCGCTCGCTCTCTGGAAACGCGATCGCGCTATCGCGGATTACTCGATAATGCTATCCGTCGTGGGTCTGGGGATCGCCATCTACCACCACGTCTTACAGATGTATCCCATGGGCTCACTGCCGTGCCCATCGCAAGGGGAGATAAGCTGCGCCAAGATCCTCTTTCTTGAATTCGGCTACATCACGTATCCCATGATGGCCATCTCGGTCTTCGCGTTCCTTCTCATTCTGATGTTATTCGTGCGCCGCCGCTAAGGATCCCTGTAAAATGAGAGGCCGCCTGCGCAGGCGGCCCCGTTGCGTTGCTCCGGTTTGGAATGCCGTCAACTCGGCTCAAGACCCCTCAAGCGAAAGAGCCTCCGGAGCTCGAGACACGTCCAGATCGGACGCGATCCTCCCCACTCGCTGGAGACGATATCCCAGGCGTCTTCCATGACGTTGGGATGTGCTTGTCCGGATCCCCGCGTGGCCAGAGTGACCATCGCGCTCACCGCTTCGTACACGGCGATCTGGTCCCGGTTCCAAGCTTCCACCAACGCCGTTTCGTGCGTATTCAACGGGGTCGGGTGGGTCGTATCGTCGGCCGCATGCGCAACAGATGCGCGGGCGGCACTGATGAATAGCATCTCCCTTTGAGCTTGCGGATTCTGCATGACGCTCTCCGTTTTGCTTGCCAGTCGCATTTGCGCGACCGTTCATCTTTATACACTGGATTTAGGGCCGGTCAACTTTTTTCTGTTAGTTAGTCACAGGAAATCCACAGAAAATCGTGCTTGTGCACATTTTACGCACACGATGTCACCGGTTCTCTTCATTGTGTCTTCTTCGTGATGGGGATAGTGTGGGTTTGTCCTGCGCGTGCAGGAGGCTTGACAGATTGCCTGTATAAGGTGTACATTTTGCCCGCAAACAGAGTCTTTATTGAGATTATTAAAAGGTTATTTTTAGCCACATTATAAATACTGTATGAATATCAACTCCTCACTTAAGAATTCCTTGCTCGGCAAGGCGGGTTCCGTTGTTGTCACAATGCTCATGGTCGTTCCGTTTCTGGCGGCCCCCTCGACTGCCTTTGCGGCACCCGAGTACATGATTTCATGCGGCAATGTGTCTATCAGTGGTTCGCTATGGAACTTGTCCGGAATTTGGCACGCATATGATTACTCGGGACTGTCGACTCAGTATGACGTTTCGGTTTACTCACCATCAACCGTACTTTTTGATCTAAGTTCGAAAGATGCACCGGATACGTTTATCGCCACGACCAGCACCGAGCACCCGAAAAATATGGCTGGCACGTGGTCGAATCAGATGAACCTTGGAACCACCTCGCCAGCGTCGATTTCCGCAAAACTCTACCATGGACAGGTGAGTGGGCATGAATCGTCGATTGCTCAAACGTGCTCATTCACTCTTCCTCCGCAGTTGACTCTTAAGAAGACGGTTATCAACGACAACAGCGGAACTGCAACTACGACCGACTGGACGCTTTCTGCATCTGGTCCTACACCGATTTCCGGAGTCCACAACAGCGCTGCGGTCACCAATATGACGGTAAATGCCGGTTCCTACACCCTTTCAGAGAGCGGCGGGCCTACAGGCTACACGGCAAGTCAATACAGCTGTGTCAAAAACGCCGATGCGCCGGTCTCCGGTAATTCGATTACTCTCGCAGGCGGCGATGTCGCGACCTGTACCATCACCAACGATGATGACGTTCCGACTACCGCAACACTGACACTTCAGAAAACCGTTGTAACCGATAACGGAGGTACTGCAGTCGAAACGGCATGGACGCTCTCCGCATCCGGCCCGACACCGATTTCGGGCATTGAAGATAGCGCGTCCGTTACGAATGCCGTCGTCAATCCGGGTTCCTACAACCTTTCGGAGAGTGGTCCGCCTGGTTATAGCGCAAGCGACTGGGTCTGCACAGGCACAGGTACACAAAATGATGCAGATACGGTTACGCTCGTCGCTGGACAAAGTGCAACCTGCACCATCACGAATGACGACAACGCGCCATCATTGACACTCATTAAACAGATGGGAGAAATCGTATACCGCGGCATTTCTGAAGCGGTTGATTGGACACTGACTGCAGTTGGCTCGCTCGGTTCGCCGACCAATCTCAGCGGCACGACGCCGGTCACGAGCGACTCGACGTTCAAGGCGGATACCTACACACTCGGCGAGAGTGGCCCGTTGGGCTACAACGCCAGCGGATGGGTGTGTACGGGTAATGCAACGCCAATCAGCGGCGCGAATCTCGCGATCGGTCTCGGCGAGAGTGTCACCTGCACCATCACCAACAGCGACAAACAGCCAGGCACGCTTCGTATCATCAAGCTTGTACAAAACGACAACGCCGGAGAATTCAGCGGCACCGCAACCTCGTCAGACTTCACCCTCTCGGTGACTGGCGGCAATCCTGATCCTTCGTCTGTCGTTGGTACAGATTCTTCACCGGGCGCTAGCGTCACTATCGACGGCGGCGCATCCTACAGCGTTACTGAGACCGACGGCCCGTCCGGTTACGGCGTTTCTTACTCAGCTGATTGCGATGCCGTGATGCCCGAGGGCGGCGAAAAGACCTGCACCGTTACCAACAACGATACTCCATCGACTCAGGGTTACCTCACCATCAGAAAGCACGTTACTAACGACAACGGCGGCGGTGCTCTTGCAAGCGCTTGGACGCTTTTCGCCAACGCGACCCAACTTTCCGATGGCGTGGCAACACTTCTTGCTCCCAACACCTACACCATCAGTGAAGACGGCGGTCCGGCAGGCGATTACGAACCAACGAGCATTATGTGTTCGACGGACGGCGGCTCAGCGGTTAAAACTTCCTCTATCGCGGTTGAGGCGGGACACTCTTACGTGTGCACCATCACCAACGACGACATCAGGCCTACGCTCATTCTCGAAAAAATCGTAGTGAAGGATGACGGCGGCCAAGCATTGCCGGAGGACTGGACAGTTACCGCCACCGGCGACCAGGAAAGCCCTACTATCATCTCAGGAAACGGCACTGCTCAAGGCACTGCAAATTTCCAAACGGGCACCTACTCGCTTTCTGAATCTGACGGTCCTGCGGGCTATACCCCCGATGGGACATGGAGCTGTGTGGTGAACGGCGGCAGCCCTATTTTGAGCAACAGTGTTACGCTCGGTCTTGCTGACACCGCAATCTGCTCAATCACCAACGACGACCAGCCGGGTACGCTCATCATCCAAAAGACGGTCATCAACAACAATGGAGGCACCAATACCGCAAGCAACTTCTTCTTCCATGTTGGCGACGGTTCGGCGATCGCATTTAACGAGACCGCGGATGACGACGGCAACGCTCTGACAGGCGAGAACACAGTGACGGTTGATGCCGGTGACTACGAAGTTATCGAGAATTCCGCCGCCGGCTACGGGACAACGCTCGGCGCCGACTGCTCGGGCACGATAGCGAACGGCGAGACGAAAACCTGCGCCATCACCAACAATGACGGACAGGCGACGCTTCACATCGTGAAATACGTCGGCGAAGGGAACCCTGATGCGACATTCGACTTCAACCTTGAGGGGGGTAACGAATTCAGCACCTCTACGAGCGTCACGACCACTGAGGGCGACGGTTCGGCCACCATCTCGATTGACGCGGGCACTTACAACCTCCAGGAGGTCAGCCCGGCCGGCTGGACGCTCTCCGAAGCAAGCTGCAACAACGAAAGCGGATTGCTTGATGGCGACACCATCTACAGCGTAGATGTCGCGGCGGGTGACAACATCACCTGTACCTTCTACAACAACGCGACCGGGTTTGACATCACCACCTCGAAGTCGGTTGACGACAACACCCCCGACGCCGGACAAAACGTAACCTTTACGCTCACACTCTCAAACGCGGGTCCTGCCGAAGCGTTTAACCTTGTTACGCAAGACGTGCTCCCTGTGGGCCTCTCGTATGTCTCTGACAACGGTGCTGGTGCGTATGCCACCTCGAGCGGCACATGGTTTATAAGTTCGCTCCCCGCGGCCTCTTCAACATCGCTCCAAATCGTTGCGACGGTTACGGCTGGTGCAGGACAGACGGTCACTAACACTGCCACCACGACCTCCGACGGCTCTACAAACGACTATAACGGTGACAACGACGACGGGAGCGTTTCGATCACCGTCAACACCCCGATCGTTACTCCGCCTCCGTCGGGCGGTGGGGGAGGCGGCAGCCACTTCAACAACCCGATCTTCGGAGGCGGGACCGTTCTCGGTACCTCGACGGGTCAGGTACTCGGGGCGTCCTGCGGCCTCTACATGGACAAACATCTTCGCATCGGCAGCAGGAAGAATGATGCCGAGCAGGCGCGCAAGCTTCAGGAGTTCCTCAACAAGCACATGAGTGCGAACCTTCCGGTCACCGGATTCTACGGCCCGATGACTGAGGCCGTGATTCGAAGGTTCCAGGCACAGTACAGCGACAGTATTTTGAGCCCGTGGGGAATTGCTTCTCCGACCGGCCTTGTGTACCTCTCCACACTGCGTCAGGTCAATCTTCTCGAGTGTCCGCAGCTTACGCTCCCGATCCCGAATCTGATCCCGTGGTCGCAGAATCCGAACGCTCAGTAAATTGCTGGGTTAAGGAAAATACAAAACCCGCCTTCCACAGAGGGCGGGTTTTGTATTTGGATAGACGTGCGAGAATGAGGAGGTGAGAAAAAAGAACCGCATATCACGGTTTCGCTCGTTGCTGCCGCGCAAGAAGGGGCGTCGGGAAGTCGAGCTTCTGGGCGGGGTTGCGGTCACGCTCGTTTCCGCGCTCGTCGTATCCATTTTTCTTGCTTCCTCGATCGACAAATTTCTTGTAAGTTCAAATCAGTACGCGACGGTACTTGCCACGGTCCTTGTTGACCTTGCGAACGGTGACAGGGCGCAGAACAGTCTGCGGACACTGACCATGAACCCCGTCCTCGTCGCTGCCGCGCAAGCCAAGGCCGACGACATGGCGGCAAAAGGGTATTTCGCGCACGTCTCGCCCCAAGGAGTGGATCCGTGGCACTGGTTCAAAGAGGCAGGGTATGCATTTGATTACGCGGGTGAAAATCTTGCCGTAGATTTTTCCGATTCGGGCGATGTGGAACGGGCGTGGATGAATTCACCGACACACCGTGAGAATATCCTCAACCCGCATTTCACCGAGATAGGCATCGCGACCGCCGAGGGGACGTTCCAAGGACGCCCCACTACCTTCGTAGTGCAGGCATTTGGCACGCCCTCATCGTCCGACAAGCAGAGTCCGGTGGTCGCGGTCAACATTCCGCAAAGCCCCACCGAAACCGCGCTCGCGATCTCGGCGCCGATCGCGGTCTTGGGTGAGTCGCAGGAGCCTGCGGCCCCCGCCCCCAAGACAGTAGTGCTCGGCACAAGCGTAGGGGATGCGCCGGTAAAAACTCTTGCGCAGGAGGCGGCAGCAGGGCCGACGCCGGATTACGCGCCGCTATGGGCGCATATCGCGACGGCGCCACGGAGCATGTTGCAATACACCTATTGGATCGTCGCGCTTTTCGTCATTCTCGCGCTCGGTGTCACGACCGGCTTTGAGATACGCGTCCACCACACACGCAAAGCGATCGCGGCCGGTATCATGCTCTCCTTTATCCTCATCATGTTCCTCGCGGCAAACGCGTTCGTCTTTACGAGCCCCGTGCTCACGCCGAGCGCGAGCATGGCGGCTGTCGCGGGCGCGCCGTGAGACCCTTGACCAAAAAGGCGGGGCGTCGTACCATCAATGTGTTAATAAACCTAGCAACTTTAACTATGAACAAGACCATTACCATAGCTCTTCCCGCGGTCGTGTTGGGCGCCGTCCTTTTCATGGGCGCAGTCGTCGCGGAAGCGAGTCACTCGTGGGGCGGCTACCACTGGGCGCGCACGGCCAACCCCTTTACATTAAAGTTGGGCGATAACGTATCGTCCACATGGGATTCATATCTTGGCACGACTTCAAGCGATTGGAGCGTGTCAGATGTGCTTGATACCACCATCGTGGCTGGCAATGCAGGCCGCAACTGTAAGGCGACCACGGGCCGGGCCGAAGTTTGTAATAGCAGGTACGGCAACAACGGCTGGCTAGGGTTAGCGCAGATATGGATAAGCGGCTTGCACATCACGAAAGGGGTCGTGAAGTTGAACGACACCTATTTCAACACCGCCACATACAACACTTCGGCATGGCGCAACCTCGTGATGTGTCAGGAGGTGGGACACATATTCGGGCTCGATCATCAGGACGAGAATTTCAACAACGCGAACCTCAATACCTGCATGGATTACACGAGCGATCCCACGAGCAACCAGCATCCGAACCAGCATGATTATGATGAGCTCGCGCTTATCTACGCGCATCTCGACTCGACGACGACCGTTGGCCAGACCACTGCAGCGCGGGGCGCGAGTAGCGTCGACGTCAGCGACCGAAGCGAGTGGGGCAAAGAAATCCACCGCTCGGCAGACGGTCGCTCCTCGGTATTCGAGCGCGACCTTGGAAATGGCAACAAGGTCCTGACGCACGTATTTTGGGCAAATTAGGCCTCCCGTATGAAGAAGCTATCCCTCCTTGCTCTTGTCTTTGTGGCGGTCGTTGCTGTAGGTAATTCTATAGCCGTAGCCGATACTAGCGCTCTTGCGGGAAAAATAATCGCGCTCGATGCAGGACACGGTAGTAGTAGCACGGACACGGGGGCGGTAAATCTGCTTTACGGCGTGGCGGAAGCGGACGTGAATGGGGACGTTGTTCAGGCACTGGAGGCGGCATTGAGTACGTACGGCGCGCATGTCGTGGTCGCCGGTCGTTTCTCGACCCGAAAGGAGAGAGTGGGCGATGCGGCGGCTAAATGCGCTGCGGTTGATGTAACAGGCGATGGCATTGCTGACAATAAGAAATGCGATGTGCTCGTTTCAGTCCATCACAACGGAAGCACCGCTCCGACGCACGATGGCACGCTTACCATTTACACCCAAAATTCGGATAAACCGCTGGCCAAAGCTCTCTACGATTCATTACTCCCGCTTACCAACAAACCCGAAGGACTCTTGAATGGCGGTTACGGCATGACGGTCTACAAAAATCTCGTCTCCACTATTACCGAGGCGTACTACATTACGAACGATGTGGAAGCCGAGCAGTATGTGAACAATAAGGAAGTTCAGATAGGAAAAGAGGTGGACGCGCAGGTTCTCGGCATCGCCAATTACTTCACCGCGCTCGCCTTGGGCGGCGGCAAGGGAGGCAGGCGCTAGTGTAAAAGACAGAAGGCAAACGAAAAGCGCGGGCTCCGGAACGGGGGCGGCCGCGTCATGCTGCCCTATGATGGCTCAAACGTTCGATATTTTTGATGTTTACACCCCCAGCTGGAGAATATTTGAGTGTGAATGTCAATCTTTACAGTCTCAAATAACGGGCGTAGCTTTGTAGGGCTTTCAGCGGCGCATGGTCGATAGGGGCGGCACTGTCATGCGTGTTCCTTTTTATCGGATACATAAAAAATACATACCATACATTATGACCCACACACAAAAATTCGCGGTAACGGCTGGTGTCGCGCTTGTCGCGGCAGTGGCGATGGTTGTCGCCTACGTGCCGATGACGGCGGGAGCCACCGGCAACGGCGCTCCAAGCGGCGCGCACTATAACCTCAATATTATCGGCGTCCCGAAGGGAAAGACTGCGGATATGACCGGAAATAGCGGTCATCGCATTTTCGTTCCGCTTGTGGGCAAGACCAATATCTGGCTCTGTGAGTCGGGTGTGGATGCCGCCTGCGCTGGCGTTGATGGTTTCCAGGTTTTGGATGCCAACGGCACTGACGGAAGCGCGTCCTTTGCATTGCCGAATCCTGACCCAGACGGTGACGGAACAACGGTTTACTCTGTCTTCGCTCGCGCACTTGGTAAGCCAGGTGGCTCATCGGTAACGACAACCTGCGCCACGGGCCCTGGTGCTGATGGCGTTCTCGGTACTGGCGATGACGAGACTCTTTGCTCGGTGATTAGCATGGAGTTGACCCGTGACAAGGGTAAGTCTACCTTCGACAACGTCTCCAAGTACCTTCTCTACATCTACGCTGATGTTGATGGCGACGGCAACCTTGAGAGAGTACCTCTCTTCGGTAGTCAACTTGAGGACTACTTCTGGGAATACGACAACCATGGCTTGAAACTTGCTCAGTTGCGCTTCTATGAGTGTGCAACGATCGTTCCGGATGCCAGCGATCCGAACGGAGCACAGATCGACACTGCCTGCTTCCAGTAGTTCCTAGGTAACGATAGAGACAAAAAAGCCCCTTCAAGGGGCTTTTTTGTGTTCTGGAGAGACTTTATCTTCCGAATAGTTTCCCCAGACCTCCAAAGAATTTGTTAAAGAAGCCGATCAAGGAAGGCGCCGTGGAGCTTGACGTCGAGGTGGCGGTCGTCGAAGCGGCAA